>NZ_JBNCLH010000003.1:234698-941498 GCF_049844575.1 Kribbella sp. DT2 | reverse complement strand
GCGGCAGCTCGGAGTGCTGGAGTGAAGCCCTCGATGTTTTTCCATCGTGGGCTTTGCTCCAGTGCTCCGAGGTGCCGCGCCGAGTGCCGCGCAGTAGGCGAGAATTGCCAGACACGCCCTAGGCCGACAGCTTGCTGACCTCGGGACCACTCGGGTCCAGCACGGCGCACGCCCGCGGGTAGCCCGCCTGGCAGCCGCGCATCGTCATCAGCGCCGTGTAGTAGTCGATGTGCCGGAACCCGTCGGTCTCGCCGCGCGCGAAGGCCTGGTGCCGGATCGCGCTCACCCAGCGGTAGAACGCATCGTCGGGGATCGGCACGTACGCCGTCGGCGCGAAGTCGCGCAGGTCCTCGGCGTGCTCGGTGTGCAGCAACGTCCGTACGGCGTGCCGCGGCAGCTCGTGGTCCATCGGCAGGTCGGCCAGGTAGATCGCCCGCTCGGTGATCCGCGCGGTGTGCTCGTGGTCGCGCTGCGAGCTGTGCCGCCAGTGCGTGATCACCGTGTCGGGCTGCTGGTCGCGGATGATCGTGGCCAGCTCCAGCGCGACGTCGTCGGTGTCGGGCAGGAAGCCTTCGCTGTAGCCGAGCACCATGAAGTCGGCGCCGATCGCGGTCGCGAACGCCTCGCCCTCGGCGACCTTCTGCCGCTGGTACTCCGCCGGCGAGAGCCGGGGGTGACCGCGCTCCCCCGGCGTCAGCGCGACGATCGTCGCGTTCGCGCCCTCGATCACGAGCTTGGCCAGCGTCGGCCCCGCCGACAGGTCCATGTCCCCGATGTGACCGCCGACGGCCAGGACTGATCGGTTCACCGGCACCTCCCGCTCGCGTCTGGGTAGAAAATTACCTAGATCCTACGCGAGCGGGCAACGAATCACATCCCCGGACGGTTCAGGCCAGGAACGGCGTCAGCGCCGCGAGGAAGTCGTCCAGCCGCTCGGCGTGCACCCAGTGCCCGGCCTCGGCGACCACCTCGTACCGGACCTGCGGGAACAGCGCCTCGATGGTCGCCCGGTGGTCCTGCCGCACGTAGTCCGACTTGCCGCCGTAGATGAAGAGCGTCGGTCCGTCGTACGAGCCGGTGACGCCGTCGGGCCAGCCCGAGATCCCCGGCAAGGACGCCTCGATGACCTCGAGGTTCGGCCGCCAGCGAGCGCCCTGGTCGTCGAGGATCAGGTTCTGCAGCAGGAAAGCCCTGGTCCCGGCAGTCGGTACGGCGTCCTGCAGTTGGGCGTCGACCTCCGCACGGCGCTGGATGTTCGACAGGTCGGCGCCGCGCATCGCCTGGGAGTACTGCTCGAACTGCGGCGGGTACGACACCGGCGCCGCGTCGACGACGACCAGCCGCTCGACCACCTCGGGGTGGGTCAGCGCGGTGAGCATCGCGGTCTTGCCGCCCATCGAGTGCCCGACCAGCGCGACCGGGCCGACGCCGAGCGCCTCGATCGTCTCGCGGACGTCCTCGGCCATCTCCGGGTACGTCATCGTCGGCACGTGCTCGGAGGTGCCGTGGTTGCGCAGGTCGAACGCGTAGACCCGGTGCGACGCCGCGAGCCGGCGGGCGGCGGTCATCCAGTTCCGGCCGGAGCCGAACAGTCCGTGCATCACCACGACCGGCGTACCGCTCTCGCCGTACGACGTGACAGGCAGCTTCATGCGGGGCCTTTCTCGGGAGACACAGCCTAACGGCGGCGTTGCCAGCAGTTGGTGTGCCAGTGGCGGCGCTCGTCCAGCGACTGGGCGCCACCGATCGCCGCGAGCAGGCTCGGGTTCTCCGGCCAGACCACCACGTGCGGGGTGTTCGGCAGGATCGTCTGGTCGCAGCCCGGGCAGCGGTACGCCTTCGTCGACGCCGTACCGCTGACCTTCCGTACGATCCAGTCCCCGTCGCCGCGGCTCTGCCGCTCCTGGGTACCACCGAGCAGCGGCCGGTCACTGACCGGCCGAGTGTGCTTGGAGGGCTTGCGCCGACGAGGTGACATGTCGCCTCAAGGCTATCCGCCGACGCACGGCCCTCCGCGCACGGGCTCTACGCACGGACTGGCTCAGCGGCGCCGGGCCACGGCGTACGCGGCGGTGCCGATCAGTTCCATCGAGACCTTGAGCCGTTCCAGGCTGACGTTCTTGGCGATCGTGTCCTCCGGCGAGTGGTACGGCGGTTCGAGCAGCGCGGGCGACGACTCGCCGCGCCAGGAGAAGTTCGCGGCCGCGATCCCGACCTCCTGGAACGACTGGTGGTCGCTGGCTCCGCGGGTGACCGGGCCGACCATCTGCGCGTCGTACCCGAGACGCTGACCAGCAGCCCGTACGGCGTCCGTCGCGGTGTTGGCGAGTCCGTCGAAGGAGAGCAGCCAGTAGACGATCGCCGGGTCCCAGCTGGTCGCGACCATGTCGTTCTGGAACACGGCCCGGTAGCGGTCGCGCTGATCCTGCGCGAGCTGAGCCACGTGGTAACGCGACCCGATCAGCCCCTGCTCCTCCGAGCCCCACAGCGCGAACCGCAGCGTCGCCTCGGTCGGCAGCTTCGCCAGGACGCGCGCCAGCTCGAGCGTGAGGACCGTGCCGGAACCGTCGTCGTTCGCGCCCGGCGCACCGATCACCGTGTCGTAGTGGCCGCTGACCATCACGATCGGCGCGTTGCTGCCCTTGCCGCGGCGTTCGCCGATCACGTTGTTCGAGATCAGGCCGCGGTGGGCCGTCGTACCGATCGACAGCGGCAGCGACGTCACCACGGCAAGCGCCTCGCGCAGCAACCGCTTCTGCACCTGCGCGACGCCGATCACGGGGATCGGCGCATCCGTCAGCCCGCTCGGCGAGAACGCGGAGGCCCGGCGGGGAAACGCCTGGTCGGCCGGCAACAGGATCACCGCGACCGCACCCCGCGCAGCAGCCTCGGCGACAAAGCCCGGCCGCGCCGCCGCGGTGTCATCAGCCAGTACGACGGCGCCGGCGACGTCAGCGGGCCAGACCGGAGCCGTCGCGGGCCCGACGTCGCGCGCCGGACCCTGGACCGTCACGTTGAGCTTGCCGCCGGGAGCGGCACCGGCCTGCCAGCAGATGTCGTCGGGCAGCAGCTTCCGCGGGTCACCGATCTGGGCGGTGAACTTGTCCGCGACCGGGAACGGTTCGAGCCGGGTCCGGTACCCGAACCTGTCCAGCTGCCCGGCCAGGTAGTCTGCGGCGCGCTTCTCGCTGACCGTGCCGCCGATCCGCGGGCCGATCTGCTCGGACAGCACCTTCAGGTGCTGCAGCGCGCGGTCCGAGGAGATCCCCTGCACGATCTGCCGGTCGTACTTGTCCAGCGCCGGCGGCCTCACCGCTCCGGGCCGCTGGTCTTCAGCAGCCCAGGCCGGTGTGGACAGGGCGGTGGCGGCGGTCGCACCGGCGACGGCTCCGAGCAGGCCGCGACGACTCAAACCGGACGTGTCGGTCATGCAGGTCTCCTTCGTACAAGGCGGCCCCGAGACCAGGAACCTAACCGATCACGCGATCCAGTGGAAGGGAATCTGGTCGAGGCCCCACGACCCGCCGAGCGGAGCGAGGCAAAGCGCAGAGCGAGTTGCTCACTTCGCGTGCTGAGCGCGGAGCTCGCTGCCCACTTCGTGCATGTGTCCCAGACCCATCTTGTACGACTCGATCAGGCCCGTGCTCAGGTACGGCATGCCGATCTTCTCGCAGTACGCGCGCACGATCGGCTGGGCGAAGCGCAGGTTGGCGCGCGGCATGCTCGGGAAGAGGTGGTGCTCGATCTGGTAGTTCAGGCCGCCCATCATCCAATCGGTGACCAGGTCGCCGTCGACGTTGCGCGAGGTGAGGACCTGCTTGTCCAGGTGACCCCAGTTGCTGTCGTCGTCCGGCATCTCCATGCCCTTGTGGTTCGGCGCGAAGACACTGCCCAGGTGCAGACCGAACAGCGCGTGGTGCAGCGCGGCGAACGCGATGGCCTTGCCCGGCGACATGACCAGGAACAGGGCGGTGAAGTACAGCGTGAGGTGCACGGCCATCAGCACCAGCTCGACCCGCGCCTCGTGGCGCTTGCGGCGGCCGACCAGGAACAGCACGCTCGACACCTTGAGGTTGAGGCCCTCGAGCGTGAGCAGCGGGAAGAAGATCTTCGCCTGGTTGCGGCTCAGCCAGCCGTGCAGACCGGTCCGGCCCTCGGCCTGCTCGAGCGTCCAGACCAGCACGCCCTCGCCGACGTCCGGGTCCTTGTCGGTGTGGTTCGGGTTCGCGTGGTGGCGGTTGTGCTTGTCGTTCCACCAGCCGTAGCTCATCCCGCAGAACAGGTTGCCGTGCAGCTGCCCGATCAGGTCGTGCAGCTTGCGGGAGCTGCCGATCTGCTGGTGCCCGGCGTCGTGGCCGAAGAACGCGGCCCGGGTGGTGAAGATCGCGAGCGGGATCGTCAGCAGCAGCTGCAGCCACGAGTTGCCCAGCAGGATCACCCCGGCCCAGGTGGCCGCGATCAGCGCGACGTTCAGCCCGATGGCGATCGCGTACGACGCCGTACGGCGTTCCAGTAGGCCGGCCTCGCGGACCTGACGCAGCAGCGGCGCGAAATCGCTGCCCTTCGTCCGGGTGGGTGTGGCGGCGGGGGCAAGTGGCGGTGCCATCAGGTGCCTCGTCTCGTGAGCGGTGGAGGCCCGGGTGTTGCGGCCCTGGCCGGCGTACGTGATCCACCCTGGTGCCCATCGCCGCTCAGCGCACGCGTGCTACCACCCTGGCGATCTGGGTGCTAACCACCTGGTCAGGGTGGGCCTAGCACCCCTGAGGCGGACCCGGGACTCGGTCATGATGGAGGGAGTTCGCTGGACCTGACCACGGGAGACACGATGACGACCATCCAGAACGCCACCAAGGCGCCGCCGCTGCGGTTCCCGCGGCCGGCCCAGCCCTTCGTCGCGCTCGGGCTGGCCGTTCTCGCCGAGATCGGGATCGCCTTCTTCGTGCTCAACGTGGTCTCGGTGCCGCTGATCGCGGTCTGGGTCGGGATCCCGATGCTGCTGGTCTTCGTGCCCTGCGTGCGCTGGTTCGCCAACTGCCACCGGACGATGCTGTCGAGCTTCCTCGGCGTCCGGATCGAGCGGCCGTACCGCAAGCCGCCGATGCCCGGGATGCTGATGTGGCTGCGCACCACGCTCGCCGACCCGGCCACCTGGCGCGACGTCGCCTGGCTGCTGGTCAACGCGGTGATCGGGTTCACGCTGAACCTGCTGTCCGCCGTACTGTTCCTGGCCTCGCTGTTCTACCTGATCTACCCGTTCCTGGTCTGGGTGACGCCGGCCGGCGTGTTCGACGAGCCGTTCGGCGGGGCGATCCTGCCCACGCTGACGCCGCTGACCGCCTTCATCATGGTGCCGCTCGGGCTCGTCGCGTTCCTGATCTGGTCGGCGGCCGGCGAGCGGCTGCTGCGGGCCAACGCGTTCCTGGCCAAGTCGCTGCTCGGCCCGACCGAGAGCGCCCAGCTGGCGATCCGGGTCCGAGAGCTGGCCGAGTCCCGCGCCGAGACCGTCGACACCCAGGCCGCCGAGCTGCGCCGGATCGAGCGGGACCTGCACGACGGGGCCCAGGCCCGGCTGGCCGCGCTGAGCATGAACCTCGGCATGGCCGAGGAGATGGTGGCCCGCGACCCCCAGCAGGCCGCGGCGCTGCTCACCGAGGCCCGCGAGTCGGCCAGTACGGCGCTGTCGGAGCTGCGCGACCTGGTCCGCGGCATCCACCCGCCGGTGCTCGCCGACCGGGGACTGGACGGCGCGGTCAACGCGCTCGCGCTGACCTGCCCGTTCAAGGTCGACGTCACGTACGACGTACCGGGTCGTCCGCCGGCGCCGGTCGAGTCCGCCGCGTACTTCGCGGTCGCCGAAGCACTGGCCAACGCGATCAAACACTCCGCCGCGACGAACGCCTGGGTGCAGATCACCCACGAGGAGGAGCGGCTGCACATCATCGTCGGCGACGACGGCGTCGGTGGGGCGACGGTCACAGTGGGAGGTGGCCTGTACGGAATCCAGCGGCGGCTGGCCGCCTTCGACGGTACGTTGACCGTGGTCAGCCCGACCGGCGGGCCGACCACCGTGATCATGGAGTTGCCTTGCGAGTCCTCATCGCTGAAGATCACGCCCTCCTCCGGGACGGCCTGATCCGGCTGCTGGAAGCCCACGACTTCACCGTCGTCGAAGCCGTCGACAACGGCCCCCGGCTGGTCCCGGCGCTCGTCGAGCACCGGCCGGACGTGGCCGTTGTCGACGTCCGGCTGCCCCCCACCTTCACCGACGAGGGCCTCAAGGCCGCCATCGAGGCCCGCCGCCAGGTCCCCGGCCTGCCGATCCTGGTCCTGTCCCAGTACGTCGAGCAGCTCTACGCCCGGGAGCTGCTCACCGGCGGAGGCGGCGCCGTCGGCTACCTGCTCAAGGACCGGGTCTCCAACGTCGCCGAGTTCCTCGACTCGGTCCGCCGCGTCGCCGGCGGCGGCACCGCGATGGACCCCGACGTGATCGGCCAGCTCCTGGCCCGCAGCACCCGCGACTCCCCCGTCACCCGCCTCACGCCGCGCGAGTCCGAGGTCCTCGGCCTGATGGCCGAAGGCCGCTCCAACGCCGCCATCGCCGCCGCCCTCTTCGTCACCGAGAAGGCCGTCAGCAAGCACACCAACAACATCTTCGCCAAGCTCGACCTCCCCCCGTCCGAGGACGACAACCGCCGGGTGATGGCCGTCCTGACGTACCTGTCGTCGCGCTGAGAACTTTCGTCGCCGGGGATGTCGAGGACGTAGCGTCGGGTTCGTCCCCTGGGTGAGAGCACCACCGGGGTGCCGAACGGATGGAGACCGGGATGACGAAGTTCCTGCTGATCGTGAACTACGACGGTGGCGCGATCACGACGCCGATGACGGAGTGGGCGCCGGAGGACGTCAAGGCGCACATGGACTACTACGAGAAGCTGAACGCCGACCTGCGGGAGTCCGGCGAGCTGATCGGCGGCGAGGCGCTGACCGGGCCTGAGCTTGCCAAGTCCGTCACCTCGGACGGCGTCTCGGCGCCCGTCATCACCGACGGGCCGTTCCTGGAGTCGAAGGAGCTGCTGGCCGGATTCCAGGTCATCGATGTGGAGTCAGAGGCCCGTGCGCTCGAGATCGCTGCGCTGGTGTCGCAGGTCCCCGGTCCCGGTGGGGTCCCGACGCAGCAGCCCATCGGCGTACGGCGGGTCATGCAGGACGCGGACTACCAGGAGCTCAACCCACTGGGCTGAGCGGTCGGCCCCCGGCGACCAGGGCCAGCAGGACGGTGGTGATGGTTGCGCGGGCCACTGCCGGGGTGATGGTTCCGCGGGCGGCCGCGTGGCCCAGGGCGTCCGCGGCGCCGACGAAGGCGATGGCCGACTGCTCGTTGAGGTCCGCGGTGGCATCGGCTCGGTGGATGGCCTCGCGGCAGATCTCGACGTACCGGTGCTCGGAGTCGCGCCTGGCCTTCTCGAGGTCCGGCGTGCCTTCCAGAGCGGCCATCACCCCGCTGAGCTCGGTGCCCTGGGACACCATGCACGTGACGTGGGCCGCGGCGATCGCGTCGACCTGCTGCCGCAGATCCGACGACGGGAGCGCGGTCGCGGCCCGCAGGTCGGCGAGTTGCCGATGGTCGAAGTCCTCGTACAGCGAGAGCAGCAGCGCCGAGCGGGACGAGAAGTGGTCGTAGACGACCGGCTTGGAGATGCCCGCCTTGGTGGCCAGGTGGGCGAGCGTGAGCGCGTCCGTGCCCTCGGCGGCGATCACTTCGCGGGCGATCGAGACCAGCTGGGCGCGCCGGTCGGCGCTGGACAGTCTTCGCTCGGCCATGGGACGCAGTCTCTCATTCGGAATTAACCTACTAATGGTAGGCTACTGATAGTAGGTTCCCCTGAGTGAACGGAAGTCCCGATGCACACCTTGCTGGTCGCCGCGAACGCCGACCCGAAGTCCTTGACGCACCACGTGCTGGGAGAGCTCGAGGCAGCGCTCCACCCCGGCTCGGTCGAGGTCGCCGACCTGTCCGCGGAAGGGTTCGATCCCCGGTTCGGCCCGGCGGACCGGCAGTCGTACGCCGCGGGCGCGCAGGCCACGTACTCGGCCGAGATCGCCGCCGAGCACCGCCGTCTCGAGCGCGCCACCGATCTCGTCCTGGTCTTCCCCGCGTACTGGTGGTCGATGCCCGCGCTCCTGAAGGGGTGGATCGACCGGGTCTTCATCAACGGCTGGGCCTTCGACCACTCCGCGACCGCGGGCCTGCAACCGAAGCTCCAGGCGCTGACGACCCATCTGCTGCCGATCGCCGGTGACGATGCCGCCCTCTGGGAGCGCCACGGGTACATGACGGCGTTCAAGACCCAGATCGAGCACGGCATCATCGACTACGCCGGCAGCCCGCGCGGCGCCACCGCGTTCGTCCACGAGGCCGAGCAGGACTCCGCCGAGGCCACCGCGCAGAACGTCGCCCGTGCGGTCCGGACCATCAGCGAAGCCATTCGGGCCCGCTCGTCCGACAGTGCCTCGGCTCTGACGTCCTAGAGGTACGGGACGAGCTCGGTCCAGAGGGCGTCGAGGATGTCGATGGTCAGCTGCTCGTAGTGCGCGGTGACCGTCACGCAGGCCTGCTGGTGCGGGAACATGATGCAGAACTGCCCGTACAGACCGTCCATCCGCCAGGCGTCGTCGCGCGCGCACGGCCAGCAGTGCAGCCCGTACGACGAGTTGTCGGGCTCGTCCGGGCGGCCGGTCGAGGTCAGGTCGGTCCGCATCAGCTCGACGTAGTCGGCCGGGACGAGTTGCTGCCCGCGGTACTCGCCGTTGTGCAGCAGGGTCTCGCCGAGGCGGGCGATCTCTTCGGTGCGCAGGTGCAGACCCATCGCGCCCAGCGGGTAGCCGATGGGACAGCGGGTCCACTGCGGGTTGCCGATGCCGAGTGGCCGGAACAACCGTGGCAGCAGGTAGTCGCGGAGGTCCGAGCCGCTGACGGCGGCGATGATCCTGCCGAGGACGTACGAGTTGGTGCCGCGGTAGGCGTACTTGGTACCGGGCCTGGCAGCCAGCGGGGTCGACAGGAACAGCTGGGCGGGATCGCCGGGAAGGTCGACGTCCGGATCCCAGCGGAAGTCGATCCCCGCTGTCATCGACAGGAGGTGGCGGATCGTCAGCTCTTCGACGCCGTCGGCCGCCGTGCTCTTGAACTCGGGCAGATACGTCAGGACCAGATCGTCGAGATCGAGCAGACCGTCCGCCCTGGCCATCCCTATCGCGACCGAGGTGAACGTCTTCGAGACCGAGAAGATGTCGCGGCGATCATCACTCACCCACCGGAACGAGACCGGGTCCGCGCCCGGGCGCGTGATGTGGACGCCTTCCAGCCCGAGGCTCCGCTCAGCGACCGCCTGACGCAGCCCGAGCAGACCGATCCGGACGCCATCAACCTCACGAGTCACCATCCCGAGATGCTAGGCGACGGGCGGCCCCCGGGTGCGACCGAGCGGATCGCGCACGCTTGCGCCGGAGTGTGCTCGCCAGTACGGCGCCCGCCGGCAAGCGTGCGCCGAAGCGCTCCCACCAAAACAAGACCCGCCGGCGAACATCCGCCCGACTGCCACACCACAACCACCCTCACGGGCAAGCACGCGCCAGACTGCCCCACCCCAACAACACCTACCAACCAGCACGCGCCGAAGCGCTCCCGCCAGCACAACGCCCACCCGCAAGCATGCGCCGAAGCGCTCCCACCAAAACAACACCCGCCAACCAGCACTTAGCGAAACGCCCCCCACCACAACCACACCCACCAACGAGCAGGCGTCGGAGCGCTCCCGCCAGCACGACCGTCGCCGGCTAGCTCCCGGCGGCTCGGGCGACAAGATCGGCCTGCCGTTCTCGCGGCGCGGTCCTAGAGGCGGCCCGCGTTGATGATGCGGCTGAGGAACTCCTGGGTGCGCGGTTCCCGGGGGTGGCCGAGGACCTGGTCGGGTGGGCCGGACTCGAGCAGGCGGCCCTGGTCGAGGAAGCAGACCTGGTCGGCGACCTGGCGGGCGAAGGTCATCTCGTGGGTGCAGATGAGCATCGTGATGCCGTCGGACTTGAGGTCCTTGAGCAGGTCGAGGACCTCGCCGACCAGCTCGGGGTCGAGCGCCGAGGTGACCTCGTCGAGCAGCATCAGCTTCGGGTTGTTGACGAGCGCCCGGGCGATGGCCGCTCGTTGTTGCTGGCCGCCGGAGAGGTTGTCGGGGCGGGCGTTCGCCTTGTCGGCCAGGCCTACCCGGTCGAGCATCGCCAGGGCTCGGGCCCGGGCGTCAGCCTTGGGAACGCCGTGGACCCGGATGGGAGCAAGCGTGACGTTATCGAGGACCGACAGATGCGGGAAAAGGTTGTAGGACTGGAAGACGATCCCGATACCGGAGCGGATCTGGTCGGCGTTGGCGCGCGGGTCGGTGATGTCCTCGCCGTCGAGCTCGATGACGCCGTCGTCGACGGTTTCGAGCAGATTGACGCAGCGCAGCAGGGTCGACTTGCCGGAGCCGGAGGCGCCGATCAGCACGACGCACTGGCCGGCGTCGACGTCCAGGTCGAAGTTGTCGAGGACCACGTTCGCGCCGTACGTCTTGCGGACGCCGCGCAGGGACAGCAGGGTCATACCGGACCTCCTCCCCCGCCGTACCAGCCTTGCCGGCGGGCGACCCAGTCGGTCAGGCGGGTGAGCGGAATCGTCAGCGCGACGAACAGGATGCCGGCGACGACGTACGGCGTGAAGTTGAAGTCCTCGGCGGTTTCGAGCTGGGCGGCGCGGATCGCGTCGATGACTCCGAGCACGGCGATCAGGCCGGAGTCCTTCTGGAGCGAGACGAAGTCGTTGAGCAGCGGCGGCATCACGCGGCGTACGGCCTGCGGGAGGACGACGAAGCGCAGGGTCTGCCGGTGCGACAGCCCGAGCGATCGCGCGGCCGCGCGCTGCGACGGGTGGATCGACTCGATACCGGCGCGGAAGACCTCGGCGACGTACGACGAGTAGGTCAGGACCAGCGCGGCACCGCCCCAGATCACCGCTTCGTTCGGCAGCCCGCGCAACTGCAGGGCCGGTACGCCGAAGCCGAGCAGGAAGATCACCAGCAGCAACGGCAGTCCACGGAAGACGTCCGTGTACGCCGCGGCGAAGATCCGCAGCGGGAAGAAGATCGGCCCGCGCAACGTGCGCATGATCGCGAGCGTCAGCCCGAGGATGACGATCAGCACGGCGCAGACCAGCATCACCCGGACGTTCAACCAGAGGCCCTGGGCAACGACCGGCAACGCATCCCAGCCGCGCTCGACGTTGAAGAACGTCTCTCGGACCCGCGGCCAGCCCGGCGTCGAACCGATTCCGACCGCGAGCAGCGCCACCAGGACGACGGTGCTGACCGCGGCGATCGTTCCCGACCGCACGGTCCGTCGCCGCCGGTACGCCATCCGCTCCAGCTGCAGCGCCGACGGCTGCCAGTCGCTCACAGCGCTCCTCGAACGACCGGACTGGGCTCCCACCCAGCGCCGAGCATCATCCGGCGAGCCGCCCAGTAGACAAGGTGCATCACGAGAGCTCCGGCGCGCCTTCGGCGGTCAGGTACTGCTGCTGGAGCTTGGCCAGCGTGCCGTCGGCCTTCAGCCCGTCGACGGCCTTGGAGATGCAGGTCGTCAGCGCCGAGCCCTTCTCCAGCACGAACCCGAACTGCTCGGCCTGGCCGCCGGCCGGGAGCTGACCGACGATCTTGCCGTTGTCGAGCTGGGCCGCGGTCATGTAGAAGCCGGTCGGCAGGTCGACCACGATGCCGTCGATCTGCTTGTTCTTCAGGGCCTGCACGGCCAGGTCGTTCGTGTCGTACACGGCCGGAGTCTGCTGGGGTTTGATGAGGTCGCGCAGCACCGTGTAGCTGGTCGTGCCGACCTGGGCACCGAGCTTGGCGTCGGCGAGCTCGGCCACCGACTTGACGTTCGCGATCTTGCTGCCGGCCGTGGTGATCACGGTCTGCCGGACGTCGTAGTACCCCGAGGAGAAGTCGACGGCCTTGCGCCGGTCCTCGGAGATCGAGATCTGGTTCACGTCCAGGTCGAACTTCTTCGGCCCCGGCGCGAACGCGGAGTTGAACTGCACGGTCAGCCATTTCACCTCGGTCGGCGCGAACCCGAGGCTCTTCGCGACCGCGTAGGTCACCGCCGACTCGTACCCCTTGCCGTTGGCCGGGTCGTCGTCGGTGAACCAGGGCGCGTACGCCGGCTTGTCGGTCCCGACGGTGAACGTGCCCGCGGTCTTCAGCGCGAGCTTGTCCTTGCTGCAGGCATCGGGTCCGGTCGGGCTCGGCGTACCGGACGACTGGTCCTCCGGCGCGCACGCCGACACAGCAACAACGACGAGGGTGGCCAGCACCGCCACGGCAGTCCGAAGATTCATGGCAGCAGACTAGAGCCCACTGCCGACCGGAATCGCCCGATCTCGCCCAATCGGCCCGAGAATGCCGGAAGAATGCCGAGCGGGTGCATCAGGAGTGCGCGTTGGGTTCCGGTGATTCAGCCCTTCCGGTACGCCGTGGGGGTGGCGCCGGTGTGCTGGCGGAAGCGGGTCGAGAAGTACAGCGGATTGGTGAAGCCGACCTCGGCGGCGACCGAGGAAACCGGACGGGCGGTCAGCTCGAGCAGCCGGCGGGCGGCCTCGATCCGGCGGCGTTCGACGAACTGCTGGGGCGCGATGCCGAGCTGTTCGCGGAACAGGTGAGCGAACCGGGACGGCGACAGGTTCGCCGCGCGGGCGAGCCGGGGGACGTCGAGGACGGCCTTGAGGTCGCGGTCGACCAGCTCGATCGCGCGAAGCAAACGGTCGTCGATCGTGCTCGCCTTCGGATTCTGGGTGTCGGCCCAGAGCAGCGCCGCCTCCAGCGCGTTGAGCGCGAGCAGTTCGCCCTGGGTCAGCACGCTCGACTGGTGCCGGACGGCCGCGCCCAGGTTGTCGGCGATCCGGGCCGCGGCCTGCTCGCTCGGGTGAAGCTGCAGGATGCCCGGCGCGGCCTCGGGCCAGTCGAGCAGAGGCGTCCAGTCCGGCTTCGGGTGGAAGTGCGCGAACAGGAAGTGCCAGCGCCGCAGTACAGGCTCGACACCGTAGTCGTGCAGCGTGCCCGGCCGCACCAGCGTGACGCTGCCGGGATCCGCCAGGACGTCCTCGTACGCCGTACCGAAGCGGCCTCGACCGCCGAGGGTCTGGATCAGCAACCAATCCGTCGTGCCCCGGCGCCGGTACGTCGTGTAGTCCGGGCCCTCGTCGAACTCGCCGGCCAGCAAGCGGCGGACGACCGGCGTGTAGGAGTCCGGCCTAGCAGGATCTCGAAGGTTCACAGCTCAATAGGTTATCCACTCCGGCGGGCTCGGCGCGCAGACTCGAAGCATGACGAGCACAGCGTCCGAGACCGTCGCCGACGTCTACGCGCGGGAGGGCGTGGTCCAGGTCCCCGGCCTGGTCAGCCCCGCCGAGGTCGAGCGAATCAGGACAGTTTTCATGGAGCAGGTCGCTGCGGACCACTCGCTGGCGATCGACGACGGCGTACCGGCGGACGACCCGCTGGCGCGGTACCCACGGTTCGTGCACCCGCACCGGCGGACCGACGTCGAGGCCGGCCGGCTGTCGCTGGAGCTGATGCTCGACAGCCGGATCCTCGATGTGGTGACCGCGCTGATCGGGCCTGCGCTGGGAGCCCAGTCGATGTTCTACTTCAAACCGCCGGGCGCACGGGGGCAGGCGCTGCACCAGGACAACACGTTCCTGCGCGCCGATCCGGAGACCTGCCTGGCCGCGTGGATCGCGATCGACGACGTGGACGCGGAGAACGGCGGGCTGGCCGTCGTACCGGGTTCGCATTGGACCGAGCTGGTGTGCCCGGAGCCGGCGGATCTGGCCGAGTCGTTCACCAACGCCGAGGTGCCGGTACCGGACGGGCTACGGAAGGTGCAGACCAGGATGACGGCCGGGGACGTGCTGTTCTTCCACGGCAGCGTCGTGCACGGGTCGCGGCCGAACTCGAGCACCGACCGCTTCCGGCGTTCGCTGATCTTCCACTACGTGCCGGAGGCAAGCACCGAGATCGCCGCGTTCTACGACCCGCTGGTCCGGCCGGACCGGCGTACGGTCACCATCCCGGCGGCGATCGGTGGTGGGCCGTGCGGCGACTACGCCGACGCGGAGCCGTGAGCCCGGTTTCTGCACACGAGGCCGTGCCCCTCGAGCCGGCGGACCTCGAACGCCAGTGCACGCTCAGCCTGTACGACGGTGCGGACGACGCTGACCCGGCTGGTCATCTCGCGGAGTCTTGCAGGTGGTTTGCGCTGACTGTCAGTCCTCGCCGAACAGTCGGATGACCTCACCGATCCAGTGCTTCGGTGAGAACGCCCAGGCGGCGGCCTCGGTTTCGTCGGCGTGGACCAGTAAGCGGTGCCACGAGACGAGGCGGTGAACTACGTGGAGGGGTAGGGCGGCCTCGAGCTCTGCGTGGAGGACGTCGAGGGGTGCTAGATCGGTCCACTGGTCGAGGTAGGCGTCGGTGATCTCGGTGAGGCGTGGATCGTCTTGCGCCCAGGAGTTGGGGTCGTCGGGGTCAACCAGGGCGTCGTGGACGCAGGCGAGGGTGACGAACGGGTGTGCCCAGAGCGCGTCGCCGAAGTCGAAGAACCGGAAAGGTGCGGTGGGGCTCGCGGCGAAGACGTTGTGGGCGTGCAGATCGTTCTGGTCGAGCGCCAGCGGAATCACGCCGGAGAACTTCGACGCCCACCCAGAAAGGTTTTCGGCCGACCGATGGAGTTGCTCGACCTGACCGCCGAGGGCGAGTGGGTGGTCGCTGGTGAGGTTGGCGAGCCAGTCGGCGATGGTGTGGACGGCGTTGCCGAGTTGGTTCGGGCCCATGCGGGTCAGGCCGCTGGCCAGGAGGGGCTGCTCGGCGGGGATGGTGTCGCGTTGCAGGGCGGCGTACTCGACTACCAGTCGGCGCCATAGGAGCAGCGGGTCGACCTGGGTCAGTTGCTGGTCGAGGGTGGCGCCCTGGTCTGGGGTGAGGAGCCAGCCGCGGGCGGGTTCGATCGCGAGGGGGGCGATCACGTGCTGCGGGAGCTCTCGTGCCATCGCGTCGACGAGGGCGGCCTCGAAGGACTGGCCGGGGTTGTTCTCCTTGAACCAGTACAGGCCGTGGGTGGTCGGGTAGCACCAGACTGCCGCCCAGAAGCGGATCTTGTACGGGACCGGGTCGCCGGTGACGGAGATCCCGGCGGTGGCCAGCTGCGCCCGCACCCAGGTGTCGACGCCCGTGAACCAGTCGGCACCGGTCCACCGGCGAACCCACTGGCCCTCGGCGTCCTTCTGCAGCGACCGGGGTTTCGGTGCCTGACGGGCTTCCATCTCAGGAGAGTAGGCCGCCCGTCAGCACAGTCGCATCTGGATTAGGAGGCTGGGCGCCGGGCAGTCGCGACGCACGGTGCCGCGGTGCGCGGCGCCGCCGACGCACGGGGACGCGGGGACGGTCAGTTGGTGTAGTCCCGGAAGCCTCGGGATGTCTTGCGGCCCAGGTAGCCGGCGGTGACCAGGTGCTCCAGGAGCGGGGCCGGGGCGAAGCCGGGCTCGCGGAACTCCAGGTACAGCGTGCGCTGGATCGCGAGGGACACGTCCAGGCCGACGACGTCCAGGAGTTCGAACGGGCCCATCGGGAGGCGGCAGCCCAGTTTCATCGCGGCGTCGATGTCCTCGACGCCGGCGTAGTGGGCCTCGAGCATGCGGACCGCGTCGTTCAGGTACGGGAAGAGCAGGGCGTTGACGATGAAGCCGGCGCGGTCTCCGCAGCGCACGGGGTGCTTGCCGGCGGCAATGGCTACGGCGGCGACGGTGTCTGCCACGTCGGGCGTGGTGCTGACGGTGCTGACAACCTCGACGAGCTTCATCACCGGCGCCGGGTTGAAGAAGTGCAGGCCGACCACGTCGGCGGGGCGCTTGGTGGCCATGGCGAGGTCGATGACCGGCAGGCTCGACGTGGTGGTGGCGAGGATCGCGCCGGGCTTGCAGATCTCGTCGAAGGTCTCGAACAGGGCCTGCTTGACGCTGAGCTCCTCGACGACCGCCTCGATCACCAGGTCGGCGGTGGCCAGGTCGTCGAGCTTGGCGGTGCCGACGATGCGGGTCAGCGCCGCGTCGCGCTCCTCCGACGACAGCTTGCCGCGCTGAACGCCCTTCTCCAGCGAGCGTTCCAGGCCGGCCCGGACCCGGTCGACCTTCTCCGTGCCGCGGGCGACGTACAGGACGTCGTACCCGGCCTTGGCGCAGACCTCGATGATGCCGACAGCCATCGTGCCGGAGCCGACCACACCGATCTGCCGGATCGCGCGGACCCCGGACTGGTCGCCGTTCACCTGCGGGGTCAGGTCGTCGTCGACCACGACCGGTGAGTCCGGCGACTCGTAGGTGTAGAAACCGCGGCCGGCCTTGCGGCCGAGCAGGCCCGCGGTGACCATCTGCTTGAGGACCGGCGCCGGCGCGTGCAGCCGGTTGCGGCCCTGCTTGTACATCGTGTCGAGGATCTCGTACGCCGTGTCGAGGCCGATCAGGTCGAGCAGCGCGAGCGGACCCATCGGGTACCCGCAGCCGAGCCGCATCGCCGCGTCGACGTCCTCGCGGGTCGCATAGCGCGACTCGACCATCGAGACCGCGTGGTTCAGGTACCCGAAGAGGAGGGCGTTGGCGATGAAGCCGGCCCGGTCCGCCGCGACCACCGGGACCTTGTCGAGCCTGCGGGCCAGCGCGAGCACGTCCTCGACGACGTCCGGCTCGGTGACGACGGTCTTGATCACCTCGACGAACTCCTGCACGGGGGCGGGGTTGAAGAAGTGCATGCCGACGACGCGGCGCGGGCGCTGGGTGGCCACGGAGATCTCGGTGACCGACAGGGACGAGGTGTTGGTGGCCAGGATCGCGTCCTCGCGCACCACCTTGTCGAGAGCGGAGAAGATCTCGCGCTTCAGCTCGAGCCGCTCGATCACCGCCTCGATCACCAGGTCGCAGTCGGCCAGCGCCTCGATCTCGGTGGCGAACGTGACCCGGTCGAACAGTGCCTGCTGGTCCTCGACCGACAGCTTGCCGCGCTTGACCGCCCGGTCGGTGGAGTGCTGGATGTGCCCGCGGCCGCGCTCGACCGCCTGCTCGTCCCGCTCCACCCCGACCACGGTCAGCCCGTGCCGGGCGAACACCTCCGCGATCCCGGCTCCCATCGTGCCGAGCCCGACCACACCGACTGTCTGCAGTTCACGCGCCATGGGCGCAGTGTGCCAGTCGCCCGCTGGTCTGCCCATGAGGTGAGTCACCTGGGAGGTCAACCTCACACCCCTTTCCAGCCGGGCGGGACCGTGACCATGACCGGCGTCACGACGGGACCTCGTCGAAGGTCGGGGGCTGGGCGAGCCAGGTGTCCAGCAGGTGATGGGGATTCGCCGCGGACTGGAGAGCGGTGGCGATGGGCATCGGGCGAAGGTCCTGGTGGGTGAGGTCGGACAAGGGAAGCCAGACAGCGCGGTAGCTGCCGGCCTCGGACGTTGGTGCAGAGGTGAGCTCGTCGCCCGTCCCCGCGCCGAAGGTGCCGCTCAGTGAGGTGGCGACGTAGTAGTGCTGGGTGGTGAGCCTGAAGTTGACGACGGCGGCGAGGCCGTGGAGTTTGACGATCAGTCCCAACTCCTCGTGGGTTTCGCGGACGGCGGCTTCGGCGGAGGTCTCGCCTGGTTCGACGCCGCCGCCGGGGAGGGTGTGGTAGCGGCGGCCGGCCCGAACGCGTTCGATGGCGGCGAGGCCGTCATCGCTGAGCAGGATGACTCCGGCCCGGATCATGCGGCCGCCCGGTCCGCGAGGATGTGGAACCAACCGCCGGCGCGGGTCTCACCGCGATCGAGCTGCCGGACCTGCCACCCGGTGCCGGTGAGCAGCGCACGGAGTGGACCTTCCTCCCACAAGGTGAACTGGCGTGGCAGCTCGAGGAACCGGTTGGACCACTCGATGCCTTCGCCCTCGCGGGTGGTGAAAGCGAGCAAGGGCGCGGCCTCAGCGCATCGGGTGAGCACGTTCTCCAGCTGGTCGGCGCTGAAGTGGAGGAAGACGGCGTCGGCGAAGACGAGATCGTAGGGACCGCCGTAGTCGTCGGTCAGCGCGTTCAGCTGGTCGGCCTTGAAGCCGTCGTCGCGCATCATCTCGACGAAGGCGAGCGTGGCATCGGTACGACGGACCTGATGCCCCCGGCGCTCCAGCTCGGCGGCGTCGCGGCCGGTGCCGCTGCCGAGCTCCAGCACGGTGCCGCGGGCCGGTAACGCTTTGTCGACCAGGCGGATCAGGTTGTCGTTCGGATCGCGGGGAATGGTCGAACGGAACGAGTCCGCGCGTTGCTCGTAGGTCTGCACGGTGACGGCGTTGGCGGCCTGCAACAAGTTCTCGGCGACGACAGACGTCCAGCCGTCGCCGGTGTGCTCGACCACGGCGGGCAGCCGGACGCCGAGGTCAGCGTCCAGCAGCACGACGGTCTCACCCCGATGCGCGTCGGAGATCTCCTGCAGCTGCCCGGCTGGGTCGTCGAGCACGGTCAGGGCAACGCCGAGATCGGCGGCCAGCGTCGAGGCGGCGGGAGTGGGCACGGCGGCGTACACAGCAGTGATCCGCTCTC
Organism: Kribbella sp. DT2; assembly: GCF_049844575.1. Taxonomy (NCBI): domain Bacteria; kingdom Bacillati; phylum Actinomycetota; class Actinomycetes; order Propionibacteriales; family Kribbellaceae; genus Kribbella; species Kribbella sp. DT2. The sequence goes on along the minus strand of NZ_JBNCLH010000003.1, from coordinate 922,806 downwards.
CGGCGAAGGCCTGCGGCGGTGTGCCCGGCAAGGGCAGCAGAATTCGGGCTGGGCACATCAGATTCATCGGGCATTCCCCCAGGAAGTGGTCGTACCAACAGATTCCCACCCGGCCCGCGACACCACCAGGAACCCACCGAGCACTCTTCATGCACTCTCCTGGAACTTGGACTACGGTGTCTCCTCGTGCGCCTGGTGATTGCTCGTTGCTCAGTGGACTACTCCGGCCGGCTGACCGCCCATCTCCCGATGGCTCCGCGGTTGCTGATGGTGAAGGCGGACGGCTCCGTGCTGATCCACGCCGACGGCGGGTCGTACAAGCCGCTGAACTGGATGTCTCCCCCGTGCAAGCTGACCGAGGAAGACGGCGTCTGGAGCGTCACCAACAAGGCCGGCGAGGAACTGCGGATCACCTTCGAGGAGGTGCTCAGCGACACGTCGTACGAGCTGGGCCTGGACCCGGGGCTGATCAAGGACGGCGTCGAGGCGCACCTGCAGGAGCTGCTGGCCGAGCACGTGACCACCTTCGGCGAGGGCTGGACGCTGGTCCGCCGGGAATACCCGACCGCGATCGGTCCGGTCGACCTGCTCTGCCGCGACGCCGACGGCAAGCACGTCGCTGTCGAGATCAAGCGCCGCGGCGAGATCGACGGCGTCGAGCAGCTCACCCGGTACGTCGAACTGCTGAACCGCGACCCCCTGCTCGCCCCGGTCCGCGGCGTTTTCGCCGCCCAGCTGATCAAGCCGCAGGCCCAGTTCCTGGCCACGGACCGCGGTCTGGACTGCGTCACGGTCGACTACGACGCGCTGCGCGGGATGGAATCCGACGTACTGAGGTTGTTCTAGTCCATTCAGATACTGACCAAACAGAGGAGTTTGCCCGATTCCGGGCAAATCCTTGGCATTAGCGCGTCCAGCACAGCACAGTTGTCGGGTGATGAGTGAGGTGACGCAGCCCAGTGACGAGCTGGTCGACCAGGTCAGCCGGACCACCGGCCTGACCACCGAGGACGCCCGGCGGGTGGTCGCCGACGTGCTCGCGTACTTCACCGAGACCACCGAGGAGTACGTCCGGCGCCGGCACCGCGAGCTGCAGACCTACGGCGCGCGCAACGACGAGATCTTCGCCCGGCTCGGCGACGAGCTGCGGCACTGGCCGGTCCGCTCCCCCGAACTCTCTGCCCGGCAGCTACGACGGATCGTCTACGGCTGACCAACAGCGAAAGGAACCCTTCCATGTGCGGAATCGTCGGGTACGTCGGCACCAAGCCGGCCGCGCCCATCCTGGTGGACGGCCTGGCCCGGCTGGAGTACCGCGGGTACGACTCGGCGGGCGTCGCGGTGGTCGGCTCCAGCGAGCTGAAGGTGCACAAGGACGCCGGCCGGGTCCGTGAGCTGGAGGCCTCCCTGCCCAAGCGCTTCGGCGGCAAGGTCGGCATCGGCCACACCCGCTGGGCCACCCACGGGGGCCCGAGCAAGGACAACGCGCACCCGCACGCCAGCGGCAACGAGCGGATCGCGGTCGTGCACAACGGCATCTTCGACAACGCCGGCGTGCTGCGCGCCCAGCTGGAGGACGCCGGCGTCAAGCTGCGCTCCGACACCGACACCGAGGTGCTCGCGCACCTGATCGAGCAGGCCGACGGCGACACGCTCGAGGACAAGGTGCTGGCCGCGCTGCGCCGGATCGAGGGCACCTACGGCATCGCCGTGGTCGACCTCGACTTCCCCGACCGGATCGTGGTCGCCCGCAACGGCAGCCCGCTGATCCTCGGCGTCGGCGACGGCGAGATGCACGTCGCGTCCGACGCGGCCGCGCTGATCCGCTACACCCGTCAGGTCGTCTACCTGGACGACGGCGAGCTGGCCACCGTCCGCGCCGACGGCTACCGCACCTTCACCCAGGACTCGCGGACCACCACCAAGACCGAGAAGACCGTCGAGTGGGACGCCGAGGAGTTCGAGCGCGGCGCGCACGAGCACTTCATGGTCAAGGAGATCCACGAGCAGCCCGAGGCGGTCCAACGGGTCATCCGCGGCCGGCTCGACGAGCGCTTCCACGCCGTCCACCTGGGCGGCCTGAACATGGACGCCCGCGAGGCCCGCGAGATCAAGCGGGTGAAGATCCTCGGCTGCGGTTCGGCGTACTACGCCGGTCAGCTCGGCGCGCAGTTCATCGAGGAGGTCGCCCGGATCCCCGCCGACGCCGAGCCGGCGTCGGAGTTCCGCTACCGCAACCCGGTGGTCGAGCGCGACACCCTGTACGTCGCGGTCAGCCAGTCCGGCGAGACGCTGGACACCCTGGTCGCCGTGCAGGAGCTGAAGCGCAAGGGCGGCCGGGTGATCGGCCTGGTGAACGCGGTCGGCTCCAGCATCGCCCGCGAAGTCAACGGCGGCGTCTACCTGCACGCCGGGCCGGAGGTGTCGGTCGCCTCGACCAAGGCGCTGACCAACATGGCGGTCGGGTTCGCGATGCTCGGCATCCACCTGGGCCGGATCCGCGACGTCTCGCCGGCCGACGGCCGCCGCCTGATCGACGGGCTGAAGAAGATCCCCGAGCAGATCCAGGCGATCGTCGACACCGAGCAGGAGCTCGCCGAGATCGCCGGCCGGCTGGCCAAGCACGAGAGCCTGTTCTTCGTCGGCCGCACCCGTGGCTACCCGGTCGCCCGCGAGGGCGCGCAGAAGCTCAAGGAGATCTCCTACCGGCACGCCGAGGCCTACCAGACCTCCGAGCTCAAGCACGGGCCGCTGGCGCTGATCTCGCCCGACGTACCGACCGTCGCGATCGTTCCGGACGACGAACTGCTGGACCGCAACATCGGCGCCCTGCACGAGATCGCGGCCCGCTCCGGCCCCCTGTACGTCGTGACGCACCCCGGCGTCGTCGTACCGGACGGTGCGGCCGCGGTGATCCGGGTGCCGAAGAACGAGCCGGAGCTCGACCCGATCCTGCTCACGATCCCGCTGCAACTGCTGGCCTACCACGCGTCGGTCGCGCTCGGCCACGACGTCGACAAGCCGCGCAACCTGGCCAAGTCGGTCACGGTCGAGTAGCCGGCCCCGGACGGGCGGCTCCCCGGGAGCCGCCCGTTGCCGGGTAACCTCCTTGCCCATGAAGATCGCCGTCGCAGGACTTGGGTACGTCGGACTCTCGAACGCCGCCATCCTGGCGCAGCACAACGAGGTCGTCGCCGTCGACATCGCCCAGGAGCGGGTGGACCTGGTCAACCGCCAGGAGAGCCCGTTCGTCGACGAGGACCTGTCGAAGTTCCTGGCCACCGCGCCGCTCGACCTGCGGGCCACGACCGCCGCCGACGAGGTCTACGCGACGGCGGACTACGTCGTCGTCGCGACCCCGACCGACTACGACCCGACCACACTCACGTTCGACACGAAATCGGTGGAGTCGGTGATCCGCAAGGTCGTCGAGGTCTCCCCGACCGCCGTACCGGTGATCAAGTCGACGGTCCCGGTCGGGTTCAGCGAGCGGATGTCGGCCGAGTACGGCCGCCAGGTGGTGTTCTCGCCGGAGTTCCTCCGCGAGGGCCACGCGCTGCACGACAACCTCAACCCGGCCCGGATCATCGTCGGTGACGACACCCCGGCGGCCCGGCGCTTCGCCGATCTCTTGCTCGCGGGATCGGCCCGGCCGGACACCCCCGTGCTCGCGATCCGCTCGACCGAGGCCGAGGCGGTCAAGCTCTTCTCCAACACCTACCTGGCCATGCGGGTCGCCTTCTTCAACGAGCTGGACACGTTCGCGGCCCAGCACGACCTCAGCACCCGGGCGATCATCGACGGCGTCAGCCTGGAGCCCCGGATCGGCGCCGGCTACAACAACCCCTCCTTCGGGTACGGCGGCTACTGCCTGCCCAAGGACACCCGGCAGATGCTGGCCAGCTACGACAACATCCCGCAGCGGCTGATGAAGGCGATCGTCGAGTCGAACGCGACCCGCAAGGACTTCGTCGCCGAGCAGATCCTCGCGGGCAAGCCCGAGACCGTCGGCATCCACCGCCTGGTGATGAAGGAGGGCTCGGACAACTTCCGGTCCTCGAGCGTGCTCGGGATCGTGAACCGGCTCAAGCAGACCGGTGTCGAGGTGGTGATCCACGAGCCGGCGCTGGACGCCGACACGTTCGAGGGTCTGCGGGTGATCAACGACCTCGACGAGTTCAAGCGCACCGCCGAGGTCATCGTGGCCAACCGCCTGACCGGCGAGCTCGCCGACGTGGCCGACCGGGTCTACACCCGGGACGTCTTCCACATGGACGAGTAGGACTCACCACTTCCGCTCGGTCTCGCGGTGCGAAACAGCGCCTGCCGGGACCTGTGGCCGTGCCGGATCGGCGACCTTGCCGCTCAGCGTAGGGGTCGGCATTCCTCCGAGAGCCCGTCGTGAGGCGTCGGCGGCGCTGCCGAGGTCACGCCCGCGGTCGGTGCCCAGGCTCTTGTACGGGTGCAGCCCGAACCTCTCGACCAGCTGCCGGCAGACCTCCACCCCGCGGACGGAGTTCCCGGCCTCGTCCAGCCGCGGCGAGAACGTGACGACCGCCAGCCGCTTCTCGGGCACGACCATCATCACGTTGCCCGAGACGCCACTCTTGGCCGGCAGCCCGACCTGGTCGGAGAACCGGCCCGAGTCGTTGTACATCCCGCTGTGCCCCATCACCGACAGCACCCGGCCGGTCGTCTCCTGGGAGAACACCCGCTCACCCGTGTACGGCGCAACGCCACCATTCGCCAGTGTCGCGCCCGCTGCCGCCAGCCCGGCCGCGTCCACCTGCATCGAGCAGACCGCGAAGTAGAACTCGGCCGCCTTCTGCGGGGCGTCCCGGTCCGTCGGGTCCATCTTCAGCATGCCCTGGGCCGCCATCAGATTGGCCAGCCCCCGGTTGCCGTGACCGGTGTCCCGTTCGGCCAGGAACGTGCGGTGGTCGAACCCCGGCGGGCGGCCCATCATCCGGCCCCACGTCTGCTCGACCCGGGCGAACCGCTCGGACACCTCGACGCCCGACTCGACCAGGGCGAGCGTCGCGATCGCTCCCGCGTTGATCATCGGGTTCTGTGGCTTGCCGGCGGCGTCCAGCGACAACCGAGGATCGTTGAACGCTCCGCCGCTCTGCTCCTGGCCGACCCAGGTGTGCACCTCACGCGCACCGAGCTGCTCCAGCGCCATCGCGTAGCTGACCGGCTTGGAGGTCGACTGGATGCTGAAGCCGGCATTCGCGTCGCCGATCTGGTACATCTGGCCGTCCGCCGTACAGACCGCGATCCCGAACCGGTTCGGAGGCGCCTTCTTCAGCGTCGGGATGTATCCCGCGACCTCACCCGACCGGTCCGGCAGCAGGTCGGTGTAGATCTTCTCGACCGCACGGCTGAACTCCTGGAACTCCGTCGGCGGCACCACGAGGTCGCCCTCCAGCGCACGCCGAACGACAGGCTCCCGCAGGACCTCGGTGAACTGGTTGGGGTCGAGCCACTCCGGCTGTCCCGGCTGGAAGGGGCGGCCCTCGGCCAGGGCGTTCCCGATGGCGCGCTCGACCCGTGGGTCGTCGCCGCGCAGCCCCGACTGCCGCAGCTCCTCGAGCAGCTTCCACTTCCAGACCACGTTGGCGCGGTCGGTGTCGAGCGACCGAAACAGGTTGTCCATGCCGCAGAGCTTCTCCGGCCGGTGTTTCCGCTGCGGATCCGCCGCGTTACGCGGCGGTCAACCTGCCGGTCGCCGGTCGTGGAGTAAGTTCTTCGGCAGCCCTGCCCTCGTCCCGGAGGTTTCCCGATGCGCGTGAAGTCCACCCTCGCCGCGGCCGTCGTTCTCGCGTCCCTGGCAGCACCGCTGACCGCCGCCGCGACCGGGCACCCCGGTCACGGTGGCAGCTGCTCGCGCGACGCGCGTTTCCTCGGGTTCACCGACAGCCTGGACAAGACGACGTACGCCGGGCAGAAGGTCTCCGGCCTGTCCGCGCTCAACGTCACCAGGCCCGGCCACGCGGTCGCGCTGGTGGACAACGTGCAGACCAGCCCGGCCCGGGTCTTCGACCTGCGGATCAGCGGCAGGCCGACGGTCTCCGTCGACGGAATGACCATCTTGCGGCGGCCCGACGGTACGCCGTACACGGGAGCCGACTTCGACGGCGAAGGCCTGGTCGTCGAGCGCGGCGAGCGGACCATCCTGGCCACGTCGGAGCGTGAGCCCACCATCCGGCGCTTCCGTCTCTCCGACGGCCGGCAGATCGGCGAGCTGCCGATCCCCGCACGTTTCCAGGTCGCGCCGGCCGGTCAGGCGACGAGCAACGCGACCTTCGAGTCGCTCGCCGTGAGCCCCGACGGCTTCTCCCTGTACGCCGGAATGGAGAGCCCGCTCAGCCCCGACGGCGCCAACCGCAACCGCATCATCCGGTACGCCGGCCTGCCGGGCCACGGCTACAAGCCGGTCGGCCAGCTCGCGTACCAGACCGACCCGGGCCTGAGCCTGGTCGAGTTGGCGGTCGCCGGCCGCGACCAGCTCGTGTCGATGGAGCGCACGTTCGTCCCGGACGTCGGCAACACGATCCGGGTCTTCTCGGTCTCCACCAAACACGCCCCGGATGTCAGCAAGCGTGAGTCGATCGCGGCCGCTCCCGCGAAGGACTTCGTCCAGAAGAAGCTGCTGTTCGACCTGGTCGACTGCCCGCCGTCGGGCGCGGTCGCCAAGCAGCCGCAGCCGAACCCGCTGCTCGACAACGTCGAGGCCCTGGCCCTCGGCGGCTACCTGCCGGGCGGCCGTCGCCAGCTCTTCCTGCTGTCGGACGACAACGACGGACCGACCCAGACCACCCGGCTCTACTCGCTCGCCGTAGACCTGCGCTGAGCCCTGTGACTGGCGGGGACAGTGGTGAACAGGTGACAATCTGTGGATGCGCGTGATCGTAGTGGGTGCCGGCGTGATCGGGCTGAGCTCGGCCGTCCGGCTGGCTGAGGCCGGGTACGACGTCGGGGTGTTCGCGCGGGACCTGCCGCTGGAGACGACGTCGGCGGTGGCTGCCGCGATCTGGTACCCGTTCCTGTCGGCTCCGGCGGAGCGGGTCGCCGGCTGGGCCCGGACGACGTACGGCGAACTGGTGGAGCTCGCCGAGCGGGAGCCGTCGGTTCAGCTGCGGCACGGGCGGGAGTACCTGACCCAGTCGACGCCGGCCCCCGCGTGGGCCGACGTGCTCGGCGACCTCGAGCGGATCGGGGCGCCGCCGAAGGGGTTCAAGGACGGCTGGTCGTTCACCACGCCGATCGTCGAGATGCCGCTCTACCTGCAGTACCTGGTCAAGCGGCTGGAGGCTGCCGGCGGCTCGCTGACCCGTTCCGCGCTCTCAGCCCTGCCCAACACGGCCGACGTCGTCGTGAACTGCGCGGGACTCGGTGCCCGGCTCACCGCCGGCGACCCGACCGTCACACCGGTCCGCGGGCAGGTCCTGACCGTCGAGCAGTTCGGCCTGACCGAGTGGCTGCTGGCCGACGAGAGCCCGACCGACCTCACGTACGTCGTACCGCGGTCGAACGACATCGTCATCGGTGGCACCAGCCAGCCCGACAGCTGGGACCTGGCGGCCCGGCCCGATACAGCGCAGGCGATCCTCGCCAGGGCAGCCGTGCACATCCCGGAGCTCGAGCAGGCCAAGGTCATCAAGCACCGCGTCGGTCTGCGGCCGGCTCGTCCGGCCGTCCGCTGCGAGAGCGTGCGCAACGGCGACCAGACCGTCGTGCACTGCTACGGCCACGGCGGCTCGGGCGTCACCCTGTCGTGGGGCTGCGCCGACGAGGTCCTGTCGCTAGTCAAGAACGCCTAGCACCTGGCAGAGCAGGTCCAAGGCGCCGGAGTACGCGTGATCCGGCGGCGTGCCGTAGCCGACGACGAGTGCCTGGCGGGTCGAGTCATCGTTGAAGTGGTACGAGTTGAGGTTGGCCACACCGAGCCCCTGGCGGGCAGCCCGGTCGACCATGTCCTGCGCGTCTCCTGGTACGTCGAGCAGAACGTGCAGCCCGGCTGAGATGCCAGCCACTCGTACGCCGGGCGCCCGCACGCCGAGCAGCTCGACCAGGCGGTCGCGGCGACGGCGGTAGTGCAGCCGCGACCGTCGTACGTGCCGGTCGTAGTGGCCTGACTCGATGTACTCGGCCAGGATCAGCTGTTCGAGCGTGGCGGTCTGCAGGTCCGCGGTGCGCTTCGCGGCGAGCAGCGGCTCCATCAGACGCTGCGGCGCGACCATCCAGGCCAGTCGCAGCCCGGGCGCGAGGCTCTTGCTCGCCGTACCGGTGTAGACGACGCGCTCGGGGTCCAGCGTCTGCAGCGCGCCGACGGTCTGCCGGTCGTAGCGGAACTCACCGTCGTAGTCGTCCTCGATCAGGACCGCGCCGGTCTCGCGGGCCCATTCCAGCGCCGCCGTACGCCGCTCCGCCACCATCGGTACGCCGGTCGGCATCTGGTGGGCAGGAGTGAGCAGCACGGCCTGACCGGTCAGCTGATCAGTCCGTACGCCGTACTCGTCGACAGGGATCGGTGCCGCGGTCAGACCCCGCGTCCTGATCACGTCCCAGTGCAGGCTGTAGCCGAACTCCTCGACCCCGATCGTCGTGGCGCCCTGGTTGCGCAGCGTTTCACTGAGCAGGTTGAGGGCCTGGACGTAGCCGGAGCAGATCAGGATGCGCTCGGGGTCGGCGTGGACGCCGCGGGCCCGGGCCAGGTAGTCGGCCAGCATCCGGCGGAGCTCTGGGCGGCCGCGCGGGTCGCCGTACCCGAAGGCGTCGTTCGGGGCTGCCGAGAGCGCCTTACGCGCGGCTGCCAGCCACTCGGTCCGGGGAAAGGTGGCAACGTCAGGCGAACCGGGCCGGAGGTCGTACCGGAAGCGGCGGGCCGGAGGCGGTGTCGTCGGCGCCGGGGGCGGAGTCACACCGGGGCGGCCTGCGACGACCGTGCCGGAGCCCTGGCGCGCGGTCAGCCAGCCCTCGGCGACCAGCTGGCCGTAGGCGTCGGCGACGGTGTTCCGGGCGATGCCCAGGTCCTTCGCGAGCGTCCTGGACGACGGCAGCCGGGTCCCGGGGACGAGCCGGCCGCTGCGGATCGAGGTGTGCAGGGCGGCGACCAGGTCAGCGCGGCCGCGGCTGCCCGTCAGATCCAGGTGCAGGTCCGCTCCCGCCTCTGAATTGGCCCTTCCATCCGTCATGGAAATGGACCATACCCCCGGGCCGGTTCGCGACTAGCGTGGCGCTATGAGCACAACGACGAAGCGACGGGTGAAGGTGGCCTCACTGGCCCCCGAGTTCTACCAGGCGATGATCGCGCTGGACGCGCAGTCCGCGACCGGTCTGGACCCGCTGCTTGCCCACCTGGTCCGGATCCGCGCCTCGCAGCTGAACGGCTGCGCCTACTGCCTCGACATGCACACCCTGGACGCCCGGCACGAGGGCGAGACCGAGCAGCGGCTGCACCTGGTCGCCGCGTGGCGTGAGGCCGGCAAGTTCTTCACCGAGCAGGAGCGGGCCGCGCTGGCCCTGACCGAGGCAATCACGCTGATCAGCGTGGACCAGGTGCCCGACGAGGTGTACGACGCGGCCGCCGAGCAGTTCGCCGACAAGGAGCTGGCCCAGCTGATCAGCCTGATCATCTGCATCAACGCCTGGAACCGGATCGGTGTCACCGGCCGCCTGGAGCCCGGCCACTACTCCCCGAGCTGAGGCAACGATGAGCCATGCGGAGAGCCTGCGGGCACTGCACCACGGCGACACTCCACTGGTCCTGCCGAACGCGTGGGACCCGGTCAGCGCCCGGATCGTCGCCGAGAGCGGCTACCCGGCGGTGGCGACCAGCAGCGGGGCGGCAGCCCGGGTGATCGGGTACGACGACGGCCAGCTGACCCCTGCGGCCGAGATGTTCACGCTGGTCGCCCGGATCGTCCGGGCGGTCGACGTACCGGTCACCGCGGACATGGAGGCCGGGTACGGGCTGAGCCCACGGGAGTTCGCGGAGCGGTTGCTGGAGACCGGAGCGGCCGGCTGCAACCTGGAGGACTCGACCGGAAGCGGTCTGACGACGCCGGAGCGGCACGCGGACTACCTGGCCGGCGTACGGGAGGTCGCCGGCGCCGATCTGGTGGTCAACGCGCGGATCGACACGTTCCTGCACGGTGGAACGGTCGCCGACGCGATCGCCCGTGGCCGGGCCTACCGCAGGGCCGGTGCGGACTGCGTGTACCCGATCTTCGCGCCGGTGGAGTCGATCGCCGAGCTCAAGGAAGGCATCGGCGGCCCGCTCAACGCGCACGCCGCTCCAGACGGACCGACCGCGGCGCAGCTCGTGGCGGCTGGGGCGACCCGGATCTCCTACGGCACCAGCCTGCACGGCCACGTAATGGACAGCTTCCGCAAGCTGCTGCCCGAGCTAACGCTGTAGCAACCGCAGGGTCTCCTTGCGGCAGGCGGCCCAGGCGTCGTGCTTCGGGTCGATCAGCTCGAAGTGCCCGACGCCGGGCAGCTCGGTCAGGGCCACAGCTCCACCTGCCTTCTTCGCGGCAGCCAGGTACCGCTGGCTCTGGTCCAGCGGCACCTGGCCGTCGCGAGTGCCGTGCACCAGAGCCACCGGAACCTTCAACGGCAGCTGCTCGTACGGCGATGCTGAGGCGTACCGCTTCTGGTCCTCGGTCGGTGTGGCGCCCATCAGCTGCACTACCGCGTCACCACCGACCTGGGCGTCGTACGCGTTCACCAGGTCGAGCACTCCGGCCTGGGAGACCGCGCCTTTCAACACCACGCGTCCAGTCCGGCCGGCTGCCCAGACGGCGAGGTGGCCGCCGGCCGAGTGCCCCACCGCGACCACCTGATCGACAGCGACCCGCGGCTGATCGGCCAACGCGTCGATCGCCGCCGCGACGTCGTCGAAGGTCATCGGCCAGCCACCACCGTTGCCCACCCGCCGGTACTCGATCGCGTAGCCCGCGACGCCGCTCTTGGCCAGGTCTTCGGCCAGCGGCGTGGCCAGCTCCTTGCCGTACCCACTCATCCAGAAGCCGCCGTGGATCACCACGACCGCGGGGACCTTCTCAGAGCCCGGCGGAAGGTAGAGGTCAGCGACCTGCGAGTCGTCGTCGCCGTACCGGATCTCCTGCGTCCCGCCGGCCGAACGCGAGGACGGCTCCGAGCAAGCAGCCAGTCCGGCGAGCAAGGCGGAGCCACCCACGAGCACGCCTCGTCTGCTGATCATGACGAGGGCTTCGGTACGGCGGCCGATCGGGATGGGTGAGGATGGGACTCATGTACGTCGAGCTGAACCACGTGATCCACGAAGGCATGGTCACCCTGCCGAACCTGCCCCGCCCGGAACTCGGTCTGCACCTGACCCGTGAGGCGTCGAGGGAGCTCTACGCGCCGGGCACCGAGTTCGAGATCGGCAGCATCTCGATGGTCGCGAACACCGGGACGTACCTGGACAGTCCCTACCACCGCTACCCCGACGGGCACGATCTCACCGGCTTCCCGCTCGACCGGCTCGTCGACCTGCCCGCGGTGCTGGTCCGGGTGGACGGCGACCGGTTCGGTGTCGACGCGGCCGTGCTGGCGCCGTACGACGTCGCCGGCAAGGCGGTGCTGCTGCACACCGGGGACGACGCCCGTTTCGGCACCCCGCAGTACGTGGAGGACGCGCACTTCCTCACCCGGGACGGGGCCGAGCACCTGATCGGCGCGGGCGCCGTGCTGGTCGGGATCGACGCGGCCAACATCGACGACATGACCGACGGCACCCGGCCGTCGCACACGCTGCTGCTCGCGGCCGGGCTGCCGATCGTCGAGCACCTCACGGGCCTGGAGCAACTGCCGCCGACCGGTGCGATCTTCACCGCCGCTCCCCCGCGGATCGCCGGGCTGGCCACTTCTACCGTGCGCGCCTTCGCCAAGCTGCCCTCAGGTCAGGCCTAGGCGCAGCGCGTAGACCAGTGCCCAGTCCTGGTCGTTGGCGAGTGGGTCAGCCACGTGGGCGGGCAGGTTGTTGACCGCGCTCGGGTAGACGAACGCGCAGGTGGCCGTGCCGTCGGGGTGGAAGTTGGCCAGGTTGGCCCGGAGGATCGCCTCCCCTGCAGGGCGCAGCTCGTCGGTCGGCCAGGTCAGGTAGACCGCCGCGCTGAGCACGGACCAGTAGTGCGGGAACACGTCACCCCACAGCCTCAGCAGACCGAACCAGTAGCCGTCCCAGTGGCGGATGGGGACGTGCCGCAGGCGTACGTCGGGCTGGTCGGCGGCGAACGCGGTCAGCCAGGGCAGCCGAAGAGTCAGCTCTTCCAGCGGCACCATGCCTTCCTCGTACGCCGCCAGCAGCAGCTCCAGCAGCGGTGCGACCATCGACTGCTCGTAGTTGACCTCGTGCGGCGGCAGGTCGTCGCCGTACTCGATGAAGGCGGCCGCGTGCCGGCGCAGGTGCTCCCGCATCCGCGACGCGGTCTCCGCAGAGGTCACAGCGGCCAACGCACGCAGCAGCGGGCCGAGGTCGAAGGCGAGGAAGTGGTCGCCTCCGAGCGCGTAGTACCGGTCGAGGATGCGGACCGCGCCGTCGACGTCGCCCTGGCCGAGCAGGAAGCGGGCGAACCACGGGAAGTTGTAGAGGCGGGTCCGGCTCTCGTGCAGGCTGTCGTCGGCGACCGTGCCGTCCGCCGCGACCAGGTGCTCGGCAACGAACTCCTGATAGCCGGCGAGAGCCTCGTCCAGCTCGGCGCGCGAGCCCCACCCGCGGTCACGCGCCTCCTGTAGAAGCAGCGCGGTGCCGATCCGCTCCCGCGCGTCGGACCAGTCGCGCCAGCCGCCGGACAGCAGGCGCAGACCCGTGCGTGCGTCGTACGGGACGAAGGAGAAGCGCCGGCTGTCGCTCAGCTCGACCGGACGCTGGTGGTCGAGGACGAACCGGATCCGGCGCTCGACGATCTCGCGCAACGGGTCGTGGAAGAGCAGGCCGACGCGAGAGCGGACCTTGCCGTCGGTGACCTCGGCGTAGACGACCCCCGGCGCGTCACCAACGACAGCTGGAGGCCCGGTGACCCCATCAGCAAGCGACAGCGCCAGCGACGAGCCGACCAGGCCGGCCAGCTCAGGTGCGGAGACCAGCGGCTGCCAGCTCGTCCGGAAGTCGGCCAGTGAGTCGAACCACTCCAGCTGCCAGGTCCACCGGTAGGACTCACCAGGCGCGAGCACCACAGGCTCTTGCCCGCCCAGAGCATGCGGCGCCCGAGCGTGGTCCGTGACGTGCAGGTAGAGGTGCCCGCGACTGTTGCTGCTGGTCTCGGCGTCGCGCGACTCGACCGAGTACGCCCACAGCTCGCCCTCGATCAGCCGCAGGCCCAGACCGGGCCCACTGCCGTCCATCGGCTGCGCCCAGACCCAGGAGTCGGCACCACCGGTCCACACATGAGCGTGTACGGCGCCGCGCAGGCTCTCGCGGCTGGAGCTGTAGAGGTCGCGCCACGGCGTACTGACTGCAATAGAACCAAGGTCCAAGGAGGACGCACCGGTGTTGCGCAGCTCGTACGTCTCGGTCCACCGCTCCCCGAACCGCCTGCCGACCCGCAGCTCCAGCGGCCCGAAGCGGTACAGCAGGTCGATCCCACTCGACCGCCAGCGAGTAAACGAAGGAGCGTCGAAGCGAAAGCTCCCGGCCGACGTGATCACGAACCCCTTGCCCCAGTGGTGCGTCGGGTCGTGCCACGCACCGTCCGAGAGCAGCATCGAGTGCCCGCGCACCGGGTGCTGCACGGCCGAGACCGCCCCGTCGTCGCCGACTTCGACCTGTCCGGCCCCGAGCGCAAAAGTTTCCGGCATTTCCCCAACCTAGCGATGTCGAGAGCCGCCGAGCAGCCTCGTCCCCCTCGTACAAGCGCCGAACAACAGACAAGGAACCACCACGATGAACCAGCAAGAGATCGCCGAGATCCTGGCCAAGCCGTACGCGCAGCAACTGCTGTTCGGCGACCAGCCGGCCCGGTTCTCCTACGTCGCCCTCAACGGCGAGCCGCGGGTGATCCCGATCGGCTTCCACTTCGACGGCGAGAAGCTGCAGAGCTTCACCATCCCGAAGTCCGCCAAGGTCAAGGCGCTGCGCAAGAACCCGCGGGTCGCCCTCACCATCGACAAGGCGGCCTTCCCACCGAAGGTGCTGCTGATCCGCGGCAGCGTCGAGCTGCAGCTCGAGGACGGCGTACCGGAGGAGTACGTCGTCTCCGGCAAGAAGGTGATGACGGACGAGCAGCACGTCGACTGGACCGCCGGCGTGAAGGACCTCTACGACCAGATGGTCCGCATCACCTTGACGCCGGGCTGGGTCAAGCTGCTCGACTTCGAGACCACGCTCCCGAAGGACGTCGAGGACCTGATCAGGGCCAAGCAGGCCCAGGGCTAGAGACCGTGCGCGCGGCGGATGACGTCGACGACGTCGGCCATCATGCCGGTCAGGTCGTAGTCCTTCGGGGTGTAGACGGCGGCGACGCCGGCTGACTTCAGCGCGCGGGCGTCGCCGTCGGGCACGATGCCACCGACCACGACCGGTACGTCGGACAGGCCCGCCGCGCACAGCCCGGCGACCACCTGCGGGACCAGTTCCATGTGGGAGCCGGACAGGATCGACAGGCCGACGCAGTGCACGTCCTCGGCGACCGCGGCGGCCACGATCTGCTCGGGCGTCAGCCGGATGCCCTGGTAGATCACCTCGAACCCGACGTCACGAGCCCGTACGGCGACCTGCTCCGCGCCGTTCGAGTGCCCGTCCAGCCCGGGCTTGCCGACCAGGAACCGCAGCCGCCCGCCGAGCTCCTCGGCCGTCGCCGCGACCTTGGTCCGTACGGCGGCGATCTCGGCTCCCGCACCGGACACCCCGACCGAGCCCGACACCCCGGTCGGCGCCCGGTACTCGCCGAACATCTCCCGCAGTACGCCGGACCACTCGCCCGTCGTCACCCCGGCCCGGACACAGGTCAGCGTCGCCTGCATCAGGTTGTCCGTCCCCTTGGCCGCCTCGCGCAACGACGAGAGCGCCTCGTCGACAGCCGAGGGGTCACGCGAGGAGCGCCACTGCTCCAACGACTTCAGCGCCGCCGCCTCGGCGCCCGGGTCAGCGGTCTGGATCGCGGCGTCCAGGTCGGCGGTCAGCGGCGACGGCTCGGTGTTCTCGAACTTGTTGACCCCGACGACCACGTGCTCGCCGGACTCGATCCGCTGCCGCCGCTCGGCGTGCGACGCGACCAGCGCCTGCTTCAGGTAGCCGCTCTCGACCGCGGCGACCGCACCGCCCATCGCCTGCACGCGGTCGATCTCCTCGCGGGCGCCCTCGACCAGCTCGGCGACCTTCGCCTCGATCACGTGCGAGCCGTCGAAGATGTCCTCGTACTCCAGCAGGTCCGACTCGTACGCGAGCACCTGCTGCATCCGCAGCGACCACTGCTGGTCCCACGGGCGCGGCAGGCCGAGCGCCTCGTTCCAGGCCGGCAGCTGGACGGCGCGGGCGCGCGCGTTCTTCGACAGCGTCACGCCGAGCATCTCCAGCACGATCCGCTGCACGTTGTTCTCGGGCTGCGCCTCGGTCAGGCCGAGCGAGTTCACCTGGACGCCGTACCGCAGCCGCCGGGCCTTCGCGTCGGTCACGCCGTACCGGTTCCGGCAGATCTCGTCCCACAGCCGCACGAAGGCCCGCATCTTGCAGGTCTCCTCGATGAACCGGACGCCGGCGTTGACGAAGAACGAGATCCGCTGCACCACGTCGCCGAACCGCTCCGGCGGCACCTGGCCGCCGTCGCGGACGCGATCCAGGACGGCGATCGCCGTCGACAGCGCGAAGGCCAGCTCCTGCACCGGCGTCGCGCCGGCCTCCTGGAGGTGGTAGCTGCAGATGTTGATCGGGTTCCACTGCGGGACGTCGGTCACCGTGTAGGCGATCAGGTCGGTGGTCAGCCGCAGCGACGCGTCCGGCGGGAACGCGTAGGTCCCGCGGGACAGGTACTCCTTGACGATGTCGTTCTGCGTGGTCCCGGTCAGCTCGTCCGGCGTCGCGCCCTGCTCCTGCGCGGCGACCTGGTAGAGCGCGAGCAGCCACATCGCCGTCGCGTTGATCGTCATCGAGGTGTTCATCCGCGCGAGCGGGATCTGGTCGAACAGCGCCCGGACGTCGCCCAGGTGCGCGACCGGTACGCCGACCTTGCCGACCTCGCCCTTGGCCAGCACGTGGTCCGGGTCGTAGCCGGTCTGCGTGGGCAGGTCGAAGGCGACCGAGAGCCCGGTCTGGCCCTTGGCCAGGTTGCGCCGGAACAGCGCGTTGGACTCGGCCGCCGACGAGTGGCCGGCGTACGTGCGCATCACCCAGGGTCGGTCCTTCGCGGTCATGTACCCGAGAGTAGGACTGTGTGACCTTGTGAGTCCGCAGCTCGTGACGGGTGTCACGGGCGGCTTAGATCACAGCGGTGAGGCCTAGGCAGAGATCGGGAGGGGGGTCCTCTCGACCGCGAGAATCCGGTGCAGCCGGGTGACCGCGAGGATGCGGACCACCGACGGCACCGGGTGCCGCAGGACGAGCCGGCGCCCGAGCAGCTGGGTCCGGCGGTGGGTGGCGACCAGCAGGCCGAGCCCGGTGGCGTCGACCGCGTCGACCGCCTCCAGGTCCACCACGACGTCGCCGTCGGTGCGGTCTATCAGGTCGTTGAGCAGTTGACGAACGACGCCCACCGAGCGGACGTCCAGCAGTCCGGCCAGGCGGACCACGTTGTCGTTGACGGAACCTGCGCTTGGGGTCGGTGCGATCATGTCCGTGCCCTCCGCTCTACCGGCAGCCCCCGAGGCCGCACTGCAGCGTGTGTTGGTAAAGACTCCCCGGCGACCCCGGAGGTTGCCAAGACCTCACGATCTTTTTCTTCGGGAGACACTGTGAGGGTGTTCGCCGACCGGTACTTTCTCTTCCCCGTGGTCGCCATCGCCCTCACCGGCGGGGTGGTGCTGCTGTGCCGCTGGGCGTTCTCACGCCCCAAGGGCGGCTCGCTGGTGCGCCGTACTGACTACTCCCCGGCCGAAAAGGACAAGTTCGGACTGCTCGTCGACGTCCGGACCACGACGTCGTACAACGAGGCCCGGGTCGCGGTGTCGAAGCTGAAGGAGCTCGGCATCAAGGCGACCGCCGCCCGGACCAAGGACGGCTGGTCGGTCTACGTCTGGCCCAAGGACGAGGCGGCCGCCCGGGGGTTCCTCGGCCGGTAGCCCACCGGTTTCCCTCGGCTGTCCTCCGGCCGGCCCGCCCGCGCGTCAACGTCGCGGCAGGCTGTCGGGGTACGAGAAGGGTTCTGGGGACATCGGACAAGAACAGGGTGAGCCGAACGGCAGCACCGCTGCCACGGGTCCCGCAGCGGGACCTGCCCAGGCCGGTCGAGTGAGGAGCTCGATGACCCCCGACCTCGCGCTGGCAACGGTCGCGTTGCCGGCCCGTCCGGCCGCCGTACGAGCTGTGGTGCCCGACGAGGACGCACGTCTGCTGGAGTCGACGGTGCGCAACCCCGACCGGTTCACGCTGATCTTCGACAAGTACTTCCCGCAGGTGCACGCGTACGTCGCCCGCCGGCTCGGGCCGGATCTCGCCGACGACCTGTCCTCGGAGACCTTCCTGATCGCGTTCCGGCAGCGGGACCGGTTCGACAGCCGCAGTGGCGTGGTCCGGGCCTGGCTGTACGGGATCGCCACCAACCTGATCCGCCGGCACCGGCGTGACGAGGTCCGGGCCTGGCGGGCGACCGCCAAGCTGCCCCTCCCCCTGCCGTCCGGCGGGCACGAGGAGCGGGTCGCCGCGCAGGTCACTGCCGAGGGCGCCAGGCGCCAGCTCGCCGCCGGGCTGGCGAAGGTGTCCGGCAAGGACCGTGAGGTGCTCATGCTGGTCGCACTCGGCGGACTGAGCTACGACGAGGTCGCGGCGGCACTGGGGATCGCGTACGGCACGGTCTGCTCGCGGCTGTCGCGCGCCAGACGCGTCGTACGGGAGCATCTGGGCGACACCGACCCGACCAAGCTGGAGGAGGACTGAGATGGACGACCTCGACAAGCTCCGCTCGGCCTTCCCCGAGCCGCCCGGGCCGACGCCTGAGGCGACGGCGAAGGCCCGGCGCGAACTGGAGGCACTGGTCAGGGCTGAGGAGACTCCGCCGAGCCGGGCCAGCCGCTGGTACGCCGCGACGCGTTCTGGCCGGGTGGGGATCGTGCTGACCGCTGCTGCGGCGACGGTGGCGCTGGTTGCGTTGGCGACGCCTGTGCTGCTCTCCCCCGGCTCTGGGCCGGACGCTGCCCCAGTGCCTGGTACGACGTCGGTGCCGCAGCTCAGGACGGCTAGCCAGGTGCTGCTGGACCTCGCGGTGAAGCAGGAGCAGAACGAGAAGGTCTCCGGCAAGTACTTCCGGGTGCGGAGCCTGCAGCTGCGGGGGACGACCACGGTCGGCAAGCCGGCGTACAAGCTGGAGCGGCGGAACATCACCGAGAGTTGGATGCCGATGCAGACCGGTGTCGAGTCCTGGTTCGGCTGGGTCGACCTGGGGGCGCGGCCTGCCACGCCGGCCGACACGGCGCAGTGGAAGGCGCAGGGGTCGCCGCGGTCGTGGCAGCTGTCGTACGAGGTCGACCCGGTGACGATGGCGGCGGGTGAGCCGGTCGTGCGCGAGATGACCTTCGACGAGGTGCCGCCGGGGTACTACCTGAGCGGGATCAAGCCGGTCACGGCGCAGCAGATCCAGGCGCTGCCGACCGACCCGGACAAGCTGCGGGCGGTGCTGGCCGCGGGGGCTGATCCGAGAGCGACCGACAGCGAGATCGACTACCAGATGTTCAGCGCGGCCGGGCGGTTGCTGTTCGAGATGCCGTCGCCGCCGAAGCTGCGCGGCGCGGCGCTGCGGGTGCTGTCGATGCTGCCCGGGACCAAGTACGAGCTGAACGTGAAGGATCCGATCGGCCGGACCGGCACAGCCTTCACCTATGACTGGGCGGGCCCCGGCGGCAAGCCGGGCGCCGAGCCCACCCTGTTCAACGACGGCCGCACCCGGTACGTCGTCGACACCACCACCGGGCGGCTCCTCAGCTCCGAGTCCATCGGCCCCAAGCAGGGCGCGAGCGTGGTCCTCGCCTCGGGCTGGACCGACGAGAACCCCGCTGCCCCGTCAAAAGCAATCCGCTGACCTGGCTCCCTTCTGAACGGATCGATGCCGCGGGCAACAAGCTGGAGCAGACCGTGCAGCGGGCCTACGCGCCGTACTGAAGGCCCCTGGCGGTCCGGAGTCGAGGGGCCCCGGACCGCCGGGCGCGCGGAAAGAAGAGGCGAAGTCCGCCCGGGTTCGGGAGAATGCGTTGCATGCTGCTGGTACCCGGGGACCCGCTGAATCCGCGGCGCGACGATCCGCACTTCGCCGCGCAGGCGGCGGCCGCGCGCGCTCTGGGAATCGCAGTGGCGAGAGTCGATCATGATGCCCTGGTCAGAGGTGACGCGGTTCTCCGCTTGCCTGCTGCCGAGGACGCCGTCTACCGCGGATGGATGCTATCGGCCGATCAGTACGACTCCATGGCCAGTGGTCTCGAAGCCTGCGGTGTTCAGCTGCGGACGGCACCTGACGAGTACAAGGCAGCGCACGAGCTGCCCGGCTGGTACGAGGGCCTGCGCACCGTCACCCCGGAGTCCGTGTGGACCGAGGGCGACGACCTGATCGAGCTGCTGAAGGCGACGCGTGCCCTCGGCGGCGGCGCCGGCGTCCTGCGGGACTACGTGAAGTCGATGAAGCACTACTGGCCCGGGGCCTGCTACCTGCCCGACCTCACCGACGAGGCCGCGGTCGAGCGGATCGGCGCGCGCTTCCTGGAGTTGCGCGACGACGCGTTCACCGGCGGTTTCGTCGTACGGCGGTACGAGCAGTTCACCGGCTCCGAGGCCCGCACCTGGTGGGTCGGTGGCCGCTGCGTCCTGACGACGCCGCACCCGGACACTCCCGACGACCTTCCCACCGGCCTCGACCTGATCGAGATCGAGCCGCTGGTCGCCGAGCTGGCCCTCCCGTTCGTCACCGTCGACGTCATCCGGCGTACGGACGGCGCCTGGCGGGTCGTCGAGCTGGGCGACGGTCAGGTCAGCGACTGGCCCGCGACCGCGGACCCGGCCGACCTCATCTCCGCGCTGTTCCCACAGCTCTGACGACGATCAGCCGCGACTCCGCCGTGAGCGGCTCGCCGTGCCACCCGCCGCTCAGAGCGATCTCCTCGAAGCCCGTCGCCGCCAGGTCGGCCGCGAGCTCCTCGGCCTCCCGGAAGTACAGGACGCTGGTGTAGACCTCCTGGCGCCCGTCCTCGAACACGTTGTACGCGTCGAACGTCACCCGGCCCTGATCGACCGAGGTGACCTCCATCCACTCCCGCAGCGGCCCGAACGCTGTCTCCCGCTCGGTCACCCCGGTGGTCCAGTGCTCCCACGCCCGCCGGGCGGGGTTGCGGGTCTCGAAGCTGATCATCCCGCCCGGGCGCAGCACCGCGGTCAGCCGGTTCAGCGTCGCGCGCAGGTCCTCGACGTGCATGATCGCGTTCCCGCTGCTGATCACGAGGTCCGCCGTCGCGTCGCCGGGCAGCGCCGTGGCGTCGCCGTCGATCCAGGTGACCGCGTCGGCGCCCGGTTGCCGCCGGGCGAACCCGAGCATCGTCGGACTCGGGTCGACGCCGACCACCTGGCGGCCCGGGGTGGCCAGCGCCCGCGTCAGCAGACCGGTGCCGCACCCGAGGTCGATGATCGTCGTCGCCCCGACCTGGTCGGCGAGCGACCGGTAGTACGCATGGTCGTCGCGGGGTTCGTTGTCGGCGTCGTACAGCTCGACGAGCTGCTCGTCACCGTAGGGATCGTCCGGCATGCGCTGCACCGTACGAGGCCCGATTGCCTCCTGCAACGGGTTTAGCTCTCGGTCAAGGAGATCTTCGGGATCGTCAGGGCGACGATCCCACTGACGACGAGCCCGCACGCGACGGCCAGCGTGCCCGCGGTGACCGCGGCCCGAGGACCACCCGAGTCCAGCGCGGCGAAGTAGATCGCGCCGATCCCGGCCACGCCGAGCGCGCCGCCGAACTGCTGGCCGGTGTTGAAGACCCCCGAGCCGGCCCCGGCCAGCTCGGCCGGGACTCCGGCCAGGAACAAGGTCGCCAGGGTCGGTACGACGAGGTTCATGCTGAGGCCCATCACGAACAACCCGGGCACCAACGTCCAGGCACCGACCGGCCCGTCCGCCGCCCGGGCCGCCAGCAGGACGACCAGCGCACCCGCACCCGCCAGCGAGCACCCGACCAGGATGAGCGTTCGGCCGAAGCGGACCAGCAGGCGCCCGGTGAACGGCGACATGGCCACACCACCCACCGCGAACGCAGCCATCAGGACGCCGGCGTCCAACGGCGAGTACTCCTGACTCCCCTGCAGCCACAGGGTGAGGATCAGCAGGAACCCGGAGAAGCTCGCGAAGATCAGCAGCAGGACCGTCAGCCCGCGGGAGACCACCGGAACCCTGAACAGATCGAGCGGGAGCAGCGCGCCGGCGGGGTTCTTCCGGTGCTCGACAAGAGCCAGGCCGGCGAGCGCCACGATGCCGGCGACCAGGCAGAACCAGATCCACACCGGCCAGCCGTAGGTCCGGCCGTCCAGGAGCGGGAAGACGATCGCGACCAGACCCACCGTCAGGAAGGCGGTGGCGAGCCACTTCGGCCGGAGACCACCGACCACCCTGCTCTCGGGCACCAGCCACGCTCCGGCCGCCAGCAGTACGACGGCCATCGGCACGGTCACCAGGAAGATGGCCCGCCAGCCCAGCCCGGCGATGTCCGCGGTCACCACCACGCCACCGAGCAGCAGGCCGCCCGCCTGGGAGACACCGCCCATGATGCCGAAGATCCCGAACACGGCGGCCCGCTCCCGGCCCTGGAACAACGTGTAGAGAATGCTCATCACCTGCGGCGCGAGCGCGGCGGCGGCCAGCCCCTGAGCGGCCCGGGCGATGATCAGCACCTCCACGCTCCCGGCCAGCCCGGACCACACCCCGGTGATCGCGAACACCGCGATCCCGGCCAGGAAGACCCGCTTGCGGCCGGCCAGGTCCCCGAGCCGGGCGAAGGTGATCAGCGCGGCCGCGAACGCGAGCAGGTACGCGGCCGAGATCCACTCCAGCTGGGCCGGCGTCGCGCCGAGATCATGCTGGATCGCCGGCAGGCCGACGTTCACGATCGTGACGTTCACCAGGTCGAGCATGAAGGCCAGGATCAGTACGGCCATCGCGATCCAGCGACGGGGGTACGGCGCCTGGCCGGTGGCGGGTGGGACTGAGGTCTCTGCGGTCACTGCCGTACTCCCGAGGGTCGCGCCGTAAACTGACAGGTGAGCGACAAGGTCGCCGTGACGAGTATGTCGTTGGGACGACACACTCGTTCGGGCGACAGACTAGTGAAGGGATCCGCCGATGACAAGCGAGCCGTCTCCGCTGTGCCGCACGCTCCTGGCCGCCACCGTCCGCCACGCCGCCGCGGCCGCCCGGTTCGACCACGAGGTCGGCGTACAGGCAGGGCTGCCGCTCAGCACGTACGAGGCGAGCTTCGTCAACCTGCTGCGGTTGCACGGTCCGCTCAGCCCGGGCGAGCTCGGCAAGCTGACCGGGCTCAGCTCGTCCGGCACCATCACCGGCGTGATCGACCGGCTGGAGCGCGCCGGGTACGTCGTCCGGGAGCGCTGCATCGAGGACCGCCGCCGCGTCACCATCTCGCTCAACACCGAGTGGCTCGACCAGGAGAACAACCCGCGCCTGCGGGCGCTCGGGGCCCTGATGGAGAGCTACACGGCGGCCGAGCTGGAGACGATCGCGGACTTCGTCACCAAGCTGGCCGACATCGAGGCCGGCATCCTCGACGGGACGACCGCAACGATGCGGGACAATGGAACCGATGACGCTGACCGAGAACCTGCCGGACTCCACCGAACCTGACGCCCTGTACGACGCCTTCGCCACCTGGGTGGGCGCGCAGGGCATCACGCTGTACCCCGCGCAGGAGGAAGCGCTGATCGAGGTGATGACCGGGTCGAACGTGATCCTGTCCACCCCGACCGGGTCCGGGAAGAGCCTGGTCGCGACCGGCTCGCACTTCGCCGCCCTGGCGCACGGCAAGCGCAGCTTCTACACCGCGCCGATCAAGGCGCTGGTCTCGGAGAAGTTCTTCGCGCTCTGCGACGTCTTCGGCGCCGACAAGGTCGGCATGCTGACCGGCGACGCCTCGGTCAACCCCGGCGCCCCGATCATCTGCTGCACCGCCGAGGTGCTGGCCAACGTCGCGCTGCGCGAGGGCTCGGCCGCCGACGTCGGCCAGGTCGTGATGGACGAGTTCCACTTCTACTCCGAGCCCGACCGCGGCTGGGCCTGGCAGGTCCCGCTGCTCGAGCTGCCGAACGCCCAGTTCATCCTGATGTCGGCGACGCTCGGCGACGTCGAGCGGTTCAAGGTCGACCTCAGCCGTCGTACGAGCCGGCCGACCGCCATCGTCTCCTCGGCCGAGCGCCCGGTCCCGCTGGTCTACAAGTACGTCACCACTCCCCTGCACGAGACGCTCCAGGAGCTGCTGGTCACGCACCAGTCGCCGGTGTACGTCGTGCACTTCACCCAGGCCTCGGCGCTGGAACGCGCACAGGCGCTGACCAGCATCAACGTCTGCACGAAGGAGGAGAAGGACAAGATCAAGGAGCTGATCGGGCACTTCCGGTTCAGCTCCGGCTTCGGCAAGACGCTGCAGCGCCTCGTCATGCACGGCATCGGCGTGCACCACGCGGGCATGCTGCCGAAGTACCGGCGGCTGGTCGAGCAGCTCGCCCAGGCCGGGCTGCTGAAGGTGATCTGCGGGACCGACACCCTCGGCGTCGGCATCAACGTGCCCATTCGCACCGTCGTACTGACGGCTCTGAGCAAGTACGACGGCCGCCGGCAGCGCATCCTCAAGGCCCGCGAGTTCCACCAGATCGCCGGCCGCGCGGGCCGGGCGGGGTACGACACCTCCGGCACCGTCGTCGTCGAGGCACCCGACCACGTGATCGAGAACGTCCGGGCGATGTCGAAGGCCGGTGACGACCCGAAGAAGCAGCGCCGGGTGCAGAAGAAGAAGCCGCCGGAGGGTTTCGTCACCTGGGGCGAGGACACCTTCGACCGGCTGGTCGCGGCCGAGCCCGAGCCGCTGCAGTCGAAGATGCGGGTCAGCCACGCGATGCTGCTGAACGTGATCGCCCGCGACGGCGACGCGTTCGCGAGCATGCGGCACCTGCTGCAGGACAACCACGAGGACGCCCGGGCGCAGGTCCGGCTGATCCGGCGCGCGATCCAGATCTACCGCACGCTGCTCACCGCCGGCGTCGTCGAGCGGCTGGACGAGCCCGACGAGTTCGGCCGGTCGCTGCGGCTGACGGTCGACCTGCAGAAGGACTTCTCGCTGAACCAGCCGCTGTCGACGTTCGCGCTGGCGGCGCTGGACCTGCTCGATCCCGAGGATCCCCTGTACGCGCTGGACGTCGTGTCGGTGGTCGAGGCGACGCTGGAGGACCCGCGCGCGGTGCTGATGGCGCAGCTGCACCACGCCAAGGGCGAGGCCGTGCAGTCGATGAAGGCCGACGGCATCGAGTACGAGGAGCGGATGGAGCTGCTCGACGAGATCAGCTGGCCGAAACCGCTCGAAGAGTTGCTCGAGGCAACTTTGGACATCTACCGGCAGACCCACCCGTGGATCGCCGAGGCCGGACTGTCGCCGAAGTCGGTGGTCCGGGACATGTTCGAGCGGGCGATGACGTTCGGCGAGTTCGTCCAGTACTACGGGCTCGCGCGCTCCGAGGGCATCATGCTGCGCTACCTCAGCGACGCGTACAAGGCGCTGCGCCAGACCGTGCCGACGGACAAGGCGAACGAGGACCTCACCGACCTGATCGAGTGGCTCGGCGAGGTCGTCCGGCAGACCGACTCCAGCCTGCTCGACGAGTGGGAGGAGCTGACCAACCCGACGACGTCAGAGATCGTGGCCGCGCCGGTCCCGCTCGGCCCGCGCCGGATCACCTTGAACACCAGGGCTTTCCGCGTCCTGGTCCGCAACGCGATGTTCCGCCGCGTCGAGCTCGTCGCCCTGCACCGCTGGGCCGAGCTCGGCCAGCTCGACACCGAGTCCGGCTGGGACGCGGGCCGCTGGGCAGAGGCCGGTACGACGTACTACGCCGAGCACGAGGTCATCGGCACGGGCCCGGCCGCGCGGGGGCCAGCGTTGTTCATGGTCGAGGAGCACCCGGGCTACTGGGAGGTCCAGCAGATCATCGACGACCCCGAGGGCAACCACGACTGGCGCATCTCGGCGACCGTCGACCTGGGCGCCTCCGACGAAGCCGGCGAGCTCGTCCTCGAAATGGTGTCGTTCAAGCCGCTCTAGGGCCGCAGCAGGTTGTCGACCTCGGCGGCGAACAGCAGGGCGGGGTCGAGCTTCATGCCGGTGAAGTGGCCGGCGAGCTCGAGGGACAGTACGCCGTGCATGCGGGTCCAGAAGGACAGCGCCCGGTGCAGGACCGGGGTTGGCGCGGGATGGTCGCCGATCCAGTCGCGGTGGGTCTCGAGATGGCGGTCGAACGCTGTCTCGGGCCCGGTCGGTAGTGCGCCGGAGGCGTCGAGCAGCGTCGTCATGATCTCGTTCGCGATCTCGGTGACGTCGTCCGGCGCGTGGTAGCCGGGGACCGGCGTGCCGTACATGAGGAAGTACCGCTGGGGGTCGGCGATCGCCCACTCCCGGACGGCGAGCGCCAGACCGGCGAGGTCGGCTCCGCCGTCGTACGCCGTCCGCAGGGTGTCGGCGAGGCTGCGGTACGCGTCGCGGATCAGCTCGGTGATCAGGTCGTCGCGTCCGGCGTAGTACCGGTAGAGGGCCGGTCCGCTCATGCCCATCAGCTTGGCGATCGCGTTGAGCGACAGCGCGGACGGGCCGGCGGTGGCGATCTGCTCGCGGGCGCGTTGCTTGATCTCGTCGCGGACCTGCGTGCGGTAGCGCTCGCGCGGGCTGCTGGTCTCCGGCATCGACCCTCCTTCGTTCTGGTGAGAACCTATCACGAACCCTATTGACCTTCACTCCTTTTGGTTATACCTTCTAACCAGAACGAGATGCCATAACAAACCGAGGAGCAACCGATGATCCGCACCGCCCTGATCGCCCTTCCGCTCGCCGTCGCCGGTCTGCTCGGCGCCACCGCCGTACCGGCGCAGGCGGCAACGCCGCAGCCCGCCCCGCTCACCTGCCAGGGCCAGGGCGTCGATCCGGCCGCGAAGATCCGCTACCGGACCGAGGCCGTCATCGAGGCGCCACTGAGCACGATCTGGAAGCTCCAGACCAAGGTCGAGCGCTGGTCGGCCTGGCAGGCTCCCGTCACCAGCATCCGGCGGCTCGACCACCGCCCGCTCCGGAAGGGTTCGCAGTTCCGCTGGACCACGCCGGCACCGGCGACGCCCAGCACTCCGGCGACGACGCTGAGCATCACGTCGACCGTCCAGCAACTCCGGCACCAGTCCTGCCTGCGCTGGACCGGACCGGCCGTCGGCGAGGGACTGCGGATCGACAACGGCACCCACGTCTGGAACTTCACCAAGGTCCGCGACGGCGTCCTCGTCCGCACCGAGGAGACCTGGACCGGCGCCCAGGTCGAGGCCGACCCGGCCCTGGCCACCCAGATGCTCGGCTACGGCCTCGAAGCCTGGCTCGCCGACCTCAAGAAGGCCGCGGAGAGCCGCGGCTGCTGAACCGCCCGGGCCCGGCCTGGGTCTACCGCCTGGGTCTACGGCCTAGGCCTGGGGCCACTCCACGTCGACCTCGGTCTCGGCGTCGTAGTCGACGCCGTCCACGTCGAAGCCGTACAACCGGCGGACCTCGGCGAAGAACCAGGCCGCGTCGGCGACGGTCGCGATGTTGTCCTGGGTGACGGCGTCCCACTGCTCCTTCACCGCGGCCTGCACGGCCGGGTCGAGCTCCCAGCGGTCGAGGCGCAGACGACCCTCGTCGTCCAGGTCGGGCGTGGTCTCGCCGGTCAGCTGGTCCCACAGCGCGATCGACTGCTGCATCGGGGTCTGCATCTTCTCGCCGAGCACCTTGTGCAGCAGGCTGACGTACAGGCCAATGCCGGGAATGGCCGAGCTCGCCTGCGTGACGGCCGCGCCGTTGACCGAGGTGAAGGCGCGCACGCCGTCGCGCCCGGACAGCGTCTTGGCCGTCTCCTCCAGGTGCGCCTTGGCCGCACCGATCGAGCCCTGCCGGTAGATCGGCCCGGTCAGCTCGCTGCCGATGTAGGTCAGCGCGACCGTGCTGAACCCGTCGTTCAGCAGCTTGCGCTCGGCCAGCGCGTCGACCCAGCGGGTCCAGTCCTCGCCGCCCATCACCTGGACGGTCTCGGCGATCTCCTCGTCGGTCGCGACGTCGAGGCTCGCCTCGGTCAGCAACGGTTCGCCGTCCTCGAACGCGATGCTCTTGGTCGTGTACGGCGCACCGATCGTCTTCAGCGCCGACTGGTACGTCGTACCGGTGCGCGGGTCGACGCGGCGCGGCGCGGCGACGCTGTAGATCAGGTAGTCGACCGCGCCGAACTCCTTGGCGACCAGGTCCAGCACCTCGTCCTTGGTGGTGTCCGCGAACGCGTCGGCGTTGAGGAAGTGGAACTTCCGGCCGACGCTGTCCGCGTACGCGGCGGTCGCCGCCGTGCGGTACCAGCCGGCAGTGGCCGTACGCCGGGCCGGCCCCTTCTCGAAGCTCACGCCGACGCCGTCGACGCCGTACCGCGCGAGCCCGGCGATCGTCGCCGCGAGTCCGTAGCCGGAGCTCGAGCCGATCACCAGGGCTGTCGGGTTCTTGCTCGGCGTCCGGGCCTCGACCTGCGCGGTGAGGTCCCGCACCAGCTGCTCACAACCCGCAGGGTGCGAGTCGAGGAACAGGAACCCACGGCCCACAGGCTTGATCACGCGCTCAGTCATGCGCACGACCCTAACCTGCCCCGGCAGCTACCCGCCGGTCACCGGCAGCTCGTCCGGCGAAGCCGCTTCGGGGGCGCGGGCTCCTCTTTCAGTTCCAGTACAGCTCTGCGTCGTCCGGCTCCACGGTGACGTCCGCACCCAGCCTGCGCAGGTTCCCCGCGAAGTCCGTGTAGCCACGGTGCACGTGGTGCGCTGCCGAGACCAACGTCTCACCCTCAGCCGCCAGACCCGCGATCACCAGCGCGGCACCCGCGCGGATGTCACTCGCGACGACCGGCGCACCCGACAGCCTCGGCACGCCACGGATCACCGCGTGGTGCCCGTCGGTCTGCACCTGCGCGCCGAGCCGCGTCAGCTCCTGCGCGAACGTGAACCGGCCCTCGAACAGGTTCTCCGTCACCATCGCGGAGCCCTCGCTGACCGCGTTCATCGCGATGCAGAACGCCTGCAGGTCGGTCGGGAACCCCGGGTACGGCAGCGTGACGACGTCGACCGACCTCGGCCGGTCGTTCATCTGGATCCGGAAGCCCTGCTCGAGCACGCTGATCTCCGCGCCCGCCTTGTGCAGCTTGTCCAGCGGCAGCTCGAGGTGCTCCGCGTGCCCGTTGGTGATCGTCACGTCGCCCTTGGTGATAGCAGCCGCGAACGCCCAGCTCCCGGTGACGATGCGGTCCGGTACGACGACGTGGTCGACCGGCTGCAGCAGCCCGTCCACGCCGTTGATCTCGATCCGCGGCGACCCGGCGCCGTCGATCTGCGCGCCCATCTCGACCAGCATCGCGGCGATGTCCTGGATCTCCGGCTCACGCGCCGCGTTCTCGATCACGGTCGTGCCCTTGGCCAGGACGGCGGCCATCATGATCGTCTCGGTCGCGCCGACGCTCGGGAAGTCCAGCCAGACCTCCGCGCCGTGCAGGCCCTGCGGCGCCTCGGCGATCACGAACCCGTGCTCGATGTGCACCTTCGCGCCCATCGACTCCAGGCCGGCCACGTGCATGTTCAGCCCGCGGGATCCGATGTTGTCGCCGCCCGGCAGCGCGACCTCGGCCTGACCGCACCGGCCGAGCAGCGGGCCGAGCACCGAGATCGAGGCGCGCAGCTTGCGCACCAGCTCGTAGTCGCACTGGTGCCCGATCTCACCGGGCACCGCGATCGTCGCCGTACCGGCGTCGCCGTCGACCTTGACCGAGCAGCCGAGCGTGTCCAGCAGTTGGGCCATGAAGGTGACGTCGAGGATGCCCGGCACCTGCCGCAGCGTCGTCGTCCCCTCGGCCAGCAGCGCCGCCGCCATCAGCTTCAGCACACTGTTCTTCGCGCCTGCCACCTCGACCGAGCCGTCGAGCCTTGCCTCACCCGAGATCCGAAACCGTTCCACCCGCCGACTGTAGCGTCCTCGTGTTCCGGCCTTGCGTAGAGTGCCTGGACATGGCTGTGAACTTGACGCGGATCTACACCAGGACCGGGGACGCCGGCGAGACCCGCCTGGGCGACATGAGTACGACGACCAAGACCGACCCGCGGCTCGCGGCGTACGGCGAGGTGGACGAGGCGAACTCCACGATCGGTGTCGCGATCGCCGCCGGCCACCTCAACTCGGCGATCGTCGTCCTGCTGACCAGGATCCAGAACGACCTCTTCGACGTGGGCGCCGACCTGTGCAACCCGATCCAGCCGGACCCCGAGTACCCGCCGCTGCGCATCACCCAGGACTACGTCGACCGCCTCGAGTCCTGGTGCGACGACTACAACAGCCGCCTCACCAAGCTGCGCTCGTTCATCCTCCCCGGGGGCACCCCCGGCGCGGCCTACCTCAACGTCGCCCGCACCGTGGTCCGCCGCGCGGAACGCGCCGGCTGGTCGGCCGTGGAAGCCCACGGCCCGTCGGTCAACCTGCTGGCCCTCACGTACCTCAACCGCCTGTCGGACCTCCTCTTCATCCTCGGCCGCGTCGCCAACCTCTCGTCCGGCGGCGACGTCCTCTGGGTCCCCGGCGGAGACCGCGAGAACCAGTAATCACTGCATAGCCCGGCCGTCCACTCAGCGGCCGGGCTACTCGATCCAGGTGTCGATCCGCAGGATCACCCCCAACTGTCCCGCCGCCGACGCCTCGCCTGCGACCTAGAACCGGGCCGGACCCAATGTCGCCGGAAGCCTCCCGGAGCGCTTAGAGCCGGATGGCCTCGGGATCGATCTGATCGGCGGACCACAGCACACCATCGCCGTCCAGGACCCAAAGCGGTGACTTGATCTCAAGAGCCAAGCGTCCAGCCCACGAAGCCAGGAGATCGGCCCAGCGACACTCGACCCAGCACGCAGACGCGGTCCGCGGATCCGGTGGATCGACACCTCCGCGCACCGCGACCGGCGGCTCGTGCAGATCCCGCTCGAAAGTGGCATCCAGCTGGCCGTACACCGTGAGCATTCGCCCGTCGTCGTCCTGGATCTGCACCACGTCGCCCGACCCGGCCACCGCCCCGGCTTCCAGCAGGGCATCCTCGATGTGCGCGTAGAGAGCCGATGTCCGGGAAACGAAGAACACGCCCCTCATCCCAACTCCCGAATGACTTTCAGCAGCTCCTCAGGCGTACGCGCGATGGCGATGCCCTGCCGTGCCGCGTTCAGCCATGCGCCGGCCGGAATGTCCGGCGCATAGCCTATCGCGATTCTTCCGGTGGAGGAGCGGGTGGCCTGCAACTGCCCCGTCAAACCCCGAGCGTTGCCGCTCTTGACCTGCACGACGAGCTTGCCCAGGTCGATGTCGACTTCGCGGCTCAGTCCGTTGGACATCTTCACATTGCTGTTCACTCCGAGGATTCGGCCTGGGAGATTCTTTTCGATCAGGTTAGCTGCATCGGCGACATGGCTGTCGGCCGAGCTGAACAGTCTCGCGACTGTTCCAGCCTTGGCGCCGGCCCTACACGCCGCGATCCCGATGCCCGCTGGTACCGGCGTGAAAAACTCTCCGACCCGGGTGCTGGTCTCGGTCCCGTCGACACCGACTGTTTGGCTGGTCAGGGCGTAGAACAGGTCGGACTGGTCGAGCCCGAACTGCGAGGCCAGCATGTTCAGTTGCTGGTTGCCTGGCGCCAACTCGGCTATGCCGACTCCTCCGCCGAGCATTCCGACGCCGAAATTCTTGTAGGTCTCGCCCTTGCCGAGCGCTCCAATGAAGTTGTCCAGGAACTTCGGGGACAGGCCGCTGGGGTCGGTGTAGAAGGTGGGGCGCTGGTCGGCGTACACGTAAGACGACACGTACGGGTCGGTGATCGCCGGCTGGAGCGGGTCCGGGGCGGTGAACATGCCCCAGAGGTTGTAGTCGCGGGCTCGGAGGTGGTACTCGCCGGTGGTGGATTCGAGGTGGGCGCCGGTGTAGGCGAACTCGGGGACCTCGGCGACGGTTTGGAGCTTCGTCGCCTCCGTGCGGACGCCGAAGGGCTCGTAGGCATAGCGCCAGCGGGCACCGCCGTTGCCGTCGGTCACGTCGACGACCGAACCCATCGCGTCGTGCATCATGATCGAGCTCGCGTAGGACTGGCCGGGGTGTTCCACGGACATCGGCATGCCGTCCGGTGTGTAGCGGTAGCGCCAGTAGCTGTTGTCGGGTTGCGTGATGATGTTGAGCATCGGCAGCTCGTTGTTGACGTCCCACGACATCCGCTTGGTGCCGGCCGTGGTGGTCGCCGTACGGCGAAGGTCGAGCGCGTCGTACGTGAACGTGGTGCCGCTCATCTTCGTCAGGCGGCCGAGGACGTCCCACTCGCGGGAGTCCTGGAGCAGACCGTCCGCGTTGTAGGTGAGGTTGGTGACGCCGCCCGACTGGTTCGTGCGGGTGAGCATCTGATCGGCAGCGTCGTACGTGCTGGTGATCGTGCCGGGGCCGGAGGTGCCTACGCGAGTCTCGGACAACCTGTTGCCCACCTCGTCGTACGCGTAGGTGATCTTCTTGGTCGCCGCAGCGCAGGTCGTGGCCTCGAGACAGTAGTTGGCCAGCCTGTTCACCTGGTCGTACTGCAAGGCCTCGTTGTAGACCGTCGTCCCGCGCGTCCGCTTGATGACCGCCGGGTTGCGCGCCGCATCGCGAACGTAGTCGTACCGGCTCAGCGGCGTCGAGACACCAGCCTTCTGGTTGATCACCGCCGAGATGTCACCGGTACGGTCGTAGCTCCGGGTTTCGGAGTAGCCGCTCGCCGTCGGGTAGGTGACCTTGGTCAGGTTGTCGTCCGCGTCGTACGCGAAGTTGGTGGTCTGGGCCAAGGCGGTCATCGACGAGATCCGGCCGTCGGCGTCGAACGCGTAGTCGGCCTGGCCTCCACCCGGGTAGAGCCGCGACTTCACGGCTCCGAAATCCGTGTAGGTGTACACGTAGTTGCCTTGCGGCTGGGTGACACCCGTCAGCTGGTTCAGGCCGTTCCAGGTCTGGGTCGTGGTCCCGGTTGCGTCCTTGTACGACGTCAGGCGATCGTCGTTGTCGTAGGTGAAGGTCGAGCTGGACGCCGCGGACGCCGTGGTGATCGCGGTGCGCAGTCCACGACCGTTGTAGGACTGCTTGATGGTCCACGCGGCGAGATCACCCGACGCGTAGCCTCGAGCCTTGACGATCTCGACGACATTCCCGTCCTCGTCGTAGCCGTAGGTCTGTTTCCGGTCCAGCGGATCGATGGTCGACACCAGGTCACCTCGGGCGTTGTACCCGTACTTCGTCACCGCGTCCTTGGCGTTCTTGCGCTCCACCAGATCGCCGTACGCGTCGTAGGTGTACGACGTCGCCGCGCTCGCCGCCGACGTCACGGTCGTCAGTCGCTGCAGCCCGTCGTACCCGTACGACGTCGTGAATCCGCGAGGGTTGCGCTCGGTCAGCCGGTTGTTGCGGCCGTCGAAGGTGCTGGTCGTGATCCGGCCGAGCTGGTCCTTCACGGTCGTCTGGTTACCGGCCGCGTCGTAGGTGAAGGTGGTGGTGTAGTCGGTCGGCGTACTGCCGGATACGTGGCCCCGGGGACTGACCTGAGTGAGCTGCCGCCCATCGCCGTCGTAGGTCCAGCGGGTCGCGGACCCACCGCTCGGCGACGTTGTACTGAGTCGCGCGCCGTCCGGGTCGTAGGTGTACCGCGTTGCCTGCAGTCCGGGTTGCGCTTCGGTGAGCGCACGGTTCGCGCCGTCGTAGGTGTAGGTCGTGACCTTGCCCGCATCGTCGACGGATGTCAGAACGTTCCCGTTGCCGTCGTACGTGTGGTCGGTCGTGTTGCCGAGCGGCGTCCTCTTGCGAGTGACCCGGTTGAGCACGTCGTAGGTGAACTGGGTGTACCCACCGTTCGGCGCAGGCTGGTACTCGTACTCCCGGTTGCCGTTGGCGTCGTACCGGTACTCCCACTTGTACAACGACTCGGTCGCACCCGCGACGTTGCCCCGCGGCGTCGTCGTCGCCGTCAGTCGCCCGACCCGGTCGTACTTGAACGTGGTCTTGGCGCCGGTGGCGTCGGTGGACGAGTCCTTGTTGCCGGCCGCGTCGTAGGTGAGGGTCTCGACGATCCGGTCCCGGTTCTTGGTCTGCAGCGGGCGGTTCTCCGCGTCGTAGCTGTAGGTCTCGTTCTTGAGGACTGTGCCGCCCGCATTCGTGACCTGCAGCGTGGTGAGGTTCCCGACGGCGTCGTAGGTGTTGCTCGCGACTGTTCCATCAGGTGCCGTGGTGCTTGCGACCTTGTCACCCGGTTCGTAGGTGAGCTTCGTGGTGAACGGTTCGGCCTGGGCGCCACCGGCGCTCCCGCGCGGGTCCGTTCTCGCCAGAAGCCGTCCGCTGCCGTCGTACGTCATCGTGGTGGTAAGCCCAGCCGGCGACGCCTCGGAGGTCAGGTTACCGTCAGCGTCGTACCCGTTCGTCCAGACGTACCCACGCCCGGTGCTCCTCGTCTTCAGCTGACCGGTTGCCGTGTAGGTGAAGTTCTTCGTCCCCTGGTCAGGGGCGACCAGTTTCGTGAGCCGGTTAGCGGTGTCGTACGTGTTCGTCGTGACCTTGCCGCGGCCATCGGTGTAGGTGAGCATGTTGTCGGCCGCGTCGTACGTCCACTTCTCGACCGTCGACACAGGCGCCGGAGCCGTCCGGGTCAGCATGTTGCCGCGGGCGTCGTACGTCATTGTCGTGGTGTTGCCGCGCGGGTCCGTCGTCGACGTCATGTTGAGCTTGGCGTCGTACCCGTACGAGGTGTGACCGCCTTGCGCGTCGGACGTGCCCACCAGGACGTTGCCGAGGTAGTGGTCCGTCCACTGCCCACCATCAGGACGGATCGTGGTGGTCCCCAGCAACGGGTCGTAGACGTACTGGGTGACCTTTCCCCGCGGATCGGTCTGCTTGACGACTCGCCCTTCCGCGTCGTACTCGTTGACGACGCTGTGCCCGAGCGGATCGGTCACGTTGTTGAGGCGGCCGCCTGCGTCGTAGGCGTACGTCGTGTTCCCGCCCCGCACGTCGCGGACGCCGGTGAGCAGGCCTGCCGTGTAGGTGTACTGAACGAATCGCCCGTCGGGGAGTTCGACCTTCTGCAGCCGGCCTTCGGAGTCGTGCGTGAACCGAACAACACGACCGGCCGCGTCTGTGACCGTCGACAGCGATCCACCGGAGTGGGCGAGTTGAAGGCCGGCTCCGGAGTTGTCGAGCAGAGCCTCGAGCTGCCCCGTGGAGGTGAAACGTGCGACGCTGTGGTTCGGCTGGCGGACCTCGAACCTCCCATCGGCGAACTTGACCAGATCGGCCTCGACGCCGGTTCCCTTCGTGTAGGTGCCATCCGTCGCGCGGGTGTACCCAGCCTGTTGTCCGTCGATTCCGACGTACACGACCGACGCCCCACCGCCGGCGATCTCCAGGCGGCCTTCATAGGCGTGGTTCCAGCCCCTCCCGAGCGCGCCGACGTGATCGCTGGCGGAGTTGTAGCTGCGGAGCAGGACGAACGCCGTCCCTGATCCGGCCAGCTGGAGATCCGTGACCGACTTCGTCTCGTTTCCAGTGGCGGTGTTCACGGGGTATCCGCGGGACACCGTCGGGTTCTTCGAGCAGAGGTCGCAACCCGACCCCAGGATGGCCAGGTCGGAAACCTTCGTGGTCACCGGTACGACGTACATCGGATCGGCACTCGCGTAGGCGCCGCAGCCGTCGCGCAAGATGAACCGCACGTTGTTGTCACCGGGCTCCAGAACGCCGGACAGGTGCAACGGTCCGGCCGGCGTGACCCAGCCGATGCAACCATCGCTGAAGTCGAGGGTCTTGCTGACGGTGGAGCCGTCCGCATGGGTCACCTCGACCGTCAGGACGTCGTCGACCGAACCGCGCCATAGCCTGTCGCGGCTCGGGAGATCGCCAGGGTCTCCGTCGCGTTCTGGTTGATCGTCAGCGTCTTGTCGAGGATCACCTCGCCGCGGACGACACCCCGCTCCGGGATGGCGGGGGTGACCTGGACCGCCGCCTGCCGATTCCCCGCGACGCCCGCGAAGCGGTAGTCGTAGCTCGTCCCCTTGCCGGTCGGGATTGCTTCGGGGATCTTGCTCGAGGACTGCGGAGTCGAAGGGCGCGAGCTCGGGCTCGGAGTCGGCTGATCGCGGCCGACGCCTACCGCTGGAACCGCGAGGCCGGACAAAAGCAGGCTGATCCCGCTGAGCAGCAGGACGGAACGACGTACGAACGACATGTGATCCCCCACACGACACGGACGGCTGTCCCCAAAAGTCTGTGGGCGGAACCTCACCTCTGCGTATGGCTGGGAAGTGTCAAAAGCTGCAATTCCGAGCGCGTTCGACAGGGCGACAGGAACACATCGTGTGTGGTTCCTGTCTGGTTCAGTCCGTGCTTACCTGGCTGGCGCGGTACTGGCTTGGTGTCAAACCCATCAGCGTGCGGAAGCGGCGGGCGAAGTACGTCGGGTCGGGCCAACCTACGGCGGCGCCTACTCGGGAGGCGGGGAGGGCCGATTCGGTGAGGAGGAGGGCGGCTTGTTCGGCTCTCAGGCGGGCCAGGTAGGCGAGGGGGCTGAGGCCGGTGGCTTGTTTGAAGAGGCGGCTGAGGTAGGCGGGGTTGAGGTTGGTGAGGGCGGCCAACGCTTCGAGGGTCCAGGGGTGGGACAGGGATGACTCGAAGTGGGTGATGGTGGTGGTGACGGCCGGGTGGACAGCTGGGGTCGCGGGCGCTGAGGGGCGGCCGTCGGCGAGGGTGGCAAGGACGGTGACCAGGCGGGCCAGAGCGAGGCCGGGGCTCACCGGCGTGGTCAGCTGCGTGATCTCGGCGATGGCGGCGTCCGCGGCTTCGGTGGTGACCTGGATGGTGGCTACGCCGTGATGAGTGATGGTCGGGGTGGTCCAGAGCAGGTCGCGGAAGAGCGGGATCTGTTGCAGGGCTGAGAGTTCGGTACGGAGGCCTCGGGGTGAGATGCAGCAGTTGGCCACCGTCAGGTCCTGGCAACGGGTGAAGGCGTGCCAAGGGCCGGGGCGAAGGATCAGCACCTGGCCGTGCCGGACGGCGTCCGAGCCTTGGCTGGTCTGGTGGAAACCCGCGCCTCGGCCGATGACGGCGAGCTCGAGGAAGTCGTGCGCGTGCGGAGCGACGCCCGACGTCAGCACGTGAACACCGCCCCAAACCGGCCCGCCCTGGAACAGGCTGGCCTCGTGCAACGTTTCGCGCATGTCAGGATCGTACGACGGTCGGTCGGGATCGGTCTGGTCTCCCGGCCCAGGAAACGCGACCGTAGAGGCATGACAGACATCGTTGCGGAGTACCGTACGAACGGATTTGTCCGAGTCCCCGGGGTGCTCACCCCCGACGAGGTCGAGCGCTACCGAACCCGCGCCACCGGCTACCTCGAGGAGCACCGCGCCGACCGTCTCCAGCAGGACGCGATCTTCAGCCAGCTCGTCAACGTCTGGCGCCACGACGACGTGCTGAAGGAGCTCACCCTCCACCCGAAGATCGCCGCCACCGCCGAGCGGCTCGCCGGGTTCCCGCTCAGGATCTGGCACGACCAGATGCTGGTGAAGGAGCCGAACAGCAACGCCGCCACGC
Organism: Kribbella sp. DT2; assembly: GCF_049844575.1. Classification (NCBI taxonomy): domain Bacteria; kingdom Bacillati; phylum Actinomycetota; class Actinomycetes; order Propionibacteriales; family Kribbellaceae; genus Kribbella; species Kribbella sp. DT2. The sequence continues at coordinate 885,723 of NZ_JBNCLH010000003.1, read as the reverse complement.
ACTTCCACCAGGACCGGCCGTACTGGCCGCACGCCAGCGACCGGCTCCCGCTGTCAGCCTGGATCGCGCTGGTCGACGTACCGCCTGAGCGTGGATGCATGACGTTCCTGCCCGGCACCCAGACCGTCACCGACCTGCAGCCCCAGGACCTCTCCAACGAGGAAGACCTCTTCACCCGAGCGCCGGACCTCCGCTGGGCGCCCCGCGTGACGCTCCCCCTCAAGGCCGGCGACTGCACCTTCCACAGCGGCTTCACCGGCCACATGGCGCTGCCCAACACCACCGCCCAGGCCCGCTTCGCCCACGTCAACATCTACATGGACGCCGCCGCGACCTACACCGGCGCACCCCACCCGGTGACCGACCCGCTGCAGCTCGAGACCGGCGCCGCGTTCGACCACGAGGCCTTTCCCAGGGTCACACCACGGACCAGTTGAGCGGCATCGTCAGTACGCCGTACGGCGGCAGGCCGAGCGCTGTGTAGACCGACGTGGCCAAACCGTCGAGCGTGAGGGGCTGGGCGGTGACGGCCAGGTCCTCCGTCGACGTCGGCGGGCGAAGGCGGTCCACGAACGACCGGTTGGGGACAGCCGCGACGGCGATCTCGTCGCGGTTGAGGCCGGCTCGGTCGCAGGCGAGCTGGAGGGCGTGCTCGAAGCCGCCCAGCTCGTCGACGAGGCCGTGCTCGTGGGCGTCGGCGCCGGTCCAGACGCGGCCGCGGGCCAGGGCCTCCAGCGCGTCCACCGCGAGGCCGCGGTCGTCGGCGGCCTTGGCGACGAAGTCGGTGTAGATGCGGTCGAGGGTCTCCTCCAGCCGCTCCCACTGGGCCGGGGAGAACTCCTCCTGCGCGGAGTACATCCGGGCGTTCTCGCCCTCGGAGACGGCCTGCTGGGTGATGCCGACCCGGCCGAGCGCGTCGCGAACGACGCCCTTGCCGGACAGGACGCCGATCGAGCCGGTGATCGTGCCGGGCTGCGCGACGATCACGTCGGCGGGCATCGCGACGAAGTACCCGCCGGACGCGGCGACGCTGCTCATCGACGCGATCACCGGCTTGCCGGTCGAGCGCAGCCGCAGGACCTCGTGGCGGATCGCGTCGGAGGCGACGTACGAGCCGCCGGGGCTGTCGATCCGCAGGACGACGGCCTTGATCTTCTCGTCGTCGGCCGCGGCGCGCAGCGCGGCCGTGACGGTGTCCGAGCCGGTCCGGGGACCGCCGAGCGGCCCACCTCCGGAGTTGCGGCCGACGGTGATCCCGCCGGTGACCCGGATGACGGCGACGGCCGGCTTCGGCGGCCACGGGAGCTGATCGAGCACGTCGTGCACGGTGCGCGGGCCGCGCCGGTGGTACCGCTCGACGAGCAGCGCGGTCGTTTCGTCGCCGTACCGCTTGTGCAGCTCGTCGTACACGTCGGAGCGGTACCCGAGCCGATCCACCAGCCCGGCCTCACGCCCCGCCTCGGCGCTCAGCGGCGCCTGGTCCACCAGCGCCCGGACCTGCTCGGCGGTCAGCTCCCGCCCCTCCGCGATCCCCGCGACGATCTGCCCGTACGACGACTCGGCCAGCCGCGACGCCATCTCGCGGGCGGGCCCGGTCATCTCCTTCTCGGTGAAGGTGTCGACCGCGGTCTTGTACTCCCGGCGCTTGCCGAACTGCGGGATCACTCCCGCCTTGTCCAGCGCACCCCGGACGAACGTCGCCTGTACGGAGACGCCGGTGATGCCCAACTCCCCCGACGGCTGCACCCACACCTCGTCGAACCCCGACGCCAGGTAGTACGGCACGGTCCCGCCGCCGACCTCGCCGAACGACTCGGTCCACGCGACGGCCCGCTTCCCCGCCGCCCGGAACCCCGCGACAGCGGCCCGCAGCTCCTGCACCTTGGCCAACGACAGCGGCGGTCCACCCACGTGCGCGACCAGCCCGACGACCTGCTCGTCCCGCGCCGCCTTCCGGAGCCCGACCACCAGCTCCCGCACCGTCGGCAGGTGCCGCGCCCTGAACGCTGCCAGCGGCGAACCAGGCGCCGTCTCCAGCACACCCCGAGTCAGATCCAGCTCCAGCAAGATGCCCGTCATACAAAGACCCTAGTCGCCCGACCGAAACGCACCAGGCCGAGCCGTGCCGTGAGTACGGTGAAGGATGCGTCCAGACCAGGAGGAACTCATGGCCGGCCCGACCGAAACCACATTGGGACCGTTCTCCGCCCCCGGAGCGACGGCGATCCCGTGGGAGCTGACCGTCGAGGCGCTCCGACGGACGCAGAAGTTCTCCCTCACGACAGTGCGCACCGACGGGCGGCCGCACGCGACGCCGCTGCTGGCGGTCTGGGCGTACGGCGCGTTGTGGTTCGCCACCGGGGGGAACGAGCAGAAGGCGAAGAACCTCGCGGCCAACCCGCACTGCATCCTCAGCACCGGCACGAACACGCTGACCGGCACGGACTACGTGATCGAGGGCAAGGCAGCCCTCGTCACCGACCCGGACGACCGGACCGCCGCCGCGGAGGCGTTCGAGCAGGCGTACGGCTGGCACCTGACCCGCGAGGACGGGACCTGGTACCGGATGGGCGACGCGCTGCGGTCCGGTGAGGTGCAGCTCTACCGTGTCGGGCCGACCCTGGCCTTCGCGTACGGGAACGGCACCGAGTTCTCCCAGACGCGCTACAGCTGGGGCTAGTGGTACGTCTGGCTGCTGGGTGGAGCAGATTCCATCCAGGCCAGTACGCCGGTCAGCGCCTCTTCGGTCATCGCGAAGTGCACCGTCCGGTCGCGGAGCTCGGCGTCGACGATCACGTGCCCGGCGTACGTGACGAGGGGCTCGTTGCCGACGGGGCGGCGGGTGGTGACGCCCTGGAGCTGGCGGCGGTTGACGACGAGCTTGGGCCACCAGGCCAGGCTGAAGACCCGGAACCACTGGAGGTCGTCACCGACGTACCGGGCCAGGCCGAGGGCCCAGCCGCGGCCGTGGTCCTTCTCGGCGAGCTGGAGGCTGCAGTCGAACGTGCCGCCGTCCCTGGACAACCAGCGACGACGGCACGCGAAAGCGACTACCAGCAGTACGGCAGCAAGGAAACAGACCCCGACCACATCGAGGACTGTCCTCATATGCCGACCTCATTCCTGATGCCGGCGACTGAGCGGCACCTACTCCGAACCAGCTGGCCCAGAACCGTACTGACTGTGACGATGTTCAATTATTGCAGGTGCGGTCAGGACACCTGTTCGGCGGCCCGGACTCTGGCCTCGGCCACCCGGACCTGCTCCTGCTCGTCGGCACTGTCGGTGCCGGCGGCCTGAGCCTGCTCGAGGGCGCGCTTGGCTTCCTCGAGATCGATGTCGTGACCCATCTCGGCGTTCTCGGCCAGGATCGAGACCCGGTCGTTCGCCACCGAGATGAACCCGTCCGGCGCGGCGGCGACGAAGTACTCGTCGTCGAGGGTCCGCACCTGGACGGTACCGCCCTGCAGCAGTCCGAGCAGCGGGGCGTGGCCCGGGAGGATGCCGACGTCGCCGTCGGTGGTGCGGGCGATGACGATCTTCGCCTGCCCCTCCCAGACCACCCGCTCGGCCGCGACCAGCGCGACCTCGAGGTGCTTGCCGGAGTCTTCTGCCATCAGATGGTCAGAGCTCCTTCTGGAGCTCGGCCCAACGCCGCTCGACGTCGTCCAGCGAGCCGGTGTTGAAGAAGGCCTGCTCGGCGATGTGGTCGGTCTCGCCCTCGGTGATCTTCTTGAACGACTCGATGGTCTCCTTCAGCGGGACCGTCGAACCCGGCGTGTTGGTGAACTTCTCCGCCATGTAGGTGTTCTGCGAGAGGAACTGCTCGATCCGGCGCGCGCGGGCGACGGTGATGCGGTCCTCCTCGGAGAGCTCGTCGACACCGAGGATGGCGATGATGTCCTGCAGCTCCTTGTTCTTCTGCAGGATCTGCTTCACCCGGACGGCCACGTCGTAGTGCTCCTGGCCGATGTACTGCGGGTCGAGGATCCGCGACGTGGAGGTCAGCGGGTCGACGGCCGGGTACAGACCACGCGACGCGATGTCACGCGACAGCTCGGTGGTCGCGTCCAGGTGCGCGAACGTGGTGGCCGGCGCCGGGTCGGTGTAGTCGTCGGCGGGCACGTAGATCGCCTGCATCGAGGTGATCGAGTGGCCACGCGTCGAGGTGATCCGCTCCTGCAGCACGCCCATCTCGTCGGCGAGGTTCGGCTGGTAACCAACGGCCGACGGCATCCGGCCGAGCAGCGTGGAGACCTCGGAACCGGCCTGGGTGAAGCGGAAGATGTTGTCGATGAAGAGCAGCACGTCCTGCTCCTTCACGTCGCGGAAGTACTCCGCCATCGTGAGGGCCGACAGCGCGACGCGAAGCCGCGTGCCCGGCGGCTCGTCCATCTGACCGAAGACCAGCGCGGTGTCCTTGAAGACGCCGGCCTCCTCCATCTCACCGATCAGGTCGTTGCCCTCACGGGTGCGCTCACCGACACCGGCGAACACCGAGGTGCCACCGAAGTTGTGCGCGATCCGGTAGATCATCTCCTGGATCATGACGGTCTTGCCGACACCCGCACCGCCGAACAGGCCGATCTTGCCGCCCTGCACGTACGGCGTGAGCAGGTCCAGCACCTTGATGCCGGTCTCCAGCATCTCGGTCTTGGACTCGAGCTGGTCGAAGGCCGGGGCCTTGCGGTGGATCGGCCAGCGCTCGGCGATCTCGAACTCGGACTCGTCCTGGTTCAGGCACTTGCCCGTGACCGACCAGACGCGGCCCTTGGTGACGTCGCCGACCGGGACGGAGATCGCCGCACCGGTGTTGCGCACCTCGGCACCGCGGACCAGGCCGTCGGTGGGCTTCATCGAGATCGCCCGGACGATGTTGTCGCCGACGTGCAGCGCGACCTCGAGGGTGATCGTCGTGGTGACGTCGCCCAGGGTGATGTCCACCTCGAGCGCGTTGTACATGTCCGGCATCGTGTCCGCAGCGAACTCGACGTCGACGACCGGGCCGATCACCCGGGCGACGCGACCGACGCCGCGGGCGCCCGCCTCGTTGTTGTTCTCGGTAACCGTGGCAGTCATCTCTCTCACTCGCTCCCGGCGTTGGCATCGGCCAGCGCGCCAGCGCCACCGACGATCTCGCTGATTTCTTGGGTAATTTGGGCCTGACGCGCCTGGTTGGCCTCACGCGTCAGGCGCTCGATCAGGTCCTGCGCGTTGTCGGTCGCGGACTTCATCGCGCGCTGCCGGTTGGCCAGCTCGGAAGCGGCCGCCTGCAGCATGCAGTAGTGGATCCGGCTGGCGACGTACTTGGGCAGCAGTCCGTCGAGCACGTCCTCGGCGGACGGCTCGAACTCGTACAGCGGCAGTACGTCGTCGTCGGCCAGTGCTTCCTCGCCCTCGACGACCTCCAGCGGCAGCAGCCGGATCACGTCCGGGCGCTGGGTCAGCATCGACACGAACCGGGTGAAGACGATGTGGATCTCGTCCACGCCGCCTTCCTCGGTCGGGGTCAGGAAGGCCTCGATCAGCGCGTCGGCGATCTCCCGGGCCCGGGCGAACGACGGCGCGTCGGAGTCACCGCTCCACGACTGCGCGACCTCGCGCTGCCGGAAGGTGTAGTAGGCGATCCCCTTGCGGCCGCTCAGGAACGGCACGATCTCCTTCTCGTCCTCGCGCAGCAGCTGGCTCAGCCGCTCCCCCTCGCGGATCACCGAGGTGGAGTAGGCACCGGCTTGACCGCGGTCGGCGGTGATGAGGAGAACCGCTGCCCTCTTGGGGTTCGGCTTCTCGGTGGTCAGCGGGTGGTCGACGTTCGAGAACGTCGCCACCGCCGACACGGCACGGGTGAGCTCACGCGCGTACGGACCGGCCGCCTGGGCGCGTTGCTGCGCCTTGACGATCCGGGACGCCGCGATGAGCTCCATCGCGCGGGTCAGCTTCTTGATCGTCGAGACCGAGGCCCGACGCTCACGAAGCTGCCGCAGACTGGCTGGCATGGGTTGATCAGCCCCGCTTCTGCCGGACGATCTGCTCCTGCTCGACGTCCTCTTCGTCCATGGCCTTCGTCTCCTCACGACCGACGAGCAGCTCGCCGCCGGTGGTCTGGAAGGTCGGCTTGAAGGCTTCCAGCGCGGACTCCACGGCCTGGGCCGAGTCGTCCTCGAACTTTCCGCTCTCCCGGACGGCGTCGAGGACCTTGGAGTCCCGGCGCAGGTAGTCGAGGAACTCACGCTCGAAGCGCAGCACGTCCTCGACCGGGACGTCGTCGAACTTGCCCGTCGTACCGGCCCAGATGGAGACCGTCTGCTCCTCGACCGGGTACGGCGAGTACTGCGGCTGGCGCAGCAGCTCGACGAGACGCTGACCGCGGTCCAGCTGGCGGCGCGAGGTCGCGTCGAGGTCGGAGGCGAACATCGCGAAGGCCTCCATCGCGCGGAACTGCGCGAGGTCGAGCTTCAGCGAGCCCGACACCTTCTTCATGCCCTTGACCTGCGCGGCACCGCCGACTCGCGACACCGAGATACCGACGTCGATGGCGGGCCGGATGTTGGCGTTGAACAGGTCCGACTGCAGGAAGATCTGGCCGTCGGTGATCGAGATGACGTTGGTCGGGATGAACGCCGAGACGTCGTTGGCCTTGGTCTCGATGATCGGCAGACCGGTCATCGAGCCGGCGCCGAGCGCGTCGCTCAGCTTCGCGCAGCGCTCGAGCAGACGGCTGTGCAGGTAGAAGACGTCACCCGGGTACGCCTCACGGCCCGGCGGGCGACGCAGCAGCAGCGACATCGAGCGGTAGGCCTCGGCCTGCTTGCTCAGGTCGTCGAACACGATCAGGACGTGCTTGCCCTGGTACATCCAGTGCTGGCCGATCGCCGAACCGGTGTACGGCGCGACGTACTTGAAGCCGGCCGGGTCGGACGCCGGGGAGGCCACGATGGTGGTGTACTCCATCGCGCCGGCCTCTTCGAGCGCGCCGCGCACGGAGGCGATCGTCGAGCCCTTCTGGCCGATCGCGACGTAGATGCAGCGAACCTGCTTCTTCGGGTCGCCGGAGTCCCAGTTGGCCTTCTGGTTGATGATCGTGTCGATCGCGATCGCGGTCTTGCCGGTCTTGCGGTCGCCGATGATCAGCTGACGCTGGCCGCGGCCGATCGGGATCATGCCGTCGATCGCCTTGATACCGGTCTGCAGCGGCTCGCGGACCTCCTGGCGGTCCATCACGCCGGCCGCCTGGAGCTCCAGGGCGCGGGTGCCCTCGAGGTCCTTGATCTCGCCGAGACCGTCGATCGGACGGCCCATCGGGTCGACGACGCGACCCAGGTAGCCCTCACCGACGGCGACCGACAGGACCTGTCCGGTCCGGCGGACCTGCTGGCCCTCCTCGATGCCGTCGAACTCACCGAGAACGGCGACACCGATGTTGCGGACGTCCAGGTTCAGGGCGATGCCCCGGGTGCCGTCCTCGAACTCGAGCAGCTCGTTCGTCATCGCCGAGGGCAGGCCCTCGACGTGCGCGATGCCGTCACCGGCGTCGACAACGGTGCCGACCTCTTCGCGGGTCGCCGTCTCCGGCTCGTAGCTGGAGACGAAGCGATCCAGGGCGTCCCGGATCTCCTCCGGCCTGATCGTGAGCTCCGCCATTGTGCTTCCCTGCTTCCTTGACCTTGCTGGCCTGTTGTGGCTCTAAAGGCTTTGCCGACCCTTAGCGCCTGCTAATCGTTAAGGGGTCAGCCCGCGATGCGCCGCTGCGCCTCGTCGAGGCGGGCCGCGATGGTCCCGTCGATCACTTCGTCACCGATGTCCACCCGGACGCCGCCGACGACGCTGGGGTCGACGATGACGTTCAGCTGGATCTGCCGTCCGTACTGCCGGCCGAGCAGCTCGGCCAGGCGGTCACGCTCGGCCTCGGTCAGGTCGGTGGCGGCGCGAACGGTCGCGATGCTGGCACTGCGCCGGGCCGCCGCGGCGACCTGGTAGGCCCGCATCGCACCGGCGAAGCCACGGCCCCGGCCGTCCACCGCGCGCTCGACCAGCCGCACCGTGACGTCGTCGGCCTTGCCCTGCAGCAGTCCGCCGATCAGTTCCTGCCGGGCCTGCAGCGGGATGGTGCGATCGCTCAGCTTGCTCGCCAGCGCCCGCTCGACCGCGACCACGCGGTCCAGGCGGAACAGCTGGTCCTCCAGCTCGTCGAGCTTGCGCTGCCCGTCGGCGAAGGCGACCTCGGCCTGAACACTGAGGTCGTCCAGCGCGTCCCCGAGGTCCCGGCCGCTGACCCAGCGGCCGACCGCGGCGGCGGTGAGGATCTCCAGCGCCTGGTCGGAGATCTTGCCGCCGAACAGCTGCCGGACCAGGCCGGTCCGGCTCTCGGTCCCGCGGGCCGGGTCGGTCAGCGCCCGGCGCAGCGACCCGTTGGTGTCGAGCACCTTGGCGACCGAGAACAGCTCGGCGCCGAGGCCCTCGGAGACGGTGACACCCGCCAGGGCCTCTTCGGCCCGGGCGAGTGACTCCTTCGAAGCGCCGCGCATCAGCCGTCCGTTCCGACAGCCTGACGGGCGGACTCGCTCGACTCGAGCTCCTCGAGAAAACGCTCGACCGTACGACGCTGACGCGCCTCGTCCTCGAGCGACTCCCCGACGATCCGGCCGGCCAGCGAGGTGGCCATCGAGCCGACCTCGCTGCGCAGCGAGGCGACCGCCTGCGTGCGCTCGGCGTCGATCTGGGTCCGGGCGTGGGTCACGATCCGCTCGGACTCGACGTTCGCCTGCTCACGCATCTCCGCGATGATCTGCGCACCCTGCTCACGCGCGTCCTCGCGGATCTTCGCAGCTTCCGAGCGAGCCTCGGCCAGCTGCGCGTTGTACTTGTCGAGGGCCGCCTTCGCCTCGGCCTGGGCCTGCTTGGCCTCGTTCATCCCGCCTTCGATCGCCGCGGTCCGATCGGCGTACGCCTTCTCGAACTTGGGAACGACGATCTTGGCGAAGGCGATGGCCAGCAGGATCAGGAAGACGAGGCCGAAGACGATCTCGGCCGTGTGCGGCATCAGCGGGCTCGGACCTGCGCCGGGCTCGCTGAGCGGGAGCACTAACGTCATCATGTCTGAATCCTGTCAGTCGATGGAGAAGGCGATCAGGTACGGAAGACGAAGGCGAGCGCGATACCGATGATCGCCAGAACCTCGGTCACACCGAAGCCGATCCAGGCGATCGACTGCAGCTTGCTCTGCGCCTCGGGCTGACGCGCGGTGCCGTTGATGACAGCAGCGAAGATCAGACCGACACCGACGCCCGGGCCGATCGCGGCAAGGCCGTAACCGAGGACGGCGATGTTGCCGGAGATCTCGAGAGCGTTCATTGCAGTGTGTTCCTTTCGGTACGGATAGGGAGCTATCCGGGTTTCCGTTGCTACGGGATCTGGGGGGGTGCCGATCAGTGTTCGTCGGCGATCGCGCTGCCGATGTACTGCGCGGTCAGCACGACGAAGATGTAGGCCTGGATGCACTGGACGAACAGCTCCAGTGCGGCGATCGCGAGACCCATCAGGAAGGTCACGATGCCGACGCCACCGAGCAGGATGTTGCCGGTCTCGAACACCATGTACTCGCCGCCGAGCACGAACACCAGCAGCAGGATGTGACCGGCGAACATGTTCGCGAACAGCCGCAGGCTGAGCGAGACCGGCCGGACCAGGATGTTGGAGATGAACTCGATCGGGATCATCAGCGGCATCAGCCAGGCCGGCACGCCGGCCGGCATCGTCTGGTGCTTGAGGTAGCCGCCGAGACCCTTCTTCTTGATCCCGACCGCGTTGTAGATGATCCAGCTCAGCGCGGCCGCGGCGTAGGCCCAGCCGATGTGGCTGAACGTCGGGAACTGGATGAACGGGATCGACGCGGCGACGTTGTTCAGCAGGATGAAGAAGAACAGACCGAGCAGGAAGGGCACGTACTTCATGTGCTCGGCGCTGCCGATCGCGTCGCGGGCGATCGAGTTGCGGACGAAGTTGTACCCGAGCTCGCCGGCGAACTGCAGCTTGCTCGGCACGACCGCGGCTTTGCGGGAAGCGCCCCAGAAGAACCAGACGATGACGATCACCGTCAGCGTCGCCACCAGGACGGGCTTGGTGAACCACTCCACGCCCGAGAAGATGGGCGGCAGCTGGAAGTCTTCGGGACCGGGTGGGTTGAACTCGGTCGAAACGCCGGCGATCACCGGGTCTCCTCTCGCGTCGTGCTCAAGTCGTTCGCCCTGTGGCTGGGACGTGCGGCAGGGCGGCTCAGGGCAAGGCGGTCAACAACGTCAGACCCGGCAGAGCTCAGGAGCGCCCGTACCGGAAGTGCAACATCAGAATCGTGAGTCCGGCGCCGAGGACGATGCCCACCGGCAGCAGGAACTGCGTACCCAGCCAGCGATCCAGCCCGAAGCCGATGCCCCCGTACACCAGGACACCGCCGATCAGGTAGGACAGGACCCGCCAGCCGTCGCCCGAGGTGTCGGGTGTCGGCTTCGGATCGCGTTGCTGGCTCATCGGCACCCGAAAGGTACCAGTCGGCGACACGCCGGGTCACATCGGTGCCCGTGCGGTGCGCCACACCCTTTGTCACGAACGGGAAACGGCTTACCCGAGCACTACGGACGGTGCTCATGCCGTTACCTCGTGGTCGAGGTCGTAGATCGGGATGCGCAGCCGCGACCAGGCCCAGATCTCGCCGGCCATCCAGCCCATCACGACCACCATCGCGCTGACACCCAGCGCGGTGAGGTTGACGTTGGCGGCCAGGCTCTCGGAGTTCAGGGCGACGGCCAGCAGACCGCCGAAGATCGCGATCCGTCCGGTGTAGGAGGCCATCGCGATGCCGAGCTGGGCGGTCGGGCTGGCCCGCCGCGACAGGTGCAGCGCGAACAGGCCGGCGCCGGAGAAGATCATCACCATCAGCAGGCCGAGCAGTGCGCCCCACAGCCCTTCGACGCCGGCGGCGACGGTGGCGATCGCGGCCGCGTTCACCCCGACGACGACGGCGGCGACAACCGCGCCGCGCAACATCGCCAGAGCCGGGTGCCGAGTGGCTTGGCCGGCTGGTTCGTCGGTGCTTCGATGGGGAGCCATCTGGTGGTTCCGTCCTGCTGGCGACCGGGATTCTTGCCCTCGGTCGTCGGGTGGGCGGGGTCAGGGGTCACGCTGTACTTTGCTGGTGCTTGTGAAAACTAGCACAAAGTCTGCACCGTCAGCAAAACGAGTCCCTGCCCCTGTACGCGCACACCCTATCGGTAGCCCACACAGGCGACTGGTCTGGTCCCCGGTTGGACCGCTCAGACCTTCGCGAGCTTGCGGCTCGAGCGGCGTGGGAGGCCGGTCGTCAGGACGATCGCGGTGATCGTCACGGCCAGCACGATGAGCACCGTCCACCAGTCCAGCAGCAGGCCCAGAACGACCACACCGAAGGCGATCAGGGCCGTCCAGAGGTACATCAGCAGGACGGCCCGGCGGTGCGAGTGGCCGCGTTGCATGAGGCGGTGGTGGAGGTGGAGCTTGTCCGCGGCGAACGGTGACCGGCCTGCCTTTGTACGCCGTACGTAGGCCATCGTCAGGTCGAGCGCGGGGATCGCGAGCACCGCGATCGGCAGGATCAGCGGGAGCAGCGCGGGCAGCAGGCTCGAGCCGCCGACCTCGTACGGGACGGCGTTCGGGTCCATCTGGCCGGTCAGGCTGATCGTCGACGCGGCCAGCATCAGGCCGATCAGCAGTGAACCGGAGTCGCCCATGAAAACCCTGGCCGGCCAGAAGTTGTGCGGCAGGAACCCGAGACAGGCACCGGCCAGGGCGACGGTGATCAGGGTCGAGGTGGTCGCGCGGTCGAGGTTCTGCTCGACGTTCAGCAGGTACGAGTAGGTGAAGAACGCACCCGCGCCGATCGTGGTGACGCCGGCGGCCAGGCCGTCGAGGCCGTCGACGAAGTTCACCGCGTTGCAGGAGACCAGCAGGATGCCGGCGGTGACGACCGCGAGCTGGGCCGGCGGCGGCGAGAGGATGCCGCCGGGCAGCGGGAGCCAGAACAGCTGGATGCCCTGGACGATCATCACGCCGACCGCGAGCACCATGCCCGCGAGCTTGGTGATCGGGTCGAGCTCGTACAGGTCGTCGATCACGCCGACCGCACAGATCACCACGCCGCCGATCAGGATCGCGCGGGCGTCGTGCGCGACCTGCAGGCTGTTGCCGAGGAACGGCAGGCTGGAGGCGACCAGGTAGCCGGCGATCAGGCCGCCGAGGATCGAGACGCCACCGAAGTACGGGATCGGAACCTTGTGCACGTCCCGCGCCCGGACCTTCGCGACCGCTCCGTAGCGCAGCGCGATCTTGCGGGCCAGTCCGGTCAGCAGGAAGGTCGTGGCCATCGCCACGAAGAGAACGAGCAGATACTCGCGCACTAGTCCGCAGGCCTCACATCGGTTTTGCCGTCGGTCGGCTTCTCGTCGTCGGCCGGCTTACCCGGCTCCTCTGTGGACGCCGCAACGGCTTCTTCAGTTGGCTTGTCCTGAAGATCTTCTTCTTTTGCTTCCAGGTCGGTGGTGGCCTCGGGGACGATCTTGCGGATGTCGTCCATCGACAGCGCACCGATCCGCACCACGTGCGGCACCTCGCCGGTCAGGTCGACGATCGTGGACGGCTGCCCGCCGGTCACCTCGCCGCCGTCCAGGTACACCGCGACCGACTCCGCCAGCTGCGCCTCGGCGTCGTACACGTCGAGCGCCGCCGGCTGACCGCTGAGGTTGGCCGAGCTGACCGCGAGCGGTCCGGTCCGGGACAATAGCTCGCGGGTGTTCTCGTGGTCGGGCACCCGCAGCGCGACCGTGCCCTGGGTGTCGCCGAGGTCCCACATCAGCGAGCCCTGCGCGTGGCAGATCACCGTCAGCGGTCCGGGCCAGAACTCCTCGCACAGCTTCCGCCCGTCCTCGGGGACGTCGGTCGCCAGCGCGTCCAGCGACTCGACCACCGAGATCAGCACCGGCGGCGGCATGTCCCGGCCGCGGCCCTTGGCGTCGAGCAGCCGTTGCACCGCGTCGGCCTTGAAGGCGTCCGCGGCCAGGCCGTACACGGTGTCGGTCGGCAGGACCACCAGGTCACCGGCCTCGATCGCGTCCACGGCGGCGCGATAGGCCGGCGCCAGTTCGTCTCCGGTGAAGTCAAAGCGCTCGCTCACGGAGTGAATCGTGCCACTCCCCCGGTCACCGACCCGCATCGGGGCAGCGCCAGGTTTTCTCTGACAATTGATTGTCAGGAATGCGGGTGGGCCGAGGACTTTCCTGTAAAGATTCCGGCCATGACTGTATTGATGCCTCGCTTCGCTCGGCGGGTCATGGGGCTGGAACTCCCGTCCTTCCCTCGTCGCTCCAGTCGCTTCGCTCCTTTCACTCCTCAGTCCAGGCCGGGAGGCCCCATGACCCTGTCCCGCGACTTCCTCACCGGCCTGCCGAAGGCCGAGCTGCACGTCCACCACGTCGGGTCCGCGTCGCCGCGGATCGTCGCCGAGCTGGCCGCCCGGCACCCGGGCTCGCCGGTGCCGGCCGACCCGGCCGCGCTGGCGGAGTACTTCACGTTCACCGACTTCGGCAAGTTCATCGAGGTCTACCTGACCGTCGTCGACCTGATCTCGACCCCGGACGACGTCCGCCTGCTCACCTACGAGATCGCCCGCGAGATGGCGGCGCAGAACATCCGCTACTCCGAGCTGACCGTCACGCCGTACACGTCGGTGGTCCGCGGGATCGCCGCCGAGGCGTTCTGCGAGGCGATCGAGGACGCCCGGACGGCGGCCGAGAAGGAGCTCGGCGTCACGCTGCGCTGGATCTTCGACATCCCCGGCGAGGCCGGGCTGCCCGCCGCCGAGGAGACGCTGCGGATCGCGACCAAGATCCGCCCCGACGGCCTGGTCGCCTTCGGGCTCGGCGGCCCGGAGATCGGCGTACCGCGGCCGCAGTTCGCGCCGTACTTCGAGCAGGCGCTGGCCGCTGGGCTGCACAGCGTCCCGCACGCCGGTGAGACCACCGGCCCGCAGACCATCTGGGACGCGCTGCGCGACCTGAAGGCGGAGCGGATCGGCCACGGCACGTCGGCGATGCAGGACCCGGAGCTGGTCGCCTACCTGGCCGAGCACCGGATCCCGCTCGAGGTCAGCCCGACCTCGAACCTGGCCACCCAGGCGGTCGCCTCGTACGCCGAGCACCCGCTGCCGGCGATGGTCGACGCCGGCCTGGTCGTCACGATCAACTCCGACGACCCGCCGATGTTCGGCACCGACCTCGTCACCGAGTACGGCGTCGCCGCCGACCTGCTGAAGCTGGACGAGGCCGGCGCCGCCGAGCTCGCCCGCACCGCCGTCCGGGTCTCGTTCGCCGAGCAGTCCGTCAAGGACTACCTGCTCGCCGAGATCGACGCGTACGTCGGCTAGTCGACCTGCCGGAGCTGCCAGGTCTGGTTGGCAGCTCCGGTGAAGGTCTGCTGGGTCACCCGTTGGTTGCCCCCGGCATCGGTCACGGCGAGGCCGGTCAGCGTGTTGAGTACGCCGTACAGGTCTCCGCCCAAAGGATGCAGCGTCCAGCGCATACCGTCCTGGCCGTTGCAGGTGTACTGCAGGACCGCCGTACCCGGTGTGGTGCCGCTGTAGGCGCTGTCGGCGCACTTGCCGCTGCTGACGTTCTGCAGCTGCCACCCGGTCGCGTACTGGAACCGCCACTGCTGGCTGGTCGCGCCGGTCGCCGGCTGCCTCGACACGAAGGCCAGGTTGTCCGCGGAGGCGACTCCCAGCGCACCGCCGGTCGCCGGGTTCACGAACTCGTAGACCTGCCCGTGGCGTGGACCGGGCCGAGCGTCCGGTACGGCGTTCTTGATCAGCCAGTCGCTGTTGGCGACGTTCCAGTGCGTCGCGAGGTAGCTGCCGGGCGTCGGGTCGGTGCTGAAGTAGTCGTCCTTGTTGCAGTCCAGCAGCCGGTCGTTGTCCTTCTCCGGGCAGACGACCGTCGTACCGGAGCCGTAGCACATCAGGTCCCACTCGTCGTTGCAGTGGCCGTTGTAGTGCGGTGCCGAGCTCTGGACCGCTCCGAAGGTGTGGCCGAGCTCGTGGGCGGCGGCGTTGAAGCCCCAGCAGTTCGCCGACGCGTCCACCCGGGCGTAGCCGGTGTTGCGGTTGTTGGCGTTGTCCGGGCCGGGCCGGTCGTCGCCGTACAGGGTGCCGAGGCCGCAGGCCTTCTTGGCGTCGGCGAAGACCAGGTACTTGCGGTTGGGGTCCTTGTACCCGAGCTTCTGCAGGGCGGTGATCATCGTGTCCCAGGTGTCCAGGCTGCCGGTCGGCAGGACCACCTCCTGCACGGTGATCCGGCAGTCACCACTGGCCGCCTCGGTGACGAAGCGTACGTGCCGGCTGGCGCCGGTCTGGGCGGCGCTGTCGTTGTACGCCGCGTCGATCTCGTGCGACCAGGCACGGAACGACGATACGAACAGCGCCAGCCGCGACGCCTGCGGTGCCTCCCGCGCGTACATCACCTGGACCCGCTTGCCGGCCTTGCCGTCGCCCTCGCAGACGATCGGGTTGGCGGCGATCGTCGCGTCGGCGATGTCCGCCTTCAGCGGCTTGGCCTCGCCCTCCAGGGTCAGGCCCGGCATCGTCTCGGTCGGCGCGAGCGGGGACAGCGGAACAGCACCGGCAGCCAGTACGGCGATCAGTGTCGTGAGCAGCGACATCGGCAGGGCTCCTCAAGGACGGATCTCACGGAGGGCGACTTCATGATGACAGTGCGCCGGCTGTGACACGCCGGGGCCTTGTTCTGACGGCGGCGCGTGGTTCCCTTGACCGGTGCGCAAGCTACCCGTCCTGAGCGCGACCGCAGTGTTGCTCGGCCTTCTCACCGGCTGCAGCGACGACCCTGCCGACGCGGGCCCGACGCCGGCCAAACCTCCGGCGACCACCCCGAGCAGCACGTCGACGACCCCGACCCCTGCTCCACCGACCGAAGGTGAGCTGCCTCGCGGCGGGCGGACGATCTTCCCCCAGCACCAGCTCGTCGGGTACGTCGGCCTGCCCGGCTCCCCCGCGCTGGGTCCGCTCGACAAGAACATCGACGCCAAGGCCGCCCAGCTGGAGAAGCTCGCGACGCCGTACGCCGGTGGCCGCACGCCGCTGCCCGTGATGGAGCTGATCGTCGTGATCGCCAACGGGCACGCCGGCAAGGACGGCCAGTACCGCAGCCGCCTCAGCGACGAGAAGATCCAGCCCTACCTGGACACCGCGCGCAAGCACAAGATGCTGCTGCTGCTCGACGTCCAGCCCGGTCGCGCCGACTCGCTGGCCGAGATCAAGCGGCTGGAGAAGTGGCTCAAGGAGCCCGACGTCGGGCTGGCCTTCGACCCCGAGTGGGCGGTCGGTCCCGGCCAGGTCCCCGGCCGCGTCTTCGGCCGGACGACGGGCGCCGAGCTGACGTCGATCGCGACGTACCTGTCCGGGCTGGTCAAGGCCAACAACCTGCCCGAGAAGGTCTTCGTCTTCCACCAGCTCTCGTCGCGCATCCTCAGCGACGAGAAGGGCTTCCGGCAGCAGCCCGGTGTCGTCACGATCAAGTCCGTCGACGGCATCGGCAACCGCGCCGACAAGGAGTCCACCTGGCGCAAGCTCACGCCGACGATGGCTCCCGGCGTGCACGCGGGCTTCAAGCTCTTCTACCAGGAAGACACCCGGCACGGCCCGCTGATGACGCCCGCCCAGGTGATGGCGTTGAAGCCCCGCCCGGAGTTCGTCGTCTACGAGTAGCCCCCGCCCGAGGCTGCCGACCCACCGTGTCCGTCCGGCACTAGGCAGCTGCCGCCCAGAGCCGATCCGCCAGGCAGTGCCCGTGCCGGATCCGGCCCTGGCGAGCCGGTGGCCCCACCACCCGCTTGTGCCTCATTCCCACCACCCGCCTGCGCTTCCTCCCCACCACCCGCCCGCGCGTTCCTCCTCACCACCCGCCCAGGTGTCCCTCCTCACCACCCGCCCGCGCCTCCTTCCCCCACCACCGCCTGCACGTCCTTCTCCGGTCGCCAGCAGTGCGCCCACCGGCGCGGGGTCTGCGCGGCGTACGGAGTACGCGCGGGGTTCGTCCAGAGCCCACTTTGAGCACCGCCCAGCCACAGTCTGCGGCCCGCACTGACCGGCCAGTGCACAAAGTGCGGGTATGGCTGGATAGGCGGACTCTGCCGGGCGGGGTGGCACGGCTGGCTGGGGTACCGAGCGACAGGAGGTGTCCCGGCGGAGGCGGCCGGCGCGGGGGATCTCAGGCGTGTGGCGGACGTCTGGCGGTCCCGAGAGACCCGAAGAGGTCATGACCTCCTGTCGGTCGGTACCGCCTGCGGGTCAGGCGCGGCGGCCGGTGTCCTGGGTCAGACCCGGCGGCCGGTGGCGAAGCGGGGGCCGGCGTCCTGGGTCAGACGCGGCGGCTGGTGTGTTGGGTCAGATCCGGCGGCCGGTGGCGAAGCGGTGGCGGGCGGCGAGGTCGAGCTGGTCGCGGACCTCGGTGAACTGGCCGGTCGCGGCGAAGATCGCCGGAGCGGAGTCACCCTGGACGTCGGCGTGCTCGCAGCCGAACCAGCCGCCAGGCTTGAGCAGGCGGGCCGCGGTCGCCGCGACGACCTTGATCTCGTCCAGGCCGTCGTCGCCGGACCATAGCGCGAGCGCCGGGTCGTGGTCGCGGACCTCGGCCGTGACGGACTCCCACGCGGTCAGCGGGATGTACGGCGGGTTGGCGATCACCGCGTCGACCTGCCCGTCGAGCTCGGGCAGGCAGCCGTCGATGTCGCCCTCGTGCAGGGTCGCGCCCGTGCCGGCGAGGTTGCGGCGGGCCCAGACGCACGCCTCCGCGGACAGCTCGACGGCGTGCACCGTGCTGTCCGGGCGCTCGGTCGCGACCGCCCCGGCGATAGCACCCGAGCCGCTGCACAGGTCGACCACGAGCGGCGCCTCGACGTCCTTCAACCGGTCGAGCATCCAGCCGACGAGGACCTCGGTCTCAGGACGCGGGACGAACACACCGGGGCCGACGACCAGCTCCCGGTAGCGGAAGGCCGCCGTACCGGTCAGATGCTGGAGGGGTTCGCGCTGGGCGCGACGGTCCACCAGTACGTCGTACTGCTCGAGCTGGTCGTCGGTGAGGTCGGCCAGGCCGAGCTGGAGCCGGGAGACGCCCGCCACGAAGGCGAGCAGCTCGGCGGCGTCGTATTCGGGTGAGGCGATACCGGCCTCGGTGAGCCGCTCGGTGGCGGCGGCGATCAGCTGGCGAGCGTTCACTGGTGGGTGTCGACCGCGTCCAGCCGGGCGGCCATGTCCGCGTCGGTGAGGGCCTGGATCACGGGCGCCAGCTCGCCGCCGAGCACCGCGTCCAGGTTGTGCGCCTTGTAGCCGACTCGGTGGTCGGAGAAGCGGTTCTCCGGGAAGTTGTAGGTGCGGACGCGCTCGGACCGGTCGACTGTGCGGATCTGCAGCCGGCGGGCGTCGGAGGCCTCCTGGTCGGCCGTCTCCTGGGCCGCGGCGAGCAGGCGCGACCGCAGGACGCGCATCGCCTGCTCGCGGTTCTGCAGCTGGGACTTCTCGTTCTGCATCGAGACCACGATGCCGGTCGGCAGGTGGGTGATCCGCACCGCCGAGTCGGTCGTGTTGACGCTCTGCCCGCCGGGGCCGGACGAGCGGAACACGTCGATGCGCAGGTCGTTCTGGTCGATCTCGACGTCGACGTCCTCGGCCTCGGGCAGCACCAGGACGCCGGCCGCGGACGTGTGGATCCGGCCTTGCGACTCGGTCACCGGCACCCGCTGGACCCGGTGCACGCCACCCTCGAACTTCAGCTTCGCGTACGGCGCCTCGCCCGGCTCGGGCGTGCCCTTGGCCTTCACGGCGACCGTGATCGACTTGTACCCGCCGAGGTCGGACTCGGCGGAGTCGAGCACCTCGGTCTTCCAGTTCTGCGTCTCGGCGTACTTGAGGTACATCTTCAGCAGGTCCCCGGCGAACAGCGCCGACTCGTCGCCGCCCTCACCGGCCTTGATCTCGAGGATCGCGTCCTTGTCGTCGCTCGGGTCGCGCGGCACCAGCAGCATCCGCAGCTTCTCGGTCAGCTCGTCGTGCCGGGCCTCCAGCTTGACGGCCTCGTCGGCGAACGCCGGGTCCTCGTGGGCAAGTTCCTTGGCGGCCTCGATGTCGTCGGCGGTCTGCAGCCACTCGTCGTACGCGCGCACCACCGGCGCCAGCCCGGCGTACCGCTTGCCGACCCGGCGGGCGTTGGCCTGGTCGGAGTGCAGCTCGGGGTCCGACATCTGCCGCTCGAGCTCGGCGTACTCCGCCTTGAGGCTCTGCACCGCTTCGAACATCGGTCACTCCTTCCGTGGGCCTTCGGGTGGGGACAACACAAACCGCGCGCCGGTTCGCGGACCCCACGAAGGGGTCGCGAACCGGCGCGCGGTGAGGTAACTACTTCTTGGCGTACCGCTTCTCGAAGCGGGCGACCCGGCCGCCGGTGTCGAGGATCTTCTGCTTGCCCGTGTAGAACGGGTGGCACTGCGAGCAGACGTCGGCGTGGATCGAGCCCGTCTCGGACGTCGAGCGCGTGTCGAAGCTCGCGCCGCAGGTGCAGGTCACCTTGGTGTCGACGTACGTCGGGTGGATGTCGCTCTTCATGGATCTCCTAGGTCTCAGGTGCTCCGGGTCGCCCGCACGGTGCTGACGTGAACCGGAACCAACAGACAAGTCTGCCATCTGTGGTGACGACGGCCAAAACGGGGGTGGAACGGCAGTCGGCCCGGGAGGCGCTGGCGCGCACCCCGGGCCGGCCGGTTGCCGCTAGTTGCCGTCGTCGGTGTTGCGGCCGTTGCCACCGGTGCTCGGGGTGGTTTTGTTGACCTGGAGCAGGAACTCGATGTTCGACTTGCTCTCCTTGAGCTTGCCGATCAGCAGCTCCAGCGCCGCCTGGCCGTCGAGCGCGGACAGCACCCGGCGCAGCTTCCAGACCACCTGGGTCTCGTCCTTGCTCATCAGCAGCTCCTCGCGGCGGGTGCCGGAGGCGACGACGTCGATGGCGGGGAAGATCCGGCGGTCGGCGAACTCGCGGCGCAGCCGCAGCTCCATGTTGCCGGTGCCCTTGAACTCCTCGAAGATGACCTCGTCCATCTTGGAGCCGGTCTCGATCAGGGCCGTGGCCAGGATCGTCAGCGAACCGCCGTCCTCGATGTTGCGGGCCGCGCCGAAGAACCGCTTCGGCGGGTACAGCGCCGAGGAGTCGACACCGCCGGACAGGATCCGGCCGCTGGCCGGGGCCGCGATGTTGTACGCCCGGCCCAGGCGGGTGATCGAGTCGAGCAGGACGACCACGTCGTGGCCGAGCTCGACCAGGCGCTTGGCCCGCTCGATCGCCAGCTCGGCGACCGTGGTGTGGTCGTCGGCCGGACGGTCGAAGGTCGAGGCGATGACCTCACCCTTGACCGTGCGCTGCATGTCGGTGACCTCTTCGGGCCGCTCGTCGACGAGCACGACCATCAGGTGCACTTCGGGGTTGTTCGTGGTGATCGCGTTCGCGAGCGCCTGCAGCACCATCGTCTTGCCGGCCTTCGGCGGCGAGACGATCAGGCCGCGCTGGCCCTTGCCGATCGGGCTGACGATGTCGACGATCCGGGTGGTCAGGATGTTCGACTCGGTCTCGAGCCGCAGCCGCTCGGTCGCGTACAGCGGCGTGAGCTTGTTGAAGTCCTGGCGCTGCTTGGCGATCTCCGGGTCCGACCCGTTCACGGTGTCGATCCGGACCAGCGGGTTGAACTTCTCCTTGCGCTCACCGTCGGACGGCTGCTTCACCGCACCGGTGATCGCGTCGCCCTTGCGCAGGCCGTAGCGCTTGACCATCGACAGCGCGACGTACACGTCGTTCGGGCCCGGCAGGTAGCCGCTGGTCCGGACGAACGCGTAGTTGTCCAGTACGTCGAGGATGCCGGCCGCGGGGACGAGCACGTCGTCCTCGCTGATCGTCGGCTCCGCCTCGAAGCGCTCGCCGCGGCCGCGGTTGCGGGTGTTCGTGTCGCGGCCACCGGTGTCGCGGCCGTCGCGGCTGCGGTCCCGGTCGCGGCCCCGGCGACGACGCCGCCGGCCGTCGCCGTCCTGGTCGTCGGCGCCACGGTTGTCGTTGCGGGCGTCGTTGCGCGAGTCCGTGCGGCCGTCGGTGCGGTCCGCCCGGCTGTCGGTGCGGCTGTCGCCCCGGCCGTCGGTGCGGCTGTCCGTACGACCATCAGTCCGGCTGTCCGTACGGCCCTCGGCGCGGCTGTCGGCGCGGCCATCAGTCCGGCTGTCCGTACGGCCCTCGGCGCGGCCATCAGTGCGGCTGTCCGTACGACCTTCGGTGCGGCTGTCGGCGCGACCGTCGGTGCGGTTGCGGCCGCCGTCGCGGTTCTGCTGACCGTCGCGGCCACCCTCGCGGGCCTGCTGGCCCTCGCGGTTGCCGTCACGGTTCTGGTTCTCGCGGGTGCGGGTGCGCTCGCGGCCACCGTCGCGGGTGCGGTCCTCGGACCGGCCCTCGCGCTCGTCGGCACCGGCTGCGCCGTTCGAGGCCGGGGCGGTGCCGTTCTGCGCGGCGGCGCGGTCGGTGACCTGCGGCGCGCTCTCGGTGACCGGGGCCTGGACCTCGTTGCTCCGGGCGGCACCGTTCTTGGCGGCGGCACCCTTGGCCTCGTCGGCCTTGGCGTCAGCGGCCTTGACGGCACCGGCCTTGGCGTCAGTGCCCTTGGCGTCGGCGGCCTTGGCGTCGGCGGTCACGCTCGGGGCCGCGGCCCCGTTCTGCTCGGCGGCCGTCTCGGCCGCGGCGGCGCGGGCCCGGCGACTGCCGCCCTCGCGCACCGGAGCCTCGGCGGGCGCGCTCTTGGCACGCGTCACCACCGGCTCCGCGGCCGCCTCGTCCAGGGTCGGCTGGCTCGACCGGGCGCGGCTCGCGCCACCGGTCGAACTACCGCCCTGAGCGGCCTTGATCGCCTCGATCAGCTGGCCCTTGCGCAGCGCGCCGGTGCCCTTGATGCCGAGCGTCCCGGCGAGCTGCTTGAGCTCGGGGAGCAGCATGCCTTCGAGGCCGCCTCCGGTCTTGCGGCGCCGCGTGCTCGCGCTCGCTTCGGGCGCGGTAGCGCCGTTGGAGGCTTCAACAGTTTCTGTCACGTGAGGTCCTTCCCACACGGATGAACGATGTCCTGACCGGCTCATCGCCCGGAATCAGCTCCCACGGCCGGCGGACGGCATCGTGGGTACAAGAGGTTCTCGCTGGATCCGGTCCCCCGAAATTCTCCGGCGCAGGCGGCGCAGGTCATTCATCGGGAGATCGCCACGGACACCTGAGTGCCGGGAACACAGCCCGGAAGCGGCGAGAGTTCACCGATCACCTGGAGGGGATCGGGTGAGTCGAGACTAGCACCACAGAGGGTCCTTCTGCTGCCTCGTGGGGTACAACGCGTGTCCGGTTCTGATCATTCCGCCCTGGGCGAACTCTCGCCGTCGAGGGCGGTGGACCAGACCTGTACGCCGGCTGGATCGATCGCCAGGTCGAGCCGTGTCCAGCCGTCCGGCGCGGCCGGCAGTACCGGAATCTTCTTGCCCGAAAGGGCATCCAGCACCAGAACCGTAGGACCGGCTCCGCTGACGACGGCCGCCAGACCACTGCCTCGCAGCTTGTGCACGAGCGCCAAGGTCTCCGGCATCACCGGTTCCCGGTGCTCCTGGTGCAGCCGATCCTCGGTCGCCGTCATCAGCAACCCGGGCCGCGACGTGATCGCCGTCACCAGCAACGCGGCCCGTCCGGCGTTCGCCGCGGCATCCGCATGCGGTACGACGTCCGGCAACAGCCCGCGTGCCTGCTTCGTCAGCACTCTGACCTCGGGCACGTAAACCGTCGCCCGCAACCCTTCCACCGGCTCGGCCCGCACCGCCCGCCCGACTCCCCCGTCGACCCACGCCGTCGTGAACCCACCCAACGCAGCCGCCGCCACGTTGTCCGGATGCCCCTCGAGCTCGTTGGCCAGCGCGACGATGTGCTCCCGATCGAGCGCCACCCCCGCCAGCCCGTACGCCGCGGCGATCCCGCCGACGATCGCCGCCGAAGAAGACCCGAGCCCCCGCCCGTGCGGCACCCGGTTCGTGCACTTCAGCACGAACTCCGGCACCGAAACCCCAAGAGCATCCAGCCCAGCTCGAAGAGCCCGCACCACCAGATGCGACTCGTCGAGAGCAACCTCCCCGGCTCCAGCTCCGCTGACTTCAACAGAAACCCCAGAACCACCGGGGAGCACCGTCAGTTCGTCATACAGAGCAAGCGCCAGCCCGAAGGCGTCAAACCCCGGCCCAAGGTTGGCGCTGGTCGCCGGCACCCGGACCCGCACCTCCTCCGGCCCTGCGGGCCGGGGATCGGTGGGGAGAGGACAGTCAGCCGCCGAAGCACGTTCGCCGCGAAGCAGTACGGGCTCGCGGGCTTCGCCCGCCTCGCCCCCGGATGGGGGTGAGGGGAGGGCAGGCCGCCCCGGAACGCCAGTCGGCTTCGCCGACGGCGGTGCCCCGAAATCACTCGACTCCACCGACAGCGGTCTCCCGGTATCGCTCGCCTCCACCGACGGCGGTGCCCCAGTATCGCTCGACTCCACCGACGGCGGTCTCCCGGTATCACTCGGCTTCACCGACGGCGGTCTCCCGGTATCACTCGCCTCCACCGACGGCGGTGCCCCGAAATCACTCGGCTTCACCGACGGCGGTGCCCCGAAATCACTCGACTCCACCGACGGCGGTGCCCCGAAATCACTCGGCTGCGCCGCCAACTCAGGCCAGTCCGGCAACTCGGGCGACCGCGTCGGTGTCGGCTGGGGTGACTACTGCTTCTGCCGGTGGGGCCGACGACAGTGCTGTGTCGATGTCCTTCAGGCCGTGGCCGGTGACGGTGATGACGATGGTCTGGCCGCCGTCGACTCGGCCGGCGGCCTTCAGGGACAGGAGGCCGGCGACACCGGCGGCGGAGGCTGGTTCGACGAAGACGCCTTCGCGGGCGGCGAGCTCGCGTTGGGCGGTGAGGATCTGGTCGTCCGTCACGGCCTCGATCAGACCACCCGACTCGTCGCGGGCGTTCTCGGCCAGGGTCCACGACGCCGGGTTGCCGACGCGGATCGCGGTCGCCAGGGTGTCCGGCTTCGCGACGATCGCGCCGTTCACGATCGGCGCCGCGCCCTCGGCCTGAAACCCCCACATCCGCGGCCGTCGTGTCGCCAGCTTGTCCTTGGCGTACTCGCCGTACCCCTTCCAGTACGCCGCGATGTTGCCCGCGTTGCCCACCGGCAGCACGTGCAGGTCCGGCGCGTCACCCAGCGCGTCGACCACCTCGAACGCGGCGGTCTTCTGCCCTTCCAGCCGCACCGGGTTGACCGAGTTCACCAGCGCGACCGGGTAGTGCTTGCCGAGCTCGCGCACGATCCGCAGGCAGTCGTCGAACCCGCCGTCGACCTGCACCAGCTGCGCGCCGTGCACGATCGCCTGCGCGAGCTTGCCCTGCGCGATCCGCCCGGCCGGGATCAGCACCAGCGGGATCAGCCCGGCCCGCACCGCGTACGCCGCGGCGGACGCCGAGGTGTTCCCGGTCGAGGCGCAGACGACGGCCTTGTCCCCGGCCTGCGCGGCCAGCGAGATCGCGACCGTCATGCCGCGGTCCTTGAACGAGCCGGTCGGGTTGTTGCCCTCGACCTTGAGCCAGACCTCGCAGTTGGTCTGCTCGGACAGCCACTGCGCGGCCACCAGCGGCGTACCGCCCTCGCCGAGCGTGACCACCGGAGTATCCGTGGAGACCGGCAGCCGGTCGCGGTACTCCTCGATCACGCCACGCCACTGATGAGCCATCCGAATCAATCCCCTTCGACCCGCATCACACTGCTGACTTCACGAACGATGTCCATGTCGCGCAGGGTCTCCACGGTGGCCGACAGCGCGGCGTCGGTGGCGGTGTGGGTGACGACCACGAGTTGCGCGTCACCTCCCCGGCCCTCCTGGCGGACGGTCTGGATCGACACGTCGTGCTCGGAGAACGCGTGGGCCACCGCCGACAGCACGCCGGCCTTGTCGGCCACGTCCAGCGACACGTGGTAGCGGGTCATCGCGTCGCCCATCGGCCGTACGGCTCGCTGGGTGTACGACGACTCGCCGACCCCCGGCACTCCCTTGAGCCGGTTGCGCGCGGCGGACACCAGATCCCCGAGGACAGCACTGGCCGTCGGGGCGCCGCCGGCACCACGACCATAGAACATCAGCTGGCCGGCCGCTTTGGATTCCACGAACACGGCGTTGTACGCGTCGCGGACCGAGGCCAGCGGGTGGTTCAGCGGGATCATCGCCGGGTAGACGCGAGCACTGACCGAGTCGGTCGTTTCGTCGAGCTCGCAGATCGCCAGCGACTTCACCACGCAGCCCATCTCGCGGGCCGAGGCGATGTCGGTCGCGGACACGTCGGTGATGCCCTCGCGGTGCACGTCGGCGATCGACACCCGGGTGTGGAAGGCCAGGCTGGCCAGCAGCGCGGCCTTCGCGGCCGCGTCGAAGCCCTCGATGTCGGCGGTCGGGTCGGCCTCGGCGTACCCGAGCGCCTGCGCCTCGGCCAGCGCCTCGTCGAACCCGGCGCCGGTGGAGTCCATCTTGTCGAGGATGTAGTTCGTCGTGCCGTTGACGATGCCCATCACCCGGGTCACGTCGTCACCGGCCAGCGACTCGCGCAGCGGCCGCAGGATCGGGATCGCGCCGGCCACGGCGGCCTCGAAGTACAGGTCGCGCTCGTACTTCTCGGCGGCGGCGAACAGCGTCGGCCCGTCCTCGGCCAGCAGCGCCTTGTTCGCCGTGACGACCGAAGCGCCGTGCTCGAGCGCGGTCAGGATCAGCCCGCGGGCCGGCTCCAGGCCCCCGATCACCTCGATCACGAGGTCCAGGTCGTCGCGGCTGACCAGGGCCTGCGCGTCGGTGGTGATCAGCGACGGGTCGACGGCGATGTCACGCTCACGCCCACCACGCCGTACGGCGATGCCGGCGATCTCGAGCGGTGCGCCGACCCGCGCGGCCAGGTCGTCGGCGCGCGTGGTCAGGATCCGGACCACCTCGGTGCCGACGACGCCGCACCCCAGCAGCGCCACCTTCAACGGCTTGTCTGATGGCATTACTCGGCCCCCATGTCCAGCAGCAGCAGGTCGTCCTCGGTCTCACGCCGGATGACGACGCGGGTCTGCCCGTCCTTGACCGCGATCACCGGTGGCCGCGGTACGTGGTTGTAGTTGCTCGCCATCGAGCGGCAGTACGCGCCGGTGCCCGGTACGGCGACGAGGTCGCCGGGGACGATGTCGCCGGGCAGGAACTCGTCCTTGACCACGATGTCGCCGGACTCGCAGTGCTTGCCGACCACGCGCGCCAGCGCCGGAGTGGCGCCCGAGTACCGGTTCACCAGCGTGCAGGAGTAGTCCGCGTCGTACAGGGCGGTGCGGATGTTGTCGCTCATCCCGCCGTCGACGGAGATGTAGGTGCGGGAGGCGCCGGCCTCCAGCGAGACCTCCTTGACGGTGCCGACCGAGTAGACCGTGCAGACCGCCGGCCCGACGATCGCGCGCCCGGGCTCGATCGAGATCTTCGGCACCTCGACCTCGTAGGCCCGGCACTCGTGCTCGACGATCTTGGTCATCTCGGTGGCCAGCTGCGCGGGATCGGCCGGGTCGTCCTGGGTGGTGTAGGCGATGCCGAAGCCGCCACCCAGGTCGAGCTCGGGCATGTCGACACCGAGCTCGACGGAAACCCTTGCGTGCAACGCGATCAGCCGCTTGGCGGCCAGCTCGAAGCCACCCGTGTCGAAGATCTGCGACCCGATGTGCGAGTGCAGGCCGAGCAGCCGCAGCTCCGGCGCTTCGTTGACCTTGGCAACGGCTTCGAAGGCCGCGCCGGAGGTGATCGAGAAGCCGAACTTCTGGTCCTCGTGCGCGGTCGCGATGTACTCGTGGGTGTGCGCCTCGACGCCGGCGGTGACCCGGACCATCACCGGCGCGACCAGGTCGCGCTCGGCGGCCAGCGCGATCAGCCGGTCGATCTCGTACAGCGAGTCGACGATGATCCGGCCGACCCCGGCCTCCAGCGCGCGGGTCAGCTCCCGCACGGACTTGTTGTTGCCGTGGAAGCCGAGGCGTTGCGGGTCGGCGCCGGCGCGCAGCGCGACCGCGAGCTCGCCGCCGCTGCAGATGTCGAGGTTGAGCCCCTCCTCCATCACCCAGCGCACGACCGTCGTACAGAGAAAGGCTTTGCCTGCGTAGTACACGTCCATGTCCTTGAACGCGTTCTTGAACGCCCGCGCCCGGCCGCGGAAGTCGTCCTCGTCCAGCACATACGCCGGGCTACCGTGCTCGGCAACCAGGTCGCGGAGGTCGACACCGCCGACGGCCAGCGACCCTTCGGCGGTCTTCTTCGCCGTGCCGGACCACAGCGCCGGGACCAGGTCGTTGACGTCGCGGGGCGCCCGCAGCCAGGGCGGTGCCTTGTGCCCGATGTCGGCGTGCAGCGTGCCCGCCTCGTGCGCCCTCACATCCGCTCCGGAGCGGAGACGCCGAGCAGGTCCAGCCCGTTGGCGAGCACGGTCCTGGTCGCACCGACCAGGGTCAGGCGAGCCTTGTGCACCGGCTCCACCTCCTCGTCGCCGCGCGGGAGCACCCGGCAGCTGTCGTAGAACTTGTGGAACGCGGACGCGGTGTCCTCCAGGTAGCGCGCGATCCGGTGCGGCTCGCGCAGCTCGGCCGCCGTCGCCACGACCCGCGGGAAGTCGGCCAGCGCGCGGAGCAGGTCGCCCTCGCGCTCGTGGCTGAGCAGGCCGGGCTCGAACTCGTCCAGCTTGATGCCGAGGTCGCCGGCGTTGCGCAGGATCGAGGCCAGCCGGGCGTGCGCGTACTGCACGTAGTAGACCGGGTTCTCGCTGACCTGGCGGGTCATCTCCTCGATGTCCAGCGTCAGCGGCGAGTCGACCGGGTAGCGGCACAGCGTGTACCGCAGCGGGTCGACACCGCTCTCCTCGACCAGCTCGGCCAGCGTGACGATGGTGCCGGCCCGCTTGGACAGCTTCATCTCCTCGCCTCCTCTGATGATCTTCACCAGCTGGCCGATCAGGATCTCGATGTTGTTTTCGGGGTCGTCGCCGGCGCAGGCCGCGATCGCCTTCAGGCGGTTCACGTACCCGTGGTGGTCGGCGCCGAGCAGGTAGATCGCGACCTCGAAACCGCGCTCGCGCTTGTTCACGTAGTACGCCGCGTCCGAGGCGAAGTACGTCGGCTCGCCGTTGGACCGGATCAGCACCCGGTCCTTGTCGTCGGTGAAGTCGGTCGTCCGCATCCACAGCGCGCCGTCGTCGTCGTACAGGTGGCCCTGGGCGCGGAGCTTCTCGATCGCGTGACCGACACCGTCCTGCTCGTGCAGGCTGCGCTCCGACATCCAGACGTCGAACTTGGTCCGGAAGTGCTCGAGCTGGTCCTGCTGCTCCTTGAGCTGCCGCTCGTACCCGGCCTCGCGGAAGGCGACGCTCTGCTCGGCGTCGGGCAGCATCATGATCGAGGGGATCTCGTCGACGATGCGCTGGGCCAGCTCGCCGATGTACTCCCCGTGGTAGCCGTCCTCGGGGATCGGGTCCCCGTGCGCGGCCGCCTTGAGCGAGGCGCCGAACTTGTCCATCTGGGCGCCGCGGTCGTTGACGTAGAACTCGCGGGTGACCACCGCGCCGGCCTTGGTCAGCACGCGGGCCAGCGCGTCGCCGACAGCGGCCCAGCGGGTGTGGCCCAGGTGCAGCGGGCCGGTCGGGTTCGCGGAGATGAACTCGAGGTTGATCGCCTGCCCCTTGAGGCTGTCGCTGCCGCCGTACGCCGAACCGGCGTCGAGGACCGACTGCGCGATCTTGCCCTGGGCATCGGCGGCGACCCGGATGTTGATGAAACCGGGCCCGGCGATCTCGACGGCGGTGATCGCCTCGTCGCTGCCCAGCTGGGCGGCGAGCAGCTCGGCGAAGGCGCGCGGGTTCATCCCCGAGCGCTTGCCCAGCTGCATCGCGACGTTGGTCGCGTAGTCCCCGTGCTCGGGGTTCTTGGGGCGCTCGACCTTCAGCTCGCCCGGCAACCCGCCGTCGACAGTGATGGTGCCGTCGTCGACGAGCGCGGTCAGGGCCTGCAGGATCTTCTCAGCGAGCTGTTCCGGAGTCACCCGCTCAGCCTAATGGCCCGCGGGCCGGCCTCCACCTTCGCCATCCACAGGCCGGGACCCACCGCCACCCCAGGCGTGTCCCGGACGACGCCTCAGGCGGGGCTGAGGCGGAGGATGGCGAGGGTTTCGACGCCGTTGCCCGCCGGGTGGCGCTGGTTGACGGTGACCGTGACGACGTCGAGCTTGCCGATCCGGGCCCGGTAGCCGGGCTGCTGGCCGATGCTGCCGGCCGCGTCGGGGCTCTTGCCGGCGAAGTCGACGCCGCTGGCGGTCGCCTTGCTGACCAGGAGCGTGCCGAAGCCGGCCACGCTCGTCTTCATCGGGACGCGGGTGCCGGTGCGGACGTAGATCTCGCAGGCGCCGTCCTTGCAGGCCGGGTAGTTGAACCCGTCCTTCGCGTACGGGCCGGTCGGGAGCGGGGCCGAGGTCGTCGGCGCGGCCGACGACTCCTCGGCCGGAGGCGGCGAGCCCGGGCTTCCGGCCGGGCTCGCGCTGGTGTCGCTCCCGCCGCCGCAGGCGGTGAGACTGACCGCCAGGACGGCGGCGGCCAGGGGCGTACTCGTTCGCATGCGCACAGCCAAGCGTAAGGGGCGGGTCACCGGCCGCAGTCTGCCACTTCCTGCCACCCGAGCGTTCCACCTGGCGGACTCACCGTGTCGCGGTGACCTGGATCTTGCTCTGCCGAACCAGTTTGGTGTCCCACGCGGCCGGCTGACCGTTCAGCTCGACCGTGACCGTGCCGCAGACGTCGCCGACGCACTTGCCGTCGTACCGGACGCCCCAGAGCTGGAAGAACTGCTTCAGCGTCGGCCGCTCGGCCTGGGTCTTCGCCTCGACGTAGACCAGGCCGTCGTCGGTGTGGGTGTGCACCGCGGCCTGCTCGGCGCGGACCCGGTCCACACCGATCCCGGCCGGGATCTTCACCGCCGTACCGTCGAGGGTGAGCGCGAGGTTCACCGTGTACGGCATCGGGCCGCTGAAATCGAGCGGCAGCCGTTCCATCCCGGCCTGGTCGATGTACGAGACCGCGTCGCGCGGCGCGTCCCACGGCGGCGGCCCCTCGCGGGTCTCGGCCGGACCGGGCGGGGCCGGACCGACCTGGCAGCCGGCCACGACCGGGAGCACCGCCACCACGACGGCGGCGAACACCCGGCGACCTGCTCTCATGGGGAGCAGGGTTTCACGCCGGTCCGGGGAACCTTGCGGGTGGTCAGTCCTCAGCAGGCATCAAGATCCACAGCACGAGGTAGATCAGAACCTGCGGGCCGGGCAGGATGCAGCTGATCACGAAGATCAGCCGCATGGTGTTCGGCGTGGTGCCGAACCGGCGCGCGAGGCCGGCGCAGACACCGCCGAACCAGCGACCGCGGGACGGACGGACCAAAGAGGTAGCCATCGAATTTCCTTTCGGCTGGTGGGTTACGACCACTATGACGTCGCCCCGGGCCGTGGAGATCCCGCCGCGCGGAGGAGTCGGGGACCGTTCAGGGGTCACCCCGACGCCCCAGCCCGATTCGGGACCTGAGGGGATCACCTGCTACTGTTCTGCTCGTTCCTGAGCCCCCGTAGCTCAGGGGATAGAGCACCGCCCTCCGGAGGCGGGTGCGCAGGTTCGAATCCTGCCGGGGGCGCGGAAGATCCAGGACCGGTCGAGTTGCACAACTGTGACGAGACTGGTCCTTTTTCACGGCTCGCGGCGCTCCCGCCGGCCGCGGGAGCACCAGCTACGGTCGGTCGGTGGACGAAGACAACGCCCCGGCGAAGACCGGAAGGCACTGGCTGCTGACGGCGCTGACCGGGCTGCTCACCTTGCTCGCGGTCGCCACTTGCTGGTTGATGTTCTTCGACCGCAGGCCACTGTTCCTCCCCGCGGCCTTCCTTCGGGCGTTCCCTTTCCACGTCGTTGTTCTCACCGTCTTCGCGCTGGTTCTCCTGTTGATCGCGATCCGGCGGCAACGGCGGGCGGCGGTGGTTCTGTCCGTCCTGGCGACCGCCCTGTCCCTGGCGACCGGCCTGGTTCCCCTGGTCGCCGCGGCGAATACGGCGACCGCGGCCGGCGCGGACGTCGGTCCCGGCGAGTACCTGGCCAACGCTGCACGCCTGAATCTCGGCTCTCCTGACCCGCACCGCACGGTTCGCTTCGCCGCGCCGAACGGCCACGGGCTGGATCTGGACGTGTGGCCCAGCCAGGACAAGAACTCACGCGCCGCGGTCCTGCACATCCACGGCGGCGGCTGGAGCTCCGGCAGCCGTGGGCAGACTCCGGACTGGGACCGGCTGCTGACCCGGCTGGGATTCACCGTCTTCGACATCGAGTACCGGATGGTGGGCGACGTCCCGACGGGCACCGCGTGGCAGGCGACCGTTGCCGACAGCAAGTGTGCGCTGGGCTGGGTCACCGCCAACGCCGCGAAGTACGGGATCGACCCGGCCAACATCTCGGTGCTGGGCCAGTCCGCAGGCGGTCACCTGGCCCTGATGACCGCCTACACCACCGGCACCGGCCAGTTCCCGTCCAGTTGCGGCGGCCCGGAGGGCAAAGTCAAGTCGGTGGTCAGCTTCTACGGCCCGGCGGACCTGGAGGCCTACGCCACCGGCCCGGACAGCACGGAGGCCGGGCGCAGCGTGCTCACCAACGTTCTGGGCGGTACGGCGGCGGAGCACCCTGATCGCTACCGGGCCTTCTCTCCGGTCACCTATATCCGCCCGGGGATGCCGCGAACCCTGATCCTGCAGGGCGAGCGGGACTACCTCGTGCCGCAGTCCCAGTCGCACCTGCTCGACGAGGCGCTCAGCCGCGCGAAGGTCGACCACCAAGCCATCTACCTGCCCTACAGCGACCACGCGTTCGACGTCGCCTGGGGCTCCTACCAGACTCAGACCGCCCGTTCCGCCGTCACGACCTTCCTGGGTGCCGGCCGGTAGATCGGCGCCGCACTACGCGCTCGGCCTCAGCTGAACCGTCGGGCTGCCACGTTCGGCCAGGATCTCCGCGTAGTGGTCCAGGATCACGTCGCCCGTCGCTTCCCACGTGCGGGTGACCGCCGTGGCGCGCGCCGTCCGGCCGAAGGCGACACGCAGGTCAGGGGACGCGACCAGAGTCCGCACAGCATCCCGTACGGCGTACTGGTCGAGCGGCGGCACCAGGTACCCCGTGCGGCCGTGGTCGACCAGGTCCAGCGGGCCGCTGGCGGCCGGAGCGACGACCGGCAGGCCGCTGGCCATCGCCTCCTGCACGGTGAGTCCGAACGTCTCGAACGGCCCCGTGTGCGCTAACACGTCCAGCGACGCGTAGATGGTCGCCAGCTCCGCACCGGTACGCCGGCCGAGGAACACCGCACGGGGCAACGCGTTCCGCAACTGCCGACCACTCGGGCCGTCGCCGACGATCACCACCCGCACGCCCGGCAGATCACAGGTTGCCTTGAGCAACTACACGTGCTTCTCCGGCGCCAGCCGGCCGACGTACCCGACCAGCACCTCGCCGTCGGTGCCAGCGTCCGCCGCAGCTCGTCGTCCCGGTCGACCGGGTGGAAGCGGACGGAGTCCACGCCGTGCGGGCAGATGTGGACCCTGGGGATCCCCTGTGCTTCCAGACTCAGTTCGGATGCCGTTGACAACGCCAGCGTGCGGTCCGCGGCCGCGCGCACCGACCGGAGCCGCCGCCACGCCACCGACGGTCTCGCGGCTCGGCAGCACCACTCGCACCGACGGGTAGCCGGGCCAGGCCAGGACACGGCAGGGATGCGGACGACCGGGCACACCTCGTCCTTGGCGGGCCCGTACTGCGGTGGTGGTGCCGGTGCGACCACCAGCGGGCGGTGCCCCCGGCGTACAAGGTGTTCGGTGACCCGGAGTGCCGTGTGGGCCACGCCGTTGACCGCAGCCTGTCGGTGCTTGGATGGGGGCATGACTGTGCTGCGCTACACCGCCTTCACCACCGATCCGGCCGGCGGCAATCCCGCCGGAGTGGTGCTCGACGCGGCCGGGCTGTCCGCTGCGGCGATGCAGGAGATCGCGGCGGAGGTCGGCTACTCGGAGAGTGCGTTCCTCACGCAGGGCGTGGAAGGCGCGGACGGTGTGGTGCCGATCCGGTACTTCTCGCCGCAGGCCGAGGTGCCGTTCTGCGGGCACGCGACGGTGGCGACCGCTGTCGCGGTGGCCGAGCGGGTCGGCGCCGGTGAGTTCACGTTCTCGACGCCGGCCGGACTGGTACCGGTGCTGGTCGAGCAGGGTCCGGACGGACTGCGGGCCACGCTGACGAGCGTCGAGCCGTACGTCGACCCGGTCAGCGATGTCACCGAGGTGCTCGACATCCTCGGCTGGCAGGCCGACGAGCTGGACCCCGAGCTTCCGCCGTACGTCGCCTACGCGGGTGCCCGCCATCTCGTGCTGGCGGCGGCGACCCGGCAGCGGCTGGCGGACCTGGACTACGACTTCGACCGGCTGCTGGCCTTCATGCTGGAACGCGACCTCACCACACTGCAACTCGTCTGGCGCGAGTCGCCGACGGTGTTCCACGTGCGCGACCCGTTCCCGGTCGGTGGAGTCGTCGAGGACCCGGCAACCGGTGCGGCCGCCGCGGCCCTCGGCGCCTACCTGCGGGAGCTCGGGCTGGTGCAGCCGCCCGTCACGCTGCAGCTCCGGCAGGGCGACGATCTCGGCCGGCCGAGCCGGATCGAGGTCGAGCTGCGCGACAGCGACAACCGCGTGCGCGTCAGCGGAAACGCGCTGGTCATGGGGCCTCCTGGCCTGGACTGAGGAGAGAGGGAGCGAAGCGACCTAACGACGAGGGAAGGCCAGGAGGTTCAGCCCCATGACCCGCCGAGCCGGAGGCGAGGCATCAGCACAGTCATGGGACCTGCCTGAGCCACTCCTCGGTGCCGAACTTCCTGACCACCCGCTCCTCGGCCTCGGCGACCGTCTCCGCGGAGATCTCGCCGGCGGCCAGGCCGTAGCGGCCGCGGAACGAGGCGACCATCCGGTCGATCACGTCGGCGCGCTCGAGACCGGTCTGGCTGCGCAGCGGGTCGACGCGCTTGGCGGCGCTCTTGGTGCCCTTGTCGGACAGCTTCTCGCGGCCGATCCGCAGCACCTGCAGCATCTTCGCGGCGTCCATGTCGTAGGCCATCGTCACGTGGTGCAGCACCGCTCCCCCGGCGAACCGCTTCTGCGCGGCGCCCGCGATCTTGCCCGCGGGCGAGGTGATGTCGTTGATCGGCTGGTACGTCGCGGCGATGCCGAGGTCGTTGAGCGCGCCGATCACCCAGTCGTCCAGGAACGCGTACGAGTCGACGTACGACAGGCCGGAGACCAGCGACTCGGGGACGTAGAGCGAGTACGTGATCGTGTTGCCCGGCTCGACGAACATCGCGCCGCCGCCGCTGATCCGCCGTACGACGGTGACGTCGTTCTCGGCCGCGCCGTCCAGGTCGACCTCGTTGCGCAGTGACTGGAAGCTGCCGATGATCACCGCGTTCGACGCCCACTCCCAGACCCGCAGCGTCGGCGGGCGCTCGCCCGATCCGACCTGCTCGGTCAGCACCTCGTCGAGCGCCATCTGCAACGCGGGCGCCCGCGGTACGTCGTGCACGAACTCCCACGGGTGGTCGTGCCAGCCGGTCGCGCCGGTCAGCGCACGCCGTACGGCGACCGCGACCGCCTCCGGCGAGAACCCGAGCATCTCGACGCCGTCACCGAGGACCGCCTTGATCCGGGCAGCGACCTGGGCGGCGGGCAGGTCGACCGGCGTACCGGCCAGGGCCGCGTTGATCCGCTGCAGCGCGTCGTCGGGTTCGAGGAAGAAGTCCCCGCTGATCTGGGCCCGCAGGACCGTGTCGTCGAGGACCTCGAGGTCGGCTACGACGAGCTTTCCGCCGGGGACCTTGTACTCACCATGCACGTCTGGGACAACCTCGGCGGCCGGGTGGTTGTTCCCGGCCCGGGCCTTCGCTCAGTTCGGCCAGATCGAGCGGCGGCGTACGACGGCCACCAGGATCAGTACGAGCACCAGTACGCCACCGGCCGCGGCGACCCAGATCCAGTACGTCGAGCGGGTGTGGCCGTAGACCGTGACGATCTCGCCCTCTCCCGGTACGGCGGTGAGGTTGCGGGGACACGGATGACGTCGTCGGCCTTCAGCAGCTGGTGTCGAAGCCGCTCGCTTCGCTGGACGAGTCGCTGCACGGGAATGCCGCCAGCAGCCTGGACTGGATCTGTTCGGGCGTGCCCATCGCCGCGAAGTTCGCCACGCGGTCGTCCCCCGACCCGGCGCTGGGGAACCGGTCGTCGACGACAGAGCCCGATCGTGTGTACTCGCCGAAGACGTCCGGCGCGGGATCCGGCGCCTCGCCGCCCGCACATCCCGCTGCTGCGAGCACCACCAGCAAAATCCACGCTCCGATCCGCAGGGAGCGACCGTAGATCACCGGCCCCGGGACCCGTCCCGCGTGGCCGGAAACTGCTACCGGCCGAAACGTTCGGCCAGTTGGCCAGGGAGCTGATCGGCGGGAAGCCGACGGCCGGAGACGAGAAGGAGGAGGGTCTGGGCTGGAGCCGCGACAGGGGTGCCGGTGCCCAGGGTCCAGTCGAGGTCGGTGGCCCGGAGCTGGAGGCCGGTGAGGTCTACGCCGAAGTACTTCAGGTGTTTGGGGCTGGCGCCTTCGAGCACGAGTTGGAGGCGGTCGAGCGGGACGTGGCGGTTGATGCCTAGGGCAACGGTGAGGTCGAGGCCGTGGATGACGTCGTGGGACAGCGCCGCGGTGGGACCGCTGCCGGGAGGCGTCCAGGGGTGGTGGATGTTGGCCTCGAGGGTCTTGACGAGGTCTTCGGGCGTGAGGGCCGCGGCGTCGGCGCGGGCTCGGCGGTCTGCCATTCGGTGGAAGTTGCCGCGGCTCTTGAGCATTTCCTTGAGGACGCGTGGGGTGGAGTACAGGTACGGCATCACGATGTGCGCCACCAGCTCGCGGACCTGCCAGCCCTCGCAGAGGGTCTGCCGGTCCCAGTCGTCGGCGGAGAGGTTGCGCAGTACGGCGACAAGGTCGGTGCGCTCGGCGGCGATGGCTTTCTGAACGTCTGTCATGTTCTACCGACGAACGGCCCGCGCCTAGCCGGACATCTGCTCCAGGCGGCGTTGCAGGTAGGTGCGCTCGGCGTCCGTCTTTGCCAGGGCGACGGCTGCTTGGTACGCGTCGGCTGCCTCGGCTCGGCGACTCAGGCGGCGCAGGAAGTCGGCTCGGGTGGCTGGGAGCAGGTAGTACCCGTCCAGGCCTTCCAAACTGTCCAGCAGCTTCAGGCCGACCGCTGGGCCGTCGGCCATGCCGATGGCGACGATGCGGTTGAGTCTGACGATCGGTGTCTGCTTCAGCTGCGCGTACAGGGCGGCGATCTGCGGCCAGTCGGTGTCGGCAGCGGTCGGCGCCGTCGCATGGCAGGCGGCGATGGCTGCTTGGACTTGGTACGGGCCTGGCTGCCGCCTGGCGAGTGCCGCGTCCAGCAGGTCGGTGCCCTCGGTGATCTCGTCCAGGTGCCAGCGGCTGCGGTCCTGGTCCTCCAGCGTGACCAGTACGCCGCCGGCCGAGCGCGTGTCCCGTCGGGCGTTGTGCAGCAGCATCAGCGCGAGCAGCCCGGCCGCCTCCGGCTCGTCCGGCATCAGCCGCACCAGCAGACGGGCCAGCCGGATCGCCTCCGCAGCAAGCCCACGCCGTACGAGCTCAGCGCCGGCCGTCGCGGCGTACCCCTCGTTGAACAGCAGGTACAGCACAGCCAGTACGGCGGGAGTCCGTTCAGGCAGCAGATGGTCCGGCGGCACCCGGTACGGGATGCCCGCGTGCTTGATCTTCTGCTTGGCCCGGGTGAGCCGCTTGGACATCGCCTCCTCCCCCACCAGGAAGGCCCGCGCGATCTCAGCGGTCGACAGCCCGGCCAGCGTCCGCAGCGTCAGCGCAACCCTGGTCTCCATCGCCAGCGCCGGGTGGCAGCAGGTGAACATCAGCCGCAGCTGATCGTCCTGGACGACGCTCGCAGGCTCCTCCGCCCTCTCCACATCACTCATCACCGCCACCTCCCGCAGCTTCGCCGCCCCGACCGCCTCGCGCCGCATCCAGTCGATCGCCCGCCGCCGAGCCGTGGTCGTCAGCCAGGCCCCTGGCTTGTCCGGTACGCCGTCCTCCGGCCAGCGCCGCAGCGCCGCCGCGAAGGCCTCCTGCACGCACTCCTCGGCCACGTCCCAGTCCCCGGTGACCCGGATCAGCGTGGCCAGCACCTGACCCCGCTCCTCCCGGAACACCCGGCCGAGGCGCTCGGTAACACTCATCCGGACGCTCCCACTCGGGCCGGCCCTGTCAGGCACCGTCAGGCGGCCCGTCGAGCACCGGGCGGATCTCGATCGTCCCGTACGACGCCGCCGGGTGCTTGCCGGCGATCTCGATCGCCTCGTCCAGATCGGCGCACTCGATCAGCACGAACCCGCCGATCTGCTCCTTGGTCTCCGCGAACGGTCCATCGGTGAGCAGCAGCTCGTCGTTCCGCACCCGCACGGTCGTCGCCTCCTGCGGCGGCCGCAACCCGGCGCCGCCGCGGACCACCCCGCGAGCCTCCATCTCCTCGGACCAGCCACCGCACCCGTCCTGCGCGTGCGCCTCGGCCGACTCGTCCCCACAGATCATCAACAGGTACTTCATCCGGACTCCTCTGATCGATTCACCCCACCGACGAACAGCACCCGCCACGACGGACACAACCACCGTACGAGTTCACGAAGCCGGAGGGAGTGAGCGTGGGAGGGGAGGGGGCGGGGAGGGGAGGAGGCGGGGAGGAGACGGGGAGGAGGCGGCGGCGCCCCCGGGCCATCGCTGCGCTCGGCACGAGCCCCGCAGCCCGGCAGCCCCGCAGCCCCGCAGCCCCGCAGCCGCGCCCGGCTGTTCGCCGGATCTCCCCGATCGGCAACCTCGGCTGCCTACACTTTCGAGTGGTTGCCATCAGCTCGGCGTCCGTGGGAGGACCACATGCCAGACCGCAGTCAGACCATTGCCTACCCGGCGCCCGGTGCTCGGCCGTCGCGGCGGGACCTGGAGCCGTTGGCGCCGCACGTGATCGTGCTGTTCGGGGCCACCGGTGACCTGGCCAAGCGCAAGCTGCTGCCGGGGCTGGCCTACCTGCAGCAGAACCGGTTCGCGCCCGACGTACGGATCATCGGTACGGCGACCGAGGAGCTGACCACCGAGGAGTTCCGTGCCCGCGCGCGGCTGGCGGTGGACACGTTCGGGACGCACAAGATCACCGAGGAGGAGTGGGAGCAGTTCTCCGACCGCCTCAGCTACGTGTCGACGACGGCCGGGCCGGAGGCGCTGGCCGCCGCGGTGAAGGCCGCCGAGACGCTGCTCGGGCCGGACGCCTGCCGCCTGCACTACCTGTCGGTGCCGCCGAAGGCCGCGCACTCGGTGATCCAGATGCTGCGTGACGCCGACCTGGTCGACCGGGCCCGCGTCGTGATGGAGAAGCCGTTCGGTGACAACCTGCAGACCGCGATCCAGCTGAACGACTTCGTGCACGAGACCTTCCACGAGTCGCAGATCTTCCGGATCGACCACTTCCTCGGCAAGGAGGCGGCGCAGAACATCCTCGCGTTCCGGTTCGCCAACGGGCTCTTCGAGCCGATCTGGAACCGCAACTTCATCGACCACATCCAGATCGACATCCCCGAGTCGCTCGGGCTGGACCAGCGCGCCACGTTCTACGAGCCGACCGGCGCGTTCAAGGACATGGTCGTCACGCACGTGCTGCAGGTGCTCGCGTTCGTCGCGATGGAGCCGCCGACGGCGCTGGAGCCGCGGGCGATCTCGGAGGAGAAGAACAAGGTCTTCCGGTCGATGCTGCCGATCCAGCCGAGCGACGTCGTACGAGGTCAGTACGGCGGGTACCGCGGCGAGGACGGTGTCGCGCCGGACTCCGACACCGAGACGTTCATCGCGATGAAGGTCGGGATCGACAACTGGCGCTGGGCCGGCGTGCCGTTCTACCTGCGGACCGGCAAGAAGATGGCCGAGGGGATGCGGATCATCTCGATCGCGTTCAAGGAGGCGCCGAAGACGATGTTCCCGGCCGGCTCCGGCGTCGGGGCGCAGGGTCCGGACCACCTGACCTTCGACCTGGCGGACTCGTCGCGGGTGTCGCTGTCGTTCTACGGCAAGCGGCCTGGTCCCGGGATGCGGCTGGAGAAGCTGTCGATGCAGTTCTCCACGCAGGAGACGGAGTCGGCGGCCGACGTGCTGGAGGCGTACGAGCGGCTGATCCTCGACGCGATGCGCGGGGACCACACGCTGTTCACGACGGCCGAGGGCATCGAGTCGCTCTGGGAGAACTCGACGCTCCTGCTGGAGGACCCGCCGCCGGTCAAGCCGTACGCGCCCGGCACGTGGGGCCCGAACGCGATCCACCAGCTGATCGCGCCGCGGGCCTGGCGGCTGCCCTTCGAGCGCGAGTGGCGTGAGCAGAAGAAGGACAGCTAGCCGGTACGACGCAAGTCGTCGATCGCCTCGGTGAGCGCGGTCTCCAGGTAGACGATGCGGTCGGTGGCCACCAGCATGGTGGCGCCGCCGTTGACCGCGGTGAGGATGGCGGTGGCCGCCCGCACCGGGTCGATCGAGGTGTCGATCTCGCCGGACGCACGCAGCGCCTCGACGCCGTCGACCAGGTACTGCAGCCAGCGGTCGAGCATGTCGCCGACGATCTGGCGGGTGGTCGTGTCGCCGAGCCCGAGCTGGCCGACCAGGGCCGACAGGGCGCAGCCTTCGCGCTGTTCGTCGTACATCTTGATGACGCGGCGGCGCCAGGCCTGCCACTTGCGCCAGGTCGTGAGGTCGCCGAGCTGCGGCAACTGCTCCGCGATCACCTGCTCGGCCTCGTGCCGCGCGACCGCGAGCATCAGGTCGGACTTGCCGTCGGGGAAGTAGTGGAACAGCTGGCTCTTGCTGGTCGCCGTCGCGGCCCGGATGTCGTCCAGGCCGACGTTCACCACGCCCTGCTCGCGGATCAGCCGGGCGGCGCCGTCGACGATCCGCTGCCGCGTCGCGGCACCCTTCGCGGTCAGCACTCGCTCCTCCATCCCCCCAGCCTACTGTGGACCGCTCGGGCCAGACCTCTGGACTGATGGGTCCAATCTGCGTGCTACTTTGGACTCATCAGTCCATTCCATTGTTGAGGAGCAGGTTCCATGCGTCTGGCAGGCAAGACAGCCCTGGTCACCGGGGCCACCAGCAACATCGGCAGGGCGATCGCCGTCGCGTACGGCGCCGAGGGCGCCCACGTCGTCGTCACCGGCCGCAACGCCGAGCGCGGCGAGGCGGTCGTCGCCGAGATCCGCGCCGCCGGCGGCAAGGCGGACTTCGTCGCGGCCGACCTCGACGGCTCCCCCGCCGCCGCGCAGCAGTTGGCCGAGCAGGCGGCCGGCGTACTGGGTGGCCGGATCGACATCCTGGTCAACAACGCGGGCGCGCTCAACGGCGCCGGGACGACGACCATCGACGAGGGCGCGTTCGACACGATCTACGCGGTCAACGTGAAGGCGCCGTTCTTCCTGGTCGCCGCGATCGCGCCGGCGATGGCCGCTGCGGGTGGGGGCACGATCGTCAACCTCGGGTCGTGGGTCGCGCGGCTGGGCGTGCGCGGCGGTACGGCGTACGCGGCGTCGAAGGGAGCGCTGGAGACGCTCACGCGGGCGTGGTCGGCGGAGTTCGGGGCGTCCGGCGTCCGGGTGAACGCGATCTCACCGGGGGTGGTGCACACGATGACCGATCACCCGGCCGCGGGGATGATGGCCGGTACGCCGGGCGGGGACGTCGGGCATCCGGACGACATCGCGCGGGCGGCGGTGTTCCTGGCGAGTGATGATGCGAGGTTCATCCACGCGACGACGCTGGACGTGGACGGCGGGCGGATCGGGGTTGCGACCTTCGTTGCGTGAGGTGCGGCCCGCTAGCGTCCGAAGAAGCCGCATGCGTCCGAAGAACCCGAGGCT
This sequence comes from Kribbella sp. DT2, assembly GCF_049844575.1. Lineage (NCBI taxonomy): Bacteria > Bacillati > Actinomycetota > Actinomycetes > Propionibacteriales > Kribbellaceae > Kribbella > Kribbella sp. DT2. The sequence goes on along the minus strand of NZ_JBNCLH010000003.1, from coordinate 844,438 downwards.
ATAGCGCACCCTTCTTCGGACGCATGCGGGTTCTTCGGACGCTGCGGTTCGGCGTCGTACGGTCAGAAGGCTGCGGCGACCGGGATGACGTCGGCGCCGATGCGCTCCAGGCCGTCGAGCTTCTGCACGTCCGGGACGTAGCCGAGGGCGACCTGGACGCCGAGACCGTGCAGCCGGCCGAGCTCGTCGATCAGCTCCTGGGTCTTCTCACCCTTCTCGCCCGTGTCCAGCGAGTGGTACACGGTCTTGGTGATCTCGTCGTAGTCGCGGCCCTCGGTCTCGCAGTGCCGTTTGAGGACGTCGAGCTTGTGCTCCAGCTCGGGGGTGTTGAACAGGTTGCACGCGTCGGCGTACTTCGCGACCAGGCGCAAGGTCTTCTTCTCGCCGCCGCCGCCGATCATCAGCGGCGGGTGCGGCGAGCTGAGCGCCTGGGGCGAGTTGAGCAGCCGGGTGGCCTGGTAGTGCTTGCCCTCGAACGCGCTCTCGTCGTCCGACCACATCTTCAGCACGTACTGCACGGTCTCCTCGAGCCGCTCGAACCGCTCGCCCAGCGGCGGGAACGGGAACCCGAGCCCACGCGACTCGTCCTCGTTCCAGCCCGCGCCGAGCCCGAGGACCGCGCGCCCGCCGGACAGCACGTCCAGCGTGGTGACCGCCTTGGCGAGCAGCCCCGGCTCGCGGTAGTGCACGCCGGTGATCACCGTGAGCAGCTTGGCGCGCTCGGTGTGCGCGGCCAGGAACCCGAGCGTGGTGTATGCCTCGAGCATGTCGTTCTCGACCGGCCCGACGTTGCCGATCTGGAAGAAGTGGTCCATCACCGCGATGTAGCCGAACCCCGCCTGATCGGCGGTCCGGGCCACCGCGCCCAGCTCGGCGCCGAGCGCCGCCGGCCCGTTCGGCCAGGTGAAGTCGGGAATCTGCAGACCGATGTCCATCAAGTTGTCCTCTCGTTGCCGTCAGTCACCAGTCAACACCGGGACGCCCCACATCCTTCCGATGTCGCAGAAAAACCGGAGGGGACCGTCCGGAACGGGCGCGCGGGGCACCGCCGATCGCGTCCGACGTACTGCCGTGCGGACTACGGTGAGTGCCGAGTGGAGGTGAGTGGTGTGGATGCGCGGCAGCTGGAGTACTTCCTGGCGGTGGTGGACGAGGGCGGGGTCAGCCGGGCGGCGCAGGCGTTGCGGATTGCGCAGCCTTCGTTGTCGCAGGCGATCCGGACGCTGGAGCGGGACCTCGGGAGCGACCTGTTCCACCGGGTCGGGCGGCGGGTGGTGCTGACGCCGGCCGGGCAGGCGTTGATCGAGCCGGCTCGGCAGGTGGTGCGCGGGATCGCGTCGGCGCGGGCGAGTGTGGAGTCGACTGCCGGGCTGCAGGCCGGGCGGGTGGAGATCGCGGCGATGCCGTCGCAGACCGTCGAGCCGTTGAGCAGCGTGATCGGCGCGTTCACGCGGGCGTATCCGGGGCTGTCGGTCGGGATCCGGGCGGCGCCGACGGCGGACGTCGTACTGGAGATGGTTCGGTCGGGGGTGACCGAGCTCGGGCTGCTCGGGACGCCGGAGCCGGCCAAGGCCGCAGGCGTGCACCTGGAGCCGGCCGGCGTGCAGCGGTTCGTGCTGATCTCGCCGCCGGGGTCGCCTTTTGCCGACGGAGGTCCGGTACGGCGTGAGGCGCTGCGCGGGTGCCGGCTGATCGTCGGGCAGGTCGGGACCGGGATGCGGCGGCTGGTCGACGAGATCCAGGCGGACGGGATCGACGTGACCGCCGTGGTCGAGTCCGAGCACCGTGAGGCGATCCTGCCGCTCGTGCTCGGCGGCGTCGGGTACGCCGTACTGACTGACTCGTGGGCGACGCTGGCGCGGCAGGCGGGCGCGACGGTGTCACTCCTGGAGCCGGCGGCGCACCTGCACCTCTCGCTGGCGAGCCGGACAGCTCCGCTGACGCCGGCCGCGGCGGCCTTCCTGGCAGTTGCCCGCGACAACTTATAGGCGGCGCCTATCGGTCCGGTCGGAAACTGGTCTTGGACCTGAACGCCCGACACCTGGTCTGATCGGGAGATGACGACTTCACAGCGGATCGCGCTCATTCCCGGTGACGGCATCGGCCGCGAGGTGGTCCCGGCCGCGCTCGCCGTGCTCGAGGCCGTCGGCCGGCGGCACGGGATCGCGTTCTCGTACGACGAGTTCGACTGGTCCTGCGAGCGGTACCTGGCCGAGGGCGCGATGATGCCGGCCGACGGCCTGGACCAGATCCGCGGCCACGACGCGATCTTCCTCGGCGCGGTCGGCGCTCCCGGCGTACCGGATCACGTGTCGCTGTGGGGGCTGCTGATCCCGATCCGGCGGCAGTTCCAGCAGTACGTGAACCTGCGGCCGATCCGGGTCTTCGACGGGCTCGACAGCCCGGTGCGGGGCACGGTCGCGGGTGAGGTCGACTTCGTCGTGGTCCGGGAGAACGTCGAGGGCGAGTACAGCGAGATCGGCGGGCGGATGAGCCGCGGGTTCCCCGACGAGCTCGCGGTGCAGCAGGCGGTGTTCACGCGGGCCGGGGTGACGCGGTTGGTCGACTACGGGCTCGCGCTGGCCGAGGGGCGACGTCCGTACGGCGAGGTGGGGGCGGGGAGCGAACCTGGCGGGTACGTGACCTCGGCGACCAAGTCGAACGGGATCGTGCACACGATGCCGTTCTGGGACGAGATCGTTGCCGAGCGCACCGCTCTGCACCCAGACCTCCGCTGGGACCAGGAGCACATCGACGCGCTGAGCGCGAAGCTCGTGCTCGACCCGGCGCGCTTCGACGTGATCGTTGCCTCCAACCTCTTCGGCGACATCCTCAGCGACCTCGCCGCGGCCGTTGCCGGAGGCATCGGTATCGCGCCGGCCGCGAACCTGAACCCGCCGCGCGACTTCCCGTCCATGTTCGAGCCCGTGCACGGCTCCGCGCCCGACATCGCCGGCCGCGGCGTCGCGAACCCGATCGGCGCGATCTGGACGGCCGCGATGATGCTCGACCACCTCGGGCACGCGGAGGCCGCCGCGGAGGTGGAGCGCGCGATCGCCGGCGTACTGGCTGCTCGGGAGGTTCGGACGCCGGACCTCGGCGGGACCGCCACCACGACGAGCTTCACCCAGGCCGTGATCGATCAACTGGAGGCGCGATGAAGCTCGACGGCTTCGAGTACCGGCAGATCGATGCCGACGGCACCGAAATCAACTGTGCGGTCGGCGGAAGCGGGCCGCCGGTGCTTCTCCTGCACGGCTATCCGCAGACCCACTTGATCTGGCACGAGGTCGCGCCCGCGCTGGCGCGGACGCACACCGTCATCGCCACCGACCTGCGCGGGTACGGCGACAGCGCCAAGCCGGCCGGCACTCCCGACCACGCGCCGTACAGCAAGCGCGCGATGGCGCGCGACCAGCTGCTCGTCATGCAGTCCCTCGGCTTCGACCATTTCGCCGTCGCCGGTCACGACCGCGGCGGTCGCGTCGGCCACCGCCTCGCGCTCGACCACCCCGAGGCCGTCGACCGTCTGGCCGTGCTCGACATCGTGCCGACCCGCTACACCTTCGAGCACGCCGACGCGACGTTTGCCCAGGGCTACTACCACTGGTTCTTCCTGACCGCCGGCAACGGCATCCCCGAACGGCTGATCGGCGGCGACCCCGAGTTCTGGATCCGCGCCCGGATGGAGTCCCGCCACCACGGCGGCACGCCCTTCCACTCCGAAGCGATGGCCGAGTACGTCCGCTGCTTCTCCACCCCCGAGGCGATCCACGCCAGCTGCGAGGACTACCGAGCCGCCGCGACCATCGACCTGGTCCACGACGACACGTCGTACGGCACGCCCCTCACCTGCCCGGTCCTGGCCCTGTGGGGAGCCTCCAGCTTCGTGGGCCGCACGTACGACGTACTGGATGTTTGGCGCTCGTACGCGACCGACGTCCAGGGCGCCGCGCTCCCGTCCGATCACTATCTGCCGGAAGAGGCGCCGACGGAGACCACGCGGGCTCTTCAAGCTTTCCTGCGGTGAATACCTGACGGAGGGTGTCGTGGTTGGTCTGGGAGGGTTCTACTCCCACCCGACATCCGAAGGGCAACAGTCATCGTGAGCAACTCGGTTCCCGCCCCACTGGCTGCGCGAATGCGCCCGCGATCGCTCGACGAGGTGGTCGGGCAGCAGCATCTGCTGCGTTCGGGCTCGCCGCTGCGGGTGCTCGCCGCCGATGCCGGCGCGAGCGTGGTGTCGGTGATCCTGTGGGGGCCTCCCGGTACGGGCAAGACGACCCTGGCGCAGGTCGTCGCGCACTCCAGCGGCCGCACGTTCGTCGAGCTGTCGGCGGTGACCGCGGGCGTCAAGGACGTCCGCGCGATCATGGACCGGGCGCGTAACGACCGGGAGCTGTACGGGCTGTCGACGGTGCTCTTCCTCGACGAGATCCACCGCTTCACCAAGGCCCAGCAGGACGCGCTGCTGCCCGGTGTCGAGAACGGCTGGGTGACGCTCGTCGCGGCGACCACGGAGAACCCGTCGTTCTCGGTGATCAGCCCGCTGCTGTCGCGCTCACTGCTGCTGACGCTGGAGCCCCTCACCGACGACGACCTGCGCGCGCTGCTACGTCGGGCGGTGGAGGACTCGCGCGGGCTCGACCACGGGATCGAGCTCGCCGACGAAGGCCTCGAGGCGCTCGTGCAACTGGCCTCGGGGGACGCACGACGGGCGCTCACGGGGCTGGAGGCCGCCGCCGCGTCGGCCCTCGCAGGCGGCGGTGCCGGCGATGCGGAGGGCGAGGAGCTGGGCGCGCCGGTGGTGACCGCCGAGCTCGTGGCGGCTTCGGTCGATCGGGCGCTACTGCGGTACGACCGCGACGGCGATCAGCACCACGACGTGATCAGCGCGTTCATCAAGTCGATGCGCGGCTCCGACCCCGACGCCGCGATCCACTACCTGGCACGGATGATCGAGGCGGGAGAAGACCCTCGTTTCATCGCCCGGCGACTTGTCGTCCACGCCGCGGAGGACGTCGGGATGGCCGATCCCCAGGCGTTGCAGGTCGCGGTCGCCGCGGCCGAGGCCGCGCAGTTGCTCGGGTTGCCCGAGGCACGGATCCCGCTCGCCGAGGCCACCATCTACCTGGCGACCGCCGCCAAGTCCGACACCGTCGTCCACGCGATCGACGCGGCCATCTCCGACGTCAGGCGCGGCGGCTTCGGCGTCGTACCGAAGCACCTGCGGCACGCCCACAACCGAGGGTCCACGCTGCTCGGTCACGGTCGGGGCTACAAGTCCCCGCACAACGATCCCCGAGGCGTGCTGCTCCAGCAGCACCTCCCCGACGAGCTCGCGGACCGCGTCTACTACCGGCCCACCGATCGCGGCAACGAACGCGTCGTCGGCGACCGCCTCGCCAGGATCCAGGCGATCACCAGGGAACAGTGAGACCCCGGGTCAGGGGCGATCCACGGAGAGCTCGTCGCGGTCAGAGGGCGAGCGAGACCGTCCGTGGCCCTGGTACGGCGAACCGATCGGCCTCCCAGGAGATCGGCGCGGTCAGGGGGCGATCTCGAGGGACTGGATGACGTCGCCCGCCAGGGTGAAGCGGTAGATGAGGTCCACCTCGCCGCCGGGGAAGTTGCCTTCCAGGTGGTGGGTGAGGACCCAGTGGGTGTCGTCGAGTTTCTCGGCGTGGGTGAGTTCCTGGGTGTAGGTGAACTCCGACGCGGCGGTTTCGCGCCAGTGGCGGATCTCGTCGTGGCCGGTGTAGGTGTTGCCGTCGTCGAGGACGGTGGCGTCGGCGGCGAAGGCGGGGAGCAGGTCGTGGAAGTTGGCCTTGCGGCCGGGCTGGGACTCGCGCAGGTACGTGGTGATCGCGTGCGGGAGGTGCTTGATCGTCTCGGCGACGGTCGGGTCGGGCGGGGTGGGGATGGTCATCTCAGGCCTCCGTGGTGAGGGTGAAGGTGGCGCGGCCGAACGGGCGGCCGTTGATCTGGAGCTCCAGGGCGTGCTCGCCGGAGTAGTAGCGGCGGGTGGAGATCGGCTTGAACGAGTGCCGCTTGGCCAGGCTGACGGACTCGCCGGGGGCGAGGGTGCGGGTGGTGAGCTTGAAGACCTTGGGAGCCAGCGTTCCGTTCGCCTTCACATGGTGCACCACGTAGTCGATCGCGAGGCGGACCTCGTCGGGGCCCTCGTTGCGGGCGTCGAAGGTGAACTCGATCGAGTCGCCGACGGTGACTCCCTCGACGGACAGGAGCGGGCCGTCGACGGCGAGGGCGGCGGGTGGGGCGTAGCCGAGCAGGGCCAGGGCCGCGGGGTCGCCGGCTTTGACGAGCGTACGGAGGGCGTGGCGGACCAGTTGCGGAGTCGTCGGCGCGGGGTCGGCCAGCCAGGTCGAGGCGATGTCGACGGCGAGGGCGGGGTCGGCGCGGCTGACGTCGTTGAGGTGGTTGGCGACCGAGCGGCGGACGTACGCCGAGTCGTCGTGGCGCAGGGCGTGGAGGATCTCGCGGGTCACCTCGGGGTGGGCGAGGATCTCGCGCACCTGCTTGGCCCACGGGAGGCGCGGGCGGGTGCCTTCGCTGGCCAGGCGGCGTACGTGCTCGTCGGGGTGCTTGGTCCAGGTGGTGACAGTCGCGAGAGTCCGCTGGAGATCGGCCGCGAGGAACGTCCGGAGGGCGAACTCGGCAGTGAGCCGAGGAGTCAGGAGGGCGAGCAACTCGAGCCCGCGCTCGACATCATCTCCGCCCGCGACAGGCGCGCCGGGGACGGAAGCGAGGGCGGAGGCGGAGGCGGAGGCGGAGGCGGAGGCGGAGGCGGAGGCGGAGGTGGAGGTCGATTCAGTGGCTCGTACGGCGACGGCTTCTGTGACGGGCCAGATCATCCAGCCGGTGAAGTCGTCCCTGGTGAGCGCTGCTCGGAAGACCTCGTCCGCCGGGCCGTAGCCGGCGGGAAGATCAGCGAGCAGGGCGTCGCGGACCAGGCGGCCCCGGTCGCTGAAGGCCATGCCGGGGAGTTCGGCGGGCACGGCCCGCAGCGCGGTGAAGGCGAGCCCCGGCTCCACCTTGCGCAGGATCCGGCCCAGGGCGACGACCGAGTCGGTGCTGAGCATTTCCTCGGCCGTTGGCACTGGTCTCCTCCACGAAGTCGGCTACTTACTTCTAAATTAGCAGTTACGCGTCGGTGCTGTGCGCCAGGGTCTTGCCGGGCTCCAGTTCGTCGAGTCGTTCGCGCAACGTGGTGATGACCTGAGCGTAAGAGTCGCTGCCGAGCAGGAGACGCTTCACCGCGATCTCCTGATCGGCGGCGTCGATGATCGCGCGAGCGACCTTGACCGGATCGCCGACCGGCAACTCCCCCGCACCGGCACGGTCGCGGACGTACCCGACCACCGTGCCGTCGTACGCCGGGAGCGCGGTCGCGAACGCCATGCTGCGGCCGGTGAACTCGGTTCGGGACCCGCCCGGTTCGACCAGCGTGACGCCGATGCCGAACGGCGCGATCTCGGGAATGACGGACTCGTAGAACCCCTCGATCGCCCATTTGCTCGCGTGGTAGATGCTCAGCGCCGGGACCGAGACGTGCGCGCCCATGCTGGACAGCTGCACGATCCGGCCGCCGCCCTGCGCGCGCAGGTGCGGAACGACCGCTCGGGCGAGCTGGATCGAGGCGAGCAGATTGGTGTCGAGCTGGCGTTCCACCTCGGCGTCGGAGTACTCCTCGGCCGCGCCGAGCAGCGCGTAGCCGGCGTTCGAGACGACGACGTCGATGCGGCCGAGGTCGGCGAACGCCGCGTCGACGACCTTGCGGAGGGCGGGCGTGTCGGTGACGTCGAGGGTGGCGGACCAGAGCCGGTCGCCGTACTGGTCGGCGAGATCGGCGATCGCTGCAGGGCGGCGGACGGTGACGGCGACGCGGTCGCCGCGGGCCAGCAGCTGCTCGGTCAGGTGGCGGCCGAAGCCGGATGAAGCTCCGGTGATGAACCAGGTCTTGCTCATGGTGGACCTCCTACTGAGTGTCTTAAGTGGAACTCAGTACCAGAATGTACACTAAGGCAAATGACAGGACTTCGGGATCGGGCTCGGCGGGCGGTACGGGCCGAGGTGGCGGGGATCGGGTTCGGGTTGTTCGCCGAGCACGGGTTCGACCAGGTGACGGCGGATCAGATCGCGGCGGCGGCGGGGATGTCACGGACGAGCTTCTTCCGGTACTTCCCGACGAAGGAGGACGTCGTACTCGGTCATCTCGAGGAGATGGGCGAGGAGTTGAGTGCGGCGCTCGCTGCGCGGCCGGCCGGCGAGGGCGCGTGGGTGGCGCTGGAGCAAGCGTTCTACGACCAGTTCGGGGAGACCCTGGAGGATCCGGACCGGGCGCTGCGACTGGCGAAGATGATGCAGGAGACGCCGGCGTTGCGGGCTCGGCACCTGGAGAAGCAGCAGAAGTGGCAGGAACTGCTGGCGCCGGAGGTTGCGCGCCGGCTGCGCATCACCGACGACCCGTCGGATCCGCGGGCCCGAGCGGTCACGGGGGCAGCGCTGGCATGCCTGGACGCCGCGAACGTCGCCTGGATGAACTCGAAGGGCGAGAAGGACATGCGAGACCTGATCCACCAGGTGATGTCCACGCTCTGAGTGCCGGTAACTAGGCTCCTCTGCCATGGAGATCTTGGTGATCGGGATCGGGGCCGGGGATCCGGACCACCTGACGATGCAGGCCGTGCGCGCGATCGAGCGGGCGGACGTGTTCTTCGTGCTCGACAAGGGTGAGGTCAAGCAGGAGCTCGTGGACCTGCGGACCGAGATCCTGCAGCGGTACGCGCGGGACCCGAAGGTCGCCGTCGGGCGGGATCCCGAACGCGACCGGACCAGTACGGCGTACGTCGAGTCGGTGGACGACTGGCGGCGCCGGCGGGCCGACGTGTGCGCGGGGCTGATCGAGCAGGAGTTGAGCGGCGACCAGGTCGGGGCGTTCCTGGTCTGGGGCGATCCTTCCCTGTACGACAGCACGCTCGCGATCCTCGAAGACATCCTGGCGCGTGGGGAGCTGCGGTTCGGCATCGAGGTGATTCCGGGGATCAGCAGCGTCTCCGCGCTCGCCGCCAAGCACCGGATCGGGCTGAACCAGGTCGGCAAGCCGATCCAGGTGACCACCGGGCGGCGCCTGAAGCAGAGCTGGCCGGACGGGGTCGACGACGTGGTGGTGATGCTCGACGCGCAGACCGCGTTCACGGCGCACACCGACCAGGACGCGGACATCTTCTGGGGCGCCTACCTCGGGACGCCGGACGAGCTGCTGGTCGCCGGCAAGCTGTCCGAGGTGGCCGGCGAGATCGAAAAGGTCCGTGCCGAAGCCCGGGAGCGCAAGGGCTGGATCATGGACACCTACCTGCTGCGCCGCGGCCATCGCTGAGAGGCGAGAAGAGCACGCGCCGCGGCCGCCGCTGAGAGGCGGGAAGAGGCATCGCCGAGTCAGCGACTGATCACGCAACGCGGCCAACAGTAGATAAGCAGGGAGATTTCATATAGCTTCGAACCTGTCCCACCGCCCCCAACGGGCCGTGCCCCGCCCCCACCCGGCACGGTCGAGGACAGGAGATCCACCATGAGAATTCCACGATTCGTGCGCGCGCTGCCGGTCCTGGTAGCGCTCGGAGCGGCGATGACGATGGTGCTCACCGCACCCGCCGACGCCCGCGAACAGGCCCCGGACGGCGTCCAGGCCTTCCCGGTCAGCGAGTCCCAGTTCAACCAGATGTTCCCGGGCCGGAATCCCTTCTACACCTATTCCGGCCTGATCGACGCGCTCGGCGCCTACCCCGGTTTCGCCAACACCGGGGACGACGCCACCAAGAAGCGTGAGGCCGCCGCGTTCCTCGCGAACGTGAACCACGAGACCGGCGGGCTGGTCTACATCAAGGAGATCAACGAGGCCAACTACCCGCACTACTGCGACCCGGGCCAGCCGTACGGCTGCCCGGCCGGTCAGGCGGCGTACTACGGCCGTGGCCCGATCCAGCTGAGCTGGAACTTCAACTACAAGGCCGCCGGAGACGCGCTCGGCATCGACCTGCTCGGCAACCCCTGGCAGGTCGAGCAGAACTCGGCCATCGCCTGGAAGACCGGGCTCTGGTACTGGAACACCCAGACCGGTCCGGGCACGATGACCCCGCACAACGCGATGGTCAACGGCGCCGGCTTCGGTGAGACCATCCGCAGCATCAACGGCTCGATCGAGTGCAACGGCGGCAACCCCGGGCAGGTGCAGAGCCGGGTCGACGCGTACCAGCGCTTCACCTCGCTGCTCGGCACCGACCCGGGCGGCAACCTCTACTGCTAGTTCGAACCTGCTAGTTCGAGCCCGTCCGTTCGAGACTGACGGTTCGACCAAAGTCGTAGTGGGACTGGCCCTCCGGCCGAAGCGGGTACCGCCCGCCAGGCCCGAGGCTGCTGGGCATGACCAGAAAACTCGGTAAGAAGAAGGCGCGGCTGGCACTGGCACTCCTGCTGGTGCCGGTCGCGCTGCTGACCAACAGGGTGACGGCCTCCGCCAGCGACCCGGTGGAGGTCCGCACCGACGCCGGCGTACTGCGTGGTGAGGTCTCCGGCGAGGCCCGGGTCTTCAACGGCGTCCCGTACGCCGCTCCGCCGGTGAAGGACCTGCGCTGGAAGGCGCCGCAGCCGGTGAAGCCCTGGACCGGTGTCCGCGACGCCAAGCAGTACCGCAGCGCGTGCCCGCAGCAGGACAACCCCGAAGCGCCCGGTGGGTCCACGACCGAGGACTGCCTCTACCTGAACGTCACCACCCCGGTGAAGCAGTCGGCCAAGCCGCGGCCGGTCGTGGTGTGGATTCCCGGGGGCGGCTTCTTCATGGGGGCCGGCAGCAACTACGGCGCGAACGAGATGGCGACCCGCGGCGACGCCGTCGTGGTGACGATCAACTACCGGCTCGGCATCTTCGGGTTCTTCGGCTACCCCGGGCTGAGCGGCTCCGGAACGTACGGGATCCAGGACCAGCAGGCTGCCCTTCGGTGGGTGCAGCGGAACGCGCGCAGCTTCGGTGGAGACCCCAGAAACGTCACTGTGGCAGGCGAGTCGGCCGGTGGCATGAGTGTCTGCGCCCAGATGACCTCTCCTACGGCGACCGGGCTGTTCTCGAAGGCGATCATGCAGAGCGGGTCCTGCGCGTTCAGCTGGGCCGACAACAGCCAGTACCCCGGCCAGGCGGGTGACTCGTTCTGGGTCCCGGAGAGCCGGGTGCGGCAGACCGGTGCGGAGTGGGCCGCGGCTACCAAGGACAAGCTGAAGTGCACGCCTGGCCAGGCGATGCTGGACTGCCTGCGCGCTGCTGACCCCGCCGTACTGACTGCGGAGACGCTGCAGTTCACGCAGGTCGCGTACGGCGGTACTGCGACGCTGCCGCTGAGTCCGGCGAAGGCGATGAAGGCCGGGCTGTTCCACCGGGTGCCGGTGCTGTCCGGGAACAACCATGACGAGGCCACGCCCTGGGTGGCGGCGTTCAACGGCGGCAAGATCAGCGACGCGGACTACCCGCGGATGGTGAAGGACATGGTCGGGGCGAAGCAGGCGGCCGCCGTACTGCGTGAGTACCCGCTGAAGAACTACAAGTCGGCGGCCGAGGCGTGGGCCGCTGTCACCACCGACCGGATCTGGTCGTGCACGCAGGTGGCCAACGACCTGCAGGCGGCGCGGAAGGTGCCGGTGTACGCATACGAGTTCGCGGACACGAACTCGCCGCTGGCCCAGCCGGGGCAGGGCGCTGCGCACGCGATGGAGCTGCCGTACCTGTTCAGCCTGGGCGGTGCCGAACTGCCGATGACGCCGGCGCAGCAGCGGCTGTCGGAGCAGATGATCGACTACTGGACGACGTTCGCTCGCACCGGCAACCCGAACGGACCGGACCGTCCGCACTGGGCGCCGGTCAAGCACGGCGACGTCAACGGTCTCTCACTCGCGCCGGCTGACCAGGACGGCGGCATCAAGCCCGTCAACCTGAGCACCGAGCACCACTGCGGCCTCTGGAGCAAGGTGCGCTAGGCGTTCCTCTTGGCCAGCGTCCTGGTGATCACGGGGGTCAGGAACAGCAGGAACAGCGCGTAGAAGCCGACCCGCGGCACCAGGGCCGCGACGACGAAGGCCAGCGCGAACAGGCCCGCGGTGACGATCGAGTTGATCAGTTCACCGCGGGTCACCGGGTTGTCCGGGTCCTCGAGGTCCGGGTGCCGGCGGATCATCAGCACCAGGCCGGTCTGGCAGAGGCTGAGCACCAGGATCGTGCCGATGTAGAGCCCGCTGGTGAACCTGCTGGTCTCGAACGACCCGATGATCTCGGTCGGGAACGGCAGGATGACGATCAGCAGCAGCCAGGCGAGGTTCAGCTGGATCAGGCGGGTGTTGTACCGGCGGACGTGCTCGAACACGCGGTGGTGCACCAGCCAGAACCGGACGATCACCACGAAGCTCAGCAAGAAGGTGAAGATCTGCGACCGGTGCTCGGTGATCACCTCGAGCGCGGTCAGGCCCTCGGTCTTCGACTCCGTCACCACCTCGACCAGCGGCAGCACCAGCAGGGTGACGGCGATGGCTACGACGGCGTCGGTGAACAGCACCAAGCGGTCCGGGTTCCTCGTCATGCTCACGGGCGTCCACGGTAACGGATCAGGAGGGCGGGATACCGCCAGAGTTGCCGGTGGCAAGCAGCTGGACTGGGCGCATGGCTGGTTCAGTGCTGGTGCGTACGCCGGTCGTCCGGTGGCTCGGGGTCGTCGCGGTGACGCTGGGGATCTTCTCCCTCGTCACCGCCGAGATCCTGCCGATCGGACTGCTTATCCCGATCGGCGAGGACTTCGGGCTGTCGCCGGGGCGGACGGGCTGGCTGATGACGGCGCCTGGTCTGGTCGCCGCGGTGGCGGCGCCGCTCGTGACGGTGACGACCGCGCGGGTCGACCGCCGGCTCATGCTCGGCGTGCTGATGGTGGTGCTCGCCGGCGCCGACGTACTGGCCGCAGTCGCCGGCACGTACTGGCTGGAGCTGGCGGCGCGGGTGCTGGTCGGGCTGGTGATCGGTGGGTTCTGGTCGATCGGGGCCGGGCTGGCCGGGCGGCTGGTGCCGGAACACCAGGCAGGACGGGCGACCGCGGTGATCTTCTCGGCGGTGCCGCTGGGGTCGGTGCTCGGCGTACCGGCCGGGACGTGGCTCGGCGAGCACGGCGGGTGGCGGTTGCCGTTCCTGCTGCTGGCCGGGCTGAGTGTGCTGGTACTGGTGGCGCTCGTGCTGTTCGTGCCGCCGCTACCGGCTGAGGAGGTGACGCGGCTGGCGGTACTGCGGGAGGTACTGCGGCTCAGGCAGACGCGGGTCGGGCTGGTGGCGACCTGTCTGATCGTGGTGGCCCACTTCGGGACCTACACGTACGTGACACCGTTCCTGCGCGACGTCACCGGCGTACAGCCGGAGCTGATCAGCACGCTGCTGCTGGTGTACGGCGTGGCTGGGCTGGTGGGGAACGGCCTGGCGGGGCTGACTGTCAGCAGGTGGCTGCGGCTGACCTTCCTCAGCGCGGCCGGGCTGCTGGCGCTGGCGACGTTGCTGCTGCCGCTGGTCGGTCGGACGACACTGGGCGCGGCTGGGCTGCTGGTGGTCTGGGGGCTCGCGTACGGCGCGGTGCCGGTCTGCTCGATGAGCTGGTTCGCTGCGGCGGCGCCTCAGGCCCGGGAGGCGGCGACCGTGCTGTTCACCTCGTCGTTCCAGGCGACGCTGTCGGCCGGGGCGCTGGTTGGTGGGCTGCTGCTGGATCGGACCTCGGTGTCGGTGGTGATGGTGTGCGGTGGGCTGACCGCTCTGGTGATGGTCGGGGTGCTGCTGCGCGGTGACGCAGAACACAGCTGACGGGCGGGACGTAGCATCACGGCTGTGGCCAGCGCTGGGAGGAGTCAACCGGACCGTTGTCCTGGTGTGCTCTCGGTGCACCAGGCGGCTGATGGTGGGCTGGCTCGGGTGCGGCTGCCGGGTGGAGTGCTGAGCCCGATGCAGCTTCGGGTGCTGTCCGAGGCCTCGCGCGAGCTGGGTGACGGGAATCTGGAGCTCACCTCGCGGGGGAACATCCAGATCCGGGCGCTGCGGGCTCCTGGCGAGCTGTCGGACCGCCTGTACGACGCTGGGTTGCTGCCGTCGATCACGCATGAGCGGGTGCGGAACATCCTGGCCTCTCCCCTGTCCGGGCTGGACGGGTCGTACGACCTGCAGGCACTGGTCGGTGAGCTGGACCGCGGGCTGTGTGCGTCGCCGCGGCTGGCTGAGCTGCCGGGGCGGTTCCTGTTCGCGCTGGACGACGGGCGTGGGGACTTGGCTGCGGTCGGGGCTGATGTCGGGGTGCGGGTTGTCAGGGACCAGCTGGCGTTGCTGCTGGCTGGTGAGGACACCGGCGTTCGGCTGGCGCCGGCTGAGGCGCCGCTGGTGATGCTGCGGGCTGCTGAGGCGTTCCTGGACGAGCGGGACGGCGAGTGGCGGCTGGGTGAGCTGGCGGATGGCGTGGCCAAGGTCCTGAGCAGGCTGGGCTACAGCAGGTCCGGCGGGCAGCAGCAAGCGGACGCTGAGGAGCTGCCGGCGGGCGGGCCCGTGCGGGCCGGGGTCTACGGGCCGGAGCTGCTGGTGGCGACCGTGCCGCTGGGGAGTCTGGGGCCGGAGCAGGCCGCCGTACTGGCTGAGGCTGGGCGGTTGCGGGTGACGCCGTGGCGGTCTGTCGTGGTGGTCGGAGCAGACGCCGACCGGCTGCAGCAGACAGGGCTGGTGGTGGACAGTGAGTCGCCGTGGAACAGAGTGACCGCCTGTGCGGGCAAGCCTGGCTGTGGCAAGGCGCTGGCCGACGTACGGCGTGATGCGCGGCGGGTGACCCCGGCGCTGCCGAAGAACCAGAGACCGGTGCACTGGTCCGGATGTGAGCGGCGGTGTGGGCAGCCCGCGGGAGACTTCGTGGACGTGCTCGCGCTGACCGACGGGTACTCGGTCGACGGTTCAGAGGCCGTGACCGCCGAGCAGAGTGTGATGAGGATGCGGTGAGCCAGTACGAGTACGAGACCGACGGGGCCGAGATCTACCGGCGGTCGTTCGCGACGATCCGGGCCGAGGCCGCGCTCGGTGACCTGCCGCCGGACGTCGCGCAGGTCGCGGTCAGGATGATCCACGCCTGCGGGATGACCGACCTGGTGCAGGACATCGGCTGGTCCGACGGTGTGGTGAAGGTCGCCCGCCAAGCGCTCCAGGACGGTGCGCCGATCTTCTGCGACGCGGCGATGGTGGCCGCGGGCGTCACTCGGCGGAGGCTGCCCAAGGACAACGAGGTGGTCTGCACGCTGAGCGATCCGTCGGTCCCAGAGTTGGCCATGAGTTTGAGGACTACGCGGAGTGCGGCCGCGCTGGACCTTTGGGTCGACCGGCTCGACGGCGCAGTGGTTGCCGTGGGCAACGCTCCGACAGCGCTCTTCCGCTTGCTCGAACTGATCAGGGACGGCGCGCCCAAGCCGGCCGCCGTCCTGGGGATCCCGGTCGGGTTCATCGGCGCGGCCGAGTCCAAGGACGCGCTTGCGGCCAACGAGCTCGGGCTGGAGTACCTGGTCGTCCGTGGGCGCCGGGGCGGCAGTGCGATCACCGCCGCCGCTGTCAACGCGATCGCCAGCGAGGAAGAGTGACCGGACGGCTGTGGGGTGTCGGGCTCGGCCCGGGCGACCCCGAACTGGTGACGGTGAAGGCCGCGCGACTGATCGGCGCGGCCGACGTGATCGCGTTCCACAGCGCGCGGCACGGGCGGAGCATCGCCCGCTCGGTCGCGGCGCCGTACCTGCGCGACGGTCAGGTCGAGGAGCACCTGGTCTACCCGCTGACCACGGAGACGACCGACCACCCGGGCGGCTACCAGGGCGCGATGGACGACTTCTACGCGGAGTGCGCGCAGCGGTTGGCCACGCATCTCGACGGCGGGCGCGACGTCGTCGTACTGGCTGAGGGTGATCCGCTCTTCTACGGGTCCTACATGCACATGCACAAGCGGCTCGCGGATCGCTACGACTGCGAGGTCGTGCCGGGCGTGACGTCGGTGAGCGCGGCGGCCGCCGTCCTGGGCCGGCCGTTGTGCGAGCGGGACGAGATCCTGACCGTGCTGCCGGGCACGCTGCCGCCGGACGTGCTCGCGCAGAAGCTGCGGGAGACCGACGCGGCCGCGGTGATGAAGCTCGGCCGGACGTTCGGCAACGTGCGCGAGGCGTTCGAGCTGGCCGGACGGGCGGACGAGGCCTGGTACGTCGAACGCGCGACGACGGAGAACCAGAGGACACTGCCGCTCAACGAGGTGGATCCAGAGTCGGTGCCGTACTTCTCGCTGGCGCTGCTGCCAAGCCCGATCAACAACACCTTTGAAAGGCCTGAACAGCACAAACAAGAAGAAGGGTCCGTGACCGTCGTCGGTCTCGGACCCGCCGGCCCGGAGTGGATGACGCCCGAGGTCCGCGCCGCGCTCGCCTCCGCCGACGACGTGATCGGCTACGGCCCGTACGTCGACCGCCTGCCCGACCGGGCCCGGCAGCGCAAGCACGCCTCGGACAACAAGGTCGAGTCCGAGCGGGCCGCGTTCGCGCTCGACCTGGCCCGCAAGGGCTCCCGGGTCGTGGTCGTGTCCTCCGGCGATCCCGGCGTCTTCGCGATGGCCAGCGCGGTCACCGAGGTCGCCGCCGAACCCGAGTACGCCGACCTCGCCGTCCACGTCCTCCCCGGCATGACCGCCGCGCAGGCCGTCGCCAGCCGGGTCGGTGCACCGCTCGGGCACGACTACTGTGTGCTGTCGCTCTCGGACCGCCTCAAGCCGTGGGACGTGATCGCCGCCCGCCTGACCGCGGCCGCGACCGCGGACCTGGCGATCGCGATCTACAACCCGGCGTCCAAGTCGCGCACCTGGCAGGTCGCCGCGACGCGCGAACTGCTGCTCGAGCACCGCGCCCCCGGGACGCCGGTCGTCGTCGGCCGCGACGTCGGCGGAGCGAACGAGTCCGTCACGATCACCACGCTCGGTGAGCTCGACCCGGCCACGGTCGACATGCGGTGCCTGCTGCTGATCGGGTCCTCGCAGACGCGGTCGGTCGAGCGTCCGGGCGGGCCGCTGGTGTTCACTCCGCGTCGCTATCCGGACGGCGTACAAGAGCCGGGTTAAATCTGGCGAGCCGGGTGAATGAGCCACGCGACTCCTGGGTAGGCCCCCGCAAGAGGCGCCCCCCGTGAGGAGATTGTTGTGGTTCAGCCGTTCGAAGATCCCGGCACGCTGACCGACCCGCGGGCCGACACGAGCACGCAGCGCTACGAGGAGGCGCGGGCGGCGGCGCACCGGGCGATGACGAGCGTCCGGCTGGTGCCGGACCAGCCCGAGACCGAGCCCGGGTTCGAGGCGGCCGACGGGACCGAGCGGGCGTCGTACCGGGGGTTCAAGTTCGGGGCGGCGTTCTTCGGCTGGCTGATCGCGCTGTCGATGACCGTGTTCCTCACGCTGGTCGTCGGCGGGCTCGGCAGCCTGGCGAGCTACTTCCTCGACTACACGCGGCTCGACGCGCAGCAGCGGCCGCGGGAGGTCGCGCTGACCGCGGCGATCGTGGTGACGGTCGTGCTGAGCCTGGCGTACTTCTGCGGCGGGTACGTCGCCGGCCGGCTCGCACGCTTCGACGGCAAGCGGCAGGGCTTCGGCGTCTGGCTGATCACCCTGCTGCTGATTGTGCTCGTCGCGGGGATCGGTGCCGCGCTGAACATCTGGTACGACGCCGTCGACGACTTCGACCGCGCGGACCTGCCGCTACGGGTCGGCACGCTCGACTCCGACCTGCTCCTGTACGGCGGCCTGGCGACCGCGGGCGCGGTCGTGCTGCTGACGCTGGTCTTCGCGATCCTCGGCGGGCGCGCCGGGCGGCGGTTCCACGACCGGATCGACGCCGAGATGGACTAGTCCGCGCGGCCCTTCCGCGCGGCGCATGCCGGGGTGTAGTCGCGGGTACGGGAGGTGAGAGACGGGGCCGTCCCTGTGAGGAGAACAGCCATGGTCCAGCACTACCGTGACGACACCGACCAGCGCGTCGGTCCGCCCGAACAGCGCTTCACGCCCGACCGGACCACGACCCAGCCGGTGGTCGAGGAAGGCCCGGTCGACGAGCACAAGCCGCTGCACCGGTCCGACGTGAAGACCTCCACCGCCGCCGAGGTGGATCCGGCCTACCGCGGGTTCAAGGGTGGTTCGGCGTTCTTCGGCTGGCTGATCGCGGTCGGCCTGATCGTGCTGCTGACCGGCATCGTCAGCGCGATCGCGGCGGCGGTCGACTACGCGGTCACCATCGACCGCGGGCTGATCGACGAGCAGGCCGGCACGCTCGGCATCGTGTCCGGCGCGCTGCTGGTCGTCGTGCTCGCGATCGCCTACTACAACGGCGGGTACGTCGCCGGCCGGCTCGCGCGCTTCGACGGCGCGCGGCAGGGCTTCGGCGTCTGGGGCATCGGCGTCGTGGTCACGCTGATCGTCGCCGGGATCGGCGCGCTCGCCGGTTCGCAGTACGACGTCCTGGACCGGGTCGACCTGCCGTCCATCCCGATCGCCGACGCCGACCTCACCACCGGCGGGCTGATCCTCGGTGCCGCCGTGCTGGTCGTCACGCTGCTCGCCGCGATCGTCGGCGGCAAGGCCGGCCAGCGCTACCACCACCGCATCGACCACAGCTTCGACTGAGCTCACCCCCGAGAGGCCGATGCCCCCGTCCGTCTCTCACCCTCCCCGAAGCGGGGGAAGCCGGGCCCTCCCCCCGGCTTCCCCCGCTTCATCTTTCTGTCCGCCCCCGGCTCCCCCCTTTGGTCCGGCCGCACCTCTGCTCCCGCTTCTTCCATCCCACCGCCCCCGGCTCCCGCCCCTTCCGTCCGGCCGGCCCCTGCTCCCGCTTCTTCCACCGGCTGCGGCTCCCCCGCTTCTTCTGGCCGGCAGCACCAACGCCCGGATCGGACCTATCCGGCTTCCGGAAGGTGGTGGTCGGGGGTGGTGGCGATCGACAGGATCAACCCATGCGGACAGCCTTGGTGATCGGCGGGACCAGCGGGATCGGTGCCGCCGCCGCACTGCGGCTGGCGCGCGACGGGGCGACAGTGGTCGCGGCCGGCCTCAACCCGGCCGCGGCGCCCGCGGAGCTTCGTCAGGTGGCGGAGCTCCGCGCGCTCGACCTCCGCTCGCCGACCGACCTGGAGGACCTCCTCACGCCGTACGGCGAACTGGACGTGCTCGTCAACGCCGCCGGCATCATCCGCCGCGGCGACGAGCACCGGCCGGAGGTGTTCGCCGAGGTGCTCGCGATCAACCTGACCGGCGCGATGCGTGCCGCCGAGGCCGCGCACGACGCACTGGCCGCCACCAAGGGCTGCATCGTCAACGTCGCCTCGATGCTGAGCTACTTCGGCGGCCCGCTCGTCCCGGCGTACAGCGCCAGCAAGGGCGGCATCGTCCAGCTGACCCGCTCGCTCGCGGTCGCCTGGGCGGCCGAGGGCATCCGCGTGAACGCGGTCGCGCCCGGCTGGATCGCGACCGACCTGACCGCCGCGCTGCAGGCGGACCCGGAAGCCTCCGACCGCATCCTCGGCCGGACCCCGATGGCCCGCTGGGGGACGGCGGCCGAGGTGGCCGGCGCGATCGCCTTTCTCACCGGCCCCGACGCGGGCTTCGTCACCGGTGCCGTCCTGCCCGTCGACGGCGGCTACCTGAGCGCCTGAAGGAGACCTCGTGAGCCAGATCCCCATCTCGACCGCCGTACCGTTGGAGATCGCCGTCCAGGCGGTGCCCGACGACGACCGCATCTGGGTCCCGCAGGCGCCCGACGTGTGGTTCCGCCCGCTGATGCTGAACACGATCACCGGCCAGTGGTGCAACCTGCTGAAGGTCACCCGGTCCGGCATCGTCTCGCGGCACCGGCACCCGAGCGCGGTGTTCGGCTACGTGATCAAGGGCAAGTGGCAGTACGACGAGCACGAGTGGGTCGCCGAGACCGGCTCGTTCGTTTACGAGCCGCCCGGCGAGATCCACACGCTGCGAGTGCCCGAGGACACCGGCGAGATGATCACGTTCTTCAACATCTCCGGCGCGATGATCTACGTCGACGACGACGGCAACCAGATCGGCTACGAGGACACCTTCACCAAGATCCAGCTCTGCCGCGACCACTACGCCGCCAACGGCCTCGGCGCGGACTACGTCGACCAGTTCATCCGCTAGGCGGACTCGCGGATGACCAGTTCGGTGGGCAGGATGCGGGTGCCGGCTTCCTCGCCGCGGATCTGGCGGAGCAGGACGTCGACCATGTCACGGGCGACCAGCTCGAGCGGCTGGCGGATCGTGGTGAGCGGTGGGTCGGACTCGCGCGCGATGCGCGAGTCGTCGAAGCCGCCGACGGCCACGTCGTCCGGCACCCGTCGCCCAGCCCGCCGCAGCTCAACCAGTGCACCCGACGCGAGCAGGTCCGAGGCAGCGAAGACCGCATCCAGGTCGGGACTCTTGGCCAGCAGCTCGTGCATAGCCCGTACGCCGGCCTCATGGCTGTAGTCGTCCACGGACACCACCAGCCGCTTCAGCGCCTTCCGGCCGAGCACGTCCTGGTAGCCCTGCAGCCGCTCCTGCCCACCGGCGATCTGCGGCGCGCTGATCATGCCGATCCGCTGGTGCCCCTGCTCGACCAGGTACCGGGTCATCTGCCGGGCGCCTTCCCGGTCGTCGGCAGCGACGTACGGCAGCACGTCGCCAGGGACCAGCGGGCGTCCACACGCCACAGCCGGTACGCCGGCGCGGGCCAGCTCGGTGATCAGCGGGTCGCCGGAGTGCGTGGAGATCAGCAGGACACCGTCGACGTGCTCACCGCGGACGTAGCGCAGGATGCGGTTGCGCTCCTCGTCGCTGGTCTCCAGCATCAGCACCAGGTTGACGTCCTGCTCGGCCAGTGCCTGCGTGCACGAGCGCAGCAGCACGCTGAAGTTCGGGTCCTCGAACAGGCGCTCCTGCGGCTCGGACAGCACGAAGCCGATCGCGTTGGACTGCTTGGTGACCAGGCTGCGAGCGCTCTGGTTGACCGTGTAACCGGACTGCTCCATCGCCTGCTGCACGGCCTCCAGCGACGCGGCGCTGACGTAGTGGCCACCGTTCAGCACCCGGGAGACCGTGCCCCGGGAGACCCCGGCCAGCTCGGCGACGTCGTCGATGGTCGGACCACGCCGCATCGCCCGCCGGGCCGCGCCACGGGACTTGGGATGGACCACCGGCGGTTCGGCCTTGGTCCTGGATGACGTCCTGCCTGCCACGTGTCCCACTCCTCGTTGTGCCCTGGCGCGGCCTCATCATCTCAGGCGGCCGCCGTCGGCCCGGTCACCGCCGGGGTACGGCGTTGTCGCGAGCCACCTGACCGAGCCAGCCCGCGCTGGTCTTCGGAGTCCGCAGCTGCGTCGCGTAGTCGACGTGGACCACTCCGAAACGCTTGGCGAATCCCTCCGCCCACTCGAAGTTGTCCAGCAGCGTCCAGACGAAGTAGCCGCGCACGTCCACCCCGTCCTGGATCGCCTGGTGCAGCGCGAGCAGGTGCCCCTGCAGGTAGTCCACGCGCAGCGGGTCGTCGACCGAGCCGTCAGCAGCCGGTACGTCGTCGTACGCCGCGCCGTTCTCCGTGATGTAGAGCGGCGGCAGTCCGTCGTACGCCGCAGTGAGGCCGGCGACCACCTCGCGCAGCCCGTCCGGCTGCACCGGCCAGTCGACCGACGTGACCGGGACTCCCTCGGGCAGCACGGTCTTGGCGTAGAGCGGTCCGGTCTCGCTGGCCTCGACCAGCATCCGCCGGTAGTAGTTGATGCCCAGGAAGTCGATCGGCGCGCTGATCAGCGGCAGGTCTCCCTCCTGCACCCACTCGAACCCGCCCAGCTGCTCCATCACGTCCTCCGGGTAGACGCCCCGCAGTACCGGGTCGAGGAACAGCCGGTGGCTGTCGCCGTCCAGCCTGCGCGCTGCAGCCTGGTCGGCCTCGGAGCTGGTCGCCCCCTCGACCGGACTGACGTCCAGCGTCAGCCCCACCGACTGGCCGGAGGCATGGCGACCGTCACGCAGCACCTGCAGGCCCAGCCCGTGCGCGAGCAGCAGGTGGTGCACTGACCGGTTGCGCAGCTCCTGGTCCTGGATGCCCGGCGCATGGATGCCACTGCCGTACCCGGCATGGCTGGACACCTTCGGCTCGTTCAGCGTGATCCACTGCTTCACCACGTCGCCCAGTGCGTCGTGCACCACCCCGGCGTACTCGGAGAACCTGTACGCCGTGTCACGCGCGGCCCAGCCGCCCTTGTCCTGCAGGGCTTGCGGCAGGTCCCAGTGGTACAGCGTCACGTACGGCGTGAGGTCGCGCGCGAGCAGCTCGTCCACCACGCGGCGGTAGTGGTCCAGGCCCTTCTGGTTGAGCGCACCCGAACCGTCCGGCTGGATCCGCGGCCAGGCGATCGAGAACCGGTACGCGCCGAGGCCCAGGCCGGCCATCAGCGCGACGTCCTCGGGGTACCGGTGGTAGTGGTCGCACGCGACGTCCCCGGTGTCCCCGCCGGCGATGGCCCCCGGGACCTTGCAGAACGTGTCCCAGATCGACGGGCCGCGCCCGTCGGCGTCCACCGCGCCCTCCACCTGGTACGCCGCGGTCGCAGCGCCCCAGACGAAGCCGTCGGGAAAACGTGCGTCAGACATGGAGATCCTCCAGAGAGAGTGTGTGGGGTTCAGCCCTTGACGGAGCCGCTGACCAGGTCGATGCGCCAGTAGCGCTGCAGGAACAGGAAGAGCGCGATCAGCGGCAGCACCGAGAGGAAGGCGCCCATGATCACCAGCGAGTACAGCGCCGGCTGGCTGGCGCCCTGGTTTAGCATCGAGAACAGCCCGACCGTCATCGGGAAGTGCCGGTCGTCGGAGATCATGATGTAGGGCAGCAGGAAGTTGTTCCAGATCGCGACGAACTGCAGCAGGAACACCGTGATCATGCCCGGGATCATCGGCGGCAGACCGATCGACCAGGCCAGCCGGTACTCCCCCGCGCCGTCGATCCGGCCCGCCTCCAGCATGTCGTCGGAGACCACCGCCGCGGCGTAGATCCGGGACAGGTAGATGCAGTACGGGCTGATGATGCTCGGCAGCAGCACCGACCAGTACGAGTTCACCAGACCGAGCTTCGACATCAGCAGGTACTGCGGGACGGCGAGCGTGATCTGCGGGACCAGGACGCCGGCCAGGATGCAGCGGAACAGCGCCTCCCGCCCGGCGAACCGGTACTTGGCCAGCGCGTAGCCCGCGGTCACCGAGACCGCGACCGACAGCAGCGCGCCGGCACCGGCGTACAGGAGGCTGTTGAGGGCCCAGTTCCAGAAGATGCCGTCGCGGAACGCCAGCAGCGTGCGCAGGTTGTACTCGAAGCCGCCGTTGAAGCTCGGCCAGAACGAGAACGTGGTGAACAGGTCGTTCGGTCCCTTGGTCGCGGCGATCACGACCCACACCACCGGCATCAGGCAGTAAAGGGCCCCGAGCAACAAGATCGCCGTCGAGACGTAGCGCGTCTTGCGTGGCCGGCGGGCAGTGGTCCGTACGGCGGGAGCCGAGCGCTCCAGGACGGCGGTGCTCATCGGTCCTCCCCGAAGGCTCGCTTCTGCAGGAAGCTCAGCACCGCCAGCGAGACCGCCAGCGTACCGGCCGCGAGCAGCACCGAGGCGGCGGCCGCGGTGTAGATGTCGTTGTTCACGAACGCGTCGCGGTAGATCGTCATCAGCGGCACCCAGGTGAACGAGATCGAGTCGGTCAGCGGTTGCAGCGTGGACGGCTCGCTGAACACCTGCAGCGACGAGATCAGCGAGAAGATCCCGGTCATCACCAGCGCCGGCGCGATCAGCGGCACCTTGATCCGCAACGCGATCTGCAGCTCGCTCGCACCGTCCACGCGGGCCGCGTCCTGCAGTTCCTCGGGCAGGCCGCGCAGGGCGGTGTAGAGCACGATCATGTTGAAGCCGACACCGCCCCAGACGCCGATGTTGGCGACCGAGAACAGCACGGTGTCCGGCCCGAGGAAGTCCGGCGCGGGCAGCCCGATCTTCTCCAGCGTCGCCCGGATCGGGCTCACGCCGGGCAGGTAGAGAAAACCCCACAGCAGTGACGCGATCACCCCTGGTACGGCGTACGGAAGGAAGATGCCGAGCCGGGTGAACGACTTCAGCCGGGCGCCTTGCGAGTCGAGCAGCAGCGCGAACAGCAGCGCGAGCCCGAGCATCACCGGGACCACGATCACGCCGTACCCGAGCATCCGGAGCACCGACTGCGCGTACGCCGAGTCGGTGATCGCGCCGGCGTAGTTGGCCAGCCCGACGAACGACTCCTTGCGCAGCCCGAGCCCGCCGCCGGTGACCCGGGACGCCCGCAGGCTGAGCCAGAGCGTGTAGCCGATCGGGATCAGCAGGAACAGCACCAGCAGGATGATTGCCGGGAGCATCAACACGTACGGCGCCGGCCCACCTTGGCGCCGCGGACGGCGGCCTCGGGTGGTCAACGGAACGGACGTCACCTCAGGACTCCTTGACCTGGAAGCCCTGCTTCTTCAGGTCCGCGACCGAGGCCGCCTGCAGCTGGTCGACGGCGGCGGCGAAGTCGCCCTTGGACTGCACCGCCTTGGCGAACAGGTCGGAGTACTGGCTGTAGGTGACGTTGACGTTCGGCGCCCAGGTGAACCCGCGCGCGGTCTTCGCGATCGCCGCGGCCTCGGTGAAGAACGTGGGCTGGTTCGGCATCATGGCCGGCGCCTTGGCCAGCGCCGGCGTCGACTGACCGGCCGTCGCCGCCGGGTAGATCCCGCCGGAAGTCACGAAGGCCTCGAGCGCGGCCGGGTCGGTGTTGAGCCACTTGACGAACTTCTGCGCCTGCGCGGTCTGCTTCGACTTGGCCGCGATCGCGGTCGCCGAGCCGCCCCAGAAGCCGGTCACGGGCGTGGCGTCCCACTGCGGCATCGGGACCATCTTCCACTTGCCCTTGGTGGTCGGCGCGACACCTTCCAGGACGCCGGCGCCCCAGACCGCGCTCGGCCAGGCCAACAGGGTCCCGTCGCTCATCGCCTTGTTCCACTCCGGCGTGTACATCGGCTTGCCCTGCAGGGATCCGGCGTTGACCAGGTCGCCCCAGAACTTGGCCATCTTCTTGGTCGGCTCGTCGTTGATGGTGACCGACCAGGTGCCGTTGTCGTTGGCCCACCAGTTCGCCCCGGCCTGCTCGGCCAGCCCGGCGAACCAGCCCGGGTCGCCGGACGAGAACGTCGCGAGGTACCGCTTGGAGTCCTTGCCGCGCACCTGCTCGGCCAGCGCGCCGAACTCGTCCCAGGTCTTCGGCACGGTCAGCCCGAACTGCTGGAACAGGTCCTCGCGGTAGTAGAGCATCATCGGCCCGACGTCCTGCGGGATCGCGTACGTCTTGCCGCCGAACGAGGTCAGGCCCCAGGTCCCGTCGGTGAACGCCCCCTTCACCTCGGCGGCCAGCCCGCTCAGGTCCGCCGTCACGCCGTTCGTGATCAGCACCGGCAGCGCCTGGTACTCGGCGTGGATCAGGTCCGGCGGGTTGCCCGCGCGGTGGGCGGTGACGATCTTGGTCAGCAGCTCCTCGCCCTGGGCCTGCGCGCTGACGGTGACCTGCTGGGTCGGGTTCTGCTGGTTCCAGAGCGCGACGACCTTGTCGATCCCGGTCGTCCAGGTCCAGAACGTCAGCTTGGCCGGCGCGTCCGGGTCACCGGACGGCTGGGGTGCGGCGGCCGGGTCGTCGTCGGAGCTGGAGCACGCGGCGAGCCCACCAGGTAGCGCCGCGACCAGTCCGAGCCCGCCGACCCCGCGCAGGAACCTGCGTCGGTCGAAAGAGTGATCCATGATGCCCTCACGATCGGTCGAGTCTGTGAACGCTCACGGATTTCTGTGAGCGATCACAGAATTGGCGTGCGGCGGAGCTGCTGTCAAGGCTCCAGGCCTTTCTTTCCGGCCGGAGGGGCAGACATTCTGTGAGCGGTCACGGTAGGGTCCGGGCATGGTCAACCGACTGCGCCGGGTCGAGCTCGGCTGCCGTGATCTCGAACGGTCACAGGCGTTCTACGAAGGGTTGCTGGGGTTCTCCCCCACCTCAGGTGTGCGCGACGGCCGGCTGACGGTCGGTCGCGGCACGGTGCTGCTGGACCTGGTGGAGGTCGATGCCTCGGGCAACCAGGGCGGCTGGCGCAACGAGGATCTGCAGGGCGGGATCCGGCACCTCGGCTTCAAGGTGGGCGCGGTGGACGCCGAGATCGCCCGGCTGGAGGCGGCAGGCGTGACGGTGCTGTCGCAGCCGGCCGACGTGCTCGGCGACGTACGGATCGCGTTCTTCCTGGATCCGGACGGCGCGCGGCTCGAGTTCATCCAGGGCAACCTGAGCTACCAGCGGATCGGCTCGGCCGCGCTCGCCGAGGCTGAGGCACAGCAGGTGCCCGAGGAGCAGCCGCGGTTCGACCACGTCGCGGTGACGGTGTCGGACCTGGACGCGGCACTGGCGTTCTGGCGGGACCGGTTCGGGTTCGAGGTGATCGGGGACATCCGGCACCACGGGGATCCGCGCGGGTTCCTGATGACGTACCTGCAGGCGGGTGACGCGGTGCTCGAGGTGTTCAGCTTCGACGTACCGGTCGAGGCCAACGATCTGAGCGCGGCCGGGACTGCCGTCCTGGGACCGCGGCAGCTCGGGCTGATGGTTGAGGACGCGCCGGGTGGGCAACGTCTGGTCGCGCCCGACGGCGTTCCGGTTCTGGTGGGAGGACAGCGATGACACGGATTCTGGTGACAGGCTCGAACGACGGGATCGGTGCGGAGATCGCGGCCGAGCTCGCGCGGCAAGGGCACGACGTGATCCGGCACGCGCGGAACGCCGAGCGGGCCAGCGGGTTGTCCGGTGAGGTGGTGCTCGGCGACCTCGCGTCGCTGGAGTCGACGCGGGAGATGGCGGCCGCCGTACGGGCGCTCGGTGCGCCGGAGGTCGTGGTGCACAACGCGGGGACGGGGACCGATGAGACGACCCGGCCGGTGACGGGCGACGGGCTGGAGCGGCTGTTCCAGATCAACGCGCTCGCTCCCCTGCTGCTGACCGCGCTGCTGCCGGTGCCGCGGCGGTCGGTGTTCGTCAGCTCGGACTCGATCGTGCGCGGGAACATCCGGCTCGACGACCTGCAGCACGCCAAGGGCTGGACCGGGGACGCGGCGTACGCGGACTCGAAGCTGGTGATGGCGGCGCTCGCCTTCGCGCTGGCGCGGAAGTGGCCTGGGTCGCTGATCAACGCCGTGCACCCGGGCTGGGTCTCGACGAAGATGAGCGGGTACGCCGCGCCGCTGACGGTTGCCGAGGGCGCCGATACGCCGGTGTGGCTGGCGGTGTCGGAGGACCCGGAGGCGGTGGTGTCGGGGCGGTTCTTCCAGAAGCGTGCGGTGGTCAATCTGAATGAGCAGGCTTACGCCACGGATGTGCAGGACAAGCTACTTGCACAGTGTTTGGAGCTGGCCGGGGCTTCTCTACCTGACGCCTGAGGTGGGCGGGTCGATCGCGGTGACCATGTCGATCACCGCGGTCAGGGCCGGCGTACGGGGTCGGTCGCGGTGGAGGAAGAGGGCGACCTGCCGCTCGACGCCGGCGTCGTGGATCGGGACCAGGCGGACGCCGTCCAGGTTGGCGGTGGTGACAGCCAGGGCATTGGTGACGCCGGTGCCGAGACCGTGACGGACCAGGGACAACAAGGTCTGCGGCTGGTTCGTGCGGTAGACACTGGCCGGGCTCAGGCCGGCTGACGCGAAGGCCAGGTGGGACTCGAACTGGCGTCCGCCCGAGGCCTCGCCGATCGAGATCAGCGGAAGCGCGGCCAGCTCCGCGAGACCGACCGACGGCTGAGCGGCCAGCGGGTGGTTGGCCGCGAACACCGCGACGAGCGGTTCACGCCAGAGCACCCGGTGCTCCAGCGACTCCGACGCCACGAGCGGGTGCACCGGCCGGATCGCCAGATCGATCTCGCCCTGGACGAGCGCGCGCTCCAGCTCGATGCTCGGACCCTCGACCAGCAACAGGTGCACGTCCTTCACCCGGACGGCGACCTGCGGAAACAGCCAGGCGGCCGCGCTCGGATACGTCCCGAAGCGGACCTGACCCCGTACGGTCGCCAACTCACCGAGCCGGTGCAGGATCTCCTCGGCCGCGGGCAGCAAGGCGCGACCCTCCGGCGTCAGCGCGACCGGGTGCGCCGAGCGGTCGAACAACTGCACGCCGAGCGCCTTCTCGAGCTCCGCGACGTGCTCGCTGATCCGCGACTGCCCGCGGAACACCGCCTTCGCGGCCGCCGAGAAGCCGCCGTTCCGGGCGACGGCGACGAAGCTGACCACCCAGTCCAGGCGGTAGCCGTACGCCGAGGTGAGGTCCATGTCCTCGAGGTTATCCGGGAAGAGCCGGCTCAGGACGGGCGTTGTGCTGGTTGTGGATACCCAAGTCGTGGTGATCGGAGCCGGCCAGGCCGGGCTGTCGGCGGCGTACCACCTGGTCAGGATGGGCTTCACGCCGTACGACGAGGTGGTGGTGCTCGACCGCAACGACGCCCCCGGCGGCGCCTGGCAGCACCGCTGGGACTCCCTGACCATGGACGACGTGCACGGGATCGCGAACCTGCCCGGCGCGGACGTACCGCCGGCGATCGGCGCCGAGCGGGCGAACGTGTTCGTGCCGCGGTACTACGCCGACTACGAGCAGCGGTTCGAGCTGCCGGTGGTGCGGCCGGTGATCGTGGAGAGCGTGCGGTCTGTCGACGGGCGGTTCTCGCTCAGCACCAACGGAGACACCTACACGGCCGACGCGATCGTGAACGCGACCGGGACCTGGAACCGGCCGTTCATCCCGTGGTACCCGGGAATCGAGACCTTCCGGGGACGGCAACTGCACACCGCGGACTACAACGGCGCCGAGGAGTTCACCGGGCAGCACGTGCTGGTCGTCGGCGGCGGCGCGTCCGCCGTACAGCTGCTCGCGGAGATCTCCGAGGTGGCGTCCACGACGTGGGTGACGCGGCGGGAGCCGGTGTGGCGCACCGACGAGGAGTTCGGGCCGGAGCTCGGGCGGAAGATCATCGCGAAGGTCGAGGAGCGGGTGCGGGCCGGCCTGCCGCCGAAGAGCGTGGTGAGCGTGACCGGCTTGCAGTTGCGGCAGCAGGAGCAGGCGGCGTCCGAGCGTGGGGTCTACACGCGACTGCCGATGTTCTCGCGCGTGACACCCGAAGGCGTGGTGTGGGCCGACGGGCGGGAGGAGAAGGTCGACGCGATCCTGTGGGCGACCGGGTTCCGCGCGGACCTCGCGCATCTCGCGCCGCTGCACCTGCGCGAGGCGTCGGGTGGGATCCGGATGGACGGCACGCACACCGTGCTCGACCCACGCGTTCACCTGGTCGGCTACGGGCCGTCGGCCAGCACCATCGGCGGCAACCGCGCCGGCTTCCAAGCGGCCCGCGAGCTCCGCGACCTGCTGCACCCTAGGCAGGAACAGGCACTGAAGGTTGCCACTGCTGGTGCCGCCGGACCGCAACCGGGATGAACGCACCGGCCAGCAGGAAGATAGTGGCTGTAAGCAACCAACCTGGCCATCCCCAGCTCACCGCTACAACGGTGAGCACCACCGGGGCCACCAGGTCGCCGACCTGCGTGCCCATCGCGTAGGCGCCCTGGTACTGGCCCTGCCCTCCCGGCGGCGCCAGCTCGAAGCTGATCCCCCAGCCGCCGGCCGACTGCAGCATCTCCCCCAGCACGTGCACCAGCGCGGCCGTGATCAGCAAGGCGATCGTCACCCAGCCCGAGGTGATGTCTGTGATCGCCAGCAC
Source organism: Kribbella sp. DT2 (assembly GCF_049844575.1). NCBI lineage: Bacteria > Bacillati > Actinomycetota > Actinomycetes > Propionibacteriales > Kribbellaceae > Kribbella > Kribbella sp. DT2. The sequence goes on along the minus strand of NZ_JBNCLH010000003.1, from coordinate 814,480 downwards.
TCCGCAGGCCAGCGCCAGCAGAAGGCCTGCTCGCCGCCCGGCCCTCGCCGCTCCGGCCAGCTGTTCGGTGCCCCGGGCAACACGCAGCTGCAACAGGATCACCGAGGCGGCGTTGACCACCAGCAGCACCGAGATCACCCACGTCGGCGCATCCGTCGCCGTCGCCACCCACAGCGGGATCGCGACCTGGGCCATCGCGTTGTGCATGCTGAGCAGCCCGTCCAGCGCGACGAACGCCAGGAACGACCGGTCCCTCAACGCGGTCAGTCCGGACGGCCCAGCGGTCGACGGCACCGGCGCGATCCGAGTCGTCCCCCACTGCACCAGCCCGGCCGTCACAACGTAGGTCGCCGCGTTGGCGAACAGGGCGATCAGGTAGACCTCGCGTTGATCGACCGCCAGCACGATCCCGGCCAGCGCCATCCCCACGCCCATGCCGATGTTGGTGGTCACCCGCAGCAGCGCCCGCGTCCGGACCCGCTGGTCGGCCGGGACGAGCCCGGCGATCAGCGCACCCTTCGCGCCGCGCTGCCCGGAGTCGGCGATCGCGGTGACCCCGACGACGGCGACGAACAGCCCAAACGAGCGGACCTGCGTGAGCGCGGTCATCGTGACGGCCTGCAGCAGCAGGAAGGCGACGTACGCGCGGTTCGGTCCGAGGCGGTCGGCGACGACGCCCAGCGGCGTACTGACGATCAGGCCGACGAGTCCGGCGACGGTCAGGCCGAGTCCGACCTCGTGGACGGACAGGCCGGCGGCGCGGGTCAGGTAGAGCGCGCCGACGGCGGCGTACACGCCGTTGCCGAAGGTGTTGACCAGCGTGGCGACCACCAGCCGGCGGACCTCGGGCGGGAGGGAAGCAGTCATAGCTGCCAGCCAACAGCTCCGGCGGGCAGGGCAGCGTTGGATTGACGGGATCCGTCAACGCATGACGAGGTCCAGCAGATCTGTGCCGAGGGCACGCATCACCTGCTCGTCCAGCCGGTACGCGACGAACCTGCCTTGCCGCTCGGCGGTCACCAGGCCTGCTCGCGTCAGGGCTCGCAGGTGCCGGGTCACCTGGGTGGAGTTCAGTCCCCAGAGCGCTGCGATCTCTCCGGCCGTCCGCGGCTCGCTGGCCACCGCACGGCAGATCTGCAGGCGGTCCGGCGCGGCCAACGCCTCCAGCCGGGTCCTGATCACCTGAGCAGCCGGTACGCCGGTCCGCTTGGCCGCCGCCGGGTAGATGACCGTCAGCGCCTCCCCTGGTACTTCGCCGAGGAAGACGTGCGGCGCGATGAAGTTGCTCGGCACCAGCAGCAGAGAGCGGGTGGACAGGTCGATCCGCTTGTTCTGCACCTTCTGTACGACGACGTTGTCCGGGTCCCGCGAGTGCACCGCACCGTCGAGCGACCGGAGCATCGTGGTCACACCGTCTCGAGCGGCCAGGTCCCGGTCCTGCCGGCCACGGGCGGCCAGCTGGTCGCGGGACTCGGTCCAGAGCTCGCCGAACCACTCGTGCCAGCAGGAGTCGAGCAGCGCGAGGAACCGGGCGACGGGCTCGGCCGGGTCGGTCAGCAGCGACTCCACCAGCTCCTCGACGGCCCGGCCACGGCTGCGCGCCCACCGGCGTACGGCGTCGGTGTCTGTGCTGCGGGAGCTGAGCGGACGGCCTCGGAGAGGGCGGACCAGCTCAGCGGCCAGGTCTTCCGGCGTACGGGCTCGCAGTGCGTCGAGCTCGTCCTGCCAGCTCGGCAGACCGGTCGCCGAGCTCGTGGCGAAGAAGCGGGCGCGGACAGCACGGACCGTCCAGGTCCAGGCGGCCAGCTCCTTGCGCAGCGGCTTGCTCAGCTGGACGCCCTCGGCCCACTCGGTGCGGTCGTGGTGCCGCGGCTCGGCCAGGACGTGCAGGGCACAGCCGAGCTCGATCAGCGGTGAGGCGACGTGCCTGATGCGGTCCGGGTCCAGCTTGGTGAGGCCGGCCAGAACAGTCGGCACCCCTTAGCCTCGCAGGCGGAAGAGCAGCTCGGTCTCCCACTGGTCCCGGTCCGGGACCTCGAGCGGGTCGGACTTGTAGACCTCGAGCCGAGCGCCCCAGCGGTCGCCGTCGGCGTCCCACTCCAGGCCCTCCTGCTCGGCCCAGGCCAGCAGGTCTCCCGTCGCCTTGGCCCGCACCGCGACGTACGGCTGTTCGGCCCGCTCCACAATCTCCGGCATGTCCCACATCCTGCCTCAGCGAGGGCGTCGCTGTCTGGAGGTCGAGGGCCGAACAGCCGGCCGTCCTAGCTGAAGTACTGCGGGAACAGGTCGTTCGTCGGCCAGGACTTCACGGCGCCGGCCGCGGTCCACAGCGCCGCGTCGATGTCGCCGTACGACTTGCCGCTGGCGTCGTCGCGGCGGTTGAAGAGCGCGGCCCAGCTCATCCCGTTGTAGGTGCGGACGAGGATGGTGAACGTGCCCGGCATGCTGCCGGTGTGCCAGGTGTTGCGGCCCGTGCCGCCGGTGGTCACCGGGCGGACGTGCCAGCCGAGTCCGTAGTACGAGCCGCCGGAGTTGACGCCTGTCGAAGGCTTCGACCAGAAGCGGCTGAGCGAGGTGCTGTTCAGCACGCTCGACGGCGCGTCGAACATCTTGGCCCAGCGGACCAGGTCCGGAGCACTCGCGATCCAGCCGCCGTTCGCGTCCTGGATCCGCATGCTGAACGAGCCGTAGGCCGCGGGCACGGTCTTCCCCGACATGTCGAGCACCGTCGGACCGGAGTACTGCGAGTCGTACGACGTCTCGCCGGTGTGCTTCGCGATGCTCCAGCCCTGCGACATCCGCTTGATCTTCAGCGGCGTGAGCAGCTTCTGCTGGATGTAGTCCTCGTAGCTGAGGCCGCTGACCTTCTCGATCACCCGGCCGGCCAGGGTGTAGCCGAAGTTCGAGTAGGCGTACTTCGTGCCCGGGTCGAAGTCGAGCTTCTGGCCGGCGACGTACTTGATCACGTCGGCCGACCGCAGCTCCATCGGTACGCCGAGCGTCCGGGAGATCGTGGCGTCCTTCCAGTTCGGGTCGCCGGAGACGTCCCGGTCCCAGCCGCCGAGGTGCTGGAGCACCTTCCACAGTGTGATCTTCGACCAGCGCGGGTCCCGGGTCAGACCGCTCGCCGGGGTGATGTCGAGGATGTTCGCCACCGGCGTGGCCAGGTCGAGCTTCCCGTCCTGCACGAGCTTCACGATCGCGGCGGCGGTGAACGACTTCGACAGGCTCGCGATCCGGAACAACGACGTCGGCTGGACGGCGAGCGCGGTCGACGTGCTGTAGCCGCGGGCCAGCACCAGGCGACCCTTGTAGGTGACCGCGAGCTGACCACCGGTCACGCCCCGGGCCTGCATGAAGGCCTTCATCTGGTTGTCGAAACTGGCCAGTGCCGGTACGGCGGTCCCGGTGGTCTTCCAGGTCGCCGCGGCGTCGGCGGGCCGGCTGACCGCGTACCCCGCCGCGGTCCCGGCCGCGGCGGTGGCACCGGTGACGACTGCGAGCTTGCCGAGATTCCGGCGTGTCAGCTCCACGAGCGTGTTCTCCTTCTGAGCGGCGTCTACAGGAGCCCGCGAGACCTGGCGGGCTCCAGCAAGCCTTTCATCGCGAGGGGTCTACTCGACGACCGCTGCGTACGAGATCACACCGCGGCGGATCTCCTCGACGACGGCCCGCGCGGTGCTGCGCAGCGGGGTGGGGCCGGCCGCGTCGGCGACCTGCTCGGTGAGGTCGATCAGCTGCTTGACCCAGCGGACGAAGTCGCCGGCGGCCAGGTCCGACTCGTAGAGGACCTCGGCCAGCGAGGCGCCCGAGGCCCACCGGTACGCCGCCCAGCAGAAGCCGAGATCCATCGAGCGCAGGAAGTCGACCCGCATGTCGCGCTCCAGCGCGGACAGGTCGCGCCAGATGACGCCCATCTTGTCCAGCGCGTCCCGCACCTCTCCACGCGGCAGCCGCGGCGAGGTCGGCTCGTCCTTCGAGCGCGACTCGTACACCAGCGCCGCGAGCGCCGACGCGAGCTGCGGCACGTCCAGGTCGTCGAACACGCCGTGGCGCAGGCACTCGGCCGCGACCAGGTCGAGCTCGGCGTAGATCCGGGACAGCCGGTCGCCGGCCTCGGTGGTCTTGTCGCCGTCCAGGTAGTGCAGCGCGTCGAGCACCTGGCAGACGCGGTCGAACTGGCGGGCGATCGTGTTCGTCCGCTGCTCGATCTTGCGCTGGACGTCGCGGTTCTCCCGGTCGAGCCGGAAGTAGCGCTCGGCCCAGCGGGCGTGGTCCTCACGGTCGGCGCAGCCGTGGCACGGGTGCGCGCGCAGCTGCGCCCGCATCTCCTGCAGCTCCGGGTCGTCGGCGTGGGTGATCACGTCGCCGCTGCGGCTGCGCGACGACGGCGGGCCTTCCTCGCCGTGCAGGTCGGTCCGGTTGCGCAGCACCTGCGCGAGCTCGCGGCGCTGCTGCGGGTTGCGCGCGTTGAACTTCTTCGGCACCCGCAGCGACCCGATCGACTCGACCGGCGTCGGGAAGTCGACCATCGACAGCTTGCGCACCTGCCGGTCGAGCGTCAGCACGGTCGGCCGCGGCCCCTCGCGCTCGGACCGCATCCCTCCGTCGAGCACCAGGGCCCAGCCCGCGCTGCGGCCGGCCGGGATCCGGATGATGTCGCCGATCCGCAGCTTCTCGATCGACTCCTGGGCCTCGACGCGGCGGTCCAGCTTGCGCCGCTTCGAGCCCGACGACTCCCGCTCGCCGATCCGGCGGCGCAGGTCGGCGTACTCGAGGAAGTCGCCGAGGTGGCAGTCGATCGACTCCTTGTACCCCTCGAGCGCCTCGGTGTTGCGCTGCACCTGCCGAGCCAGCCCGACCACGGCCTGGTCGGACTGGAACTGCGCGAACGACAGCTCCAGCATGTCGCGGGCTCGGCTCCGCCCGACCTGGCGGACGAGGTTCACCGCCATGTTGTACGACGGGGAGAACGACGACCGCAGCGGATACGTCCGCGTGCTGGCCAGACCGGCGACGGCGCGCGGGTCGAACCCCGGCTGCCAGAGCACGACAGCGTGCCCCTCGACGTCGATCCCGCGCCGCCCGGCGCGACCGGTGAGCTGCGTGTACTCGCCGGGGGTGATGTCGGCGTGGGTCTCGCCGTTCCACTTGCTGAGCTTCTCCAGCACCACCGTGCGGGCCGGCATGTTGATGCCCAGGGCAAGCGTCTCGGTGGCGAACACGACCTTGATCAGGCCGCGCGCGAACAGCTCCTCGACGACCTCCTTGAAGGCCGCCAGCATGCCCGCGTGGTGCGCCGCGATGCCGCGGCTGAGCGCCTCGGCGAAGTCGTGGTACCCGAGCACGCCGAGGTCCTCGTCGGGCAGGTCGACGGTCCGCTCGGCCAGCACCCGCTTGATCTCGTCGCGCTCGCTCGGCTTGGTCAGCCGCAGCCCGGACCGCAGGCACTGCAGCATCGCGTCCTCGCAGCCCTTGCGGGAGAAGATGAAGTAGATCGCCGGCAGCAGCGCGCCCGCGTCCAGCTCCTCCACCACGTCCGACCGGAACGGCGTGAAGTGCGACCGGGCCGGCCGGCTCTTCGGCAGGTCGCGGCGGCGGCGCGGCTTGCGCGAGTCGTCGCGGAAGACCCGGTTGTCGTCGCGGGCGATCCGGACCAGCTGCGGGTTGACCAGGTCGCGCAGGTCCGGCGCGTTGCCCTGGGCGGCGGCCTTGGCGGGGTTGCCGGACTTCGCCGGACGGCCCGCCGACGGACCGAACTGGGCCTGCGCCGCGCCGGCGGTCGGCGTCTCCCCCGCGAACAGGTCGTGCAGCCGCTTGCCGACCATCACGTGCTGGAACAGCGGGACCGGCCGCTTCTCCTCCAGCACGACGACGGTGTTGCCGCGGACCGTCTCCAGCCAGTCGCCGAACTCCTCGGCGTTGCTCACCGTCGCCGACAGCGAGACCACCGCGACCGAGTCCGGCAGGTGGATGATGACTTCCTCCCAGACCGCGCCGCGGGCCCGGTCGGCCAGGTAGTGCACCTCGTCCATCACGACGTACGACAGGCCGAGCAGGGTCTGCGACGCGGCGTACAGCATGTTGCGCAGCACCTCGGTCGTCATCACGACGATCGGGGCCTCGGAGTTGATCGAGTTGTCGCCGGTCAGCAGGCCGACGTTGTCCTGGCCGTAGCGGCGGACCAGGTCGGCGTACTTCTGGTTGCTGAGCGCCTTGATCGGGGTGGTGTAGAAGCACTTCTGCCCACGCTGCAGCGCCAGGTGCACGGCGAACTCGCCGACCAGCGTCTTGCCGGACCCGGTCGGCGCCGCGACCAGCACCTGGTGCCCGTCCTCGAGGGCGGCGCAGGCGCGTAGCTGAAACTCGTCCAGCCGGAAGTCGTAGAGCGACCGGAACTCCTTCACGGCCGGGTGCTCCTGGTCCGAGCGGAAACTGGCGTACTTCTCGGACGGAGTGCTCATGGCGACCAATCTATGCGAAGCCACCCCCAGAACCACGCCCTCCCCGACCGGTCACTCAGCGAGTCGGCGGGTGACGAACGCGGCGGCACTGCCGTCGTACCGCCAATCCGGACGACCGGCGGACCGATCGCACCGCGTAGGACCGTCCCCGTCGCGCGACTTTGGTTGCTGGGGGCTTATCCATTGGTCGGCACGGCTAGCCGGAAGCCCGATTCGGTGGGGTCGCCCCGACTCCTAGAGTGCGGACATGACTACTCAGAGTGTTCGACGGCTGGCGGCCGCCCTGACCGTCACCGGGGCGCTGACGGTGGGGATCACGGCGGTCTCGACCGCCCAGGAGCCGCAAGCTGACGTCGTACGGACGGACAAGGGTCCGGTCCGGGGCGTGGCCGACGGCCGGTCAGTGGTGTTCAACGGCATTCCGTACGCCGCTCCGCCGGTCGGCGCGCAACGCTTCACGCTGCCGCAGCCGGCCGCGGCCTGGTCCGGCGTACGGGACGGCTCGAAGAAGGGAGCGGTCTGCGCGCAGACCAACACCGAGGGCACCGCGCTGCTGCCCGGTTCCGCGGAGGACTGCCTCTACCTGAACGTCACCACACCCCGGAAGCCGGGCAAGCCGAAGCCGGTGATGGTCTGGCTGCACGGCGGCGGCTGGAACAACGGCAGCGGCAACGACTACGACGGCACCTGGCTGTCCGAGACCGGCGACGTGGTCGTCGTGTCGATCAACTACCGGCTCGGGACGCTGGGCTTCCTCGGCTACCCGGGGCTCAAGGACTCGGGCACGTACGGGCTCGCCGACCAGCAAGCGGCGCTCAGGTGGGTGCAGCGCAACGCCCGGGCCTTCGGTGGGGACCCGCGCAACGTGACGCTGCTCGGTGAGTCGGCCGGTGGGCTGTCGACCTGCGCGCAACTGGCCTCGCCGGGAGCGCGCGGCCTGTTCCACAAGGCGATCATCGAGAGCGGCGCCTGCAGCATGAACTGGCCGGCCGACCTGCAGTACCCGGGCGCCACCGTCCAGGACTGGTGGGCGCCACGCAGCGAGCTCAAGGCAACAGGCGAGACGGTCGGGAAGCAGATCGGCTGCGACGACCTGGCCTGCCTGCGCAAGGCCGACCCGCTCCAACTGCTGACGCTGACCAGGTACTTCGGGCACGGCGGCACCGGGACGCCGTTGCTGCCGGTGGACCCGCGGACGGCGCTCAAGGCCGGGATCGGCAGCCGGGTGCCGGTGATCGAGGGCAACACGCGGGACGAGCAGGCGTACTTCGGCTGGCTGTTCGAGCTCGACGGAAAGTTCGACGAGGCGAAGTACCAGCAGTACCTGGTGAAGAGCTTCGGCGACCGGGCGGCCACGGTCGCCCGTCGATACCCGTCGTCGAAGTACGACTCACCGATGCAGGCATGGAACACGGTCGGCAGCGACCGGGCCTGGATCTGCACCGCGCTGACCGACAGCAAGCAGCGCGCCAAGCGGGCGCCGGTCTACACGTATTCGTTCGCGGACCGCACCGCGACGCCGTACCTGGACTTCCCGCCGGGCTACCGGACCGACGCCTACCACTCGTCGGAACTGCCGTACCTGTTCGACTTCGGGCCACTGCTGAACCCGGCGCAGCAGGAGGTCTCGAGGACGATGCTGCGGTACTGGACGAACTTCGCGCGGACCGGCGACCCGAACGGGCCTGGCCTGCCGGTGTGGAAGCAGTACGGCCGGAGCGGGACCGGGCAGTCGTTCCAGGTCGGTGGGGCGACCTCGGTGGATCTGGACGCACTGCACAACTGCGACTTCTGGAGAGGGCTGAAGTAGCACGAGAGCCTCCGCGCCCCCGGGACAGGTCGGGGCGCGGAGGCTCTCGTCCGTCGTACAGGCGTCAGCCGATGTGGAAGCTGTCGCCGTACACCTTCCAGTCCAGCGGGGTGTTGAGGTCGAGGTTGCCGTTGCGCAGGAACACCCGCTGGGCGGTGTCGACCCGGCTGGTGTCGCTGTGCGCCTCCTCCTGCTTCATCGCCCAGACGCGGGCGTCGAGGAAGGCGTTCAGCCAGGTGGTCTCGTTGCCGCCCTGCGCCGGCGGCTTGGCGTTGCGCAGCGCGCGGGCGCGGATGCCGCCGAAGCTCGTCGACGAGTTGCCTGGACCGTGCATCACGATCGCGTCGTAGTAGATGAACTGGCCGAGCGTGCCGACGCCGTCGGACTTGCCCTGGTTCACCGACGGGTTGAAGTAGACCCGGTCGCGCTCGCTGTCCTGGGCCGCCTTGAAGACCGAGTCGTTGGCGGCGGTCTTCCAGTCCCGGGTGTAGTTCGGGTCGAGACCGTCGTGCGAGTCGGTGCCGTCGACCTCGCGCAGGGCCGGCAGGTACTTCTGCAGCACGTTGCCGGGCTTGGTGTCGCTGTAGGCCTCGACCAGCTCGAGCATGTCGCCGGTGCCCGAGCAGAACCCGATGATGCCGGCCGTGTAGCCGCGGCCGTCACCGATGTCCTCGATGTATTTATACTGCGCCTTCCAGTCCAGCGAGGAGTTCTCCGCGCTGGAGACGATCTGCATCGCGATGTCCTTCTTCGCCGGGTCGTCCAGCCCGACGGCGGCGGGCGCGGTGACCTGGTCCTGGTACTGCGTGCTGCTGACGACGGGCCGCGGCTGGAACGGCGAGGCGAACGCCGTGGCCGGGGCGGCGGCCACGGCGAGGCCGAGCAGGACGGCGGTGAGGTGCTGCGTGGGGCGGTTGCGCACGATCTCTCCTCTGAGGGGCGTCGAGAGGTATCTGTTAGGAAGCTTTCCTATCAGACAAACCCCTGCGACGAACAGAGATCGGGCGAATTCTTTCGGTGACCGATGGATTCAGGCGTAGACGGTGAGCGCGCCCTGGACGATGCCGATGTCGAGCGGCAGCGGGCCGAGGATCTCGCCGTCGCCGTACGCCGTGACCGTCGGCGACTCCAGCCGGACCTCGCGGCCGCGCAACGTGTGCACCGCCGGGTGCCCGAGGTGGGTGCCCTTGGCCAGCTTCGGGAACATCTGCAGCAGCGTCAGCCGCGACACCGGCTTGATGATCGTGACGTCGAGCAGCCCGTCGTCGATCTCGGCACCGGCACAGATCTGCAGGCCACCGCCGTACGTCGGTCCGGTGCCGACCGCGACCAGCATGGCGTCGGTCTCGATCCGCTCGCCGTCCACCGTCACGACGTACGAGAGCGGGCTGAACGTGCGCAGCTCGGCCAGGGTCGCGACGGTGTAGCGGGCGTTGCCCTTCGGCCACGTCATCGCGTTGGCCCGCTTGTTGACGAGTGAGTCGAAGCCGCCGGCCACGACGGTGGTGATGAACTCCCCCGCGGCGACCCCGAGGTCGACGGCGCGGGTCTTGCCGGCCACGATCAGCTCGGCCGCGGCGACCGGGTCGTTCAGCGGTACGCCGAGGCCGCGGGCGAAGTCGTTGCCGGTGCCGGCCGGGATCACACCGAACGGCATGCCCGAGTTGGCCAGCACCTGGGCGCCGAGGTGGAGCGTGCCGTCACCGCCGACCAGCGCGACACCGTCCGCGCCGGAGGCGATCACCTCGGCCGAGATCCGGCCGACGTCCTCCGCGCACGTGGTCTCGTACAGGTCGACGGTCAGCCCGCCGTGCTCGAGCCGCTCCCGCACGACCGGCGCGACTCGCGCACCCAGGCCGCGGCCGCTGGTGGGGTTCACCACCAGCGCGATTCTTTTGCTCATCAATCAGCCAGCAGTGCTTCGGCCTTGCGGGCCTTCCGCTTGTCGAGGATGCGGGCGATGATCTCCGCGCCGAAGAACAGCGCGCACATCGGCAGCGCCAGGAACATCAGCGAGAACGGGTCACCCGACGGGGTCGCGACCGCGCCGAAGACGAAGATCGCCAGCACGATGTACGGCCGGAACTTGCTCAGCGCGGAGGCCGGCACGATTCCGACGATGTTCAGCAGCACGACCACCAGCGGCAGCAGGAACGCGATCCCGAAGACCAGCATCGTGCGCAGCACGAAGTCCAGGTACTCCGGCAAGGTGATCAGGTTCTGCGCGAAGCTCGGCGTGAAGCCGATCAGGATCTCGATGCCTTTCGGCAGCGTCCAGTAGGCCACCCAGAGGCCGGCCGCGAACAACGGGGTCGCGATCCCGGCGAACAGGAACGCCCAGCGCCGCTCGGACCGGTGCAGGCCGGGAGCGATGAACGCCCACAGCTCGTACAGCCAGACCGGCGCGGCCAGGATCAGACCGAACACCAGCGAGATCTTGATCTGGAAGGTGAACGGTGAGGTCACGTTGTTGAACGTGAGCTGAGGCACCTTGCCGTTGTTGTTCTCGGCGATCAGATCGCCGATCCCCTTGTTGAACGGCTGGACCAGAAAGTCCAGCGCCTGGTCGTAGAAGACGTATCCGACGACCGTCAGCGCCACGATCGCGAGCACCGAGATGAGCAGCCGGTTCCGCAGCTCCGCGATGTGGTCGCGCAGGGTCATCCGACCCTCTTCGTCCTTCGGACGGCGTTCTTTCCGCCGCCCGAACCTCACCATCGTCACAGGTGGTGCGCGGGAATCAGTTGGCCGTGTGCGTCGGCGGGATGCCGTCGCCCGGAGCCTGGCCGTTCGCCTGGTTCTGCTGCGGCTGGGCCTGCTGGACCGGCGGCTGCACCGGATGGGCCGGCGGCGGGGCGGTGTCGGTCAGCTCGGCGTCCTTCTTCTTGCCGGGGCCGACCTCGTCTTCCCAGATCTTCTTCGACTTGCCGAGCTGCTTGACCAGGGCCGGCAGCTTGGCCGAACCGAACAGCAGCACGACGATCGCGAGGATGACGAGCCACTCTGCGCCCTGGGGCATACCGAGAAGCGGGGGCATGAAAATCTCCCTTTCACGACTAACGGATGGCTCAACGTGAGACTGGGCCGATACTACGCCCGGGACCGGGCAGACTCCCGGGCCCTGTCCGGACCTGGTCTCTGCGCGGCTTCGAGCTTGGACTGTGCGGCGGCCAACTCACGCGTCAGCGCCTTGGTCTGGCCCCAGACCTTTCGCGCGAGCAGGGCGAGGACCAGGAGCCACACCGCCACGACCGCGAGGAAGAGCAGGAACCAGTACATGTGTTGACCTTATCGGGTTCGGAGCCGTCGCCCACGCGGATGGGTGTTCGTCGCGGGCAACGGTGTCGGAACGTGATGGTAAGAATTGGTGTCCGGCAAGGGCGGGACCGGGAGCGAGGGGGCTGTGGTGCTGCGGATGGGGATCGAGGAACGGCGGGTCAGACTGGGCCGCCGGCACAGGCTGGCGCCTTCGTGCCAGGCGGCGGACCCGGCGCAGGCGGCGGCCTCGGTGGTCGTGCTGCACGCGACCGACCCGGCGACGGTCCACCTGTCGGTCGCCGCGCGGGTGCCGGGCAGTGACGTCGCGCTCACCGAGCGTGCCCTGTACGACGACCGCACGCTGATCCGGATGCTCGGCATGCGCCGTACGGTGTTCGTCGTACCGACGTCGTTCGCGCCCGTCGTCCAGGCCGCGGCCAGCGACGACATCGCGGTGAAGCAGCGCAAGCTGCTGGTCAAGCACCTGGTCGAGGCCGGGATCGCGGGCGACGCCGAGGCGGCCGGGCAGTGGCTGCGGACCGTCGAGGAGTCGACGGCGACCGCGCTCAGCCTGCGCGGCTCGGCGACCGCGCAGGAGCTCGCCCAGGACGAGCCACGGCTGCGGAGCCGCCTGGCGATGGCGCCGGGCAAGTCGTACGCGGCCCAGCCGTACGTCACCAGCCGGGTGCTGTTCCAGCTAGCCGCCGAGGGCCGGATCGTCCGCGGCCGCCCGCTCGGCACGTGGCTGAGCAGCCAGCACCAGTGGTCCCCCGCCGAGAACTGGCTGCCTACTGGTCTCGCCGGCGACCTCCCGGCCGACGAAGCCCGTACGACGCTCGCCCGCGCCTGGCTGGAGTCCTTCGGCCCCGGCACGCCGGCCGACCTGCAGTGGTGGACCGGCTGGACGCTCGGCCAGACCCGTAAGGCCCTGGTCGCCGTCGAGGCGGTCGAGGTCGACCTGGACGGGACGACCGGGTACGTGCTGCCGGGTGACGAGGCTCCGGAGGTGGCGGTCGAGCCGTGGGTCGCGTTCCTGCCCGCGCTGGACCCGACGCCGATGGGCTGGAAGGACCGCGACTGGTACCTGGGCGACCACAAGGGCCGCCTGTTCGACAACACCGGCAACATCGGCCCGACGATCTGGGCCGACGGCCGCATCGTCGGCGCCTGGGGCCAGCCGGAGTCCGGCGAGGTCCGGTACCAGCTGCTGGAGGACGTCGGCTCCGAGACCACGGCCGCGATCGAGGACTACGCGGGCCGCTGGACCTCCTGGCTGGCCGGCGTCCGCATCACGCCACGCTTCAGGACCCCGCTGGAACGAATCCTCAGCCAGGGGTGAGGACGCCGTGAACTGTCAGATGTGCGGGAAGCCGATCGCCGCCAGCGGTGGGCCGGGCCGCTCGGCGTCGTACTGCTCGCAGGCCTGTCGTCAGCGGGCGTACCGGGAGCGACGGTCGCCCGGGCGGCCGGTCGAGGAGCTGATCTCCGACATCGCCGAGCGGGCCGGGCGGCTGCGGCCGACGCCTGCCGAGGCGCTGCACGCCGACGTGGAGGCACTGTCGACGCGGTTCACCCAGCTGCGGCGGCTGGCGCGGCAGGCCCGCGAGGAAAACGTCACGCCGGAGGTCGTGACGAAACCCGGCGAGGACACCTTCACCGCGCTGATCGAGCAGCACCGGGCCGAGCTGCGGGCCCACTGCTACCGCCTGCTCGGCTCGTACGACGAAGCCGAGGACCTCACCCAGGAGACCTTCCTACGCGCCTGGCGATCGGTCGAAACCCTCGGCGACCTCGACAACCCGCGCGCCTGGCTCTACAAGATCGCCACCAACGTTTGTCTCGACTTCCTGCGCAAGCAGAACCGGGCGCCTTCGACGTACGAGCCGATCCCCGGCATCGACTCCGGCGACGGGCCGCCACCACCGAAGGTGGCCTGGCTGCAGCCGTACCCGGACGATCAGCTGCCCGAGCGAGCGGCGGTCGGCGACGAGCCGGACGAGCAGGCCGTGGCGAGCGAGACGCTCGAGCTGGTCTTCCTCACCGCGATCCAGCACCTGCCGCCGCGCCAGCGTGCCGCCGTCATCCTGCGCGACGTCGCCCGGTGGTCGGCGGAGGAGACCGCGGAGCTGCTCGGGTCCACGCCGGCGTCGGCCAACAGCGCCGTACAGCGTGGTCGGGCGGCTCTCCGGGCGGCGCTGCCCGAGCGGCGCGAGGACTGGTCGGCTGTTGCTCCGACTGATGAGGACCGGGCGCTGCTGCAGCGCTACATGGAGGCGGCGCTGGCGGCCGACATCGACGCGATGGCCGAGCTGGTCCGCGCCGACGCCGTACTGACGATGCCGCCGAACCCGTTCTGGTTCACCACCCGCGAGGCGCTGCTCGGCTTCGTCCGGCCGAACCTGGACCCGGAGTCGCCGCGGTTCGCCGGGCACTGGCGTCACCTGCCGACCCGGGCCAACGGGCAGCTGGCGGTCGCGGGCTACCTTCAGTGCCCCGGTACGACGGTCTACCGGGCGCAGCTGCTCGACGTGCTGCGCTTCGACGGTGGTCAGATCGCTCAGATCACCACGTTCGAGCCGCACCACTTCACGGCGTTCGGGCTGCCGATGACTCTTTGAGTCGCTGTTTGCTCTCCGCCCGATGAGTTTCGCCTCGCCGTACGTCGTACTGGTTACCGGGCGCACTTCAGCGCCCCTTCTTCGAGGAGCACCTCTGATGGACTGGACCCTGGAAGTCGTGATCGTCCCCGTCTCGGACCTCGACCGGGCGATCGCCTTCTACCGCGACCAGGTCGGCTTCCACCTGGACCACGACACCGTCAACGAACACATGCACGTCGCCCAACTCACCCCCGAAGGCTCCGGCTGCTCGATCGTCCTCGGCAGCCTCCCGTCGCAGAACGAGATGACCCCCGGCTCCCTGCGCGGCCTCCAGCTCTGCGTCCCCGACGCCGAAGCCGCCCGCACCGAACTCACCAGCCGCGGCGTCGACTGCTCCGAGCTCACCACCTTCACCCCCGACGACGGCGGCACCTTCTTCGGCTTCACCGACCCCGACGGCAACACCTGGGCCGTCCAGCAACTGAAGGTCCGCGGCGAATCTCCCCTCATCCCCCACAAGGCCCGAGGCCGCTTCGGCGCCTAGATGTACTCGGTCAACACCTTGATGCCGCCACGGCGTGGCCGGGTCGGGTGTGGCTGGTGCCCCAGCGATGCGACTTTGAGCACGGCCCAGCCACTGTCCGGCCTTTTCACCGGCTGACCGGTGCTCAAAGTCGCATCCGGCCGAATGGGGTGGGGACCGACCGACAGGAGGTGTCCCGCCCAGGCGGCCGGGGCGAACAGATTCCAGGCGGAGATCCCGTGCGAACGAGCCGGCGAACCGGAGACGTCCTGTCGGTCGGTACCGGGACTCCACCAGCCCCATTACCGCACTCCACCCCCTCGAACGGCCCACTTTGTGCACCGGTCAGCCATCACGAAGCCCCACACACGACTGAGCCATGCTCAAAGACGCGTCCTGAACACCAGCCACTCGCCCCAAGCACCGCACGTATCGGTCGCCGGCACTCACCACCCGCTACCAACCTCATGACCGAGTACACCTAAGCGCCATCCGAGGCCCGCGGCCGCTTCGGCCCCTGACCACCGCTGGGCGCCCCACCGGCTACCAGCGGTCCGCCATCGCCGACTACCTCCACCAGCAGCCTCCGGTTGGTCCGCCGTCCGACCGCTTCCACCGGCTCCCCCGGTTGCCGTCCCCGACCGCCTACCGTCCCCCGCCGGCCCACCGACCCGCCGTCCCCCACCCGCCACCGCAGGGCCACCGTCCCCCACCCCCGACCGCCAGCCCACCGACTCCCCGCCGACCACCGACCCACCGACCCCGCCTGCGTCCACCGGCCCACCGTCCCCCGCCCGCGACCACCAACCCACCGATCCCCGCCCGCGACCACCAACCCACCGACTCCACCGCCGACCACCGACTCCCACCCGCCAGCGCCGGACACCGTCCCCACCGACCCCCACCCGCAACCACCGGCCCACCGACTCCACCGCCGACCCCCACCCACGACAACCGGGCCACCGTCCCCAACGGCGTCCGCTGGCCGACCGTCCCCACCACCTCCGCCGGCTCCGGGCCGACAACCACCACGTCTTCCAACCGGCCGCCGCGACCTCAGCCCAAGCCGACCCCACCGGCCGCATGCCCACAACCTCAGCCACGCAGACCTACACAGCTATGGTGACCGCAATGCCGATGCGGCCGACAAGGTCGCCTTGGGTTGAGGCCGCACCGGCCGGAAGTAGATGTAGGGGTGCCTGCAACGTGAGGTGGTTGGGGGCGCCTGCAACCTGACGTGGTTGGTGATGCTGCAACCTGACGTGGTTGGTGGTGCTGCAACGTGACCTGGTTGGTGGTGCCTGCAACGTGAAGTGGGGAGTAGGGCTGGACGTGGCGGCCGGGCAGTCCAGCGCGGAGGTGGCCAGCCAGCGCCTACAGCTGGTCGTCCCAGCGCCTACAGCTGGTCGTCCCAGCGCCTACAGCTGGTCGTCGTACGCCGCGAGGGCCTCTCGGGCGGTGCCGGCGATCTGGGCGCCCAGGTCGGCTGGTTCGAGGACCGTGGCGGCGCCACCCAGGCGGAGGACGAGGCGTTGGAGCCAGGCCGTGTCGGCGACGCGGAGCTGGATGGTGAGGGAGTTGTCGGGGCCCTCTTCGACGGATTCCGTGGGGTAGTACTCGGCGACCCAGCGGGCCGGTGGTGCGAGTGAGACCGTCGCCAGGAGGTCGCACTCCGACGGCTGGAACATGCCGTTGGAGAGGTCGCGCGGCGTGGCCTCGGGTGGGGGCTCGCTGGGGAGGTCGAGGAGCTTGACGCCGGCGATGCGGTCCAGACGGAACAGGCGGACGTCCTCGGCGAGGCGGCACCAGGCTTCCAGGTACGTGCGGCCTTCGGAGACGACCAGGCGCATCGGGTCGACGTCGCGTTCGGTGGTCTCGTCGCGGGACGGTACGTCGTACGTGAGGTGCAGGCGGCGCTTGCCGGCCAGGCCCCGGTTGACGGTCTCGGCGATCTCGGGCGCGGCGGGCTCGACGTGGACGTGAGCGGCGGCGCCTTCGACGGCCGCGGCGCCTGCGCCGGCGGCGGTCTCCAGCTTGGTGATCGCGCGGTCGACGGCGTCGCGGTCTCCACCGGCGGTGACCTCGCGGAGCGTTCGCAGCGCGGTCAGCAGGGCGAGCGCCTCGTCCGCGGCCAGGCGCAGCGGGCGCGCCAGGTAGTCGGCGTTGTTCAGGTGGATGACGCCTTCACCTTCGGCGGCGTCGATGTCGATCTCGATCAGGTCGCCCATCTGCGCACCCGGCAGCCCGCAGAACCACAGCACCTTCAGGTCCGCGATGATCTGCTTAGGCCGTACGCCGAAGTCCGCCGCGACGTCGTCGACCCGCGCCCCGTCGTTCTCCCGCAGGTACGGCACCAGCGCCAGCAACCGCTGCACCTGATCACGCGCGTTGCTCATCCGACGACCCCCGCCACCGTCCGCAGGCGGCGCAGTACGCCGTCCAGCACGTCGCCCGGCCCCTCGACCACAGCATCCGGCCCGTACGACGCGATCTCCTCGGCCAGCACGCCGGAGTCGGCGTACGGGACGTGCAGCAGGTCCCAGCCCTCCTCGTACGGCTCGATCGCGTTCGCGCGGCGGCGCAGACTCACGCACGAACCCGTGCGCGCACGGACCTTCGCCTCGGACGTCGGGCGCGGCGGCGCCAGCTCGGAGACCAGCGAGCGCAGGTCGGTCCCCTCGGGCACCGTGAACGCCCCGGCGGAACCGACGGTCTTCACGTTCCCGCCGATCCGCGACATCCGGAACATCCGGGTCGCCTGCCGGTCGCGGTCGCGCCCGACGACGTACCAGCGGCCGTGCCACGACACGATCCCCCACGGCTCCAGCGTCCGCGTGGTCGTCTCGGCCGCGCCGGAGCGCCGGTGCTCGAAGCGGACCGCCGTCCGGCTGACGACCGCGGACCACAGCGGGTCGAAGGCCGGTTCGGACGCGCCGACGTGCGGCTCGATCGCGCTCAGCGCGGACTGGTCGGTCTGGATCCCGGCCGCCTTCAGCTTCAGCACCGCCGAGGTGGTCGCCTCGGCCAGGCTGGCGTGCTGCCAGACGCGCGCGGCCACCCCCAGTACGGCGGCCTCGTCGGGCTCCAGGTGCACCTCGGGCAGCTCGAAGACGTCGCGGCGGATCCGGTAGCCGACGTCGTCGGAGAAGAACTTGTCGATGGTGCCCATCTCGATCGGGATGCCGAGGTCGCGCAGCTCGTCCTTGTCGCGCTCGAACATCTTCTCGAAGGCGTCGTCGGTCTGCCCGGCGTACCCCTCGACGACCTCGCGGATCCGCTCCTTGGTCACGTACGTGCGCGCGACCAGCAGGCAGATCACCAGGTTGAGCAGCCGCTCACTCTTCCGCGCCGACACCCGACCACCTTACGGGTTTCGGGGGCCGAATCACGCACCCAACGCCGAACAGGTGTTCTAGTCGCCGCCGGGTTTACCCCGCTTAACTTTCTTTACCCCGCTAAAGTCGGCGCGTGATCCGGTGGCGTGAAGGAACGGTGGCCGAGCTGGGCCGAGCATGGTCCGGCGCTCAGGAGCTTCGGGTGACGGTCGGTGAGCAGAGCGTGAAGGCTCTCGCCTACCCCGACCTGGTCGGCCACCCCGAACCAGGCGACCGGGTCCTGCTCAACGTCGGCGCCCTCGACCGCGGCCTCGGCACCGGCGGCTACGCGCTCGTCGTCGCGATCCCCGACCGCCTCCCCGCCGACCCGCCCGAGAGCGGTCACCTGGTCAAGGCCCGCTACACCCCGCTCCAGGCGATGGTCCTCGGCGCCGACGAGCAGGACTCTCCCGACCACGACGTCCTGCGCGACGCCGACGACCTGTTCGGTACGCCGGTAGTCGTGGCCGACCTTCACTCCGCGCTACCCGCCGTACTGGCCGGCGTCTACGAGGCGCGCCCGACCACCCGCGTCGTCTACGTGATGACCGACGGCGGCGCCCTCCCGCTCGCCTTCTCGCGCACAGTCGCGTCGCTCCGGGACAGCGGCTGGCTGGCCGGGACGGTGACCGTCGGCCAGGCGTACGGCGGCGACCGCGAGGCCGTCACCGTCCACACCGGTCTCCTCACGGCGGTCCACGTCCTCGCCGCCGAGCTCGTCGTCCTCACGCAAGGCCCGGGCAACCTCGGCACCGGCACGCGCTGGGGCTTCTCCGGCGTCCAGTCCGGCGAGGCCGTCAACGCGGTCGGCACGCTCGGCGGCCGCGCGGTCGCGTCGCTGCGGATCTCCGAGGCCGACCCACGCCCGCGGCACCGCGGCATCTCGCACCACAGCCTCACGGCGTACGGGCGGGTGGCGCTGCAGCCGGCCGACGTCGTCGTACCGGATCTCGAGGGCGACTTCGGCGACGCCGTCCGGGACGCCGCCGAGCCGCTCAAGGCGCGGCACCGCGTCGTACGGATCGGTGTCGAGGGCCTGTACGACGCTCTGCAGGCCGCACCGGTCAAGCTGTCGACGATGGGCCGCGACCTCGACGCCGACCGCGCGTACTTCGAGGCGGCCGCCGCGTCGGGGCGGCACGCCGCCCGGCTGGTGGACGTACCACCACCCGTTTCGGGGTCCCAGTACTCCTGATCCCGGCGCCGTCGCGGCGGATCCTCGAAGTATGGAAACTCGTGTCGCACCCTCACCGCTGACCGCCCGCGCCGCGACCGGCGCCTGGTTCCTGGCCGTCGGCGCCGGCGTCGCCGAGTCCGTGCTCGGCCTGAGCCTCGCGATCCACGACGGCACGCCCGTGCTCGGTCTGGTCGCCCAGGTCGCCTTGCGCACCATTCTGTACGGCGGCCTGTTCGTCGTGATCGACCGTTACTTCCGCCACGGCGTCAACTGGTCGCGCTGGGTGCTCACCGCCCTGCTCGGCACCCTCGGCATGGCCAGTCTCGTGATCGGCCCGATCAGTTGGCTGACCGACCACTCCTTCTCCGCCCTGTCCCCCACCCCGCTCTTCCTCCTCGAAGCAGGACTCAGAACCGCCCACATCGTCGCGCTGGTCACCGCGCTCGCGCTGACCTGGCACCCCGAGACCACTCGCTGGTTCCGCCACCGGAGCTGAGAAGCCGGACAGGACAAAGGGCCGGCCCCCACCTGGGAGCCGGCCCTCTGACGACGTACTTACTGCTGCTTGCCTGCCGGGAAGTTGTTCAGCAGGTCGATGACCGCGAAGGCGTTGACGGTCTTGCCCTTGTCGTCCTTCGACGGCGGGAGCTCGACGAGCACGCGGCTGCCGACCGGGATGCCGGCCAGTGCGTCGAGCGCGCCGGCCTGACCCGTCGGGCCGGGGCCGACCTGGAGCTCGGCCGGGGATCCGGCCTGGCCCTGCTGGCCGTCCCAGGTGCTCGCCTGCTTCTTGCCCGCGTAGTCGAAGATCACGTAGCGCGCGACGACCGTGCTGGCCTTGTCGACCGGCTTGCCCTTGCCCGTCGCGATCACGACCGGCTTGCCGGGCTTGGCCGGCGGCTTCGAACCGGCCGGGACGGTCACCTTCGGCTCGGCGTTCAGCTCACCGGCGACCTTGAACTTGCCGGCCGGCGCCGCGACCGGGGTCGCGTCCAGCTTGGTGTCGTTGGCGGCCACGGCGACCAGGTCGACGACGAAGATCAGCGTGTCGTCGCCCTTGATACCGGCCTGCTCGTTGCCCTGCTCCTTGTAGCCCTTGTCCGCGGGGATCGACATCATCACGCGGCTACCGAGCTTCTTGCCGACCAGGCCCTCGTCCCAGCCGGCGATGACGCCGCCGACACCGATCGGGAACGACGACGGCGCGCCGCGGTCGTAGGAGTTGTCGAAGACCTTGCCGTCGCGCCAGATCTGGCCGAGGTAGTTGGCGGTGAGCAGCTCACCCTTCTTCACCTCGGCGCCGTCGCCCTCCTTGAGGACCTCGGTGACGAGGGTCTTGTCCGGCTCACCGTCGCGGTGGGTGACGGTGGGCTTCTTGCCGAACTCCGACTCGACCTTGACTCCGGCGGCACCGAAGTCCTTGCTCCCGTCGGACTCCGAGCCACAGGCGGCCAGGGAGGACCCCAGCGCGATCACCGCGACGACACTCAGCAGCTTGCGCACGAACAAAGCACCTCAAAATATCCCGGCGCGGACCCCGCGCCTGCTGGACGGCCATGAACGCGCCCACACTATCGGGCACGTCCAAGCCACGGATCAGCCACCTGCGTCACCGTTGGGTCACGTCACGCAACGTCGACAGGCGCGGTCCGGTCACCGGCACCAGCGTCACGATCAGCGATCGGGCATGGCGGCTTCGCGAACAAATGTGGCCGTTTTGTGAACAAGTTACTTTCCCCATCCTCTTTACTAACTACCTTTGTCCCGACAAGATCGGGTCCCGACGCCCCGCCCCGGTCGAGAGGATCAACGATGAAGTTGCCGCGAGTAGTCAGTGGCGCCAGAAGGCGCCTGGTTGCCCTGGTCTCGGCCAGCCTGGTGGTCACGTTGGTGGCAGCCTGCACCGCAGGCACGGCGGGCGGGGGAAGCTCCGGCGGGAACTCCGGCGGCACCGGCACCGCGGCAGGCGACTCCAGCAAGTTCCTCACGTTCTTCCCCTGCTGCAGCTGGGGCACGACGTGGTCCTACAACCCGTACAACGTGAACCAGCTCGGCATCCAGAACGACTTCATCTCGATGCGGCTGGCGCTCGTGAAGTCACCGAGCCTGACCGAGTTCATCCCGCAGCTGGCCGACAAGTGGGCGGTCGAGAACGGCAAGCTCAACGTTCACCTGCGCGACGACGCGAAGTGGCAGGACGGCACTGCGGTGACGAGCAAGGATCTGCACGACACCGCCATCCTGAACGGGCTCCGCGGCGACGGGTTCTGGAACGACATCACCGACGTGACCGTCGTCGACGAGAAGACGGTCGCTTTCACTCTCAAGAAAGGCCAGCCGGAGTCACTGGCGAAGCTGGACATCCTGAACACGATCCGCCCGTTCCCGTCCAGCGTGTACGGCAAGCTCGTCACCGACCAGCTGAAGCAGGACGTGATCAAGTACTTCAGCACGCTGCAGCAGAACCCGGAGCAGGCCACGAAGCTGCCCGAGTCCAAGCGGATGGGTGACGCGTTCAAGGACCTGGCCGCGATGAAGGTCGACAAGCTGATCGGCAACGGGCCGTTCCAGCTGGAGAACATCACCACCAAGGAAGCCAAGCTGGTCAAGTGGAACGACTTCTGGGACGCGTCCAAGATCAAGTTCGCCGGCATCCGGTACCTGAACGGGTCCTCGCAGACCGTCTACCCGCAGTTGTTCAGCGGCAACGTGCACCTGTCCAACGTGTACATGCCGCCGCCGATCCTCAACCGCTGGAACACGACCCCCGAGTCCAACACGGCTCTCCCGCTCGGGTTCGGGTTCACCATCGCCTTCAACAGCAACCAGAAGCCACTCGACTCCAAAGCGGTACGCCAGGCGCTCGCGTACGTGATTCCGCGACAGCAGATCAGCGAGGCTGCCTACGGCACCGATGACGCGGCCGGTGGGACCTGGAAGGAAGTCAACACGGGCATCTCGCCGACGCTCGAGGAGATCTACCTCAAGCCGGACCAGATCGCGAAGCTGAACAAGTATCCGGTCGACCTGGCCAAGGCGACCGGACTGCTGCAGGGCGAGGGCTTCACCAAGAAGGGCGATCAGTGGATCAAGCCGGACGGCAAACCGTTCACGCTCACCTTCACCGCCAACGCCGAGACCACCGACATCGTCACGTCGTTCAACTCCGCGGCCAAGGCGCTGACCGCGTTCGGAATCAAGTCCGAGGTGAACGCGACCTCAGGGGCACAGCAGGACGCCGATCAGCACAACGGCGACTTCCAAGCGGGCATGGCGTTCGTCGGCGGCAGCAACCCGCTCGAGATGTACAGATTCCTGCTCGGCCCGGGATACAACTTCACGCGCCAGGGCAACTACGCCGGAAAGCGCGGAATCGGTTTCGGCCCGAAGAAGAACGTTCCCGGTCTCGGTGAGGTCGACGTGGCCAGCACCATCGAGCGACAGGTCCGCACCGTCGAACCGGGCGACGAGATGAACAAGCAGGTGTGGAACTGGGCGCAACTGGTCAACGACGAGGTGCCCTACATCTGGTACGCGACCAAGGTCTACCAGTTTCCGTTCTCCACCAAGGAGTTCACGAACTGGCCGCCCCTGGGCGAGAACAAGACCAGTGAACTCTGGGACATCATCAGCGCGGACATGAACGGCGGCCTCTCGCTGGCGATGCAGCAGGGCTACATCACTCCCAAGTAGTACCTGCACTGTCCGGCCGGCACCTTCCCACGGTGCCGACCGGTACCGCCCCGACCCCGGAAGGCGCTGATGGTTTCCTACATCCTGAAACGACTGGCGATGTCGTTGCTGATCATCTACATCGTCATCTCCCTGTCGTTCTTCATGATCCGGCTGATGCCCGGCAGCCCGATGGCGGCTCTGGAGGCGCAGTTACGGATGCAGGGCGGCCTGAGCGAGGTCGAGATCCAGCAACGGATCAGCGCGGTCTACAGCGTGACGCCGGACGCTCCGGTCTGGGAGCAGTACGTCCGGTACGTGTGGGGCGCGGTCCGCGGCGACCTCGGCCGCCCGATCACCAACCCGGGCACGACCGTGGTGGCGGTGATCGCCGAGGCCTTGCCCTGGACGATCATGGTGGTGGCGGTGTCGCTGATCATCAGCTTCGTCATCGGGATCGCGGTCGGGGCGATGATGGCCGCCTTCCAGAGCAGCCGGTTCTCCCAGTCGATGACCTTCGTCGTCTCTTTTCTGAGCGCGATTCCGAGCTACCTGGTGGCGATCGCGCTGCTCTACGTCCTCACCAGCGTCTATCAGGTGTTTCCGTCCGGTGGCGCTTACGGGATCGACGTCACACCGGGGTTCAACGGCCCGTACCTGATCAGCGTGCTCTACCACGCCATCCTGCCGATCGCCGCGTCGGTGATCACGTCGTTCGGTGGCTGGGCCCTCGGCATGAAGGGCAGCGCGGTGTCGGTGCTCGGCGCCGAGTACGTCCGGGCGGCCGAGTCCCGTGGACTGAGCGATCGCCGGATCACCCAGTCCTACGTCGGGCGCAACTCGATGCTGCCGATGGTGACGCAACTGGCCCTCTCCGTGGGCTTCATGTTCGGCGGCTCGGTGTTCATCGAGACCTACTTCCAGTACCCGGGGATCGGGTTCTACATGATCCAGTCGGTCGGCCAGCGCGACTACTCGTTGATGATGGGCTGCTTCGTGCTGATCACCGTGTCGGTGATCATCACCAATCTCCTGGTCGACCTGCTCTACCCGTTGGTCGACCCCCGGATCGCCAATCCGGCCGCCCGCGCCCGCGCCGCCGACAAGCCCGCCGACCCCGATCAGGAAGTACTGCCGGCAGGAGGTTCGATGGCATGAGATTCCTCAGCGACCTGTGGCGGATCCTGCGCCACGACAAGGGGGCCCTGATCGGCGGAACGATCGTGCTGATCTACTGCCTGGCGGCGGTCTTCGGCCCGATGCTCGTCGAGGTGGGCAACGAGCAGGATGCGAGCCAGGCCTACCTGGCTCCGTCACTGCAGCACCCACTCGGCACCGACGCCCTTGGACAGGGTGTCCTGTCCCAGATCATCGTGGGCACCCGGCCGATCATGATCGTCGGCGTGCTGTCCGCGGTGATCACGGTCTTCGTCGGCGTGGCGATCGGCCTGCTGACGGGGTACGTCGGCGGAGTGGCCGACACGGTCATCATGCGGATCACCGACATCTTCCTCACCATCCCCGGCCTGCCGCTCATCATCGTCCTCGCCAGCGTGATCAACACCACCAACCCGGTCGTACTGGCCCTCATCCTGTCGATCACCGCCTGGGCGGGCCTGGCCCGGGCGATCCGGTCCCAAGCCATGAGTCTGCGGAGCAGAGAGTTCGTCGAAGCGGCCAAACTCCAGGGCGTCTCGCTCGGCAACATGGTCGGGCGGCAACTGCTTCCGAACGTCGGGCCGTACGTCGCGATCCACTTCCTGCTGGCCATCACCGGGGCCATCTACGCGTCCGTGGGCCTGTTCCTGCTCGGCATCGCTCCGATCAGCGGCAACAACTGGGGCATCATGATCAATCTGGCGATGGCGCAAGGAGCGTTGTACACCACCGACAGCGCGTTCTACCTCTTCTCCCCGATGGCCGCGATCGTCATCCTGCAGGTTGCGTTCGTGTTCTTCTCCCGCGCGCTCGACAGCGTGTTCAACCCGAGGCTGCGTGTCCAGTGAACAGCGTGAGCACAGACGACCAGACCTTGCTGGAGATCGACGACCTGACGGTCGCCTTCGGCGACGGCGCCGGCTCGGTGCGCGCCGTCGAGAACGTCAGCCTCTCGGTCGCCGCCGGTGAGATCTACGCCTTGGTCGGCGAGTCGGGCTGTGGCAAGTCCACCCTGGCGTACTCGATGCTGCACATCGTGCCGCCGCCGGGCCGGGTGACCGGCGGCGACATCAGGTTCCGGGGACGTGGCATGGCCGCGATGTCCAAGCGCGAGCTCAACGCCTTGCGCGGTGCCGAGCTGGCGATGGTCTTCCAGGGCGCGATGAACGCGTTCAACCCGGTCGTGACCATCGGCGCCCAGGTGGACCACATCCTGCAGGCGCATCCGGACGTGTTCCCCGATCCGAAGGAGGGCCGCAAACACTTCGAGCACCTCCTCGAGCTCGTGCAGCTCCCGCCGCAGCGGATCTGGAAGGCGTTCGAGAGCCAGCTGTCCGGCGGGATGAAGCAGCGAGTGGCGATTGCCGTCGCCTTGTTGCTCAAGCCGTCCGTGGTGATCCTGGACGAGCCGACCACGGCGCTGGATGTTCTCAACCAGCGGCTGGTGATCGACATCCTCAAGGATCTTCACCGCGACCTCGGGGTGACGATCGTCTTCGTCACGCATGATCTCGCGGTCGTCGCCGAGGTGGCCACCCGCGTCGCGGTGATGTACGCGGGGCGTCTGGTCGAGACCGGGACGGTCGAGGAGATCTTCAAGGCCGAACGCCGGCATCCGTACGTCGAGGCGCTGATCAACGCGATTCCGAGCGTGCTGGACGCCGGCCTCACGGTCCAGCCGATCGGCGGCGCGGTGCCGAACCTCGCCGAGCTGCCGGCCGGCTGCCGGTTCGCTCCGAGGTGCCGCTTGGCGGAGGACCTCTGCCGGCACACCGAGCCCCCACTGCTCGGCGATGGTGGTGGCCACCTCGTGGCCTGCCACGTCGTGAATCGTGAAGTCCTACCGATGGAGGTGTCGAAGGCATGAGCCTGCTCGACGTGCGGAACGTGACGCACACCTACGACACGGGCACCGGAAGGCCGGTACTGCACAATGTCGATCTGTCCACCCAGGAGGGCGAGATCGTGGCCCTGGTGGGCGAGTCCGGCTGTGGCAAGACCACGCTGGGCCGACTGATCGCCGGACTGCACGAACCCAGTAGCGGCAGCATTTCCTTCGAGGGCAGCGATATCTCGGGCCTGAGGGGCAAGGCGCGCAAGGACTGGCGGCGTCGTGTACAGATGGTGCACCAGGATCCGTACGGTTCGCTGAATCCGGGACTGACGATCGGCAGTACGTTGGCGCCGGGCATCCTGCGGCACAAGCTGGCGAACCGGCGAACGGTCCAGGCGGAGATGATCGAGCTGTTGCGGCAGGTCGGGCTGGATGCCACGCCCGCGTTCCTGCAGCGTTACCCCCACCAGTTGTCCGGTGGCCAGCGGCAGCGGGTGTCGATCGCCCGGGCCATCAGTCTGCAGCCGCAGCTGATCGTTGCCGACGAGGTGACCAGCATGCTGGACGTGTCGATGCGGGTCGCGATCCTCGACCTGTTGCTCTCGTTCCAGCGCGACCGTGGCATCGGATTCGTGTTCATCAGCCACGACTTCGGGGTGGTCCGGTACTTCGCGCAGGGCGGGCGCATCGCGGTGATGTTCTACGGCTACATCGTCGAGGAAGGCCCGGTCGAGGATCTGATCAAGACACCCAGCCACCCGTACACGCACATGCTGCTCCAGGCGATCCCCGTCCCGGACCCGGTGCTGGTGCGCAAGCGAGACGCGGAGGGCAGCGGCTCCGAGCGTCTGACCGGCGAGCCCGCGACGAAGGGGTGCGTTTTTTCCAACCGGTGTCCGATGGTCCGGGACGTCTGCCGCAAGGAGGCTCCACCGCTCGTCGACATCGGCTCCGGACACCGGACCGCCTGCTTCTTCTCCGACGAGATCCCACCACTGAAGCACCTCACTGTCGACGAGGCGAGCCCTCGACCGACGCGATCGTCGGCTTGATCATGACGAGGATGGCGGCCAGGGTGCTGCTGCGGATCGGCATCGGCCTGCTGATCATGTCTCTGCTGATCCGGCCGGCGATCGAGACCCCGCACGGGATGATGGGTGACAACTTCGCGATCATCGCGTGCCTGGCCCTGATCGCCACCGCCGCGCTCGGTATGAAGTTCGCGCCCGACGAACAGGGCGGTCCGCGCGGACGGAGCGAGCAGCCTCAGGATCCCGACGGCGCCTGACTCAGATCGACCACGCAGAAGACGTTCCCGTCCGGATCAGCCAGTACGACGAAGTCCGGGTCCGGCGGGTAGCTGTCCCACTCCACCCGCTGCGCGCCCAGCCCGACCAGTCGTTCGACCTCGGACTCCTGCTCGGCGGTCGTGTCCACCAGTACGTCGAGGTGGACGCGCGGGTACGGCTCGGCCGGCGAGTCGCTCCGCATCAGTCCGAGCACGCGCTCGCCGTCGGTACGCCGTACGAGCGTCCGCCAGGTGTCGCGGGCCCACTCCGGGCTCTCCACAAGGTCCAGCGCAGCAGTCCAGAAGGCCGAGGCCGCCACGACGTCGGCAACCCCGACCACCGGATATCCAAGTCTGATCACCCGACAAACCGTAGCCCGGTTCGGCGTCGTACCGGGCCCGATTTCTACATGCTGGCGATCAGCTTCTCGACGCGCTCGTCGTGGGACTTGAACGGGTCCTTGCACAGCACGGTCCGCTGCGCCTGGTCGTTGAGCTTCAGGTGCACCCAGTCGACGGTGAAGTCGCGGCGACGCTCCTGCGCGCGCTTGATGAACTCGCCGCGCAGCCGCGCGCGGGTCGTCTGCGGCGGCACCGACTTGGCCTCGAAGACGCGCAGGTCGTCGACCACGCGGGTGACGGCGCCCTTGCGCTCGAGCAGGTAGTACAGACCGCGCGGGCGGTGGATGTCGTGGTAGGCCAGGTCGAGCTGGGCGACCCGCGGGCTGGCCAGGCCGAGGTTGTTCTGCGCGCGGTAGCGCTCGATCAGCCGGTACTTGATCACCCAGTCGATCTCGCGCTCGATCCCGGACAGGTCGCCGGACTCGATCGCCTTCAGGCAGCGCTCCCACAGGTTCAGCGCGCGCTCCACGGCCGGCGTACCGAGCTCGCGGCGGTCGACGAAGTCGCGGGCCTTGTTCAGGTACTCACCTTGAATGTCCAGCGCGCTGGCCTCGCGGCCGTTGGCCAGCCGGACCTCGCGGCGGCCGGTCATGTCGTGGCTGATCTCGCGGATCGCGCGGATCGGGTTGTCCAGCGTCAGGTCGCGCATCACGATGCCGGCCTCGATCATCCGCAGCACCAGGTCCGTGCTGGCGACCTTCAGCAGCATGGTCGTCTCGGACATGTTCGAGTCGCCGACGATCACGTGCAGCCGGCGGAACCGCTCGGCGTCCGCGTGCGGCTCGTCGCGGGTGTTGATGATCGGGCGGGACCGCGTCGTCGCGCTGGAGACGCCTTCCCAGATGTGCTCGGCGCGCTGGGACACCGAGTAGACCGCGCCGCGGGGCGTCTGCAGCACCTTCCCCGCGCCGCAGATCAGCTGCCGGGTGACCAGGAACGGGATCAGCACGTCGGCGAGCTTCGCGAAGTCGCCGTGCCGGCTGACCAGGTAGTTCTCGTGGCAGCCGTAGCTGTTGCCGGCCGAGTCGGTGTTGTTCTTGAACAGGTAGACGTCGCCGAAGATGCCTTCGTCGTGCAGCCGCTTCTGGGCGTCGACCAGCAGCCCTTCGAGAATCCGCTCACCGGCCTTGTCGTGCGCGATCAGGTCGGTGACCGAGTCGCACTCGCCGGTCGCGTACTCCGGGTGGGAGCCCACGTCGAGGTAGAGGCGTGCCCCGTTGCGGAGGAAGACGTTGCTGCTCCGCCCCCAGGACACGACGCGCCGAAACAGGTACCGCGCCACCTCATCGGGGGTCAGTCGGCGCTGACCTCGAAAAGTGCAGGTGACTCCGTACTCGTTCTCCAGACCGAAGATTCGCCGGTTCACATCTCCCACACTACGGCGCACCTCCGACATCCGTGCCCTGTCTCAGGCGCGGCGTTTCTCAGGCGTTACCCCTTTGATGTCAACCGTCCGTGGTTCGAGAGCGCTTTCCCGCGGCCGGTGGATCTTCGGTGGAGGTCGGCCCGACAGCAGTGACGACGATGGTTGCGGCTGCCAACGTCGTGGTCATGAGGAGACGAACCTTCATCGCCGCAGTCGCTTCGACCACGCTCGCCGGGGCCTTACCTGCCTCGGCTTCGCCGTTCTTTCTCCGGCTCCCGAAGCCAACCGGACCACACCACATCGGTACGACGACACTGCACCTGATCGACACCACCCGCGGCGATCCGTGGAACGCGGCAACAACCCGTGAGCTGATGACCACGCTCTACTACCCGGCCGCGACCACCCGCGGCTACCTGCTCGCACCCCACCTGACTCCTGTGGCGGCCGAAATCTTCGCGGGCCTCGACGCCGACCTCCTCCACCCCGAACTCCCGTCCACTGGAGTCGACTGGGCAAGGACCCGCACCCACTCGTACGCCGAAGCCTCCGCTCTCCCCGTACGACGCCCCGTCCTCCTCTACAGCCCCGGCGGCGCCGACCCACGCACGATCGGCACGTCCCTCGCCGAGGACCTGGCCAGCCACGGCTACGTCGTCGTCACCATCGACCACCCCGGCGAAACCAGCGAGGTCGACTTCCCCGACCGCCCGCCGCGCACCATCGAAGTCACCCCCGACATCCAGACCGACCCGGTCCTCAACCGCACGATGATGACCACGCGCTTCGCCGACGTGCACTTCGTCCTCGACGAACTCCACCGCCTGGCCGCCGGCCACAACCCGGATGCCTCCGGCCGACCACTCCCCCACAATTTCCACCGAGCCCTCGACCTCCGCCGCGTAGGCACCTACGGCCACTCCGCCGGTGGCGCCACCGCAGCCCAGTCCATGCACGATGACCCCCGCATCCGCTGCGCAGCCAACCTCGAGGGCTACCTGGACCTCGCCGACGGCACGCTCTACCCCATCGCCCAGCAAGGCACCCGCAAGCCCCTCCTCTTGGCAGGCACCGACGGCTACACCAACCCCCGCTTCGACCGCACCTGGTCAGCAGTCCAGTCCCACGGAGGCCCAGTACGCCGTACGCAACTGCGACAAGCCAACCACTGGGCCTTCACCGACTACGCAGCCTTCGCCCCACAGCTGGTCGCGGCCGGCCTGATGACCCCAGCCGAACGGACCAAACTCGTCGGCGACAGGCCGAACGCCGGCGCCGTCCGCACCCTCCTCCACACCTTCTTCGATCGCACCCTCCACCAGTAGCGCGCAGTCGGGTACCGCGCGACAGGACGTCTCTCAGCCGAGCCCGCCCCGAACCCACCTCCCACGCCTGCACCACTCACCCACCGAGCCCGCCTCCGCAGCCACATCCTGTCGGTCGGTACCGGATGCTCAGGCAGTGGTTCCGGTGCGAAGGCGGGGTCCTGGGTGCTGGCCGGTCGGATGACACCGGCCGAACGCACGAGGTTCGTCGGCAGCAGACCGACGCGATGCCCGCCGTACGGAAGCTCGTGCGCGGGTCCTTCGACCGGATCAGAGTTCGACGAGGTCGAGCAGCTGGCCGAGCTCCTTCGGGTCGAGCTCGCGGAGCTCGCCGGTGTGCAGGTTGCCTCGGCGGACCGGGCCGATCGCTGTGCGCGTGAGGCGCTTGACCGGGTGGCCGACCGCGTCGAACATGCGGCGGACGATCCGGTTGCGGCCCTCGTGCAGGGTGATCTGGATCAGCGTGCGGCCCTTGATCTCCGCGGTCACCTTGACGGTGTCGGCCTGGGCGTCGCCGTCCTCGAGGTGGACGCCGTCGAGCAGGCGGCGCAGGACGACGGGCTTGACGTTGCCGTCGACCTCGGCGACGTACGTCTTGCTCACCTCGTACGACGGGTGCGCGAGCCGGTGCGCGAACTCACCGTGGTTGGTGAGCAGCAGCAGCCCCTCGGTGTCGGTGTCGAGCCGGCCGATGTGGAACAGCCGCTCCTCGCGGTCCAGCACGTAGTCGGCGACGCACGGGCGGCCCTGCGGGTCGGCCATCGTGGTGACGACGCCACGGGGCTTGTTCAGCACCAGGTACGCGTGCGCGCTGCTCGGTGGGATCCGCTCACCGTCGACGCGGATCACCGACACCGCGGGGTCGACCCGCGTGCCGAACTCGGTGACGACCGAGCCGTCCACTTCGACCCGGCCCTGCTCGATCAGCAGCTCCGCACTGCGCCGGCTCGCGACGCCCGCCTGCGCGAGCGCCTTCTGCAGCCGGATCCCGTTGTCTTCAGTCATCACTGCGGACACGGTACTGCGCGCTGCCCGCGTCGCTGTCGTCGCCCACCGTTTGCCCGTCGTCCACCGGTACGCCGTCCAGCGCGGTGTCCTCGTCGGTGAGTTCCTCCGCGGCGTCCATCCGGACGTCCTCGGTCTCGCCGGTCAGCTCCTCGGCGGACTCCAGGTGGTCGTCCTCGTCGCCGTCGTCCTCGTCGCCGGAGTCCTCGACCAGGTCGTCCTCGTCGTCATCGTCGTGCTCGTCGTCCGTGTCGTCCGCGGGGACGACGATCTCGCCGTCGTCCTCGGAGTCGTCGTCCGAGTCGTCGGTCTCCTCGGTCTCGCTGCCGGTCTCCGGGATCTCCGCCGGGTCGGCCTCTTCCTGGTCGAGCTCGGTGTCACCACCGGCCTCCAGCTCCTCGGCCGGCTCCAGCTCCGGCTCCTCGTGCTCGAGGTCGAGCTGGGGGTTGTCGCCGGTGCTGAGGTCCCCGTCGATGCCGGCGGCCCCCACGTCGGAGGTCACCGCCTCGTCGGAGTCCGGCGTACCGACCGCTTCGGCGGTCGGGGTGTTCTGGGCGGCGAGCTCTTCTTCCATGTCGTCCATCTCCGGCAGGTAAGGGGCGAGTTCCGGCAGGTCGTCCAGGGTCTGCATACCCATGCGCTCGAGAAAGTAAGTGCTGGTCCGGTAGAGCGTCGCCTGGGACTCGGTGTCCGCGCCGGCGTCCTCGACCAGGCCGCGGCTGATCAGCGTCCGCATCACGCCGTCGACGTTGACACCGCGGATGGCCGACACGCGCTGCCTGCTGACCGGCTGCTTGTACGCGACCACCGCGAGCGTCTCCAACGCGGCCTGCGTCAACCGCGCCTGCTGCCCGTCGAGCACGAACTTCTCCACGTACTGCGCTTCCGCGGGCCGCGTGTAGTACCGCCAGCCGCCACCGACCTCCCGCAGGTCGAACCCGCGGCCCTGCTCGGTGTACTCGCCCGCCAGCTCCTTCAACGCCTCGGTCACGTCGGCCACCGGCCGTCCCACGGCCCGCGCCAGAACGAGAGCAGGCAGGGGCTCGTCGGTCACCATCAGGATCGCTTCCAGCGCCCGCCGCATGCTGACGTCGTCGATGACGACCTCACCCGGGGCAGGCTCTTCCTCCAGCTGCAGCAGCAGTTCTTCAGCGTCCGAGGACTCAGCACCCGCGCCGTCAGCAGCTTCTACGACCTCAGCCTGTACGTCGTCCGCCGGCGCCTCGTCGTGCTGCTCCACCGGTGTCTCGGTGGTGCTGACCGAGTCCAGGGCATCGGTGGTCGGGTTGGAGGATTCGGTCACTGGTCTGCCGTCTCGGTCGGGGCTTCGGAAGCCGGATCGGTGGCGGGATCGAGCTCGGGCTCGTCCTCGGTGAGTGACTCACCGTCGGCGATGAACGCGGTGATGTGGTCGTCGGTCACCTCGGGCGCCTCACCCTCCGCGGACTCCGGCGGCGTGACTTCGTCGAACTCGTCACCGACGGCGATCTCGCCCTCGTCGGTCCCGGTCCAGCGGATCGTCAGCTCACCCAGCGGCGTCACCTGCTCGAACGTCACCGCCGCTTCCCGGAAGAGCTCCAGCAGCGCCAGGAACCGGCACACCGTGGTCACCGTGTCCGGCGAGTCCGACACCAGCGTCCGGAACGTCGTCGTCCGCTGGAGCCGGAGCCGCTCGATGATGATCGCCGCCTGCTCGCGCACCGTCACCGCCGGCGAGTGCAGGTGCGCCAGTGAAACGCCTTCAGGAATGAGGTTCTTCGGCGCCATCGCAGCTGCTGCCAGCACCGCGAACTGGTCAGGACTGACCCCGAGCAGAACCTCCGGCAGCAGCTCGGCGAACCGAGGCTCCATCCCGACGGCCCGCGGGAAGCGCAGCCCCTCCTCCGCCACCCGCGTCTGGATCAACGCGGCGATCTGCTTGAACGCCCGGTACTGCAGCAGCCGCGCGAACAGCAGGTCGCGCGCTTCCAGCAGCGCCAGGTCCTCGGCGTCCTCGACGTCGCCCTGCGGCAGCAGCCGCGCCGCCTTGAGGTCCAGCAGCGTCGACGCGATCAGCAGGAACTCCGAGGTCTGGTCCAGGTCCCACTCCGCGCCGAGCGCCTTGATGTAGGCGATGAACTCGTCGGTGACCTTGGACAGCGAGATCTCGGTGATGTCGAGCTTGTGCTTGCTGATCAGCTGCAGCAGCAGGTCGAACGGCCCCTCGAAGTTGACCAGGTGGACGCTGAAGCCCTTGCCGGACGACGACTCGCCGTCGGGCCGATCGGTCGGCAGGTCCGTCGAGGTGTCGGCCATGACGGACCTACTCCGCGGCAGCCCGGAGCCGCTGCACCAGCACCGAGTCGGGACCGTGGTCGACGAAGTCGGCCAGCAGCACGTCGATCGCCTCGCGGACGATCCGGCCACGGTCGGCCGTCAGGCCGTGCTCGGCGCGGAGCGCGAGTCTGGTCTGTTCGAGTCCGAGCAGCTCTTCCTCCGTCACGTACACGGTGATCTTCGTGTCGTGCCGGATCCGGCCACTGGACTTGCGGTCCTCGACGACGGCGGTCCGGGCCCGGCCCGTGGAGGCCGGTCGGTCGGACAGTGCCGGTCCGTCGGTGCCAGCTGAATTTCCTGTGCGCTTCTCGGGTCGGGTCTGCTTTACTGCCGCACCCCCGAACAGCTCGCTGGCACCTGGCAGGCTCACCCGGCGGGACAACGCGCCAGCACCTCCTTGGCAAGGTCGCGGTACTGGGTAGCCGCTTGGGACGAAGGAGCGTAGGTGGTGATCGGTTCGCCGACGACCGTGGTCTCGGGGAACTTCACTGTACGCCGGATGACGGTGTGGAAGACGCGCTCGTCGAAGGCCTGGACGACCCGGTCGAGTACTTCCCGGGCGTGCGTGGTGCGCCCGTCGAACATGGTGCCGAGAATGCCGACGATCTCCAGCTTCGGGTTGAGCCGGTCCTGCACCTTGGCGATCGTGTCGGTCAGCATCGCCAGGCCGCGCAGCGCGAAGAACTCGCACTCCAGCGGTACGACGATGCCGTGCGACGCGGTCAGCGCGTTGACGGTGAGCAGGCCGAGCGAGGGGGCGCAGTCGATCAGGATGACGTCGTAGTGCGGGATGAGCGGCTCGAGCACCCGTTGCAGGGTGTACTCCCGGGCGACCTCCTGGACCAGCTGCACCTCGGCCGCGGACAGGTCGATGTTGGCCGGCAGCAGGTCGAGGTTCTCCACCTTGGTCGGCCGGATCACCTCGTCGGGCCGGATGTCGCGCTGCATCAGCAGGTTGTAGACCGACAGCTCCAGGTCGTGCGGCTGCACGCCGAGCCCGATCGAGGCCGAGCCCTGCGGGTCGAAGTCGATCAGCAGCACCTTGCGCCCGGTCTCGGCGATCGCGGCCCCGAGATTGATGGTCGTCGTGGTCTTGCCGACGCCACCCTTCTGGTTGCACATGGCGATCACCCGCGCCGGCCCGAGACGGGTCGGCGGCAGCACCTCCGGCAGATCGGGAAGCGGCCGTCCGGTCGGCCCGATCTTGTGCCTCGGGCCGTGCGGGTCATTCACAGGTGCCATGTCCTCCGCGGTGAGCTTGGCCGTCGGCCGGGGCATCTCCGCATAGTTGTTCGGGATGATCGGACGCTGCTGGTTCTCCTCGGCACTGGCCGGCGGTTCCTGCGGCGTCGTACTCGCTTCGGTGCGTGGTTCGGGACTCGCTTCGGTGCTCGGTGCTGTGCTCGGTTCCGGGGCCGGCGACATCGGTTCCGTCGACGGCGTCGCGTACTGGTGCTCGTGGTGCTGGGTGCCCGGGAATGTCGACTCGTTCATGACTCGTCAAACCTTTCAACCGATACGGGCGATCCCAGCGACTGTAAGCGTGCATTCAAGCACTCTCAAGCGGCCACTCCGCAGCCGGGTCGGGTGGTTTCCGGTCGGCATTCCACAGCAGGCCGATCACCCGAGAAAGGTGACCGACCGTGCAGGGATGATTGCACACCGTTGACCTCGGTCACGCACCGGGGCCGGTTTCACACCGTCCGCGTGTCGGCCAGCCGGTTGTACGCCGAGAACCACCCCAGGACGGCGTACGCGATCAGGGCCAGCGACCAGGCCGGCAACGGGTGCCCGAAGACCCCCGCGGCGGCGAGCACCATGAGGCTCGGCAGCGCCCAGCCCAGGTACCACTTGAGCGGCGCCTTCCCGAACAGCGCGGCGACGACGCTGGTGATCACGTACAGCGCGAGCCCTCCGAAGACGAACCACCGGTCCTTGGTGTGCAGGTGCTCGGCCGCGGCCGGGATCAGCCCGCCGAAGCCGGCCGCGATCGTGACGATCGACGCGGTCACGCCGAGGTGCGCGGGCAGCGCCTGCCACGGTTCGAGCGACGCCGTACGGCGAGGAGCCGGCGTGAACCCGTACAGGCTGGTCAGCCGCCACAGCTGCACCAGGATGAAGAAGCCGATCAGTGACGACGCGATCACCGCCGGGGTCCAGTCCAGCTCGGTGTTGGCGGCAACGACCTGGGCGAGCGCCTCACCGAGCACGATGATGACGAACAGACCGAGCCGCTCGTCGAGGTGCCCACGTTCGACCTGGGCGACCGAGAGCAGGTTGGCCTGCGGCGCGGGCAGCCGCTTCGGCGAGATGCCGCGCTGGATCAGCTGGGCCAGCCGGCGCTGCTCGCGCTGCTGGTTCTGCTCCTGCCGGCGCCGCGCCCGGTTCGTCATCTCCTCGACCGCGCGCGGGTTGCCGGCGCCGACCATCGAGAACGCGACGTCGACCACGATCGCGAAACCCCACAGCCAGTACGCGACCGTCTCCGGCACGAACAGCGACACCACCCACGGCGTCGCCATGACCGACTGCGTGGCCGGCCAGAACGCGACCACCTGCCCGTC
The DNA here is from genome assembly GCF_049844575.1 of Kribbella sp. DT2. Classification (NCBI taxonomy): domain Bacteria; kingdom Bacillati; phylum Actinomycetota; class Actinomycetes; order Propionibacteriales; family Kribbellaceae; genus Kribbella; species Kribbella sp. DT2. The sequence continues at coordinate 778,344 of NZ_JBNCLH010000003.1, read as the reverse complement.
CCGCGCGGCCGAGCGGGACGCGATCGCCCGGCAGATCAGGAACGCGACGACGAACACCGTGGTCCGGCCCTCGGGCGCGTCGTGGTGCTCGCCGGGCAGCAGCTCCGGCCACACGCCGGGCACGGCCGCGGCCATCACCGCGATCCCGAGCATCGTCCGCAGTACGGCGCGCTGCCGCGTGCGTTCCCCGGCGACGTTCGCGTAGACGCTGGTCGTCGTCCAGACGCTCCAGATCGCGTAGAACATCGCCCCGCAGGCAGCGACCTGCCCGATGCTCTCCGCACCGTGCAACCGGTGCGCGATCTGCGCCGCGGCCGCGACCACGGTCAGGTCGAAGAACAGCTCCAGCCAGCTCGCGTGCCGTTCCTCAGTACTCGTCGAGTCCGTCGCCACGGTCGACACCTTAGGGCGCCGACCGCGGCGACCGGGGAAGGACGCCAGTCAGGGCGCTTCTCCGAGGGCGCGAGTCAGTACGGCGCGACCTTGGTCAGCCGGATGGTCCACTCGCCGCCCGGGACCCGTGACGCCGTCGACGCGACGTTGCCGATGCAGTAGATGGCCAGCTGCTGACGCTCGGCCCCCTTGACATGGGTCCCGGCGACCGCGGACCGCTGCTTGCCGAGCACCTCGAGGGTTACCGGTTCCAGCTCGCCCGCGCGCTTCCAGCCCGGCCTGGCGACGAACTTGACGTTGGTCATCTTGTCCGCACGGCAGTACGCCGCCAGCATCGACGCGCTCTTCGACCCCCCAATGAGGGTGTTCACCTCTCCCCCAGCCTTGACCCTCTCGGCCTCGGCCTGCGTGAGCGGCCGGGGAGTGGTGGCGGCCGGTGCAGCGGCGAGCTGCTGGTCGACTTCGGCGGAGGTGAGGACGGCCGGACCGGAAGGACCGGTACCGGCCAGTGCGGCGGTGGCGCCGCCGGCCGCGACCAGCGCGCCGGACAGGCAAAGGGTGGGAATCAGCAGGGATCGTTTCAGGGTTTTCTTCATGTCACCCACCCTCGTCACAGTTGTCCTAACGCCACGCTAAAGCCAGCGTAAGACCCGTCGAGGCCGCCCGGATCCGCTCCCCGCGCCCTCTAGGGTCGGTGCCATGCCGCACATCCTGGTCGTCGAGGACGATGCCGACGTCCGGGCCGCGCTACTCCGCGCGTTGCGGGCCCACGGGTACGCGACCAGTACGACGCCGACCGGGCTGGCCGGTCTGGCCGAGCTCACCGCCGGCGGACCGGACCTGGTCCTGCTCGACCTCGGCCTGCCGGACGTCGACGGCGGCGAGATCCTCCGGATGGCCCGCGCGGTCAGCAAGGTCCCGGTGATCGTGGTCACCGCCCGGGACGAGGAACCGCTGATGGTCCGGACCCTGCACGACGGCGCCGACGACTACCTGGTGAAGCCGTTCAGCCCGGAGCAGCTGCACGCCCGGATCCAGGCGGTCCTGCGGCGCAGCGGCGCCCCGAACCGGCCGCGCGAACTCTCGGTCGGCGGTCTGACGGTCGAGCTCGGCGGCCGGGTCGCCCGGCTGGACGGGATCGTGCTCGACCTGACCCCTCGCGAGTTCGACCTGCTCGCCTACCTCGCCGAACGCCCCGGCCAGGTGGTGACACGGCGGCAGCTGATCGTCGACGTCTGGCAGCTCGCGTACGGCGGAGCCGAGAAGACGGTCGACGTCCACTTGTCCTGGCTCCGCCGCAAGCTCGGCGAGACCGCCCGGGAGCCGCGCTACCTGCGCAGCGTCCGAGGCGTCGGCATCTGCCTGACCGCCCCGGAGACCAACTGATGCGCCGCCGGTCGACTCGCCGGAGCCTCGCCGACATCCACCGCAGGTGGAGTCGCCGACGGCCCGCCGACCTGCAGTTTCGGTCGACTCGCCGGAGCCCCGCGGACATCCACCGTCGGTCGAGCGCGCCGGAGGCTTGCTGACATGCGGCGTCGGATCGCTGAGCTGGTCGCTGTCACGACACTGCTCGTCCTCGTGCTCGCCCTCGTACCGGTTGGTCTGCTGCTGCGTTCCGAGGCGGCCGCCAACGCGACCGCGAACGCGTTGCTGCGGGCACAGTCCACCGCCGACCTCGTCGCCGGGCTGGGATCGGCGTCGGTGCAGCCCGACGACCGCACCACCGTGTTCCGGCCCGACGGGACCACCGCGGGCGCAACCGCACCGAAAACGCCTTCGGTGCAGCTTGCCGAACGCGACGGCGCCTCCTTCGTCGCGGAGACCACCGGCGGCCGGGAGGTACTGGTCCCGGTCCAGTCGCTCACCGACGGGACGACCGTGGTTCGCGTCTTCATCCCGAGCTCGGAGCTGCGGGCCGGTGTCGCCCGGAGCTGGCTGCTGCTGTCGCTGGGCGGTCTGGCGTTGTTCGCGACGAGCATGCTCGCGGCGGACGCGCTCGGCCGTCGCGTGGTCAGGCCGATCGCGAGCCTGGCCGGGACCGCCAGTCGGCTCAGCGAGGGAGACCTGACCGCCCGCGTCACTCCGGCCGGGCCGCCCGAGGTCCGGCAGGTCGGCGCCGAGCTGAACCGGCTCGCCCTGCGCATCGACGAGCTGCTCACCACCGCGCGCACGGAGAGCGCGGATCTGGCCCACCGCCTCCGGACGCCGTTGACCGCGTTGCGGCTAGACGTCGGCGGGCTGCGCGATCCCGAGGAGAGCGCCCGCCTCGTTACAGGCGTGGACCGGATCACGGCCGAGGTCGACGAGATGATCCGGACCGCCCGCCGGCCGGTGCGGGCCGGAGGTGCGGTGCGCAGCGACCTGGCCGAGGTCGCGCGCGAACGGTTGCACTTCTGGTCGGCGCTGGCCGACGACGCCGGCCGCCGGTTGACCGGCGAGGTCGCGGACGGGCCGATCCCGGTCCGGATCGGTGCGGACGACCTGGCCGCCCTGTTCGACGTACTGCTCGACAACGCCTTCCGGCACACGCCGGAGGGCACCGAGATCCGTGTCGGGGTGGACGCGGAACGCCACGCCTGGGTCGAGGACGCCGGCCCGGACCTGCCTCCGGACGGCGCTCCCGGATCGACCCGCAGTACAGGCATCGGTCTGGACATCGCCCGCCGCACAGCACTCGCCGCCGGCGGCTCCCTCCAGCTCACCACCTCACCCCTGGGCGGCCTCCGGGCAACCTTCGACGCCGCGGAGCCGTGAAGGCTCAGCCCGACAACGCGCGGGGATGGCTGGTCGCGTACACCTCGCGCAGTTTGTCCACCGTCACCAGCGTGTAGACCTGCGTCGTCGTCACCGACGCGTGCCCGAGCAGCTCCTGCACCACCCGTACGTCGGCACCGCCGTCGAGCAGGTGCGTGGCAAAGGAGTGCCGCAGGGTGTGCGGCGAGATCTCCTTGCTGATCCCCGCCCGCTGCGTCGCCCGCCGCAGCACGGTCCATGCGCTCTGCCGGGACAACCGCCCTCCTCGCGCGTTGAGGAACAGCGCATGCGTGCCGCGCCCTCGCCCGACGAGCTCCGGCCGTCCACGCACCTGGTACGCCGACAACGCGTCCCGCGCGTACGACCCGACCGGTACGACGCGCTCCTTGCTGCCCTTGCCGCGCAGCAGCACCTCACCGGAGTCGAGATCGACCTCGTCGACGTCGAGCCCGACCGCCTCCGAGATCCGCGCGCCGGTCCCGTACAGGAACTCCAGCAGCGCCGCGTCCCGCGTCTCCAGCACTCCCGACTCCCCCTCGACGCCGGCCGCCGCGGTCAGGATGCGCGTCACCTCGTCGACGGACAGTGCCTTCGGCAACCGTTGCGGCGGGACCGGCGGCTTCACCGCGGCCGCGGGGTCGATCGCGGTCAGCCCTTCGCGCAGGAGGAACTTGTGGAACCCGCGGACCGCGACCACCGTGCGTCCCGCGCTGGACGCGGTCAGCGGCGGGTGGCCGGCGTCGCCTTCCCGCAACCGCATCAGGAAGTCACCGACCACGGCCTCGGAGATCCGGCCGAGCGCGGTGACGTCCGAGCCGGCCAGGTACTCGTCGTACCGGCGCAGGTCCCGCCGGTACGACGCCAGGGTGTTGGCGGCCAGCCCGCGCTCGACCGTCAGATGGTCGAGGTACGCGCTGACTGCCCGCCCGATATCACTCATGCAGAGCAGTCTGCCTGGTGGGTCAGACCAAAACCTCGTCGAGCTTCAGCTGGTCGAGGTCGTGGGCCTCGGCGACCGGGCCGTAGGTGACGTGGCCGTCGAAGGTGTTCAGGCCGAGCGCGAGGCTGTGGTCGTTCTTCAGCGCCTCGCGCCAGCCGAGGTTGGCCAGCTCCACGGCGTACGGCAGGGTCACGTTCGTCAGCGCGTACGTCGAGGTGTTCGGCACCGCGCCGGGCATGTTGGCGACGCAGTAGAACAGCGAGTTGTGCACCTTGTAGACCGGGTCGGCGTGCGTGGTCGGGCGCGAGTCCTCGAAGCAGCCGCCCTGGTCGATCGCGATGTCGACGAGCACGCTGCCCGGCTTCATCCGTGACACCAGCTCGTTGCTGACCAGCTTCGGCGCCTTCGCGCCGGTGACCAGCACCGCGCCGATGACCAGGTCGGCGTTCAGCACCGCGCGCTCGATCTCGTACGCGTTCGACGCGACCGTGTGCAGGTGGCCCTGGTAGGTCCGGTCGGCGTCGCGCAGGCGCGCGATGTTGCGGTCGAACAGCTGCACCTCGGCCTGCATGCCGAGCGCGATCGCCGCCGCGTTCATCCCGGCGACCCCGGCGCCGATCACGACCACCCGGGCCGAGTGCACGCCGGAGACGCCGCCCATCAGGACGCCGCGGCCGCCGCCGTTGGCCATCAGGTGGTAGGAGCCGGCCTGCGGCGCGAGCCGGCCCGCGACCTCGCTCATCGGGGCGAGCAGCGGCAGCGACCCGTCCGGGAGCTGGACGGTCTCGTACGCGATGCCGGTGATGCCGGAGTCGGTCAGCGCCTGGGTGGTCTCGGGGCTGGCGGCCAGGTGCAGGTAGGTGAACAGCACCTGGTCGCGGCGCATCCGGTGGTACTCCTCGGCCACCGGCTCCTTGACCTTGAGCACCAGCTCGGCCTCGCCCCACACGTCGTCGGCGGTCGGCACGATCCGTGCCCCGGCCGCGACGAACTCCTCGTCGGGCAGCAGCGAACCGGTCCCGGCTCCCTGCTCGATCAGAACCTCGTGCCCGTTGCGCACGAACTCGTGCACCCCGGCCGGGGTGATCGCCACCCGGTACTCGTGGTTCTTGACTTCCTTCGGAACTCCGACCTTCACTGCTCGCCCTTCTTCCGTCTCCAGGGAATGCGGCCCACAACGCTGTGTCCGCGGCCCGGCGGTCGAGGGGTCGTCCGTGCCGAGTCGCTGCGAGTGTAAGCCCGCAGGGTTCATACCACTGCAGCGGTTGGTCTTGTCCGGTGGCGACGCGCTGACCGGGAGTTCTGCGGCTTGGTTACACTCTCCCCTGAAGACGTCACAGCGCCTCGCGGAGTTGCCCGCGACAGACCGGGTCCGGTCGTTCAGGCGCATTCTTGACGCAATCCTTTCCTTGCGTGGCAGGCGTTCCGGCATCGTCCGACAACTCCCGGTGAAAGGTTCTGGCGTGCAAGAAATCGCTCTGCCCGGCGGCAACGTCGGCGGTGCCGTCCGGGTCGGCGACACCGTCCGCCGGCCGACCGGCCCGTGGACCCCGGCCGTGCACGCGCTGCTCGCTCACCTCGCGGCCGCGGGACTGCGCGGAGCGCCGCGGGTGCACGGCTTCGACGAGCGCGGCCGGGAGGTCCTCGACTACCTGCCCGGTACGTCGTACGGCGAGCAGGTGGCCGACGACGTGCTGGTGGCGGCGATGGAGTGGCTCGCGGAGTACCACCGCGTCGTCGCGTCGTACCGGCCTCAGGGGGTGGTGACCTGGCGGGCCGGTCGGAGCGTGCTCGGGGCGGAGGAGATCGTGTGCATGCACGACTTCGGGTACTACAACTGGATCGGTGACGAGCGGGGCTTCAGCGGTGTGATCGATTGGGATCTCGCCGGGCCTGGTGTGCCGCTGGACGACATCGCGTTCACCGCCTGGAACACGGCGCCGCTGGCGATCCCGCTCGACCCGGCTGAGCAGGCACGCCGGGTGAGCCTGATGGCCGAGGCGTACGGCACTGGTGTGACCGCGCTGCAGATCCTCGAACGGGCACCGGTCCAGGCGGAGCGCTCGGCGCGGGTGATCCGCGCCGGGCAGGTTGCGGGTGAGCCGGGCATGCTCAACCTCGCCGCGGTCGGCGAGCCGGAGCGGACGGAGCGTCGCCTCGCCGACCTGCGGGTGCGGATCCCGGAGATCGCGAAGTACCTGGGGTGATCCCAGCAGCCGGGGCGCGCGTGCTCGGCCGTCGTGTGCCGGGCGGGCGTGCTCGCCGGCCGCGGCTCAGTTCAGCTGGTACTTCAGTACTGCGGTGCCGTCGCCCAGGAGCTGGTGGGTGCTCGGGGTGAGGCTGGTCGGGGCGAAGCCGATGCCGAACAGCGGGATGCCGCCGCCGAGCACGACCGGGTAGAGCTTGACGATCAGCTCGTCGATCTCGCCGAGCAGCTGGCCGGCCAGGTTGCCGCCGCCGGCCAGGTAGATCCCGCCGCCGTCCTCCTGCTTCAGCGCGCGGACCGCGCCGACCGGGTCGGACGCGATGACGGTGACCTCGGGGTCGACGTCGGCGAGGGTCGACGACACGACGTACTGCTTGAGGTGCGGGTACGGGCTGGTGACGCCCGCGTCGAGCGCGAGCGCGTAGCTTCCGCGGCCCTGGACGACGGTGTCGAAGTGCTTGCCGGGGCCGCTCAGCCCGAGCTGCTCGCGGGCCTGCCCGGGCAGGGTCTCCGGGTACTCCCCCGCGATGTGGTCGACGATGTCCGGCGAGATCGGGAACGCCCCGAGCCCGCCGTCCGGGTCGGCGATGAACCCGTCGAGCGACGTTCCGACGTAGTAGGTGAGTCTGCGCATCCCCGAACCCTGCCAGCTCGCGAGTCCACCGAATGGTTGCCCCCGCAACCATCGTTGAGTGACGCAGGAGTAACAGCAAGACTTGCCCGTGTCGCCGGAATGGCCGCTCTCCGCCCGGAGTTGCCCCAAGGGAATGTCTGACGAGCAGAGGAGCACGACGTGGCGGTCGATCTGGGACGGTTCGGGGTCTGGCACATCGGCGACCAATGGGGTCCCGAGCTTGCCTCCGGGGTGGAGCAGCTCGGGTACGGAACGATCTGGCTCGGTGGGTCGCCGGCCGCGCACCTGCGCGACGCCGAGGTGCTGCTGGCCTCGACCGAGCAGGTGAAGGTCGGCACCAGCATCGTCAACATGTGGAAGGCCGACGCGGCCGAGGTCTCCGCGTCGTACCACCGGCTGGAGGAGGACCACCCGGGCCGGTTCCTGCTCGGCGTCGGGATCGGGCACCGCGAGCACACCGGCGAGTACAAGTCGCCGTACGAGACGATCGTCGACTACGTGGACGCGCTCGACGAGGGCAAGGTCCCGACCGACCGGCGCGCGCTGGCCGCGCTCGGACCGCGCGTGCTGAAGCTGTCCGGCGCGCGCACCGCCGGCGCCCTGCCGTACCTGACCACTCCGGAGCACACCCGGCAGGCACGCGAAACGCTCGGTGCCGGCGTGCTGCTCGCGCCGGAGCACAAGGTGGTGCTGGAGACCGACCAGGAGATCGCACGCGCGATCGCCCGCGACTTCCTCGCCCGGTACCTGCAGCTCAGCAACTACACCAGCAACCTCAAACGGCTCGGGTACGACGACCACGACTTCGAGAACGGCGGCAGCGACCACCTGGTCGACGCCCTGGTCCTGCACGGTACGGCGGTCGAGATCGCCGAAGGCCTGAACGCCCACCTCGAAGCCGGCGCCGACCACGTCGCCGTCCAGCAGCTCGGCAAGGAAGGTCCGGACCTGCTGCCGGGCTACGAGGCGCTGGCCACGGTTCTTCTCTAAGAGCTCTAGCGCAGCGTGAAGTCGGCGAAGTCGAAGCCCGGCGACACGATGCACGAGACCAGCACCGCTTCGTCGTCGACCGGTCGCGCGGCCTGCCAGGCCCCGGCCGGTACGACGGCCTGCGGCTGCTGGCCTGCTTTCACGTCCGGGCCGAGGGTGATCGACTCGGCCAGTTCCGGGTCGTCGCCGGTGCCGCCGAGGTCGAGCGTGAGCGAGCCGCCGGAGTGCCAGAGCCAGATCTCGGCCGAGCGCACCTTGTGCCAGCGGGACTCCTCGCCCGGCGCGAGCAGGAAGTAGATCGCGGTCGCGCTGGCCCGCTGCCCGTCGTACCCGATCGGCTCGAACGTCACGTCCGAGCGCCAGGTCTCGCGGAACCAGCCGCCTTCGGGGTGCTGGGTCAGGTCCAACGCCTCGGCCAGCTCGGGCCGTTCCTGGGTCGCCATGCCGGAAACGGTAATACCCGTGACGCCTGGGCGCGCGAGCAGGCAGAGTTCAGGCATGAACCGACGCCCGACCGCTTACCACCAGCGACTCCCGTACGGCGAACGCGCGGACGGTCGCGGCGGCGCTCATCGAGGTGTCGGGTCAGCCGCTGGGCGTCGCGGCCGACTGACTCCCTTCCGCGGCTCTCATCTCATCTTCCGCGGCTCCGAGTGCGAGTCGACGTAGTACGCGTGCCCCTCGCGCAGCAACCTGCGGGCCATCCCGAAGTCCGTCGTGTCGTCCTCGGTCCGCAGATGGAACGGCGGCGGGTAGTAGCAGTCCCCCACCAGCATCACGTCCGACTCGGGGTCAACGGCAACGATCGAGTCCGGCGCGTGCCGGCCCCCGACGTACCGAAGCCGCACGCCCGTCGGCAACGTCAGCGTCTCCTCGAACGTTGTGTCGGGCACCACGATCCGCAGCTCGGAGAAGTCCGGTACGGCGAGCGCCCGCGCCCGGAAACTCGGCCCGAGCTTCGGGTTCGCCACCACTTGGTCACGCAAGTACTGATGACTCCAAGGCCGCTCAGCCTCCGCCGCCAGAATCGCCGTCGCCGAAGCATGGGCGACCACCTCGACGCCCTCCCACCCGCCCGCACCCCACGTGTGATCCCAGTGATGATGCGTGAAAACCAACCACCGCGGCTCCGGCAGCCCCGCGGCCTCGATCGCCCGCCGAACCTCCCGCCCATGCGCCGGACCGTTCCCCGCGTCGATCAGCACACTCCCCCGCTCATCCGCCACAACCCCCACCGAAGCCCCGATCGCCTCGGGATCCGGATCATGCGGATAAACCCACACCCGCCCAGCCACGTGCTCCAGCTTCATCTGACCGACGATAGTGGGCATGCAGACAAGAGCGCGTGACCTGGGTGTCGTCATCGGGAGCCTGCCGACCGGTGCGCTGAACGCGATCACCGACGTACCGGGGGTGCGCGTCGGTCAGACGACGATCGACGACGGCGACCTGCACACGGGGGTGACCGCGATCGTCCCCGCGGACGTGACCGCCGGCCTCCCGGCAGTTGTTGCCGTCGGCAACGGATACGGCAAGCTCGTCGGCACCACGCAGGTCGACGAGCTCGGCCGGCTGGAGACGCCGATCCTGCTCACCGGCACGCTCTCGGTCTTCCGCGCCGCCGACGCGCTTCTCACCTACCTGCTCGACCGAGACCCGAAGGCAACCAGCCTCAACCCAGTAGTCGGCGAGACCAACGACGGCTACCTGTCCGACATCCGCCGCCGCCCGATCACCGAGCAGCACGTTCTGGACGCGCTCACGAACGCCTCCGCCGACCTCCCCGCGGAAGGCTGCGTCGGAGCCGGCACCGGAACCTCCGCCCTCGGCTTCAAAGCGGGCATCGGTACGGCGTCCCGCCGACTGCCGCTCGCCGGCGATCCGTTACAACGCGGCCCCGTCGCCGGAGCGCCCACCGGCACGATCGGCGCGCTAGTCCAGTCCAACTTCTCCGGCACCCTCCAAGTCCTCGGCACCCCGATCCCAGCCCCACCACGTCAGACCGAGCCCGACGGCAACTCCTGCATGATCGTGCTCGCCACCGACCTCCCGCTCGATGCCCGGCAGCTCGGCCGGATCGCCCGGCGCGCGATCTTCGCGCTCGGCCGGATCGGCTCCGACTACGCGCCCGGCAGCGGCGACTACGCGATCGCGTTCGCCACGTCGTACCGGCCGCCGATGCCCGACCAGGACCTCGGCCCAGTCTTCCAGGCGACGCTCGAAGCCGTCGAGGAAGCGCTGCTCAATTCCCTCACCGCCGCGCGCACGACGACCGGATTCCGAGGGCGCACCCAGTACGCCGTACCGCACGACCAGATCATCGCGGCGCGGGATAGAGCGCGGCGACCGTAGTCGCCAGCCGCCGGATCTCCGCCCGAACCTCCTCCGGCGCGAGCACCTCCAGCTCGTCGCCGTACCGGATGAACTGCGACGCCGCGTTCCCGACCGACTCGATCGGCACGGTCACCGTCACCGTGCCGTCGTCGTCCGGCGCGACACCCTCCATCGCCTTCACCAGCACTGGAAACGACACGTCCTTCAACCGCCGTACGAGCCCGGCGGACGCCCGCACCAGCGCCGTACCGGTGAACCGCCGCTGGTCGAACTCCTCCAAGTGCTCCCGCCACACCGTCGCCAGGTCGAACCCGCGCGGCCGACTGAACTCCTCGTCGGTGATCGTCAGCTCGAGAATGTTGGAGACACGGTAGGTCCGCACGGCTTCGCCGGCCGCCGCAACGACGTACCAACTCCCGTTCTTCAGCACCAGCCCGTACGGATCGAGCACCCGCTCGACCTCGCGCGGCGCCTCCCAGCGGCGGTAGAGCACCTTGATCCGCCGATCGTGCAGCACCGCCTCAGCGACCGGCGCCAGCTGCGGCGAGTCCTCGGCCTCGGAGTACCACGCGGGCATGTCGAGGTAGAACCGATTCTTCAGCCGCCCCGCCCGATCCCGCTGATCGGGCGCCAACGCCGCCAGCAACTTCAGCTCCGCCGCCGACGTCTCCGCCGTCAGCCCCAACGCCGCCGCCGGCCCGGGCATCCCCACCAGGAACAGCGCCGCGGCCTCCTGCTCGGTCAGCCCCGTCAGGCGCGTGCGATACCCGTCGACCAGCCGATACCCACCCGCGCGCCCTTGATCGGCGTACACCGGAACCCCAGCGGCAGCCAGCGCCTCGACGTCCCGATAGATCGTCCGCAACGAGACTTCCAGCTCGTCGGCCAACTCCCGCGCCGTCAACTGCCGCCGCGTCTGCAGCAGCAACAGAATCGACAACAACCGACTCGAACGCATCCTCAGACAGTACGCCGAAACGCTGCCACGCCCTGTCAGGTTTACCTACCCCTGTGCGGACTCTGTCCCCAAGACCCGCCCCCGTGCCAGCCTGGTCCGGTGCGCACGTTCCTGACCGCCCCGGCCTGGGCCCTCGCCCTGCTCACCGGCCTCCCGGTCGCCGTCGTGATCACCCTCCTGGTCGCCCTCTCCGGCGACTCCGTCACCTTCGCGCTCACCCTCGGCGCAGTCGTCGGACTCCTCTTCGGTCTCGTCATCGCCACCGGCGCAGTCCGCCAGCGCCGCACCTTGCGCCCGATCTTCGACCAGCTGCCATCCGCCGACTTCGACCTCGCCCGAACAGCCGCCCGCCGAGGCCCCATCCCCACCCAGCCGGCCATCCGCGCGAAAGCCGTCGAGCTCATCGACCTCCGCCTGCACCACCTGCGCCGAGTCCGCACCCTGATGACCGTCGTGTACGGCACCGCCCTGGCCATCAGCCTGATCACCGTCATCCTCGGCCACTGGTGGTACATCCCCCTCGCCGTACTCCTGGCCTCGGCCCTGGCCCTCCACTGGCTCGCACCCCACCGCCTCACCCAACGCCGCGACCTGCTCGCCGGAGACAGCCGCTCGCTCTGACTCCGCACCCGGTCGGCCGGCTGGCCACCGCCTGCCGCCCCCTGCACCAACATGCATTTCCCTCGCGTCGGCGGCCCGCAACCGGCAGGATGACTCGGATGCAACGGCTTCTGCGGGCCCCGACCTGGGCGATCGGCCTACTCGCCGGAGCCCCGTTCGGGATCATGATCGCCATCACGATCAAGGTGTCCGGCGACACGATGCCCGCCGCGCTCATCGGCGGCGGAGCGGCCGGGCTCCTCATGGGCGTCGCGTTGGCATTCGGCACTCGCACACCGCGCCGCGACCTGCGTCAGGCCCTCGCTCCGCTCCCGGTCGCCGACTGGAAGGCTGCCCGCACCGCCGCTTGGCGCGGCCCGGTGCCCACCCGCACGGACATCCGCGCGACCGCGCTCGACCTGGTCGACCTGCGTCTGCGCAACCTGCGCCGCGCTCGTCCGTGGATGACGGTTGTGTTCGGCCTCAACCTGGCGATCGCCGTACTCAACATCGTGGTCGGGAATCGCTTCGGCGTGCTGCTCGCGGTCCTGTGGACAGCCGGCCTGATCGAGCAGTGGCACTCGCCACGCCGGTTTCGTCGCCGGCGCCAGCTTCTCGCGACCGACTGAAACACTGCCATGACCTGTCAGGTTTCGCTGGCACGCTCAGGCCATGACCACAGCGACCAGTGATTTCGACTTTCTCAACGGGCACTTCGACGTAGCGCACCGGCAGTTGCTCAAGCCGTTGACCGGCAGCGACGAGTGGGACGAGTACGCCGGTACCTGCAGCGCGCGGACGCACTTCGCCGGGGCGATCAGCCTCGACGAGATGCAGTTCCCGACCAAGGGCTCGTACGGGCTGTCGCTGCGACTGTTCGACCCGGTGGCCGAGGAGTGGTCGATCTACTGGGTGAACAGCACGTCGTACGAGGTGTTCCCGCCGGTCCGCGGGAAGTGGAAGGACGGTTCGTGCCGGCTGGTCGGTGAGGACACGTACGACGACCGCCCGATCCTCGCGAGTTACAGCTGGTCGGACGTCACCGCCACGACCGCCCACTGGGAGCAGTCGTTCTCGGCCGACGGCGGCGAGACCTGGGAGGTCAACTGGACGATGGACTTCACCCGCCGCGAGACCGCGCCGCCGCCGCTCGAGATCCCGAAGGTGACCGGCGACTTCGACTTCCTCGTCGGCAGCTGGGACCTCCACAACGAACGCCGCCGCCCCGCCCTCGGCGAACCGGCCGAGTGGTACGACGCCGAGTCACGGATGCAGGCCTGGACCTACTTCGACGGCGCCATCAGCTTCGACGAAGGCTGGTTCCCCACCCTCGACTTCCAGGGCGCGACCTTCCGCCTCTACAAGCCCACCACCGCCACCTGGTCCATCCACTGGATCAACAGCCAACGCGGCCACCTGGAAACCCCGGTCGTCGGCGCCTTCACCAACGGCACCGGAATCTTCGAAGGCCCGGACACCTGGGAGGACCACCCCATCGACGTCCGCTTCGAGTGGACCCCCGGCGACCAGAAAGCCCGCTGGCAACAGTCCTTCTCCACCGACACCGGCCAGACCTGGACCCCCAACTGGAAGATGACCCACACGCGTACTAGCTGAGGTGGGACTCCGCGTACGTGACGGCTTCGGGGTTGCCGAAGAAGCCGGGGAGGCCGCCGGTGTGGAGGAAGACGGTGCGGTCGCCGGGGCGGAGGGTGCCGTCCTCGGCTGCGGCGATCAGGCCGGCCATGGCTCGGCCGGTGTAGATGGGGTCCAGTACGACGCCTTCGGTGCGGGCTACCAGGGTGAGTGCGGCGGCGGAGGCCTTGGTGAAGTGGGAGTAGCCGGGGCCTACCTGGTCTCGGCGTACGCGGAGTCGGTCGGCGTTGATGGTGGTGCCGCCGACTTCACTCGCCAGTTGAGCGACGACCGACAACGGGTCGGCGAGTGCGCCGGTGTCAATGCCGAGTACGCGCTCGGGGCCGAGTTCGGCGACCAGGCCGGCCATCGTGCCGCCGGAGCCCAGGGCAACAATCGCGGTGGTGAGGCCGGGGACCTGCTGCTTCAGTTCGCGGGCACACTCGACGTAGCCCTGCGCGCCGACTGCGCTGGAACCACCAAAGGGGATCAGCGCGGCCTTGCCTGCCTCGGCGACGACTTCCTCGGCGACCTGGGCGCGGTCGCGGTCCCCCGCCCAGACGACGCGGGCGCCGAACAACCCGTCGAGTGCGAGGTTGCCCGAGCGCGATTGCCCGGCCTCGCCAGGGAACACCAGTACGGCGTTCAGGCCGAGCCGAGCTGCGGCTGCTGCGGTCAGGCGGGCATGGTTGCTCTGCGGCGCGCCGGTCGTGACGACCGTCTCGGCGCCTTCCGCGAGTGCCGCGCCCAGCGTCCACTCCAGCTTGCGGGTTTTGTTGCCTCCGGCCCCCAAACCGCCGAGGTCGTCGCGTTTGAACCACAGGTCGGTCAGCCCGAGCGCGGTCGCCAGACGCGACGCCTGCTCCAGCGGGGTCGGCCAGGTACCGAGTGAGACTTTCGGCGCAGACATCAGTTGTCCTCTACAGTTCGGCGGCGAGTGCGGTGATGACGTCGGCGGCTGGGCCGGTCCGCGCTCGACGGTAGCCGGTCCCTGCCCACAGGTGGACCTGATCCGGCTGACCGGCCGCGGCTGCGGCCGCGCGCAACGGTCGCGTCAGGTGATGGATCGCGGGATAGCCGATCGGCGCGGTCGCCTCGTGGCGGTCGATGAATCCGTTCCGCAGGCCGCGCGCCGGGCGACCGGTGAACGCCCGCGTGATGACAGTCCGATCCGGCCCAGCCGCGGCGATCGCTTCCTTGTGTACGGCGCTCGCGCCGCTCTCGTCCGTGCGCAGCAGCACCGTCCCAACAGCAACAGCAGAAACCCCCAGCGCCAGCAGCTCTCGTACCTGCGAGGACTCGCTGACACCTCCGGCAGCGATCACCGGCAACGAGGTCGCCGCAACCACCTGCTGTACCAACTCACGCAAAGGCACGACACCCGGCTGCTCCGGCGTGTGCGTCCCGCTGTGCCCGCCGGCTTCCGTGCCCTGCGCGATCAGCCCGTGCACCCCCAGCTCGACCGCGGCCCGCGCCTCCGCCGCCGTCGTCACCGTGGCCAGCACCTGCGTACCGACTTTCGTCAGCGCAGCGACCACGTCGGCCCCTGGCAGCCCGAACGTGAAGCTCACGAACGGCACCGGACTCTCCAGCAGCAGGTCGATCTTTCCCTGCCAGTGATCGTCGTCCTCAACCATCGGCGCCGCCGCCAGATCAAGCCCGTACGGCGCACCTTCCGCCGCCAACTCCCCGGCGTACCGCCGAAACTCCGCCTCACCCACCGTCGACGGCCCCGGCACGAACAGGTTCACCCCGAACGGCACGGTCAGCGCATCCATCTCCGCACCCAGCGCCTCGGGCGTCTTGTAGCCTCCGGCAAGAAACCCGAACCCACCTGCCGAAGCAACCGCCGCAACCAACGCCGGTCGAGTTGCCCCGCCGGCCATCGGCGCAGCGATCACCGGCACCGCCGACGCCGTCCACGAACCAGTCATTCCCGAATCCTCCTCCACTCCCCTTGCGTCCGAAGAAGTGCGATGCGTCCGAAGAACCCGAGGCTATAGGCCACGCTCCTTCGGACGCTGCACGGTTCTTCGGACGCAAACGACCGGCGTACCGGCTACTCGTTCTCGGCCGCCCGCTGCGCCCGGAACTCCAGCGCCGGCAGACCACCCCAACCCCAGTTCGCCGTGTCCACCTCGTTGATGATCACGAACGTCGACTCCAACGGCTTGCCGAGCACGTCCCGCAGGACCTCGCTGACGCCCTTGATCAGCGCCGCCTTCTCCTCCGCGGTGACCGAGTCGGCGCCCGGCGTGTGGCCCTCCCGGGTCACGTCGATCGTGACAACAGGCATCGTCCCAACCTCCTTTACGCCGCGGTCCGGCCGACGGTCTGGCCGCCGTCGACGTGCAGGACCTCGCCGGTGATGAAGTCGGCGGCCTCCAGGTACATCACGGCCGAGACCACGTCGCTGACCTCGCCCATCCGGTCCAGCGGGTGCATGCCGGCCAGGGTGGCGTGGGTGTTCTCCGGGTGGATCGAGGTCTTGATGTAACCCGGCGCGACCGCGTTCACCCGGACGCCGCGCGCCGCGAACTCGATGGCGAGCGACTTGGTCGCGGCCTGCAGCCCACCCTTGGTCAGCGACGCGAGACCGGACGGGACCGCCTCGTCGGGCTGCTCGACCAGCGCGGTCGTGATGGTCGCGATGTGCCCGGACCCGGCCTCGAGCATCACCGCGGCCGCTCGCTGGGTCAGGTGGAAGAACCCGGCCAGGTTGGTCGCGTTCATCAGCTCGAACTCCTCGACGCTGTACTCGGTGAACGGCTTGGCGACGAAGACGCCCGCGTTGTTGACCAGCGTGTCGATCCGGCCGAACCGCTCCAGCGCGGCCTCGACCACTCGCGCGGCGGTCGCCGGGTCGGCAATGTCCCCCGGTACGGCGACGACGTCGGCGTCGCCGGAGTCGGTGATCGACCGCGAGGTCGCGACCACCCGGTACCCGGCGGCGCGGTAGGCGGCGACCAGGCCGGCCCCGATGCCCTGCGACGCTCCGGTGACGATCGCGACCTTGGACGGTGTGCTCATGATGCTCTCCAGATTTACTAGACGAACGGTCTACTACTTTCAGACACTAGACGACCGGTCATATACTTTTCAACATGGGACGGACCAGCGACGCACGACCGAAGATCCTGAAGGCAGGCCGCGAGCTGCTCGCTCGGCGCGGGTACTCGGCGCTGGGCGTGGCGGAGATCTGTACGGCCGCCGGCGTACCGAAGGGCAGCTTCTACTACTTCTTCGACTCCAAGCAGGCGCTGGCCGAGGCGGTCATCGAGGAGCACTGGATCGACCAGCGCGCCCAGTGGACCGCGCTGCTGGGCAGCGACAAGGCGCCGCTGGAACGCCTGAGAGATCTGTACGACGCGACGACCGAGCTCCAGCGCACCGCCCAGAAGGAGACCGGCGCCGTGACCGGTTGCCTGTTCGGCAACCTGGCGCTGGAGCTGAGCGCGCGCGACGAGGAGATCCAGCGCCGCCTGCAGGAGATCTTCGACGAGCAGATCACGCTGGTCGCCGAGGTCCTCGACCAGGCTCAGCGCGCGGGCGCGATCGCCACCACGGACACCCGCGAGGCCGCTCGCTCGCTGGTCGCGCAGCTCGAAGGGTCGGTGCTGTTCGCCAAGCTCAGGAACGATCCCGGCCAGCTCGACCAGCTCTGGTCGCACACAGCGGCCCTGCTGGGCGCCAAGGCATGAAAAAGCGGGGCAGCCGGCCGGCTGCCCCGCTCAGACCTCAGAGGTTCTTGATCGCGGCCAATGTCACCAGGGCCGCCTGGGTGGACTCGTAGCCCTTGTCCTCCCGCGAGTCCGGCAGCCCGGCCCGGTCCAGCGCCTGCGGGTCGTTGTCGCAGGTCAGCAGACCGAACCCGACCGGTACGCCGGTACTCATGCCGACGTCCATCAGCCCGTTCGTCGCGGCCTGGCAGACGTACTCGAAGTGCGGGGTGTCGCCGCGGATGACGACGCCCAGCGCCACCACCGCGTCGTACCCGGACTTGGCCGCGTGCAGCGCCGTGACCGGCAGCTCGAACGAGCCGGGAACGCGGATGACCGAGTAGTCGGTGACGCCCGACTCGTCCAGGGCGCGGACGGCGCCCGCGACCAGCGCGTCGGTCACCTTCGGGTGCCACTGCGCGGCGACGACCGCAACCCGGGCGCCCTCCACCCGCGGCGTCTCGATCGTGGGTGCTCCACTTCCCGACATCTAGTTGACTCCCTCTTCGTCCGTGCCGGTGGGCAGGTGGTGGCCCATCCGGTCGCGCTTGGTGCGCAGGTAGCGCAGGTTGTGCTCGGTCGGGTCGATCGAGATCCCGAGCCGCTCGACCACGTCGATGCCGTAGCCCTGGACGCCGGTCAGCTTGTCCGGGTTGTTGGTCAGCAGCTTCATCGACTTGATCCCCAGGTCGGCCAGGATCTGCGCGCCGGTCCCGTAGTCGCGGGCGTCGGCGGGCAGCCCGAGGTCCAGGTTCGCGTCGACGGTGTCGCGGCCGGCGTCCTGCAGCTCGTACGCCTGCAGCTTGTGCAGCAGGCCGATCCCCCGGCCCTCGTGCCCGCGCAGGTAGACCACGACGCCACCTTCGGCCGCGACCTGCCGCATCGCCTCGTCGAGCTGCGGACCGCAGTCGCAGCGCAGCGAACCGAACACGTCGCCGGTCAGGCACTCCGAGTGCAGCCGGACCAGCGTCGGCCCGTCGCCGATCTCGCCACGGACCAGCGCCAGCTGCTCCGACCCGTCGACGGTGTTGCGGTAGCCGTGGGCAACGAAGTCGCCGTACCGGGTGGGCAGCGTGGTGGTCGCGACGCGCTCGATCTGGCGCTCGGTCCGGCGCCGGTATGCGATCAGGTCCGCGATCGAGACCAGCACCAGGCCGTGCTCGTCGGCGAACGTGCGCAGCTCCGCGCCGCGCTTCATCGTGCCGTCGTCGTTGACCAGCTCCGAGATCACCGCGGACGGCCGCAGCCCGGCCATCCGGGCCAGGTCGATCGAGGCCTCGGTGTGCCCGGGACGGACCAGGACGCCGCCCTCCCGCGCCCGCAGCGGGAACACGTGCCCGGGCTGGACCAGGTCGAACGACTCCGACGCCGAGTCCGCCAGCACCCGGATCGTCCGGGCCCGGTCGGCGGCCGAGATCCCGGTGTGGATGTTGTCGCGGGCATCGACCGAGATCGTGTACGCCGTGCGCAGCTTCTCGCGGTTGTGCGGGGTCATCAGCGGGATGCCGAGCCGGTCCAGCTCGGCGCCCTCCATCGGGACGCAGACCACGCCCGAGCTGTACCGGATCAGGAACGCCAGCAGCTCCGGCGTCGCCTTGGACGCGGCGAAGACCAGGTCGCCCTCGTTCTCCCGGTCCTCGTCGTCGACCACGATCACCGCGCGGCCGGCGCGGATCTCGTCGATCGCGTGCTCGATCGTGTCGAGCTTCAGTACCTCGCCCATCGTCTAACCCACCACCACTGGTTCGGGGGTGACCGCTACGGTCTCCCGCTGGTTGATCCGCCACCACGCCGCGAACCCGAGCACGCAGAACAGTCCGTAGACGACGTACATCGCCGCCGACGGGTAGAACTTGGCCTGCACCAGCAGCGGGACGCCGACGACGTCCACCGCGACCCAGACCAGCCAGAACTCGACGAACCCACGGGCCATCCCGTACGTCGCCAGGATGGAGCCGGTCAGGATCCAGGCGTCCCACTGCGGACCCCACGACCCGAGCTCGCGCAGGACGAAGTAGGCGATCACGTAGAGCACGACGCCCGCGCCGAGCATCTCCAGCCGCTGCCGGGCGGTCGCCCAGCGCGGCTGGACGCCGGTCTTGGCGCCGCCGTGGCGGGTCTGGTACCAGCGGTACCACCCGTACAGGCTGACGAGGGCGAAGAAGACCTGGCGGCCGGCCTGGCCCCACAGATCCTTGTCCTGCGGGGTGTCGAACAGCCCGCCGACGAAGACCGTGAACAGCAGCACGTTGCCGACGATGCCGATCGGCCACGCCGACACCAGCCGGCGCATCCCGAACAGCGCGCTGGCCAGGCCGAACACGTTGCCGACGATCTCACGCACGAGCACCGGCGAACCCGCGACGGTGACCTGCTCGTGCAGCAGCCAGTCGATCATTCGTTGCCTCCAGCAACACTATTCGGGGCGGTGAGCAACCGCTCGACGTACTTCGCGATCACGTCGACCTCGAGGTTGACGGTGTCGCCGATCGTGTTGCGCCCCAGCACGGTCAGCTCGAGCGTGGTCGGGATCAGGCTGATCCCGAAGGTGGACGTGGCGTCGTCGACGTCGGTGACGGTCAGCGAGACGCCGTCGACGGCGATCGAGCCCTTCTCCGCGACGTACTTGAGGATCTCCGGGCCGGCCGCGACCCGGACGACCTCCCAGTGCTCGGCCGGCTCGCGGCTCGCGATCGTGCCGACGCCGTCGACGTGACCCTGGACGATGTGACCGCCCAGCCGGGCGTGCGCCGTGACGGCCCGCTCCAAATTGACGGTCGAGCCCTTCTCGACACCACCCAGGCTGGTCCGGCGCAGCGTCTCGCGCATCACGTCGGCGGTGAAGGTGCCCGCACCGGTCTCGACGACGGTGAGGCAGCAGCCGTTGACCGAGATCGAGTCGCCGTGCCCGGCGTCCTCGGTCACCTTCGGGCCACGGATGGTGAGCCGGGCCGCGTCGCCCTCCAGCAGGTCGAGCGACTCGACGGTGCCCAGCTCTTCGACGATTCCGGTGAACATCTACTTCCCTCCCAGGGGAGTCAGGGTGAGCCGGACGTCGTCGCCGAGGCGAGTGACGTCCGCAAGGGTGAAGCGCCGCAGGTGGTCGATAGATTCCGCGCCCAGGTCGCCGACCGCGGAGAAGCCCGCACCGAGCAGCGCCGGAGCGACGTACGCGACGATCTGGTCGACCAGCCCGGCGCGCAGGAACGCGGCGGCCAGCGTCGGCCCGCCCTCGAGCCACAGGTGGCGGATCTGGTGGTCGTCGAGCTGCCGGAGCACCTCGGCGGGGTCGTGCGTCGGCAGCAGCAGCGTCTCGGCGCGGTCGTTGCGGACCCGCGCGGTCTCCGGGATCTCGCGGTCGCCGACCACGACCCGCAGCGGCTGGCGCGCGACCGGGCGGTCGTTCTCGTCGCGCACGGTCAGTTCGGGGTCGTCGACCAGCACGGTCTGGGTGCCGACGGCGATCGCGTCGCACTCGGCGCGCTGGCGGTGCACGTCGGCGCGGGCGGCCTCGCCGGTGATCCACTTGCTGGTCCGGTCCGGCGCCGCGCTGCGGCCGTCCAGAGTCGTGGCGAACTTCCAGGTCACGAACGGGCGGCCGGTCCGGACGCTGTGCAGCCAGACGTGGTTGACCGCTTCGGCCTCGGCCCGGAGCACACCCTGCTCGACCTGGATGCCCTTGGTGCGCAGCTTCTCGCCGCCGCCGGCGGCCTGCGCGTTCGGATCCGGTACGGCGTACACGACGCGCCCGATCCCGGCCTCGATCAGCGCGTCCGCGCACGGCCCGGTCCGGCCGGTGTGGTTGCAGGGCTCCAGCGTCACGTACGCCGTACCGCCGCGGGCGCGCGGCCCGGCCATCCGCAGCGCGTTCACCTCGGCGTGCCCGCCCCCGGCCTGCTCGTGGTAGCCCTCGCCGGCGGGATGCCCGTCGCGGCCGGTGATCACGCAGCCGACGACCGGGTTGGGGTGCGTGCTGCCGATCCCGCGGGCGGCCAGCTCGATCGCACGGCGCATCCAGGCGACGTCGATCGGTGAAGCGTTGCTCACAGACGGTCCCTCGTTGTCACGGACGCGCACCGGGGGGCCGTGACAACCGGCACGCGGACCGCCGTCCGGAACACCCTTTTCGGGCTCACGTCACGCGACCCACTACGGCCGCGCGCTGTCCGCACGTCGGAGCGCACGCCGATCGCGTGCGCCTCCCATCCGGACTTTCACCGTCGGTCCTGGAGTTCCACCAGGTCAACCGGCCGACAAACTGCATCGACCGGGTCGCGGACTGTCACCGCCGGCTCGGAATTACACCGACCCCGGAGCACGCGAGTGGGTTCACTCGTGGTTTCAGTGTACGCCGGGGCGGCAGCCGGCCGATTGTTGCTTCCATCACCTGGACCGGACGCTGGACCTCCGCGCTACCCAGTGTCACCATCGTCGACTACAGGCGGCGTCGATCCAGTGGGGGGCCACGGGACGGCGGCGCACAGGGGTGGGGGAACCTCATGAGTCCGGACGACCGGCAGGACGGAGCGTCGCGCGAAGCCCGCGCACGCGCCGCGTACCTGGCGTACGAACTGCTCGACGGCGGCCCGGTCCGGGACCTGATCGCGCACGACGAGGGCGGCTTCGCGGACGAGGACCAGGCCGTGCCGGCCGACGACGACCGGACCGCCCTCGCGGACGTGGAGCAGGACGCCGCCTGGTTCCGGCAGCAGCTCGCGTTGTTGTCCGAGCTCGGTCTCGAGGTGCCGGCGCTGACGGTGGAGCCCTCCGCCGGCAGCCGGCCGGACGCTGGGGTCGTCCCCATCTCGCTCGATCTGCTGGAGCGGGCCCAAGGTGGCCGGTCGTGGACCGACAGCATCGCCGGCCTCCGGTACGGAACCGAGCCCCACGAGCAGGTCCGTGACCAGTTGAGCCGACGCTTCACGGCGTACGGGCGGTTGGAGCACCGGTTCCGGCTGATCCCGCACGACGTCGCCCGCCAGCAGGTCCGGGCGCGGCTCACCGGCTTTCTGGCCGTGCGGATCGTTGCCGAGACGGGCGAGCAGCGAGACCGGGCGCCGTTGATGCGGCTCCCCCGGCGCCGCGGGCACCCAGCGACCGCCGTACCGGGGTGCACGTTCGAGGTGACGACGAACACGCCCGGCCTGCGGGTGTTCTGGTCGGGCGCCTACTTCCTGACCTCCAACTACTTCAGTGCGCCGACCAGCCCGGCCAGCAGCACGTTGCAGTCCGGGACCTACCTGTTCGGCGTCGACGGCGGCGCGTACCGGACCGTCACCTGGGACACCAGCGCGCAGGTCACGCTGCCCGGGAACCCCAGCGTCCACCTGAACTTCTAGGAGCCCGTGATGGACGAGTACGGCCCGTTCGCGAACATCGCGGCGATCGCCCTGGCGCTGGTCGCGCTGTTCAGCATGCTGCTGCTGAAGACCGTCGGTTCGGTGAAGAAGTGGACCTGGCTGACCGACAGTACGCCGTCGTTCCTGGTCACCGCCGGACCGCGCGTGCTGGTGATCGCGCTGATGGCCACCGCGTACCTGACCGCGAACAGGTCCAACCGGACCTGGTTCGTCGCCGTAGCGATCCTGTGCGGAGTGCTCTGCGTGGTCGCCGTCGCGTCCTTCGACCGGCAGCGGCGAATCCACGTGCTCGGCATCGCGCTGGTCGGCCCGGACGGTGCGCAGCTCACCGGTCCCGACGGCATACCGCAGACCAAGAACGTTGTCATCGGCACCGAAAAGGACCTGCTCCCGGCTGCGAAGAGGGCGCTGAAAGCTGCGCGGGCCGGCGGCGCCGGGGTGTCGCTCGCGCGGTTCATGAGCGGCTACGGCACCCCGGTGAACGACCCCGAGGCGTTGTGGGACCGCGGCCTGCTGGCGAAGGTCGGCAGCCGGCTGACGCTCACGCTGAGCGGGATCGTCCTGTTCGCCGTACTGGCTCTGTTCCTGGCGGCTCTGGTGGTCGACCTCACCCAGCGGACGTGATCAGTCCGCCGCCCTGGGCGAGGTAGGCGAACGTCGCCAGCCAGTGGTCGTGGTTGAAGTCGCCGCTGGTGACGCTCGGGAGGGCGGCTTCCAGGTGGGCCATCACCTGCTGCTCGTCGTCGGTCAGAGCGGCGAGCTGCCAGGCCCTGGTGAGGTTGAGCCCCTGCAGGTGCCCCTGGCGGCCGTCGATCGGGTAGCGGACCTCGACCGGTTGCAGCGACGACAGGTCCGGCAGGAAGGCGGGCAGCCAGGCAGCGAACTCGTCGTCGGTCAGGACCCGGCGCATCAGGTCCGCCTCGGACAGCGCCGGCGACAGGAAGTCCTCGCCGCTGGGCTCCCAGGCGATCGGGCAGTCCCGGTCCTCGGCGAACCAGGTGCGCGCCTTGTCCCGGACCGCCTGGGCGAGCTCGTCCTGGCCGAGGGCCTCGGCGGCGTCGAGCAGCAGCGCCAGCGCGAACGCCGAGTTCGAGTGGACGCCCGAGCGGACCGGCCGCGCGGCGCCCCGCAGCCACTCGTTGCTCAGGTCAACGATCGCGGCGACCAGCGGCGTCATCGCCGCGGCCCACTTCTTCGCCGCCGGGTCCGGACTCGTGCTGACCGCCGCGGCCAGCACGAGCGCCCAGGCCCAGCCGTACGGACGCTCGAAGGACGGCGAGCTCCGCAGGTACGCCGCCTCGGCCGCGAGCGCGTCCGGCGTCAGAGTCCGGTCGAGTGCTTCCCGGATCGCCTCAGGGTCCTCGGGCAGCAACCGGACGAGCAGCCAGTGCATGTGCACGCACGAGTGCCAGTCGTACGACGTGTGGAACGCCGGATGGAGCTCCTTGACCGAGTAGGCCCGACCGTCGCGCACGACGTGGTCGAGCTGGTGCGGGGACTCGGTCCGCAGGTTCTGCAGCGCGATCTCGACGTACCGCTGGTTCATCAGAGCACCCCGAAGGCGAGGAAGTACATCAGGACGATGTTGCAGACCAGCAGCGGGATCGCGGTCGGCAGCTGCGCCTTGATCGGCCCGTACCGGCTCTTCATGTCGAGCAGCGCGGCCGGGACCAGGTTGAAGTTCGCGGCCATCGGGGTGGTCAGCGTGCCGCAGAAGCCGGCCAGCATGCCGATCGCGAACACCGTCGCCGGGTTGCCGTCGAAGGTCTGCACGAGCACCGGGTAGCCGATCGCGGCGGTCATGATCGGGAACGCGGCGAACGCGTTGCCCATGATCACCGTGAACAGCGCCATGCCCAGGCAGTACACGACGACCGAGCCGAACAGCGAGCCCTCCGGCAGCACGTGCGTGGTGACCCGGCCGACCGCGTCGCCGACACCGGCGTCGGTGAACAACCGGCCGAGCGTCGCCAGCATCTGCGGCAGCACCGCCGCCCAGCCGATCACCTCGAGCAGCCGGTGCCCTTCCTTGAGCGGGGTCAGTACGGACGGCGGGCGCAGCATGATCACACCGACGATCGCGGCCGCGACGGCCGAGACGCCCAGACCGATCAGCGTCTCCGAGCCCTTCTCCAGGAACGGCTGGTCACCGACCTTGATCTTGGCCAGCCCGACCGCGAAGATCAGCGCGCCGAGCGGGATCACCAGCGGCGGCACGAACAGCTTGTTGCCGAACCGCTTGGCGGCGGCCGCCTTCTCGGCCAGGCTCGTCGACACCTCGTTGCCGCGGCCGAGCTGGCCGGTGCCGACGAGGACCGTCATCGCGATCACGACCACACCGAGCACCCAGGCCGGGGCGGTCTTGTTCACCACGAAGGTGCTGTAGCCGAAGGACGCGCCGAGCAGGCCCCAGAACGCGGCGCTTCCGTACCGCTTGCTGTTGCTGCGGTCGCGCAGGGTCAGGACAGCTCCGAAGAGGAAGAGCAGACCGCACAGCCAGTAGAACCACTCGACCTTGATCACCGGTCGGCCTCCTTCTTCTTCACGGCCGGCGGCGGACCGTCGACCGCCATCAGGCGGTCGAGCTGGCGGTCGAAGTAGAGCATTCGCCCGCCGTGGATCAGCAGCGCGCACACCGCCGTCGGGATCGCCCACAACGCGACGTGCAGCGCGTCCAGCTTGAGCCCGTACGTCGAGTCGACGAAGCCGGTGATCAGCAGGATCGACCCGACCGCGATGAAGACGTCCTCACCGAAGAACACGCCCACGTTGTCCACCCCCGCCGAGTGGCCCTTGATCCGCTCCTGCACCGCCTCGGGCAGCTTCCGCCCGTAGCGACGCTCGGCCGCGCCCTCGGCCATCGGGTAGATCAGCGGCCGGACCGTCTGCGCGTGCCCGCCGATCGACATCAGCCCGACCGCGGCCGTCACCTGCCGAATCACCTGGTACGACGCCAGCAGGCGCCCGGTGGTGAGGAACGTGAGCTTGCCGATCAGGCGCCGGGACTGCTCCTGCAGCCCGAACCGCTCGACCAGGCCGATCACCGGCAGCACCACGATGAACAGCGTCACCGATCGGCTCCCGGCGAAGCCGTTGCCGAACTCGTCGAGGATCTTGCCCGGACTCAGCCCGCCGAGCAGGCCGGTGGCGATCCCGGCCACCGTGACCACGACCAGGGGGTTCAGACGCAGGGCGAACCCCACCACTACCAGCAGGACTCCGATCAGGACCAGCACCGCACTACCTCCGCTTCTGCTGAGTCTTCGGGCGGTGTGATCGTATGCATTGTTGAACAAACCCACAATCACTAACTCAGATTTTTACTTTTTGTTATGGTGTGGCGGTGAGTACGGGAGTTGACGACGACATCTCCGGGTGAGTCCCGGGGTGACAGGCCATCGAGCTGGCGCTGAGCGCCGTAGCCGTGGCCTGATCGGCGTTTCCTGACCATTTCCGCCGCCTGGAGGCGGCGTGCTCACTGCTTCGCGAGGTCTCCCGCATGTCCGATGCGTTCATCGTCTGTTCCTCCCTGTCGTTCAGCTGGCCCGACGACACCCCCGTCTTCACCGACCTGTCCTTCGCCGTCGGTCCCGGGCGGACCGGCCTGGTCGCGCCGAACGGCGCCGGCAAGTCCACTCTGCTCAAGCTGATCGCCCGGGAGCTGAAGCCGACCGCCGGCAGCGTCTCCGTCGACGGCGTGCTCGGCTACCTGCCGCAAACGCTGCCGCTGGTCGGTGACCTGACCGTCGCCGAGGTGCTCGGGGTCAAGCCGGTCATCGACGCGCTGAACGCGATCGAGTCCGGCGACGTCGACGAGCGCCATTTCAATGCCGTCGGCAACGACTGGGACATCGAGGAGCGCACCCGCGCGCAGCTCGAGCGGCTCGGGCTCGACGCCGACCTCGAGCGGCGGCTGAGCACGTTCTCCGGTGGCCAGGTGATCTCGCTCGGGCTGGCCGCGCAGCTGCTGAAGCAGCCCGACATCCTGCTGCTCGACGAGCCGACCAACAACCTGGATCTCGAGGCCCGGCGCAACCTGTACGCCGTACTGGAGAACTGGAACGGTTGTCTCCTGCTGGTCAGCCACGACCGTGCCCTGCTCGACCGGATGGACCGGATCGCGGAGCTGGAGCGCGGCGAGCTCCGGTCGTACGGCGGCAACTTCACGGCGTACGAGGAGGCTGTCGCGGCGGAGCAGGAGGTCGCGGAGAAGAACATCCGCTCGGCCGAGCAGGACCTCAAGCGCGAGAAGCGCGAGATGCAGCAGGCGCGCGAGCGGGCCCAGCGGCGGGCGAGCACCGCGCAGAAGGGGTTGAAGGACGCCGGGCTGGCGCGGATCAACGCCGGCAACATGAAGCGCTCGGCCGAGGTCTCCGCGGCCAAGGCCAACCAGACCCACGCGAACCGGCTCAGCGACGCCAAGGCCAAGCTCGACGAGGCCGGACGGGCGCGCCGCGACGAACCGCGGCTGGCGCTGGAGCTGCCCGGTACGGCGGTGCCCGCCGGTCGCACGGTCTTCGAGGGCAGCGGGCTCCACGTGCGCGAGCTGTTCACCGGCGAGGGCGCGTCGCTGAACATCCGGGGACCTGAACGCATCGCTTTGTCCGCGCCGAACGGGACCGGCAAGTCGACGCTGCTGCGCTGGATCGAGGGCTCGCTGACCGGCGGCGAGGTCAAGCGCGCCGACGGCCGGATCGCATACCTGTCCCAGCGGCTGGACCTGCTCGACCTCGACCGCACGGTCGCCGAGAACCTCGCCCACTGCGCGCCGACCATGCCCGAGGCGCAACGGATGAACCTGCTGGCCCGCTTCCTGTTCCGCGGCCAGCGCATCCACCTGCCCGCCGGCGTCCTGTCCGGCGGCGAACGCCTCCGCGCCACGCTCGCCTGCGTCCTGTACGCCGAACCGGCGCCGCAGCTGCTGCTGCTCGACGAGCCCACCAACAACCTCGACCTGGTCAGCGTCGAGCAGCTCGAGTCGGCGCTGACGGCGTACCAGGGTGCTTTGGTCGTCGTGAGCCACGACGAGCGGTTCCTGTCCGCGCTCGGGATCACGCGGTGGCTGACGCTGAGCGACGGGCAGGTGAGCGAGTCCGCAACCTCCGGTTCCTCCTGAGCCCCCGGGCCCGGTAGTTTCATCCCGATGGAGGCGTTGGCAGGGCGGTACCAGCTGATCGATCTGATCGGCTCCGGTGGCATGGGCTCGGTCTGGCGCGCCTGGGACCTGCGCAAGCGCACGTACGTCGCCGCCAAGGTCCTCGGTCAGCACGACGCCGGCATGCTGCTGCGCTTCGTGCGTGAGCAGTCGCTGCGCATCCAGCACCAGCACGTCGTCGCGCCGCACGGCTGGGCCGCCGAGGACGACAAGGTCGTGTTCGCGATGGACCTGGTCCGCGGCGGCTCGGTCGCCACGCTGCTCGGCGACCACGGCCCGCTGCCCACGGCGTACGTCGCAGTGCTCGTGGACCAGCTCCTCCACGGCCTGTCGGCCATCCACACCGCCGGGGTGATCCACCGTGACCTCAAACCGGCGAACCTCCTGCTCGACGCCACCGGCACCGGGTCTCCCCACCTGCGCATCTCCGACTTCGGCATCGCCGGCCTGGTCGACGAGCCGCGGATGACCCGCCACAGCACAATCCTCGGAACGCCCGGCTACCTCCCGCCCGAACAACTGCTCGGCGCCGACCCCGACCCTCGTCAGGACCTCTACACCGTCGGCGCCGTAGCCGCCGAGCTCCTCACCGGCGACCGCCCTGAGCCTGCCGCCCCCATCACTCCTCCGGACGGCCCGCTGGCCGAACTGATCCGCCAGCTCACCGCCGAAGACCCGGCGGCCCGCCCGGCCACCGCCCCCGAAGCCGCCCGCCTCCTGGCCGCCACGGGCACTCTCCCCTCGCCCGGCACGACTCCCTGGACCACGCAGCCCGACCCACCCGAGGTCTTCAACCAGCTGCCGCCGCTGCCCGCCCGCTGGACTCCGACCGGCCCAGCCACTCCCCCACCGCTCCAGCCTGCTCCCACCCGTCAGCCCGCCACCGGCGAACCCCGCACGCCGGCACCACGCCAGCAAACCCCCAGCCCCGGCCCCGCTAGCTCCCCTGCCGCCAGCTCCCCCGCTGCCAGGGAGCCTCGCACCCCCACACCACTCCAGCCTGCTCCCACCCGTCAGCCCGCCAACGCCCCCGCCACCGGCGAACCCCGCACACCAACACCACCCCAGCAGCCCACCGGCTCCCACCCTCTCCCCGCTGCTCGACCCCCGTCCGGCCGGAAGCTGCTCACCTGGCTGGCCGTCGTCAGCTTCGTCGCCGCCCTGGCTCTCGCCGGGACCGCCGCCTGGCTCCTCCTCCGCTGACCGGGGTGGCGCACTGGAGATTCTTCGCCGAGTGGTGTCGGATCAGCCCAGTGGCGTTCGTTGCAGGGGTGAGCGACCGTCCGGCGGGGACGGCACCGAGCACAGGAGATGACGCGATGCAGTACCTGGTTTCCGTGATCGACGACACCACCAACTCCGCGACCGACGGCGAGCTGGGTGCCGTCGACGTGTTCAACGAGCGGCTCCAGGCCGACGGCCACTGGGTGTTCGCCGGCGGTCTCGCCGCCCCCAGCTCGGCCACCGTGATCGACAACCGCGCGGGCGCCTCGCTGTTCACCGACGGGCCGTTCCTGGAGTCGAAGGAGTACCTCGGCGGCTTCTGGATCCTCGAGGCGCCCGATCTCGACGTCGCGCTCGAGCTCGCGGCCGACGGGTCGCGGGCGTGCCACCGGAAGGTCGAGGTCCGGCCGTTCCTGTGACCGACGCGACCGCCGCGATCACCCAGGCCCACCACGAGGAGTGGGCCCGGGTCGTCGCCGCCCTGACCCGGCGCTTCGGGGACCTCGACATCGCCGAGGAGGCGGCCGCCGAGGCGTTCGCGACCGCGGTCGAGAAGTGGCCGGCCGACGGCGTACCGCCGAACCCCGGCGCCTGGCTGACCACTACCGCGAACCGCCGGGCGATCGACCGGCTGCGGCGCGAGTCCAAGCGGGCCGACAAGCAGAAGGAGGCTCAGATGTCGTACGCCGTACCGCCCGAGCCTCTCGGCGCGATCGACGACCCGCGGCTGCGGCTGATCTTCACCTGCTGCCACCCGGCGCTCGCGATGGAGGCCCGGATCGCGCTGACGCTGCGGATGGTCGGCGGCCTGACCGTGCCCGAGATCGCGAGTGCGTTCCTGGCGCAGGAGTCGACCGTCGGGCAGCGGATCACCCGCGCCAAGGGCAAGATCAAGGCCGCCCGCATCCCGTACAGCGTGCCGTCCGCGGATGATCTGCCAGGCCGCGTCTCGGGTGTGCTCGCCGTCCTGTTCCTGGTCTTCAACGAGGGCTACCTCGCGACCGCCGCGGACACCGCCCCGGTCCGGCACGAGCTGACCGCCGAGGCGATCCGGCTCACCCGCCTGATCCGCGCCCTGCTGCCGGCCGACGGGGAGGTGGCCGGGCTGCTCGCGCTGATGCTGCTGACCGAGGCCCGCCGTACCGCCCGGGTCTCCGCGAACGGCGAGCTGGTCACCCTCGACGAGCAGGACCGCGGCGCGTGGGACCTCGTACTGGTTGCCGAAGGCCACCAACTGGTGCGCGAACGCCTGGCCACCGGAATCGCCCCCGGCCGCTACCAGATCCTCGCGGCGATCAACGCCGTGCACACCTCGGCCCGCGACGTCCGCGACACGGACTGGTCGCAGATCGTTGCCCTGTACGACCAACTGGTCCGCATCGACCCGTCGCCGATCGTCACCCTGAACCGGGCCATCGCGGTCGCCGAGCTGGACGGACCGGACGTCGCGCTGGCCACGGTCGACCGCCTGGCGGACAAGCTCGACGCCTACCACGCCTTCCACGCCACCCGGGCCGACCTGCTCCGCCGGCTCGGCCGGAGCGAGCAGTCGCGGGCGGCGTACGACCGAGCGATCGAGCTGGCCGGCAACACCGCCGAGACCGCGTACCTGACCCGCCGCCGCGACCAGCTGGGCTGACACCAGAGCCCCGGCGGTCAATGACCGGCCGGGGCTCTGAAGGGGTTTGGACTAGCGCGGGTTGGGACCCTGGTTGGGGTTCTGCGGCGGGTACTGCTGCGGCGGGTACTGCTGGTACTGCTGACCCGGGTACTGCGGGCCGGCCGGCTGGGTCGGCTTGCGCAGGCGGATCACGGCCCAGACACCCAGCAGGATGAGCAGCAGCGCACCGCCACCGAGCCCGCCGATCAGCGCGTACGGCGCACCGTCGTCATCGTCCACAGTGGTGTCGGTCGGGACCGGCCCGCCGGCTTCGGTCTTCTCGCCGGTCGGCTCCGACGGGGTGGCGCTCGGGGTGACCGAGTCGCCGGCGACCGGGGTCGCGCCGTCGGTGTAGGCGGGCTTGCCGGCGCCGGCCGTGCCGGGGGTGCCGACGGTCAGCGTCATCGGGACGGTGAACGGGGTGTCGCCGTCCTTGCGGGTCAGCGAGACGACGACGTAGTACTCACCGGGGATCGAGGTACCGGTGTCCTGGTTGTTCGCACCGTCGCGGTTCATGTAGCGGATCTCTTTGGTGGTGATCGCCTGGGTGACACCGCGCTTGGTGAGGACGCCGCGCTTGCCACCGGGACCGCCGGGTGCGCCCTTCGCGAAGACCGAGAAGGCTTCCTCGCCGTTCGGCGAGATCACCGCGGTGTCGAGGTAGCGGACCAGACCCAGCGCGTCCGCGGTGGCGCCGGACAGCGGCGGCACGGTGGCCTGGGCCTGGATCCGCTGACCCCAGTCGGCCTTGACCTTGTACAGCTGCAGCTCGCCCGGCATCAGCGTGGTCTTGTAGGTTCCGGCCTCCAGCAGCGGCGCGTCCGGGAAGCTCGAGCCCGGGACGATGTCGCGCGGGGTGGTGCCGGGCATGGCGACCCAGGTCGGGTCGTTGGCCTCGGCCGGCAGGCTGGTGGTGTCCTCGACCGGCGGCTCCTCGTCGACCCGGATCTCGTACGCGACGTCCTTGATCTCGCGGAAATCCTTGCCCGGGTCAACAGTCAGCACCAGGGCGTCGTCGTTGGCGCACTTGCCGGGTTCCTTCTTGAACTTCGTCCAGCTGGTCGCCGTCCCGGTCGCGAAGCCCTGTTCACCCTCCTGGACCCGCGGGTAGCTCTTGCTGCAGTCCTCGCCATCGAGGGTGGCGACCTGCAGCTCGGTCTGGATCACCAGGCTGGTCGCCTCCGACGGGCGGCGGAAGCTGATCCCGGCTCGCAGCGTCGACCCGGGGATGGTCCGCTTGAGCGTGTAGTGCTTCAGCTTGTCCTTCAGGTCGAACTTGTCCGAGTACAGACCCGGGACGAGCTCCGGCGAGCCCGGCTGCGCGGCCGTGCCCTGCACCGGCGTACCGGAGATCCGGAACGGGCGGAAGGCGCGGGTGGACAGCCGGTCGAGCCCGGCTTCGAGGTCGTCGGTGGAGTCGGCGTCGTAGTAGTCGCCGCGACCTTCCCGGGCGACGCACTGCAGGTCGCTGCGGGCCTTGCCGCTCACCTTGAACCCGACCACGTCGATCTTCAGGTCGATGCCCTGCTTGGCGATCGAGCGCGCCACGTCGCACGGCGCCGGCGCACACGTCGCCTCACCGTCGGAGACCAGCACGATCGTGCGCTGCCCCTCGGTGCCGACGTCCTTGGCGGCCTCCTGCAACGAGTACCCGATCGGGGTCTCGCCGTACGGCTTGTACTTGGAGATCGCGGTCCGCAGGGCCGGCCGGTTCCCGGTGCCGATCGGCACCGTCAGCTGGGTGTCGGTGCAGGCGCCGGGCTGGCTGCGCTTGAACACGGTCGCGCCGTAGACCCGGAGGCCGACCTGCGCGTTCTCGGGCAGCTTGCCGACCACGCGGGTCAGCGCCGTCCGGGCCGCGACGATCTTGGTCTGGCCGCCGCCGGCCGGCTCGGCCATCGAGCCGGACGAGTCCAGCACCAGGACCAGCTTGCCGTCGTCCCCGTCGGCGGGAGCCGCGTGGGCGGTGCTGATCGAGTGGCCGGCCAGCAGCACCGCTCCGGCCAGCAACAGGGCCGAGGGGCGTCGGAGCGCTCGCGTTCGCAACATCGGTTTCCTCCAGGTGAGATTCGCTATCGCAAGCTTTGCAGTTTGCTATCGCGAATGTCAACTCAGGCTCAGAAGTGGATTTTCGGGTTCGCAGGTGCGAAGATCGTTAAGACAGTCTTCCCAGGCGGTACGAGGAGCACATCACGCCAATGGACCACACGGCGCAGAATCTGCAGCAGCAGACCGAGTTGTACGGCGAACCGCTGGGCGACCTGGTCCGCCGGATCGCCGGCACCCTCGGCCTCACCCAGGCCCGGGTCGCCGACGTGATCGGCCTGTCCGCGCCGATGCTGTCGCAGCTGATGAGCGCCCAGCGGGTGAAGATCGGCAACCCGAACGTCGTGTCCCGGCTGCAGGCGCTCGACGAGTTCGCCGGCCGCGACGGCGCCGCCGGGTTCGCGCGGGACGTGATCGAGATCGCACTGCTCGAGATCGGCGGCAGCAGTGGCGCGTTCACCAGGTCGTCGCCCACGGCAACGGCCTTCCAGCCGGCCGGCGCGACCGGCCCGGCCACCGCGCAGTCGGCGGTGAGCAGGACCGTGGTCCGCCAGATCCAGGACCTGTTCCGCGATGTCGCTTCCGCAGCAGAGATCCAGCGGGCCGCGGACCTGATCCGGGCCGAGTCGCCGCGACTTGCCGAGCTGCTGACCGTCTACGGTACGGGACGGACCGATGACGCTGTGACACACTTCGAGCGTCGTTCCGGCTGATATACCACGCCTGGAGTAGACATTCCGGAGCCGTCTCATCCGGTGTCACGACGGAATGCCGCCCCCGCGGGCGGCGTTAGCGTCGTGCGGTGGGCCATCCCCACCGTTCCAGATTCACTTGTTCCTAAGGAGACACCCGTGCGCGCCATCAGCGCCTTCCGCCGCTTCGCGGCCCTCGGTACCGCCGTCACCCTGGCGGTCGCGCTCGCCGCGTGCGGCAGCGACGACACCACCGATGCCTCCGGCCCCGACCTCGGCCTGCTGCAGCAGGGCACCCTGCGGATCGGCACGCTCACCGACGCGCCGCCGAACGTGTACGTCAAGGACGGCAAGTTCACCGGCTTCGACAACGACCTGATCACCGCGGTCGCGGCGAAGCTCAACCTCGAGCCCGAGTTCGTCGGCACCGACTTCTCCGCCCTGCTCTCACAGGTCAACGGCGGGCAGTTCGACCTCGGCAGCTCGTCCATCACGGTCACCGCGGCCCGCAAGAAGACTGTTGCGTTCAGCAACGGTTACGACTTCGGTTACCTGGGGCTGAACACCACCAAGAGCTCCGGCATCACCACGTTCGACCAGCTGACCGGCAAGCGCGTGGTCGTCGTCCAGGGAACCGTCCAGGACGACTACGCCACCGAGAAGCAGCTCAACCCGGTCCGCGTGCCGAACTACAACGCCGCGGTCGGCCAGCTCAAGGCCGGTACGGCGGACGCCTGGGTCTCCCCCGCCGAGATCGGCGAGAAGATGGCCAAGGAGCAGGGCGGCGGCGTGGTGATCCTGGCCGCGAAGGAGCTGAGCGACGCGCCGATGGCGTTCGCCGTGGCCAAGAGCAACGACAAGCTGCGGGAGGCCGTCGACAAGGCGCTGGACGAGGTGATCGCGGACGGCACCTGGACCAAGCTGGTCGAGCAGTACTACCCCGGCCGCGCCGTACCGCCGAACTTCAAGCCGGGCAGCGGGACCGTGAAGTACACCGCGCCGAAGGCCGGTAGCACCCCCGCCGCCGGCTGATGGACATCTGGTCCACCCTCAGCGACACCTTTCTCGACTGGGAGTCGATGAAGGCAGTCCTGCCCGAGATGCTCGAGGTCGGGCTGGTCAACACGCTGATCTTCGCCGCCGCCTCGGTCGTGCTGGGCACCGTGCTCGGCATGGTCGTGGCGGTGATGGCGCTGTCGCGGCACTGGTGGTTCCGCTGGCCGGCGAAGATCTACACCGACATCTTCCGCGGCCTGCCCGCGATCCTCACCATCCTGCTGATCGGTCAGGGCCTGTCCCCGATCACCCGGCACTGGTGGGGACCGAACCCGTACCCGCTCGGCATCCTCGCGCTGTCGCTGATCGCCGCCGCCTACATCGGCGAGATCTTCCGGTCCGGCATCCAGAGTGTGGAGAAGGGCCAGCTCGAAGCGGCCCGCGCGCTCGGCTTCGGCTACAGCACCGGGATGCGGCTGGTCGTCATTCCCCAGGGCGTACGCCGGGTGCTGCCGGCGCTGGTCAACCAGTTCATCGCGCTGATCAAGGAGTCCAGCCTGGTCTACTTCCTCGGGCTGCTCGCCAGCCAGCGGGAGCTGTTCCGGATCGGGCAGGACGCGGCCGCGACCAACGGCAACCTGTCGCCGTTGCTGCTGGCCGGCATCTTCTACCTGATCATCACGGTGCCGCTGACGCACCTGGTCAACTGGTTCGACAAGCGCCTGCGCGAAGGCCGTCCCGCCGATCTCGAGGCCGA
The DNA here is from genome assembly GCF_049844575.1 of Kribbella sp. DT2. Taxonomy (NCBI): domain Bacteria; kingdom Bacillati; phylum Actinomycetota; class Actinomycetes; order Propionibacteriales; family Kribbellaceae; genus Kribbella; species Kribbella sp. DT2. The sequence continues at coordinate 743,288 of NZ_JBNCLH010000003.1, read as the reverse complement.
GGAGCTCGCCCATGCCGACCATCGTTGAGTCCGCGGCCAGCCTGGAGCTGACCGGGATCGAGCTTGCCTTTGGCAACAACAAGGTGCTGCGCGGCGTCGACCTCGCCGTACCGGCCGGGTCGACCGCGTGCGTGATCGGGCCGTCCGGCTCGGGCAAGTCGACGTTGCTGCGGGCCACGAACCGGTTGCTGGAGCCGGCGGCCGGAGACATCAAGCTCGGCGGCGAGTCCGTGCTGAAGAGCAACCCGGACGAGCTGCGGCGGCGGATCGGGATGGTGTTCCAGCACTTCAACCTGTTCCCGCACAAGACCGTGCTGGAGAACATCACGCTGCCGCTGCGCAAGATCAAGGGGCTGACCAAGGAGGGTGCGGCCGAGGCCGCGCTGGTCCAGCTGGAACTGGTCGGGCTGAAGGAGAAGGCGTCGGCGCGACCGGGCAACCTGTCCGGTGGGCAGCAGCAGCGGGTCGCGATCGCGCGGGCACTGGCGATGAAGCCCGAGGTGATGCTGTTCGACGAGGCGACCTCGGCGCTGGACCCGGAGCTCGTGAAGGGTGTGCTCGGGCTGATGGCCGACCTCGCGGGCGCGGGGATGACGATGGTGGTCGTCACGCACGAGATGGGCTTCGCTCGGCAGGTCGCCGACCAGGTCGCGTTCATGGATCGCGGCGTGGTGGTCGAGGCCGGGGCGCCGGAGAAGCTGTTCAGCGCGGCCGAGTCGCCACGGCTGCGGCAGTTCCTGTCGCAGGTGCTCTGACGACGCTGCGGCGTCGCGCCGTCCGGTATCCGGGTAGTTGACACGGAAGCGGCGTGGGGGCCGCCGTTTCCGCGGATCGGGTCGATCGTGGGCGGAGTGAGGCCGCCAACCGCCCTGGGGGACACATGGTCCTGCGTCATCTGCCCGATCGCCGCCGCCTGTCAGCCGCCCTGTCCGCTCTGTCCACGTCAGAGTCTCAGGCCTCCTCAGTAGGTGCCCGCCGCACGCCGTCGGCCGCCGTACTGCTCACGCTTCTGGTCGTCGCACTGGTCGTGGGGCTCGGCACCGCCGCCATCGGCAAGGCCCACGAGCCCGACCGGGCCGTGGCCGCACCCGCCCCGTCGCCTCCTCCCGCTCCGGCCAAGTCCGTCGTGCTCACCTTCGACGACGGACCTGACCCGCGGTACACCCCGCAGATCCTCGACATCCTCGACCGGTACGGCGTCAAGGCGACGTTCTTCGTGATCGGCACCGAGGCGAAACGCCACCCGGAGCTGACGCGGACCCTGACGCAGCGCGGGCACAGCGTGCAGAACCACACCTGGTCGCACGCCGACCTGAGCAAGCTGTCGTGGAGCGCGTTCCAGCGCCAGGTGAAGGACACGGACGCGCAGATCCACGCCGCCGGCGGCAGGACGACGGACTGCCTGCGACCGCCGTACGGTGCCCGCAGCGCGCTCCTCGACCGGAGGGCGGCCTCGCTCGGCAAGCGCCTGGTCCTCTGGGACGTCGACTCCCGCGACTGGACCCGCCCAGGTCAAGCCGCGATCGAGCAGCGGGTCGCCACGCACGTCCGCGACGGGTCGGTGATCCTCTTCCACGACGGCGGCGGCAACCGCGCCCAGACGATCGCGGCCCTGCCCGGAATCCTGCAACTGCTCAAGGACAGCGGCTTCGGCTTCCGGACGGCGGAGTGTGCGCGCTAAGCCAGCGCGGTGATCAGGGGGACGACGTCGGCGATCGACTCGACGATCCGGGTCGGCCGGTAGGGGAACCGGTCGACCTCGTGCTCGCCGGTCGAGCCGGTCAGCACGAGGATGCTGCGCAGGCCGGCTTCGAGACCGCTGATGATGTCGGTGTCCATCCGGTCGCCGATCATCACCGAGGTCTCCGAGTGCGCCTCGATGCGGTTGAGTGCTGAGCGCATCATCAGCGGGTTCGGCTTGCCGACGAAGTACGGCGCGACGCCGGTCGCCCGGGTGATCAGCGCGGCGACCGAGCCGGTCGCCGGCAGCGGGCCTTCCTTGGACGGGCCGGTCGGGTCGGGGTTGGTCGCGAGGAAGCGGGCGCCGTCCGCGATCAGGCGGATCGCCCGGGTGATCGCCTCGAAGGAGTACGTGCGGGTCTCCCCCAGCACCACGTAGTCCGGGTCGCGGTCGGTCAGCACGTACCCGACCTCGTGCAGCGCGGTCGTGAGCCCCGCCTCGCCGATCACGTACGCCGTACCGCCCGCGCGCTGGTCGTCGAGGAACTGCGCCGTCGCGAGCGCACTCGTCCAGATCGCCTGCTCCGGCACGTCGATCCCACCGGCCAGCAGCCGGGCCCGCAGGTCCCGCGGCGTGTAGATCGAGTTGTTCGTCAGCACCAGGAACTTCCGCCCGGACGTCTGCAGCGTGGCGATGAACTCCGAAGCCCCCGGAATGGCGCGCTCCTCGTGCACCAGCACGCCGTCCATGTCCGTCAGCCAGCTCTCCACCGGCTTGTGCTCACTCACCACAATCTCCTCGCCGTCGGATTTCTCCCTGATCTTCGCAGACCGATCAGGTTCTCCCCGTGAACCACTCGGTGGGCAGGTCGGCGGCGATGCGGCCGAGACGGCAGTAGGTGGCTGAGACCGCTCCGGCCGGAAAGACTTGGGGCGCGATCATGGCCTGGTTCTCGCGGACCCGGTGGTTTGCCCTCGGGCCCTCGCGGACCTGGGTGCTCGTGGCGGGTCAGCCGGCGTTCTGGGCGAGGGTGCGGAGGTTTTCGACCATCTGGTTCGGGTCGTCGGCGTTGTAGACGGCCGAGCCCGCGACGAAGACGTCGGCGCCGGCCTCGGCGCAGCGTTCGATGGTTTCGGCGGAGACGCCGCCGTCGATCTGGATCCACAGGTCCAGGCCGTGCTTGTCGAGCAGGGCGCGGGTCCGGCGGATCTTGGGCAGGCAGACGTCGAGGAACTTCTGGCCGCCGAAGCCGGGCTCGACGGTCATGATCAGGATCATGTCGAGCTCGGGGAGCAGGTCCTCGTACGGCTCGATCGGGGTCGCCGGCTTGAGAGCCATCGAGGCGCGGGCGCCCTTGGCGCGGATCTCGCGGGCGGTGCGGATCGGCGCGCGGCAGGCCTCGGCGTGGAAGGTGACGCTGCTCGCGCCGGCCTCGACGTAGCCAGGCGCCCAGCGGTCGGGATCCTCGATCATCAGGTGGCAGTCGAGGGGCTGGGCGGCGGCCTTCGCGAGCGACTCGACGATCGGCAGACCGAGGGTGAGGTTCGGGACGAAGTGGTTGTCCATCACGTCGACGTGCAGCCAGTCGGCGTTCGGGACCGCCGCGGCCTCGTCGGCCAGCCTGGCGAAGTCCGCGGACAGGATGCTCGGTGCGATCTGGATACCCATAAGGGTTCGGATTCTACCGACGGGCCTGCAGCCACTCGACGACCTGGTCGACCGACTCCACAGCCTGTACGCCGGGCGGCAGCGGCGGGCGACGGATGACGACCACCGGTACGCCGAGCTGCCGGGCGGCCTCGAGTTTCGCCGAGGTCATGGCGCCGCCGCTGTCCTTGGTGACCAGCACGTCGATCCGGTACTCGCGGAGGAGGGCGAGCTCGCCCTCCAGCGTGAACGGGCCGCGAGCGAGGAGGAGCGTGCACCAGGTGGGCAGCATCTCGGGCGGATCGACACAGCGCGCCAGAGTCCACAGACCGGTGTGAGCGAAGGCATCGAGCCCCTGTCGGCCGATGGTGAGGAAGGCGCGCGTTCCGGCTTGCGGAAGGAGCTGAGCGGCGACATCGGCAGAATCCACCCACTGCCCTGAGGTCGCGGACCACCCCGGTCGGCGGAGCACCAGCAGCGGGGTCCCGGTGCGTTGGGCTGCTTCGGCGGCGTGCTCGGTCATCGTGGCGGCGAACGGGTGGGTTGCGTCGACCAGCGCGTCGACGTCCTGGAGCCGGTCCATCAAGCCTTCGACTCCCCCGAAGCCGCCCTGGCGGACCTCCCCGACCGGCAGCCGGGCGTTCGTCGTACGGCCGGCGAGGGACGACACGACGTCGATGTCCTGGGCGACCAGGAGGTCGGCGAGGCGCCGGGCTTCGCCGGTGCCACCGAGCAGGAGGACCTTCACGGCCCCACTATCTCGCGGCGGCCCGCTGCACCGTACGGCGGCGGACGATCAGCCCGGCGGCAACCAGCAGGAGCAGCACGACGATCAGCACCAGCGGCAGCACGCGAGCGTGCGCGCCGGCGTCGACCGACGCCAGCTGCGAGGTCGAGCCCGCCGCGTCGGTGAGAAGTGGCGTGACGGTCACGTCGGCGCTCAGGGGCAGCACGGCAGCGACCCCCTTGACCGCAACCGTGGCGTTCCACTTGTCGCCCGGCAGGAGCGCGGGCGAATCGGCAACATCGGTCGCCGACGCCCTTAGTTGACCAAAGGGTCCAGCCAGCGACGCCGTCTGCCGCGCGGACACGGTCGCGTTGCCGGTGTTGTGCACGGTGTAGGTGACCGTCGCGTCCCCACCGACCAGCGGCGGGTGCACCTGCACCTCGCTCACCGTCAGCTGCGGCTTCAGCTCACCACCGACCCGCAGCTGGATCCGCACGCCCATTCGCTGCTCCGACCCCGCTTGTTCGACCGAGGTGACGATCCCGCCGATGTGGTCCCCCGGCGCCGCGTCGGTCGGTACGGTCAAGGTGAACGGAACCGCGGCCGACTTGCCCGGCTGGATCTTCACGTGCGTCAGCCCCGGGCGGACCCAGGCGCCAACAGTCGTGGCCTTCTCCGTCTGATGGCGCAGGTCCAGCTGACCCGTGTCCGTGGTGAATCCATCCGCGGCGTACACGGCCAGGTCGAGCGCCGTGGTCCCGCGGTTGACGACCGACAGCCCGTCGTCCACCTTCTCCCCCGGCGCGACCGTGTAGGTGTAGTTCTGCCGGTCCGGCCCGAAGGCGTTGTCGGCCGGCTGCACGCTCCACGGAGCATCAGCGGCAGAAGCCGGTACGGCGGACAGGCTGGTGGCGGCCAGCACCGCGGCGGCCAGGAGACGGGTCGATCGCATGGATGAGGTCCTCGAAAAGTAGGAAGGTGGAGCGGGCCCCCGCCCGCCCCACCCGATGGATCAGTGGCTCAGCCGAAGGTGCTCAGCGCAGCCAGTTGGTGTCGGCGGCAACCTTGTGGTCGCTCTTGCCACCCTGGTAGGCCTTGATCGCGACCTTGTCGACGGCCGAGCCGACCGGCTTGGCCGCGGTGGCGCCGCTGTTCGGGCCGCACCAGTCGACGTTGCCCTGCTCGACCGCCGCGTTCGGCGCCGCGCAGGTGCCGCTGCGCAGGTTCTCGACGACCAGCTTGTCGTCCTTGACCTGCACCCGGATGTAGGTCCGGACGTGCTCCTGGTTCTCGACCGAGTTGGCCCAGTGGTTCTTCGGGTTCAACGGGTCCGGACCGTAGTTCGGGTCCTCGGTGACGTCGGGCTTGGTCAGGTCGTAGTACTTCGAGCCCGACGCCGAGTTCGCCGTCACGTAGACGACGCCGCCGGGACCCTGGCTGACCTGCGTCGCGCCCGGCTGCTCCTTCTTGTCCGCCTTCTTGCCGTTCTTGATCTGGTAGCTGCGCGAGTAGCTGTGGTCGTGGCCCGACAGCACCAGGTCGACGCCCAGGTTGGAGAACGCGGTCGGGAAGTCCTGACGACGTACCTGGTTGTCACCGTCGTTGGCGTGCGCGGCCGGCGAGTAGATCGCGTGGTGGTAGACCAGCACGGTGTACTTCGCCTTCGCGCCGTACTTGTTGACGACGCTGGTCACGTAGCCGATGTGCGCGGCGTCCGAGGCGTTGGCGATCGCGTTGCTGTTCAGGTCGATGAACAGCACGCCCTTGTACAGGTACCAGTAGTCACCACCGGAGGTGGTCGCCTGGGCACCGGCGTAGTACGGCGTCGAACGGTCGGTGTTCGGTGTCCAGAAGTGCTGCTCGTACGCCTTGCCACCGACGTCGTGGTTGCCGATGGTCGCGGCCCACGGGTACTTGCGCAGCACGTCGGAGCCCAGGAAGGCGTCCCACTGCGACTCGGTGTTCGCGGACTCGACCTGGTCGCCACCGGAGACCAGGAGCTCGGCCTTCGGGTTGGCGGCGGTCGCGACCTTCAGGGTGTCGGCCCAGCCGGCTCCGTCCTTGGCGGTGTCACCGGACGAGCCGATCTGCGGGTCGCCGAAGAACAGGAAGCTGAAGTCGCCCTTGAAGTCCTGGGTCTGGAACGTGTACGTCGGCGACCAGTGGCCGGCGTTCCCGATCCGGTAGGCGTACTTCTCCCGCTGCTTGAGACCGTCGATCGTCGAGTGCGCGTTGTAGCCGCCGTTGACGGTGTTCGCCGCCACGGTGGCCGGGAAGGAGGTCGCGTTCGCGGGGAACACGCCCTTCTTCACCTGGTTGGCCGGGACGACCTGGACAAGCGTGCCCGCGGCGGTCGAGGCGTACCAGCTCAGGACCCGCTGGTTCTCCTTGGCTCCCACGCCGAGCACGACGCGGGAGACGACGACGGGCTCTCCGTCGACCGGCTTCCTGGCGGCCGTCGCGGTCGACAGACCGCCGGCGAACACTGTGGAAACCCCCACCATCGCCACCGCGGCCAGGGCCAGGCGGCGTCCAGCAGCTCCGCGGGGGCGGAGCTGCTTCCACTGGTTGAACTTCATCGATGTTCCGTCCGTTTCAGGTACGAGAAGTAGTTGCTTCGCCAACTTCCTCTCGGCGGGTGGACCGACGGTGAACAACTGTTTCCGTCGCAACAAAATATTCGGGTTCAATCAATTGGCGACCCGCTGGACGAACCAGACCAGGCCCGTCACAGCGACTCCGGCGGAGAGTGCACCGGTCACCCACAGTGCCGTGATCGGCGTACGACGGCGCAGCAGCGCGAGGATCGGGAAGACCAGCGCGATGATCGTCAGCTGCACGGTCTCCAGGCCGATGTTGAACACCAGCAACGACCAGAGCAGCTGCCAGGACCACGCGGCGTCGATGCCGAGCGCGCTGGCGAACCCGAGGCCGTGCACGAGCCCGAAGCAGAACACGACACCGAGCCGGATCCAGCCCGCGCGGTCCAGGCTGAGGCGGCGGTTGCGGATCGTCTCCAGCTCCCCTGCGTGCAGACCTCGTTGCCTGAGGCGCCAAAGGTGCCAGCCCGCGACCACCGCGATCGACAGCGCGATCACCGGCTCGACGAACGACGCCGGCACGTGCACGATGCCGAGCGCGGCGAGCACGAACGTGACCGAGTGGGCCAGCGTGAACGACGTCGCCGCGAGCACGACCTCGCGCAGCCGGCGGGACCCGGCGATCAGCGCGAGCAGGAACAGGATGTGGTCGATCCCGGTCAGCAGGTGCTCGGCGCCGAGCCGGAAGAACTCCCAGAACCGCTCGGTCGTCGACTGGTGGGTCGAGAACGACCGGTGCTCCTTGTCGAGCGCGGCGCTGCCCGACTTGAGGTCCAGGTCGTAGGTCAGGATCGTCTTGGTGTCCTTGACGTACGTCTCGCTGTCCGGGAACAGCTCGCTGCGGACCTCGTGCTCGTCGGCGGGCTCCGGACACGCGTAGTCGAGGACGAGCAGCGCGTACGGCGCGCCGTCGCGCATCGTCATCGTGTAGTCACCGGCCTGCGTCGGCGTACAGGCCTGAGCGTCGGTCGCGACGGTGAATCGCTTGCCCACGTAGGCGTTCACCGCCTTGGTGTGCGCGGTCAGGGCGGCGGCCTGGGCGACCGGGTCCTGGGCGTCGAACGCGGCGGTGCCCTCGCGGAACAGCGGGTCGTCCTTCTCGCTGTCCGCGGCGGAGACCACCAGCAGGTCGTACTCGAGGCCGAGCTCGGCCCGGACGTGGCCGCGCTCGGGCGCGGTGACGGCGACGTACACGACGGAGGAGAAGCCGTGCGCCGAGGCGAGCGGGGCGCCGAGCGCCAGTCCCAGGACGGCCAGCAGCAGGGTGGTGAGCGCTGCGCGAGCGACGCCGTACGGACGGTTGCGGGTGAACATGATGCCTTCTTTCGGGGTCGTTCGCACCGTGCACGCGACGGGTGAACGAACGACGAACATCTCGCGACGCAGACCCGATATCACTACGTCCTGGGGTAGAAAGGGCGTTGTTTTGCTGCCGTTGCCGTTCCGGAGGACCCCTTGCGCTCGCGACCCGCCGCGACGATCGTGCTCGCGCTCGCCGTTGTCCTGACCGGCTGCGGCGCCCAGGACGACTGGGCCGCACCGCGGGTCGCACCCGGACCGGTCGGTGCCCTGGGCAACGGGTTCGTCGACCCGAAGGCGGTCCCGACACCGGAGGCAACGATCTCGCCGAGGCCCGGGTCGTGGGACGCCGTGCACCCGGCGGAGGGTTACCGGGTCGTGCTGCTCTCGGCCGGCACCGACACGCAGACGAAGACGCTGACCGACGCGGTGAACGGGTGGGCCACGGCGGAGAAAGTGAGCCTGAAGAAGATCACCGCCGACGACGCCGTGCACCGGATCGACCGGATCAACGAGGCGCTGGCGCTGAAGCCGGACCTGATCGTCGTCGCCGGTCACGACCTGATCGACCCGATGGCGCTGATCACCGCCAACCACCTGGGCCAGCAGTTCCTGGTGATCGGCGCCGAGGTGGCCGAGCCGACGCACAACGTCACCGCCGCGGACTGGACCGGCGCGGCGTTCCGCGGCGAGGGCCTCGGGATGTCGTCGGACTACGACCCGGCGACGTTCACTCCCGAACGCGCCGGCGCCGCGATCCGCGCCGGCGTGGCCGGCGTGCTGCACGGGCTCACGGGCATCGTCGTGTGGATCAGCTAGAGCGGGACCGCGTCGTCGAGTAGAGGTGGCTGTCGGGGAAGTTGCCGGCAGCAAGCGTCTCGCCGACGATGACGACAGCGGTACGCCGTACGCCGGCCTGCCGCACCTGCTCGGCGATGTCGGCGAGCGTCCCGCGCAGGATCAGCTCGTCGGGCCTGCTGGCGCGGGCGACGACGGCGACCGGGCAGTCCTCGCCGTAGTTCGGGACGAGCTCCTCGACCAGCCGCTCGATCTGCTGGACGGCCAGGTGCAGCACCATCGTGGCGCGGCTCGCGCCGAGCATGGCCAGGCTCTCCCCCGGCGGCATCGCGGTCGCGCGACCGCCGACCCGGGTCAGGATCACCGTCTGGCCGACCTCGGGCACGGTGAGCTCGCGGCGCAGCGTGGCAGCGGCCGCCGCGTACGCCGGTACGCCGGGTGTCACGTCGTACGGAATGCCGAGCGCGTCGAGCCGGCGCATCTGCTCGGCCATCGCGGAGAACACCGACGGGTCGCCCGAATGCAGTCGTGCGACGTCGCTGCCCCGCTCGTGCGCGGCCGACAGCTCGGTGAGGATCTGGTCGAGGTCGAGGTTGGCCGTGTCGACCTTGCGGGCGCCGTCCGGGCAGTGGTCGAGCAGCTCGAGCGGGACCAGCGCACCGGCGTACAGGCAGACGGGTGAGCTCGCGATCAGGTCGCGGCCGCGGACGGTGATCAGGTCGGCCGCGCCCGGTCCGGCGCCGATGAAGTGGACGGTCACTTGGTCACGCTCCAGATCGTCACGGGCATCGCGGGACGCCAGCCGGTCATCCCGCCGACCGGTGAGGCGCGCTGCACCGACAGGCGGACGAGGTCGCCGCCCAGCTCGGCGTACCAGCGGGCGATCAGGGTCTCGGTCTCCAGGGTGACGCCGTTCATCACCAGGCGGCCGCCAGGGTTGAGTGCTTCCCAGCAGGTCTCGACCACGCCGGGCTTGGTGCCACCGCCACCGATGAAGATCGCGTCAGGGCTCTCCAGATCTTTGAGTGCTTCGGGTGCCGCACCGACTGTGGTCCTGACGACCACACCGAGGCTCGCCGCGTTGCGGTCGAGTCGTTTCGCCCGGTCGGGGTCACGCTCGATCGCCACCGCGCGGCAGCTCGGGTGGTGGCGGGTCCACTCGATCGCGATGCTGCCGGCGCCGCCGCCGACGTCCCAGAGCAGCTGCCCGGGGACCGGAGCCAGCCGCGACAGCGTGACCGCGCGGACCTCGCGCTTGGTGAGCTGGCCGTCGCTCTCGTACACGGCGTCGGGCAGACCGGGGCTGGTCGGTAGCAGCGAGGCGTCGGGATCCGGTCGGCACTCGACGCCGATGACGTTGAGGGCGTCGACGGTGTGGTCCCAGTCGCGCGCCGCGCGGGTCCTGACCGTCTCGTCGGGTGAGCCGAGCCGCTCCAGCACGGTGACCGTCGAGCCGCCGTACCCGCGATCTGTCAGCAGCCGCGCGACCTCAGCCGGCGTGTGCGGCCCCCAGCTCAGTACGACGAGTCGCCGGCCCGGCTGGACGTGCGGGTGGATCAGCTCGAGCGGGTGACCCACCAGGCTGACCACCTCGATCTGGTCCTGCGGCCAGCCGAGCCGCGCACAGGCCAGCGAAACACTCGACGGGTGCGGGATGACGCGCACCGCGTCCGGGCCGAGCAGCCGGGTGAGCGTCGTACCGATGCCGTGGAAGGTCGGGTCACCGCTGGCCAGCACGCAGATCTTCCGGGCTCCGTACGTCGCCAGCAACCCCGGCAGCGACTCCGACAACGGCGACGGCCAGGCGATCTTCTCGGCGACGTCAGGAACCAGCGCCAGCTGCCGGGCACTCCCCATCAGCACCTCAGCGGCCTCCACCGCCTGCCGCGCTGCCGGGGACAACCCGTCCCAGCCATCGGCCCCTACACCGACGACCGTCAACTCAGACATTGCCGAGCACCTTGGTCACGGCGATCTCCACCACGACCCGCTGGGGATTCACCCGCGGCTGCTTGTACCGCTCCGCGTACCGCCGCTCGGCCTCCGCCACGTCGGCCGGGTCATCGCGCACGACCGCGCGGCCTTCCAGCGACGACCACTTCCGCCCGTCCACCTGAGCCACCGCCACCGCGGCCCCCTCGGCCCCGGCCGCCCGAACCACCCGGGCCTTGTGCGAGGTCCCGCTGCAGATCACCCGAGCCACCCCGGCCTCGAAGTCGACCGTCACCCCCACCGGAACGGAGTGCACTGACCCGTCCTTCCGCACGGTGCTCAACACGCACAGGTGCCGCTCGGTCCAGAACTCGACGAAGCCGGACGACGGGTCACTCAGCACCGAATCCACCAGCCGATCGTAGACGGCGGGTACCTCCACCACTCACCAAGCCTTCACGCGCGGACGCCGCTCGGCGTACGAGGTACGCGAGCGGCGGCCGGAGGAGAGGTTGGTGAGTGGTGGAGGTTCGGGGTCAGCCGATGTCTCGGCGACGGAAGGTGGTGTAGCCCGCCGCGGTGAGGGCCGCGGTGATGGCGAGCAGCCAGATCAGCGGGGTGGCGGAGAACTCGCCGCCGGGGAGGCGGGGGGTGTGGGCGTAGGGGCTGAGGTTCATCACGGACTGCGGGAGGTTGAAGATCGAGCCGAACTGGCCGATCAGGAGGAAGAGGCCGTAGAGGAACCAGGCGGCGGTGATCGCGCGGGGCAGGGCTCCGAAGAGGAGGATGACCAGAGCGGTGACGAGCCAGGTGGCCGGCAGCTGGACTGCGGCGGCGGCCAGGAGGCGTGGGATCTGGTGGCCCATGTTGCCCAGCGAGGCGCCGCTGGAGATACCGCTGCCGAGGCCGCCCAGGAGTGCCAGGAGCGTGGTGCCGAGGAGGGCGATGAGGACGTGGCTGGAGAGCCAGCGGGTTCTGGTGACGCCGGTGGCCAGGAGGGGTTCGGCGCGGAGGGCCGTCTCCTCGGAGCGGAGACGGAGGGCGGCCTGGATGCCGAAGGCGCTGGCCAGAAGGCCTAGAAGTCCGGTTTCGGTGGCCAGGAAGGCGTCGGTGATGCCCTCGACGCCGCCGAGTTTCTGGACGAGTTCCTTCGCGCTGTCGCTGGTGACGAAGCCGTCGACGTTGCTGGCGATGTTGCCAACGATCAGGCCGAGCAGGAGGAACGCGGCGGACCAGCCGTAGAGCGCTCCTCGTTGCAGGCGCCAGGCCAGGGCGAGCGGCGAGTTCAGCGACCGGGCGGCGACCGGCGGGCCGGGGCGTGGGCGGACCAGGCCGGCGCCGATGTCACGGCGGCGAAGCAGAGCGAAAGCGGCGACCACCAGTACGGCGAGCAGCGCGATCGGCAGCAGCGCGACGACGTACCGGTCACCGGCGAACGGGCGGATCTGCTGGGTCCAGCCGATCGGCGACAGCCAGGAGACCCACTCGGAACTGCCGCTGGCCGACGAGTCGCCGATCGCGCGCAAAACGTACGCGACGCCGAGGACGACGGCGGTCATGCCGGTCGCCGTCCGGGCGTTCTCGGTGAGCTGGACGATCAGCGCGCTGACACCGGCGAAGGCCAGGCCGGCCGCGGCCCACGTCAGGCCGAAGGCGAAGGACCCGGCGGCCGGCAGGCCCGCGCCGATGAGACCCAGGGCACTGAAGAGGCCGAGCAGGATAACGGTGCCAGAGGCAACGATCAGACCGGCTGCCAGTGCGGCGTACCGGCCGAGGACACCGGCGCTGAGCAGCTCGAGCCGGCCGGTCTCCTCCTCACCACGGGTGTGGCGGTTGACGATGATCGCGGCCAGCAACCCGACCAGCAGGGCGCCGAAGCTGGTCAGCTTGAACAGCGACACCTCGCCCAGCGAGGTCGGGTCGAAGATGCGGCCGTACAGCGAGAGCAGCGCGGGCGACGAGTTCGTCGTGGCGGCTGCCTCGACCCGGGACTGCACGTCGGGGAACACCTCGATCGAGGCCTGCGCCGAACCGGCAGCGGTGATCGCGAAGACGACCACCCACAAGGGGATCAGCACCCGGTCCCGGCGCAGGGCCAGCCGGACCAGGGTCGACGTACCGATGAAGTCCTTCATCAGGCATCAGCCATCTCAGGCGTTGCGGTGTCGTCCTCGTAGTGCCGCAGGAACAGCTCCTCCAGCGTCGGCGGCTGCGCGACGAGGCTCTTGATCCCGCTCGCGGCGAGCTGCTTCATCAGGCCGTCGAGCTGCGCGGTGTCGACCTCGCAGCGCACCCGATTGTCCTCGACCTCGAGACTGTGGACGCCGGGCAACGAGGCCAGCCCGTTCGGCGAGGCGGCCAGCTCGGCCTGGATCGACGTCCGGGTCAGGTGCCGCAGGTCGGCCAGCGTGCCGGTCTCGACCACATTGCCCTTGCGGATGATGCTGATCCGGTCGCAGAGCGCCTCGACCTCGGACAGGATGTGGCTGGACAGCAGCACGGTCCGGTCACGGTGCCGCTCCTCCTCGATGCACTGACGGAAGACCTCCTCCATCAGCGGGTCGAGCCCGGAGGTCGGCTCGTCCAGGATCAGCAGCTCGACGTCCGAGGCGAGCGCCGCGACCAGCGCGACCTTCTGCCGGTTGCCCTTGGAGTAGGTCCGGCCCTTCTTGGTCGGGTCGAGGTCGAAGCGGCGCAGCAGGTCGTCGCGCTTCTTCGGGTCCAGCCCCCCGCGCAGCCGGCCGAGCAGGTCGATCACCTCGCCACCGGTCAGGTTCGGCCACAGGTTCACGTCACCCGGAACGTAGGCGAGCCGGCGGTGCAGTGCCGCGGCGTCGTGCCACGGGTCGCCGCCGAGCAGCGACACATCGCCGGAGTCGCCGCGGAGCAGACCGAGCAGAACCCGGATCGTGGTGGACTTCCCCGCGCCGTTCGGGCCGAGGAAGCCGTGCACCTCGCCGGTCGCGACGTCCAGGTCGAGACCGTCGAGCGCGTGCGTCGCGCCGTAGGACTTGTGCAGTCCGGAGACGATGATGGCTGATGTCATGTTTCAGAAGCTACACTTCATTCAGTAATTTGTGAATCTTTCTAACGTGTCTCTCACACGTCAGGGATTCCGGTCACCGAGAGGAGATGATGGGGCGATGAACGGACAACGAGACGACGCGGCCGTCCAGCGGTACGCCGAGGGATTCGGCAACCTGCTGGCCGACACCGGCTGGCCGCGGATGTCGGCCCGGGTCTTCGCCGCCGTCCTGTCCAGCGAGGACGGACGGATGACCTCGGCCGAGTTGTGCGAGCAGCTGCAGGCCAGCCCCGCGGCGGTCTCCGGCGCGGTGCGGTACCTGCTGCAGATGCGGCTGGCCAGCCGCGAGCGCGAGCCGGGCAGCCGGCGCGACGTGTACGTCGTGCAGGACGACTTCTGGTACGAGTCGATGATGCGGCAGGACCGCTTCCTGCCACGCTGGGAGGACATCCTCGGCCAGCTGATCAACGTGCTCGAGCCGGGCAGCGAGTCGCACCGCCGGGTCAGCTCGACGCTCGGCTTCCTGGCGTTCATCCAGGAGGAGGTCGACGGGCTGAGCGAGCGCTGGGTGAAGCGCAAGGCCGAACTGGACGCCGAGTACGACGCGCGTCAGGCCGACGCCCGCTAGTTGCCAGACACGACCGAAGGCCCGGCGACCGAGATCGCCGGGGCCTTCGTCGTACGGGGTGACTAGCGCAGCGAGCTGGCCGCCACCGTGTCGAGCGTCTGCTGCAGCAGCGAGCTCACCTTGAGCGAGCCGGCCTTCGACTTCGGCAGCTGGACCGCCTTGCCGTCGACCGGGCCCTTGACCGGGTAGACCGACAGCTCGGCCGGCAGCGGGCTGGTGCCGCAGACCTGGTCCTTGCCCGGCAGCTCCCCGCCGAACACGAACCGGTCACCGATCGCCTCGGCGCACGCCGACGCCGACCCGATGTACTGGCCGTGCTGGCCCTCGTCGTCGATCGCGACGAACCGGGTGACCTGCTGGGTGTCGTTGTGCGTCCGCAGCGACCCCTCGTACGCCGTCGCCGGGTCGAGCTCGCCCTGGACGATCAGCATCCGCGGCGAGCCCTTCAGGTCCAGGTTGCGGTCCTGCGGGGCGTACTTCCAGTACGCACACATCGGGACGCCGTTCATGTAGCCGAAGAAGTCGTACTTCTTGGCCATCTTGTCGGCTTCCTTGGTGTAGAAGTTCGGGTCCTTGTTCCAGGCGGTGTCGTTGCAGCGCACGGTGTTCCCGATCGCGCCGAGGTTCACCGGCTGGTCGCCCGAGGTCGCGCGGGCGGCGGTCTCGCGGGCGTCGGCGAGCACCGACTTGGCCGAGTCGACCTGCGCGGCCGCCGTGGCGGTCGCGGCCGCGGCGGTCACGCCGTACCGGGCCCTGATCGCGGCGAGCGTGTCGAAGGCCTGCAGCTCCGGCGCGAGCCGGGCCCACGCGCGGTCGACGTGCTGCACGGTGATCTCACCGGCGTCCGGGTCCTTCACGAACTCGTCGTGCACCAGGACGTCCAGCGTCGCCCGGATGAACCGGACGTTGCCGTAGATCGCGCTGTAGATGTTGCCGTCCAGGCCGTCACCGCGGACCGAGCTCTCGCCGGCCTTGACCAGCGTGACCAGCGACGCGCGGACGCCGTTGTACTTGGCAAGGACCTGCGCCGGCGTCTTTCCGAGGCCGGTGATCTGGTCGGCGTGCCGGGCGATCCACGGGAACAGCTGGGTGTCGCGGCGGCGCTGGCCGGAGAACGGGTCGAAGTTCACGTTGTCCCACTGGGTGTGGGTCCAGTCCATGTTGGAGTCCAGCACGAACCGGCCGACCTTCGACGGGTAGGTGTCGGCGTACCAGCCGCCGAGCCAGGTGCCGTAGCTGTAGCCGATGAAGCTCAGCTGCCGGGCCTTGAGCAGCGCCCGGATGAAGTCCATGTCGAACACGGTCTGCTGGCTGCTGACGAACTGGCCGAACTCGGTCGCCGAGCAGGCGTCGGCCTGCAGCTTGGCCTCGGCCATCTCGACCTTGTGGGTGAGCTTGGTGCGCTCCTTGTAGTCCGGCGTCACCGGCAGCGCGTTCAGGGCCTCGGCGGTGGTGACGCACTGCAGCGGCGTGCTCTGACCGAACCCGCGCGGGTCGAAGCCGACCAGGTCGAAGTCGCTGAACAGCTGCGGCTTGTCGGTGCCCAGGGCCGCGGTCAGGTTCAGGCCGGCGCCGCCCGGACCGCCGGGGTTGGAGGCCATCAGGCCCTTCGACGTACCGGTCGCCTTGCTGTAGGCGATGGCGACCTCGACGTCGGGGTGCGCGGTCGGGTTGGCCCAGTCCATCGGCACCTTCACCTTGGCGCAGTTGGTGGTGGGGGCCTGCGGGTAGAGCGACTTGACCTGCGCGTCGAACGAGCAGACCGACCAGTTGATCGGCTGGTCGAGGTACTTCTGCGGGATGGACGGCGTCGGCGGATCGGTCGGCTTCGGCGCGGCTGCGGCCGTGGTGGCCGTCAGCAGCGGAAGGACCAGCGCCGCGGCGGTGGCTGTTGCTACGGCCACCGCGATCTTGCGGGTAGTGAACACGCTCGGGCTCCCGTTGTTCCAGGCGGACAGGAATACGGCAACCTAAATCGCCTGACCGGGCAGTTACCAGGGGTCAAGCCCCACTCAAGGGCAAACTTGCGTCGGGAGAGCCCCTACAACTCGTAGACGGTGTGGATCGTGCAGTAGATCGGCGGGGACTCCAGGCCCGGGTAGTAGAGCCGGCCGGCGTCATCGGTGATCTTGAAGTACGCCGTGGAGGCGCCGACCTGGGACGGCGCCTGCAGCAGCATCCGGACCGTCACGATCTGGTCCGGCAGGGCGTCCGGGATCCGCGCCGAGCGGGGTGAACGCATCCAGCCGGGCGTCGCGGCCGCGCCCTGCCGGGTCAGCCAGCGGTCCTGCCACGGGCGTTCGCCGCTGTTGCGGATCTCCCAGGTCTTCTCGAACTTCTGGTCCCGGACCACCCGGGTACCGTCCGGCATGCACTCGCCGACCAACTCCGCCCGGTCGTCGGGGTGGTAGTCCACCGGCACGGATCCACCCAGGACGACCGGCTGGACGTGGCGGCGCTGGTCACGCTGCGACACGTCCTTGCCGGCCCGGACGGCGGCGTCGAGCTCGACCAACTGGTTCACCAGCGAGCTGTCGGCGCCGAACTGCTCGTCGTACCACTCGATCAGTTCGCGGCTGGGTTTGGTGTGGCCGCGCTCGACCCGGGACAGGTGTCCCTTGTCCCAGCCGGACAGGTCGGCGGCGCGCGTGAGAGGGACGCCGGCCGCCTCCCGGAGCTCGCGCATCCGGCTGCCGATCACGGTCCGTGCCTGAGCTGGCCTCACGGTGTACTCCCGGTCTCACCGTTACTAGTCCACAGAGTTTACCCACGGATGGTTAATTGTTTTCGTTGCCCACTGCGACAACGCGGTAACTCTTTGATTCTCTGCAAGCAGTGCCGATTCGCCAAGGCACCCGAGCGAAAAGGATGCAGCTCATGCGGACCGCCCTCCTCCGTACCATCGCCCGCGCCACCGCCACCGCCCTGATCGGCGGCTCGGCCGTCGTCGCCACCGCCGTCGTCACCACCGCCCCCGCCCACGCCGCGACCGGCACCGTCGTCACCGACGGCGGGACCGGCGTCACCATCCGGTCCGGCAACGCCCTCAGCTTCGCCTCGGTCGGCACCCAGCCCAACGGCCCGGTCGAGATCGACTGCCAGATCTACGGCGAGCCGGTGACCGGCAAGTTCGGTCGCAGCCTGATCTGGGACCACATCCCCGGCAAGGGCTTCATCTCCGACTCCTACGTGAACACCGGCAGCGGCGGCCTGGTCGCCCCGCTGTGCACCAGCAACCCGCGCGCCGACAAGGCGATCGCCTGGTACTCGGCCCGCAACGGCTCGACCGCGTTCCAGGGGTACTGCGAGAAGGCGGCCGAGAACTCGTACGGCAAGACCGCGATCCACGCCTCGGCCAAGGCGAACTGGAACGCCGCCGTCGCGCGCGGCGAGGCCCACCGCGGCGACCTCAACCCGCCGAAGGGTGCCCTGGTCTTCTGGGACCTCGCGGCGCCGTACGGACATGTCGGTGTGGCTCGCGGTGACGGCTACTTCTGGGCCACCAGCGTCAACAACAAGATCGGTCTGGCCAAGCTCCCGTACTTCAACAGCTACCTCGGCTGGGCCTGGCCGAACTTCTGATCCACCCTTCGACTGATCCATCCACGACAGGCGTCCGGTCGTACCCGCCCCTCCGACCGGGCGCCTCGGCACGTCCTCAGACCGGTGGCCGCTCGCCCGAACCGCGCTGGATCAGTACGGCGGGCAGGACGATGCGTTGCGGTGGCCGCGTCTCGGTGCCGGCGGCGCGGGCCAGCAGGAGGTGGGCGGCGATGCGCCCGAGGTCCGCGATGTCGGAGGCAACGACCGTGACCGGCGTGGGCAGCATGTCGGCCATCCGGAAGTCGTCGAAGCCGACGACGGCCGGGCGGGTGTTGTCGCCGAGGCCGCGCAGGACGCCTTCGGTGACGAAGTTGGTGGAGGCGAACAGCGCCGTCGGCGGATCGGCCCGGTCCATCAGCTCGCTGGTTGCCCTCTCGGCTGCTTCGGCGGTGCCCTCGGGAAGCTGCACGACCAGCGATTCGTCCACTGGTACGCCGGCCTCGCGGTGGGCCCGGCGGTAGCCGCGCAACCGCCGTCCGGTCGTGTAGTACGACGGCGCCAGCAGGACCGCGACCCGGCGATGCCCCTGCCCGAGCAGGTGATCCGTGGCGACCTTGCCGCCGGCCTCGTTGTCGACCATCACGATGTCCGCGTCGATCCCGTGCGCGGGCCGGTCGACGAAGACCACCGGGACGCCGGCCGACGTCAGGAACGAGTGATCGCTCTGGTCCGGCACGATCATCAGCCCGGCGACCTGGCGCCCGATCAGCTCCTGGATCGCCCGCTTCTCCCCCTCCGGGTCTTCGTCCACGCTGCCCAGCACGACGGCGAAGCCCGACTGCCCGGCGACCTCCAGCGACGCCTTCGCGATGGTGGCGAAGAACGGGTTGGTCAGGTCGCCCAGCACCAGCGCGAGACTCGACGACTTCTTGCCCGGCCGGAGCGCGCGGGCAACCTCGTTGCGCTGGAACCCGAGCTCGTCGATCGCCGCCCGGACCCGCTCGGCGGTCTCCGCCCGGACCCCGGCGCCGCCGTTCACCACCCGGGAGACGGTACCGAGCCCGACACCGGCGCGCCGGGCCACGTCGATCATCGTCGGCGGCCTGGCGTCGGGACTGCGTGGAAGCGTTTCGGTCACGGGGTCGACTTCCCTCTCACAGCACGGCATCGTCACCCGACAGTAAGCCTTGGAAACGTTACCACCCAGGAGGCAGGATCCCGTCGACCACCTGAACACCAAGGTCCGGGACGCCGCCTCCCCCGCACCGCCCGCGTACGCCCCCGCCCAGGAGCCAGCACGCCAAACGCCCGGCCGGAAACAGGCGGGGTCCGGCCGGGCGCGTCGTCGTACTGAGGTCAGATCGCCTGCCAGAGGGACAAGGCGTAGCGTTCTTCGGTGTCGGTCCACCAGGCGGCGGGGGTGAAGCCTGCTTTGCCCAGTTCGGCTTCTACGCCGTAGCGGTGGAACTTGGCGGAGATCTCGGTGCTCATCTCCTCGCCTTCGGCGAAGTCGACCTCGAGGCGGATCTCGGGGATGAGGACCTTCATCGCGCGGTCGGCGCGCAGGTGCATCTCGATCCACTCGTTCTCGGGGTCCCAGACGGCGACGTGGGTGAAGGAGTCGACGTCGAAGTCGGCGCCGAGCTGGCGGTTGAGGACGCGGAGGACGTTGCGGTTGAACTCGCCGGTGACCCCGGCGCTGTCGTCGTACGCCGCGACGAGGGTGGCGGGGTTCTTGACCAGGTCGGTGCCGACGAGCAGCCACTCGCCTGGTTCGAGGACGTCGCGGACCGAGGTGTAGAAGGTCTCGCGTTCGGTGGGCAGCAGGTTGCCGATCGTGCCGCCGAGGAAGGCGACCACGCGCGGGGCCTCACCGGGGAGCTTGTCGAGGTGGGCGGTGAAGTCGCCGACGACGCCGTGCACGGTGAGCTGCGGGTAGTCGGCGTTGATCGCCGCGGCTGCTTCGCGGAGAGCTGTCTCGGAGACGTCGAGCGGGACGAACGTGTTCAGCGTGCCGTGGTCGCGCAGGCCGTCGAGCAGCAGGCGGGTCTTCTCCGAGGAGCCGGAGCCGAGCTCGACCAGGGTGTGCGCACCGGTGAGCTGGGCGATCTCGGCGGCGCGGGCCTGCAGGATCTCGCGCTCGGCGCGGGTCGGGTAGTACTCGGGCAGGCGGGTGATCTGCTCGAAGAGTTCGCTGCCGCGGGCGTCGTAGAACCACTTCGGCGCCAGCCACTTCGGGTCCGCGGTCAGTCCGGCCCGGGCGTCCTCCCTCAGGGCGCGGGAGGTGTAGTCCGGGGTCAGATGAACGTCGATCAGGGTCACTGTCGTCCTTCCATCGGGGTGGTGGAGCAGGAGTACCGGGTCGCGGTGAGCAGGGTGTGGTCGGGAAGTTCTTTCCAGGTCGGGTCGTCGGTGGCCCACGGCTCGGAGCTGACGGCGACCGAGTCGTCGGTCTGCCTGACCCACAGCGAGTGCGTCCAGGTGGTCGCGACGAGCTGCTCGCCGTCGGTGAGCAGGATGTTGAGCCTCGATCCTGGAGCGGCCTCCTCCACCTTCTGTACGACGCCCGCCACGGCATCGGCGGCCGGCACTCCGGCGGCGAGCTGCTGGACGACCAGCGCCCACAGCAGCGCGGAGTCGACCGGCGCGTCGAGCGTCAGCAGGTCGGTGACCGGCAAGCCCTCGGCGAGTTTCGTCAACGACCCCGGCCAGCCGCGGATCATCCCGTTGTGGCTGAAGAGCCACCGCCCGTGCACGAACGGCCCGGCAGCCCCCTCGCCGAGCGGCATACCGGTGGTGCCGTTGCGCACGGAAGCGAGCACCGCACCGGACCGGATGCTCCGGGCCAGACCGGGCAGGTTCTCGTCGGCCCAGATCGGCACGTTGCGCCGGTACCGCACGGGTTCCTCGCGTCCTCCGGCTCCTGCGGAGCCGGAGGACGCGAGGATGGAGGAGGAGGGGTCGCTCGCCCCCGACGGCTGGCCTTCGGCCGCCGGGTACCAGCCGACGCCGAAGCCGTCGGCGTTGACCGAACCTCCGCCTCGCATGTCCGACGGGGCCCAGCTTTGCTTGTAGAGCGAGTGGGGTGGATCGATCACCAGCGACGCCAGTGTCCTCTCCGGGCCCAGGTAGGCCAGGTGACGGCACACTAGTGGAGCTCCGTGGGCTTGGGGTCGCGGGCGCAGCGGAAGCCGGCGAAGATCTGGCGGCGGACGGGGTAGTCCCAGTTGCGGAAGGTGCTGCGGGCCACGACCTCGTCGGTGCCGAAGGAACCGCCGCGGAGGATCTTGTGGTCGGCGCCGAAGAAGACCAGCGAGTACTCGTCGTACGGGAAGGCACGGAAGCCCGGGTACGGCGTGAAGTCGCTCGAGGTCCACTCCCAGCAGTCGCCGATCAGCTGCTCGACACCCAGCGGCGAAGCACCCGCGGGATAAGCACCGACCGGCGCCGGTCGCAGGTGCCGCTGGCCGAGGTTGGCGTGCTGCGCGCCAGGAGTCTCGTCACCCCACGGGAACCGCCGCGTCCGCCCCGACGCGGGGTCGAAGCGGGCAGCGAACTCCCACTCCTCCTCCGTCGGCAGCCGTTTGCCGGCCCATTTCGCGTAGGCCTCGGCCTCGTAGAAGCAGACGTGCATCACCGGCTCGTCCAGCGGCAGCGCCTCACGATGCCCGAAGCGCGTCCGCATCCAGTTGCCGTCGGCAACCTCCCAGAAGCGCGGTGCGTCCAGCGAGGCCTTCTGGACGTGCGCCCAGCCCGCCTCCGACCACCACTGCTCGTTCTCGTAGCCCCCGCCGAGCACGAACTCCAGGTAGTCCCCGTTGCTGACCGGCACGGTGTCGATCACGTACGGCGCGACGTGCACCGCGTGCGCGGGCCGCTCGTTGTCCAGCGCCCACGGCTCGATCGACGTCCCCATCTCGAAGACGCCACCCGGTACGACGATCTCCGCGGCGGGAAGCCGTCGCCCCGCGGGCGGCGCCGGCGCGTCCAGCACCGGCGAACCGGTCCGCAGCTGGTGCGTCGCCAGCATCGTCTCGTCGTGCTGCTGCTCGTGCTGGACGATCATCCCGAACGCGAACCCGTTGTCGACCAGCTCGCGCCCGCCGTCGAACTTCACGTGGTCGAGCACGTCCATCACCTTGTCGCGCACCTCGACGACGTACGCCTTCGTCTCGGTCGGGTTCAGCAGCGGGAGCGCGGGCCGGTCGGCGCGGGCGTGCATGAACGCGTCGTACAGCTCGTCGATGTCCTGCCGGACCGGCTCGCGGCCGCCGACGTCGCGGACCAGCCAGAGCTCTTCCTGGTTGCCGATGTGGGCGTAGTCCCAGACCAGCGGGGACATCAGCCGGGAGTGCTGGCGGACCAGGTCGTCGGTGTCGACCGCGTCGGTCAGCTGGACGGTGCGGGCGCGGGAGCGTTCGAGCTGCCCGGCGACGAAGGCCCGCAGCTGCTCCGGCGTCAGGTCGGACAGTTGGTGGTTCATGAGGCTCGCCTTCTCTGGGTGTCGTCGACGATGCAGTGCAGCCGGGTTGCGACCTGCGCTGTCAGTTCTTGGTCGATGCCGGTCCGGTCCAGCACTCGGGCGCCGAGCTCGACCAGGTCCCGCGCGGCCTGGTGCACGAGCTTGTCGTCGAGCCCGTCCCGCGCGGCTGGGAACCAGCGGCCCGCTGCCGGAGCGGCTGCGGCCAGTGCCTGGTCGGTGACGGCCGGGTCGGACATCAGCGCGATCAGCAGGAGCGTCGGCTCGATCCAGCCGTCCCCCTGCTGGGCGTCGAGGTATCTGACCTCGAGGTACCCGCGGGGCCGCACGGGTGGGAACAGGGTGGACAGGTGGTACTCGAGGTCGTCGTACGTCGGTCTGTCGTCGGGCAGGGCGCCGTCGGCCCAGGCCCCGAAGGTCAGACCGGCCGGCGCCTCCCAGGAGTCGCCGCGGCGCAGGCAGAGCACCGGCGCCTCCATCGCCGTACGGGCCCAGACCGCTGCTGGGTCCTCGTCGAGCGGTGGTGGTCCGGTGAACGGTGCGCAGGTGCCGAAGGTCGCCTCCGTCCGCGCCGACGCCCAGCCGGTGTCCGTGCCGGTCCGCTGCCGCGAGTTGGCGAACAGGGCGACCAGGGCCGGGCCGACGTCGTGCAGGGCGCGCCAGCGCAGCGCTGCCTGGCCGGGCTCACCGGCGTCGAGGCAGACCTGCAGTCCCGCCGTGCTGCACATCATCCGTGGGCCGTGCGGGCCGAGCTGCTGGAACGCGTGCTCCATCGCCGCGTAGCGCGGGACGGTGAGGATGCGGCGCGGTGGACGGAAGGCGTCCAGGCCGTGGTCGCCGGGCACGAGGCCGGCTGAGTCCAGCAGGGTTCTGAGCTCCGCCGTGTCGGCGACGGTGTCCTCGATCAGCCTGGGCACGGAGGCCGAGGCGGCGCCGGAGATCTCCACCTGGCCACCCGGCTCCACAGTGACCAGAGAACCCCGGCCGAGTGGCAGCTGCGGGCTGCCCCGAACCAGGGTGGGGGGCGCGTGCACGCCCAGGGCCTTGCTCAGTTGTCCGGCGTCGAGCGGCCGGTGCGGATCGTCCGCGTGATGCACCGTCCACTCCAGCTCGACACCGTGCAGCTGTGGAGGGCCGTGCTTGAAGCACACCATCTCGACGTACCCCTCCGCCTCGGCCCGGGAGCCGATCGGAGTCGTCGCCGCGGTAGAACCTGGCTCCGTCACGTCAGCGAACCTAACTCCGGCCACCGGCCGGGACAACCGATAGCGAGTTACCTCTCGATGACGTACGCACTGTCGCAGGGAAGGAATTCATGCCGTCCAGCGTGCCCGGCAGCACCGACAGTTTTCGGCCGCAGCCCTCAGATCGGCACTTTCACGCCGGAAATCCGTGGGCAGGTGCTGCAGGGATTCGTGTTCGGCAGCGCATAGACGAAGCAGCACGACGTCCGCATCGTCCGGTCCAGATCGAGCCGGAACGCCGCGGCCGCGGCGACCGCGTGCCGTGCCTCTTCGGGCATCTGTACGGCGGCCCGCAGCTCGTCACTGATCGCTCCGAGCCGCTGACGCGAGCTGAGTTTGACGCCCGGCTGGTAGCTGTCGGTGAACGCCCTGGTGTGGCTCTCGACCTGCTGCACGGCCTCGCTGGTCGTGACGACCCGGTCCGAGAGCAGTGCGACCTCCACCGGGTAGTGCGCGGTCGGGTGGCGCCGGAACGCCAGCGCGTCCGGTGACACGTCCGGTGAGACACCTGTCAGCGCAGTGGACAGTCCGGCCACGATCGACGGCACCGAGACGTACCACATGAGCACGAACATCGCGGCCACTCGCACCGGTGGCTCGATCGAGTACTCCGCCGCGTACTCGTCCTGCAGCACCTTCCGCCACCCGTACGTCGGGTCGCCACCGGCCAGCTGCTCCTGCAGGAGGGGACCGCAGTGGATCCACTCAGGCCCGGGCAGCTGGTCAGCGGCCCGAACCGACAGCCACTCCATCTCCCCGTCGAGCAGGTCCGCGAGGCGGCTCGCGGTGTACGTCATAGCGCCAGCCTACGGTCGGGCACGACCACAGGGGCTCCGCCGACTTCGACCACCGTGGCGCGCAGACCGAAGACGTCGGCCAGGAGCCGCTCGCTGAGGATGTCGACCGGCCTGCCCTGAGCAGCGATCTTGCCGTCGCCCATCACGACCAGGTGGTCGGCGTACTGGGCTGCGAGGGTCAGGTCGTGCAGCACGGTGACCACTGTGCGCCCGGAGGTGTGAGCGGCCGCGTGCACGACGTTCATGACGTCGACCGCGTGGGCCAGGTCCAGGTAGGTGGTCGGCTCGTCGAGCAGCAGGTGCTGCGTGCCCTGGGCCAGGACCATCGCGATCCAGACCCGCTGCCGCTGGCCGCCCGACAGCTGGTCCACCGGACGGTCCCGCAGCTCAGCGAGCTCTACAGCGTCCAGGGCGTTCTCGATCGCCTGCTCGTCCTCCGGAGTGAGCCGAGCGAACAGGCCGCGGTACGGGTGCCGGCCGCGCGACACCAGCTCGGCTGCGGTGATCCCCTCCGGAGTCACCGGGCCCTGAGGCAGTACGCCGAGCTGCCGGGCCAGCTCACGCGCCGGGAGCGTGTGGATGTCCTTGCCGTCGAGCAGAACCCGGCCGCTGCTCGGTTTGAGCAGCCTGCTCATCCCCCGCAGCAGTGTGGACTTGCCGGAGCCGTTCGGCCCGACCACAGCGGTCATCCGGCCCGCCGGCACCTCCAGGCTGAGCCCGGCCACGACCGGCTTGTCTGCGCCGTACGCCAGGGTGAGGTTCTCCACGTGCACGGTTCAGCGCCCCTTCTGCTGACGGCCGATGAGCTGGATCAGGTACGGCGCTCCGAGCGCGGCGGTGACCACGCCGACCGGCAGCTCGTACGGACCGACCTGCAGCAACTCCAGGCCGTTCCGGGCGATCAGGTCGGCGGCGGTGACGAAGAGCGCGCCGAGCATCGCCGTGGTCATCAGTGGCGGCCGCTCCGACCGGGCCAGCCGCTGGGCGATCTGCGGCGCGACCAGAGCGACAAAGGCGATCGGACCGGCTCCGGCCGTCGCCATGGCGGCCAGGACGGTCGCGATCACCAGCAGGGCGATCCGGACCCGCGAGACCCGGACGCCGAGCGAGGAGGCGACGTCGTCACCGAGCACGAGGGCTTCCAGGTTGCGGTTGAAGGTCACAGCGAGCGGGACCAGCAGCAGGACAGCCAGACCCACAGGGACCGCGTCGCTCCAGGTCCTGGAGTTGAGCGAGCCCGCCAGCCAGGCCGCGGCCCGTCCGGCGTCGGTGACGTCTCCGATCACCAGGAGCCAAGCCACCAAGGAGTTGGCGGCCGCAGCGACGCCCACACCGATCAGCACTACGCGACCGGCGTCGACCACCCCACGCTGGATGGAGAGCAGGCCGACGACGGTAGTGGCGAGCAGACCGCCCAGTACTGCGGCCAGCGGGATGCCGACCTTCGCGGCGGCGCCGGAGATGTTGCCGCCACCGGTGCCGGCCAGGACGATCACGGCGACCGCTGCAGCCGAGGCACCTGAGTTGACGCCGACGATGTCCGGGCTGGCCAGAGCGTTTCGGGACAGGGTCTGCAGGAGAGCGCCGGACACGGCGAAGGCGATGCCGACGAGCAGTCCGGTCGCCACACGAGGCATGCGGAGCTCCAGCACGACCAGGCGGGTCCCGTGGCGGCCGCCGCCGAGCAGGACGTCAACCACATCGGCCAGCGGGAGCCGCGTCGTACCGACGCTTAAGGAGACGAGTGCTGCTGCGACGGCGGCCAGTGCGAAGGCAGCGGCCAGCACGACGGTGCGGGGCTTGGTGGTCACAGGGCCACCGCCCGGCGTCGTACGACCAGGACGAAGAGCGGCGCACCGACCAGACCCAGTACGACGCCCGCCTGCACCTCGCCGGCCCCACCGACCAGCCGGCCGACCAGGTCGGCCAGGATCAGCGCGGCCGCTCCGGTGAGACCGGCGGCCGGGATGAGCCAGCTGTTGCGGGCCCCGAAGAGCCTGCGCGCGATGTGTCCGGCCATCAGGCCGAGGAAACCGATCGGGCCGCAGGCGGCTACACCGGCTGCCGTCAGCAGGCCGATGGCGAGCAGACCGACGAAGCGGGCGCGCCGGATCGACAGGCCGAGCCCGGCCGCCACGTCGTCGCCCAGTGCGAGCAGGTCGAGGTCACGTGCGTTGACCACTGCGAGCAGCAGACCGACGACCGCGAACGGCAGCACCTGCACTGCCACGTCCAGGCCGCGCCCGGCGACCGAACCGACTGCCCAGAACCTGTACGAGTCCAGCGTGTCCGCGTCGAGCAGGACGATCGCCGAGGTGAAGGAACCGAGCAGAGCGGCCACTGCGGCGCCGGTCAGCGCCAGGCCGACAGGAGTCGCGCCACTCCCCCGAGTCGCCAGCCGCTGGACACCGAAGGTCGCTGCGAGCGCGCCGACGAGGGCGAACCAGACCGTCGTACGGATCGAGTCGGCGACGCCGAGCTGCAGTCCCAGTACGACGGCCAGCGCGGCTCCCGAGCTGACTCCGAAGATGCCCGGCTCGGCGAGCGCGTTGCGGGTGTGGCCCTGCATCAGCGCGCCGGCGACGCCGAGGCAGGAGCCGATCAGCACGGCGACCACCGTGCGCGGGAAGCGCAGGTCGCGGACGATCACGTCGGCGTCGGAACCGGACGGCTCGACCAACGCCTTCACGACCGCGTCCGCGCCGAGCCAGCGGGAGCCGAGCGCGAGGCTCGCGCCGAACGCGAGCACGACGAGGAGCAGCAGCAACAGCAAGGCCATCGGCCGCGACACCCTCACCCGGGTGATCTTAGGTGAGCCTTACCGATCCGCGAGCGTGATATCCGTCCTGTGGAAAAGGTTAGGGCACCCTTAGCTCGGTGACGTAGGGTGCTGCTGTCTCGTACCGACGTCCTGGGGAGTGCTTGTGAGGATCCGCCGTCTGGCTGCTGTTCTGGTGGTGAGCGCGCTCGCGCTGGCCGGGTGCGGGTCCTCCGGTGAGGACGAGCCGGCCGCCGGCGGCGACGCCGGCGCGGGCTTCCCGCGAACGGTCGAGCACGCGATGGGCTCGACCGAGATCCCCACCAAGCCGAAGCGGGTCGTCGCGCTGGACGCGAGCTTCGTCGACGCGGCACTGATCCTCGACACCCCGGTCGTCGGCTACACCGACTACCGCACGATCAACGGCGAGCTCCCGGAGTACCTGGGCGACGACCGGACGACGTACGGCAAGGAGTCGGAGTCGGTCGGCACGCTGGCCGAACCGAACCTGGAGAAGATCGCCGCGCTCGATCCTGACCTGATCATCACGGCGAAGGTGCGGCACGAGAAGCAGTACGACCAGCTGAAGGCGATCGCGCCGACCGTGATGTCGGAGACCACCGGGCCGACCTGGAAGGACAACATCCGGCTGACCGCGAAGGCGCTCGGCGAGGAGGAGCTGGCCGAGAAGGAGCTGGCGTCGTACCAGGCGGCGGCCAAGACCGTCGGCGCGGCGATCAACGCCAAAGCAGGCGACCCGACCATTTCGGTGGTGCGGTTCGTCGACGGGCCGACCCGGCTGTACCAGGCCGCGAGCTTCTCCGGGATCGTGCTGAAGGACGCCGGGCTGAAGCGGCCCAAGTCGCAGGACGTCGAGGACTTCGCCGCGGAGATCAGCGCCGAGCGGATCAAGGACGCCGACGCGGACGCGATCTTCGTCGCGACGTACGCCGACGACAAGGGGCTGAGCGCGAAGACCGCCGAGCAGTTCAAGGCCAACCCGCTGTGGAAGCCGCTCGCGCCGAAGGTGCACGAGGTCCCGGACATCACGTGGATGACCGCGGTCGGGCTGCAGGGTGCGTGGGTCATCCTCACCGACCTGGCCAAGACGTTCGACGTACCGGCGCCGGTCAAGAGCTGACAGTCCTGCCTGGAGCGGCTGTGGCGGCGGGCTAATCTCGGTCGGGTGACGGTGCTCGAGCGGTGGCATGTGGGGCCTTGGACGACCTCCGGTACGGCGGCCGGTGCGCCGCTGGAGCCGGGGCGGCGGCGGACGCCGGACGAGCTGAACTTCGACGTCGTCGGCTTGGCCCGCATCCTCGGCCGGCGCCTTGACGGGCGGGCGGAGCTGCAAGTCCGGCTCTGGCAGAACGAGCTCCGCCCGACGCACACCCGCTTGGTCGGCGTCCACACCCTCGCCGACCCGGCCGACTCCGAGCTCCTCCGCCAGACCGCGCTGGAAGCCTTCACCTGGCTCAGCACACTCGCCCCCGAGGGCTACGAGTTCGTCCTCACCGACGCGGTCCGCCTCCAGCCCAAGCTCGACCTCACGGCGGAGGTCGTCGCCGTCGACGCCGTCATCCACCTGGCCACGGACCGAGGCGACACCTACCCAGCCGACCGCCTGGCCGCCTCCCACGTCCGCCAGTCCCCCGCAGGCGATTGGTACGCCGGCAACGCCGTCTGCAACTGGTCCGGGCCGTACCCCACGGCCGACGAGGCAGTAGCCGCCGTCCGTGGAGCCCGAGTAGAACTGGCCGACCAACTAAGAGCCGGCGGCCACACCGACCTGGCCAACACCGAACCCCGCTGGACCCCAGTACCCGTAGAGCACGCCCCAGCCTCGTAGCCACGGACTTGCCCCGTCGGCCCCGCTACGCGGAGGTGGGGTGGGGGCGGCGCCCCGCCGGCGGACCACGCTTCGCGGGTCCGAGAGCAGCCGCGTGGCCGTGAGCTATCCCGCAGCCTCGGGCGTATGGCGCGGGCCCTGCAGCTGCGGCCGGCCAGGCCGAGCCCCCGGAGGCCGCTGCGGCCGGAAAACAACAGAGGAGCCGCTGCCTGTCCTCCCCAGGGGGAGCCGCAGCCTGTTCGTGGGCGCGGGCCCGCAGCCTCGGTTCGTTGGGCGCGGGCCCACCACCTCGTTCATGGGCGCCGGTCCGCAGCCTCGGTTCGTGGGTGCGGGATGGGGCGCTGGTCGCCGGCTGCCTGGCTTATCCCTCACCCCGGGGTTCTTGTCCACGTCGGTAGCCAGGTGGGGTCGGGTAGCGGTGCCAGGGTGTGGCAGTGGTTGATGATTGCCTGGAGGGACGGGTGGGGGTTGTCTCGGGGCAGAACGAGTGAGAGCGGGTAGGCGATCGTCGGGTTCTGGATCGGGATTCGGCGGAGGTCGTACGACGCGGGCCACAGGTAGCGGTCGCGGGTGCCGATGAGGGTGGCCAGGTCCGGGGAGTCCGCCAGGGCGTCGAGCAGGACCTCGGTGCCGAAGTTGGGGCCGGCGGCGTCGATCCGGAGGTCGAAGGCCGTGGTGAGCTCGTCGTAGAACTCGGCCCACTCGCTGCGGGGCGCGATACCCGGGATCCAGATGCGGTGCCCGCGGAGTTGTGCGGGGGTGACGGTTCGCGCGGCGGCGAGCGGGTGCCGGGGGCCGACCAGGAGCTCGAGTGCGAGGTCGAAGGCGCGGACCAGTTGCAGCCCGGGAGGCAGCGCGGAGGTGACCGTACGGAACGACGCATCGACCTCGCCGGCCGCAACCGCAGCGGCAGCGACGCGCGGGTCGTCGACCCGCAGCGTGACCACGTCGAGGTCGATCTCCGGGTGCGCCCGCCAGTAGTCGTGCAGTACGACGGCCTGCGCGCTCCGCAGACCGAGTACGTCGATCCGCAGCGCCCGTGACCCCGGCCTGACCGCGCCGACCGCGCGCTCGGCGCCGGCGACGATGCCTCGGGCGTGCGGCAGGAAGGCCTGCCCGTCGAGCGTCAGCTCGACCCCGCGAGCAGTCCGCGCGAACAGCTGGACGCCGAGCTCCCGCTCCAGCGCCGCGACCCGCTTCGAGACCGCCTGCTGCGTCACGCCGAGCTCGTCCGCCGCGTGCTGGAACTGCCCCAGCTCCGCCGCCCGGACGAACGACCGCACCCCTTCGGTATCCACCGCCTCATCGTAAGCACGCCCAACCGATCGTTGTGGCTCGCCGACGCGACGGTTGTTTGATCCGCCTGCCACCGGACGGCTGTGATGCACAGGCCTGCACATTGGTTGTCGCAAAGGAGATCCGTGCCCACCCAAGACTTCAAGGCCCTGTGGACGGCGTACGCCGTCAGCACGTACGGCACCTGGATCGCCTTCGGCGCGTTCCCGCTGCTCGCCGTACGGGAGCTGCACGCGTCGGCGATCGCGGTCTCGCTGCTGGAGGCCGCCGGCCTCGCCGTCGCCGCGCTCGTCGCGTTCCCGCTCGGCCCGTGGATCGACCACCGCGCCAAACGCCCGGTGATGGTCGCGATGGACCTGCTCCGGTTCGTCGCGATGGCGACGGTCCCGATCGCCTACCTGTTCCAAGCGCTGACGTACGCCCAGCTGCTCGTCGTCTCGATCGTCTCCGGTACGGCGAACATCGCCTTCACCGCGGCCTCCGGCGCCTACCTGAAACACCTTGTCCACAGGGACCAACTGCTCGCCGCGAACGGCAGGTTCGAGGGCACGAGCTGGACGGCGACCGCGCTGGGACCGCCGCTCGGCGGCGCACTCGTCGTCGTCCTCGGACCGGTCGTCACCGTCGCCGCGGACGCCTGCAGCTACCTGCTGTCCGCCCTCGCGGTCCGCCGCATCCGCGGGACCGACCTCGCATCACCCAGCAGTACGGCGGGACGGCGCGGGCCGACCCCGACCCCGACGCCCACCCCCACCCCGAGCTCGGGCGCCCGGTTGCGTGCAGCCGACTTCTTCAGCGGCTGGCACCTGATCCTCGACGACCCCGGCCTCCGGCGCCTCTACCTCAACGGCATCACCGTCAGCGGCCTGATCATGGCCACCACCCCGCTCCTGGCCGTACTCCTCCTCGGCGAGTACCAGCTCAGCGCCTGGCAGTACGGCCTGGCCTTCGGGCTCCCCAGCATCGGCGGCTTCGTCGGCGCCCGCCTCTCGGCGCGTCTCGTGACCCGCTTCGGGCGGCACCGCGTCATGATCGTCACCGGCTGGCTGCGGTCGATCTTCCCGCTCGGTCTCGCGTTCACCCGTCCCGGCGTCTCGGGGCTCGTGACGGTGATCGTCGTCGAGGCACTGCTGATCACCTGCATGGGCATCTTCAACCCGATCTCCGCCACCGAGCGCCTGCAGCGCACGCCCACCGATCAGGCTGCGCGCGTCCTCACCGCGTGGAGTGTCAGCAGCAAGCTCGCCCAGGCCGGGACGATGGTCATCTGGGGGCTCCTGGCAACGATCACCAGCCCGCTCACCGCGATCACCGTCTCCGGCGTCCTGCTGCTCGGAACTCCGCTCCTGCTGCCGAAGCGGGATCAGGTCCAGTTGGCAACGAAGTAGCCGACCCCGTACGGCGCCGCGTGGTACAGCAGGTCACCGGTCAGCCCGGTCGTTGCCGCAAGCACCTGCCAGGGCGCGCGGCCCGCCGCGTGGAGCTCGGCCGCGAGGGCCGGGTCGAGTGCGGCGAGCGTCGTCGTGTCGGCCAGGTGGAGGGCCGCGGCGACCGTCTGGTCGAAGAGCTCGGCGCGAGGATGCAGGTGGACCGGCGAGTGCTCGCTCCGGCGGGCCGAGCCGTCCCCCATGACGAGGAGGGCGACCCGGTCGTTGCCATTGGCAAGCTCTCGTCCGAGCGCGAGGCAGTCGCCGGGAGGCAGGTCCGCGGTGATCGAGAGGTAGGTCCGCGAGAGCTCGGCAGCCTTGGACTGGTTGAGCAGCCAGGCGCCGACAGCCAGCGACAGCGGCAGCACCGGGACGCCATCACCGACCTGGACGCGAGCGCCGTACGGGGTGAAGGTGCCGGCTGCGTCACTGTCGTACTGCGTGGCGGTGGGACCGGCGCCGATGACAACCAGCCGGTCGGCGGTCGCCAGCTTGTCGATGGCGACGAGGCACGCAGCGCGCAGGTCGTCGAGATCCGTGGCGGCGCCACTCGCGACCTCCGGGACGAGCAACGGCGGGTGCGGGCAGACGGCGGCGCTGACGACCGGCATGTCAGGCCTCGCGTAGGTAGCGGAAGAAGAGGTACCCGTCGTCACCGGCCAGGGCCGTGTGCAGGACGTAGCCGCGAGACCCCGTCGCCCTCGGCCCGGCGGTGATGCGGCCGGAGCCCGGGCCGGCCAGGATCGGTGCCATCGACAAGCACATCTCGTCGATCAGGTCGGCCTCGGTCAACGCGCCCTGGAGGTGCGGGCCGCCCTCGGTGAGGATCTGCGGCAGCCCTCGCTCGACGAGCGTGTTGACGACCTCGCGCAGGTCGACCCCGGCATGCCCGCAGACCACCACGTCGGCGACCTCGGCCAGTGCCTCGCGCGCCTCGGCCGGCGACGCGGGGTGCGTGAAGACGATCGGCCGCACCGGCGCCTCGGCCAGGAACGGGGCAGCGGGATCCAGATCCAGTCGCGACGACACGATCGCGAGCGTCGGGTTCTCCGCCAGGCCCTGCTCGACCCGCCAGGTCCGCCGGGCAGCGCCGAGCCGGAGCGGGTTGTAGCCCTCGATCCGGACGGTTCCCGCGCCGACCAGCACGACGTCGCTGAGCATCCGCAGCTTGCCGAAGATCTCCTGGTCGGCCGGGCCGGACAGCGCCTTCGACTTCCCGTCGATCTCGACCGCGCCGTCCAGGGTGGTCACGAAGTTGCTGCGCAGGTGCGGCACCGTCCGGTCCTCGACCTGGTACGCCGCGATCACCTCCGCCTCGCTGAGGTCGGCCAACCGCTGCATCAGGCGAGACTCCTTCGGGTTCCGGCGGGCTGCTTGGCACCACGCAGTACGGCGATCAGGTCGAGCGCCTGCCGCGCGGCCGGTACGTCGTGCACCCGGAACACCCGGGCGCCGAGCCAGGCCGACACGCTCAGCGCGGCCAACGTACCGGACCCGCGCCGGCCCGGCGGGAGGTCCAGGGTCTCGCCGATGAAGTCCTTGTTCGACACCGCGACCAGGACCGGCCAGCCGGTCGCGACCAGCTCGTCCAGGCGCCGGGTCAGCTCCAGCGACTGCAGCGTGTTCTTGCCGAAGTCGTGGGTCGGGTCGATCACGATCGCGTCCCGCCGGACGCCGGCCGCGACGGCCTTCCCGGCCAGTGCCGTGGTCGTCCGGATCACGTCGGCCACCACGTCGTCGTACGCCATCCGGTGCGGATCGGTGCGCGGCGTCAGCCCACCGACGTGGCTGCAGACCAGCCCGGCGCCGGTCTCGGCCGCGGCGGCCGCCATCTCGGGATCGGCGCCGGCCCAAGTGTCGTTGATCAGGTCCGCGCCGGCCTCGCCGACCCGGCGCGCGACACCGCTGCGGTAGGTGTCGACGCTGATCACCAGGTCAGGATGACGAGCACGGATCCCTGCGACGAAGTCGACGGTCCGGCGCAGCTCCTCGGCTTCGCTGACCGGTTCGCCGTACCCGGCCTTGACCCCGCCGATGTCGACCAGGTCGGCGCCGTCGGCGACCGCTTGGGCGATCGCGTCGTAGGCCTTGCCGGTGGCGAACGTCGCTCCCCGGTCGAAGAAGGAGTCCGGCGTGCGGTTCACGATGGCCATCAGCGCGCACTGCCCCGGCCCGAACTCGCGCCGGCCCAGCCGCAGCACACCCGCCCCCGTCGCCTCGTCCGCCACGTCGCCGACTCTAACCGGTCGACCTGAACCACTCCGGGAAACCCGTGACGAGCGAGCCACATATCCTATAGGATCTCTGACCAGCAGTCTTTTGCGTTCCGCCTCCGCACCAAGAACGGGTCCTCCATGCCGCGTTTCACCGAGTTCGAGACGTACGACGTCCGCTTCCCCACCTCGCGGGACCTGGACGGCTCCGACGCGATGAACGCCGACCCGGACTACTCCGCGGCGTACCTGATCCTGCGCACCGACGCCGGCGACGGGCTCGAGGGCCACGGCTTCGCGTTCACGATCGGCCGCGGCAACGACGTGCAGACCGCCGCGATCGAGGCGCTGCGCGACCACGTCGCCGGGCTCGACGTCGACGCGACGCTGGCCGACCTCGGCGGGTTCTGGAAGTCGCTCGTGCACGACTCGCAGCTGCGCTGGCTGGGCCCGGAGAAGGGCGTCATGCACATGGCGATCGGCGCGGTCGTCAACGCGGTCTGGGACCTGGCCGCCAAGCGGGCCGGCGTCCCGCTGTGGAAGCTGCTGGCCGACCTGAGCCCGGAGCAGATCGTCGACCTGGTCGACTTCCGCTACCTGACCGACGCGCTCACCCGCGACGAGGCGCTGGAGATCCTCCGCAAGGCCGAACCGGGCCGCGCCGAGCGCGAGCAGCAGTTGCGCGAGCGCGGCTACCCGGCGTACACGACGACGCCCGGCTGGCTCGGGTACGACGACGAGAAGCTGGTCCGGCTCTGCCGCGAGGCGGTCGCCGACGGGTTCACCCAGATCAAGCTGAAGGTCGGCGCGAACCTCGACGACGACATCCGCCGGATGCGGCTCGCCCGCGAGGCCGTCGGGCCGGACATCCGGATCGCGATCGACGCCAACCAGCGCTGGGACGTCGCCGACGCGATCGCCTGGGTGCAGGCGCTGGCGCCGTACGACGTGTGGTGGGTCGAGGAACCGACCAGCCCCGACGACATCCTCGGGCACGCCGCGATCGCGCGCGGGATCGCGCCGATCCGGGTCGCCACCGGCGAGCACGTGCAGAACCGGGTCGTGTTCAAGCAGCTGCTGCAGGCCGGGTCGCTGGCGTTCGTGCAGATCGACTCCGCCCGCGTGGCCGGGGTGAACGAGAACATCGCGATCCTGCTGCTGGCCGCGAAGTTCGGCGTACCGGTGTGCCCACACGCCGGCGGGGTCGGGCTGTGCGAGCTGGTCCAGCACCTGTCGATGTTCGACCTGGTCGCGGTCAGTGGTAGTACGGACCAGCGGGTGATCGAGTACGTCGACCACCTGCACGAGCACTTTCTCGACCCGGTCGTGATCGAGGCGGGGCACTACGTCGTGCCGACGCGGGCCGGGTACAGCGCGGAGATGGAGGCCGGCACGTTGCGCGACTTCCGGTTCCCCGCGGGCAAGGTCTGGACCGAATCGAAGGAGCAGTCGAAGTGACGGATTTCGCCGGCCTGAAGGCCGTGGTGACCGGTGGCGCGTCGGGGATCGGCCTGGCCGCCGCAACTCAGCTGGCCGCGCGAGGTGCCGAGGTGGTGGTCTTCGACCTCAAGCCGGACGTGCCCGCGCCGCTGACCGGGATCGCGGCCGACGTCACCGACGACCAGTCCGTGCGCGACGCGGTCGCCTCGGCGGCGCTGCGGCTCGGCGGGATCGACATCCTGGTGAACAACGCCGGAATCGGTGCCCAGGGCAACGTCACGGCGAACGACGACGAGGAGTGGCACCGCGTGCTCGACGTGAACGTGGTCGGGATCGCGCGGGTGACGCGGGCGGTGCTGCCGTACCTGCGGCGCTCGTCGTCGGCGGCGATCGTCAACACGTGCTCGATCGCGGCGACTGCCGGTTTGCCGAACCGGGCGGTCTACAGCGCCAGCAAGGGCGCCGTACTGGCGTTGACGATGGCGATGGCGGCTGACCACGTGCGCGAGGGGGTGCGGGTCAACTGCGTCAACCCCGGTACGGCGGACACGCCGTGGGTCGGTCGGCTGCTGGACGTTGCCGCGGACCCCCAGGCAGAGCGCGCGGCGCTGGAGGCACGGCAGCCGATGGGACGACTGGTGACGGCGGACGAGGTCGCACTGGCGATCGCGTACCTGGCGAGCCCGTTGTCGGGCTCGACAACCGGTACGGCGCTGGCGGTCGACGGCGGCATGCAGAATCTGCGGCTGCCTGCACCGCCCAGCTGAGCCGGTACGGCGGCGTGCGGCTCGGCCGCGAGCCGGCCCGGCCCCCGGGCCCCGGCTCGACCGACCCCAACCTCCCCCTCCCCCGGCTCCGCCGGGGCCGAGCGTCGCGCGGCTGACCGGCGTACTGTCTTTCTCGCTTTGTCCTTCGGTGGAAAGGTGATGTGCTCGTGAAGATCTTCCCCACGGACCTGCGGATCGGGCTGGGCGGTGCTCCGCTGGCCGGGCTGTTCACGCCGATCTCCGACGCCGACGCGGTCGCGACGGTCGAGGCGGCGTGGGAGGAGGGCTGGCGGTTCTTCGACACCGCGCCGCACTACGGGCTCGGGCTGGCCGAGGAACGGCTCGGCACCGGGCTCGCGGGCAAGCCGCGCGACGAGTACACGCTGTCGAGCAAGGTCGGCCGGATCATCTACGAGGCCGACACCGAGGAGGGCGACGGCGAGGGCTTCGCGGTGACGTCGAAGCGGCGTCGCCGCTGGGACTTCAGCCGCGACGGCGTGCTGCGCAGCATCGAGGACTCGCTGCGCCGGATCGGTACCGACCGGCTCGACATCGTGTTCGTGCACGACCCGGACGACCACTACGAGGAGGCCGTCGCGACCGCGTTCCCGACGTTGATCGAGCTGCGCGACCAGGGTGTGATCGGCGCGATCGGCTCCGGCATGAACCAGTCCGCGATGCTCACGCGCTTCGTCCGCGAGGTCGACGTCGACGTGATCATGCTGGCCGGGCGGTACACGCTGATCGACCCCGACGGGCTGGACGACGTACTGCCTGCTTGTGTGGACAACGACACGCAGGTGATCGCCGTCGGCGTCTTCAACTCGGGGCTGATGGCTCAGCCGCGGCCGGCGTCGGACGCCACCTTCAACTACGCGCCCGCCGACCAGGCACTGATCGACAAGGCCAACCAGCTCGCGGACGTCTGCGAGTCGCACGGCATCACACTGCCGTCGGCCGCGTTGGCCTTTCCTGTGTTCCATCCGGCGGTCGCGGGAATCGCTGTCGGCTGCCGGTCCGCGGCCGAGGTCCACGCCAACGCAGCGCTCTCGCGCGTCGAGGTCCCGACGGGTTTCTGGTCCGACCTCAAGTCGGCAGGTCTGCTGCGCGAGGACGCGCCGACGCCGTAGCGGCTCTCAGCTCACCTGGGACGACGGGGCCGTGAAGGTGTTGCAGACGGCCAGGTTCGGGCGGTCGAAGGCCCGTCGCGACCAGATGCCGTGGTTGCGGGTGCTGCCGTGGTCGCGGGCGCCGAGCTCGGGGCGGTCGCCGGTGTTGTTCACGACGTACAGCCACTGGGTGCGCAGCGTGCCGCGGATGCCGTAGCTGGCCTTGTTGGCGCCGAGGAACAGGTTGCCGAAGCAGGACGCCTGCAGCTCCTTGCGCCGCTGCATCTCCAGCTCGAGCGCCGGGGTCGCCGCGTTGTAGCCGAGCCGCCGCGACGCCTGGAGGATCCCGGTCAGCTCCTGGACGGCGTGCCCGTACTCGTGCGCCGCCGCGTGCGAAGCCACCGCCCGGCTGAACGTCTGCGACTGCTTCCAGTACTGGATGTCGAGGTCGGCCTTCATGTACATCGTGTGGTTCGACGGGCAGTAGAAGGCGAGCGCGTCGATGGCCGTGCCGCAGGGCGAGCTGCCGTTGGTCGCGATCGTCAGCAGCCCCGGCGGCCGGAACTGGTACCCCGCCGAGGTCACGTGCCGCCGCCAGGCGCGGTCCAGGCAGGCCTTCAACGAGCGGTAGTACGCCGTCGAGTTCGCCTGGTTGCCGAGCCCGACCCGCGACTCGCGGCAGCCGACCGATGCCTGCGTGCCGGTCCGGTACAGCTTGTTCGTCGCGGCGATCTGGTACGGCGTCAACACCGGCGCCGGCTTCGGCGACGGCGGACTGGTCGGCGGCCGCGTCGTCGCGGGCACGCTCGTCGGCGGCTCACTAGTTGCCGTCGGCACCGTGGGGCTGTCCTCCACCGTCGGCTCGTACGACGGCGACGCCACCGGCGGTGTCGCCGTCGAGTCGTCCTTCCCGGTCAGCGAGAACCCAACCCCCACCACTACGGCGGCCAGCACGGCCAGCCCGCCCACCACAGCCAGCACCACCAGCCCCAACCCTCGCCGCTTCTTCGGCGGCTGCGGCATCGGCCCCCAGCCGAAGCCCTGCTGCCCGGCCCCGTACGGCGACCCGGCGTACTGCTGGCCGGCGTACTGGCCAGGCGGCGGCCCGTACGGCCCCTGCTGCCCGTAGTACTGCCCCGGCGGTGGCCCCTGAGGAGGCGGGTACTGCCCAGCCGTCTGCGGCGGATACGGGCCGATGCCCTGCGGTGTCCCCTGGCCGTACTGTCCCGCAGGCGGCCCCCACTGCTGCCCAGCCGGCGGCCCTTGATTCGGCGGGTTCTGCCCAGGAGGTCCCCACTGCTGACCAGACAACTCGGCTCCTCCACCCGTAAGCCGGCCCGTACAACCGGTCCCCCGAAGCGTAGAAGCCCAAGGGTCCAGCCCTCGACACCCCGAGCGCGCGTCGGCCCCACCCCTGTCCTCGCCCGCCCTCGCCCGCCCTCGCCGGTCCTCGCCCGTCCTCGCCCGTCCTCGCCCGTCCTCGCCCGCCCTCGCCCGCCCTCGCCGGTCCCTGCCCCGGCTTCGCCCTCCACCCGACCACGCCTCTGCCCCCTCGGTTCCGTCCTCTCTCAGCCCCGCCCCGCTCCCAACCTCGTCCAGACCGTCGACTGCTTCGTTGTTCGACGACTGACGCCGTACAACGCGTCAGTCGTCGAACAACGCACCACCGTTGCCCCAAGCAACACAAATCCGCCGGGCCAGGACCGGGCGGGCCGGGACCGGGTGGGCCGGACGGACAGACGGACGGGCAGGCAGGCAGGCCTAGGCCGAGGCCGGCGCGGGCCGGAACGACGAGCCCGGCGGGACGAGCCCGGCGGGACGAGGCCGGAAGGCGAGCTGGACGGAGCCAGGCGGACGGACGGAGACGAGGCGTACTTCGAGGCCTGCACCAGTGGTCCGCCGAGTTGGATGACGAGGCGAACCGTCTGGAGTGGGCGCTCTTCGAGCACACGGGTGTGACTAGACCAGCGTGTGGTGGGCCAGGCCGGCCCCGCTCACCGCCTCAGCGGGGGCCTCGGTGGGAGTAGCGGGGGCGGGCGACCACCGGCCAGGTCCTGTGGCCGTGGGGTGTGGTTGTGGTCGCCGTACGGGGTGGCTGGGGAGTCTGGGTGGGTTCCCGGCGGATGCAGCGGAGGCTGCCTGCTCTGCGCATGGTTACAGGGGGTCGATCTCTTGGAGCTGGTTGTTCTCGATGGACAGCCAGCGGGTGATGCCGATGTCTTTCAGGAACGGGAGGTCGTGGCTGGCGACCAGCAGGGCGCCTTGGTACGACGACAGGGCTGCCTGGAGTTGGGTGATGCTCGCCAGGTCGAGGTTGTTGGTGGGCTCGTCGAGCATGAGGAGTTGGGGTGGGGGCTCGGCCAGCAGCAGGGCGGCGAGGGTGGCGCGGAAGCGTTCTCCGCCGGACAGGGTGCTGACGGGCTGGTCGGCGGCTCGGCCCCGGAAGAGGAAGCGGGCCAGGCGGGCCCGGCGGTCGTTGTTGTCGGTGCCGGGGGCAAGGATCGCCAGGTTCTCGGCGACGGAGAGGTGGTCGGTCAGCAGGTCGAGGCGTTGCGGGAGGAGGCGGGCCGGGACCAGGGGCAGGCCGAGGGTGGTGACGGCGTGCAGCAGGGTGGACTTGCCGGCGCCGTTCGGGCCGGTGAGGGCGATCCGTTCGGGGCCCCGGATCTCCAGGTTCGCGATCAGGCCGGTGCGGAGCTTTAGGTCCTGCAGGCGCAGGGCGACGCGACCGTTGGGGATCGCGGTGTCGGGCAGGTCCACCCGGATGTGGTCGTCGTCGTGGATCTTCTCCTCGGCCTCGGCCAGCGCCTCCTGGGCCGCGTCGAGGCGCTCGCTGTGCATGCCGAGGTGCTTGCCGGCCGAGACCTGCGACGAGCGTTTCATCGCGCCGGCCGCCATCTTGGCCACGCTGCCGGACTCGAACGCACGACGCCCACCCGCCTGGCGGCGCTCGATCTTCGTCCGTGCCTCGATCAGTTCCCGCTTCTGCCGCCGTACGTCGGCATCGGCGGATCGCATCATCCGCTCGGCCGCGTCCTGCTCGACGGCGACGGCTTCCTCGTACGCCGTGAGGTTGCCGCCGTACCAGGTCAGGTCGCCCTTGCGCAGGTCCCCGATCTGGTCGACGCGGTCGAGCAGCTCGCGGTCGTGGCTGACCACGAGCAGCGCGCCCCGGAACGCGTCCACCGCGTCGTACAGGTGCCGCCGGGCGCGCAGGTCGAGGTTGTTGGTGGGTTCGTCGAGCAGCAGGACGTCGGGGCGGCGGAGCAGCTCGGCGGCCAGGCCGAGCAGGATCGTCTCGCCGCCGGACAGCTCGCCGACCGAACGGTCCAGGTCGATCGCGCCCAGGCCGAGCCGGCCGAGCAGCGCCAGGGCGCGCTCCTCGACGTCCCACTCGTCGCCGACCCGGGCGAAGTTCGCCTCGGAGGCGTCGCCGGACTCGATCGCGCCGATCGCCGCCCGGACGTCCGCGATGCCCAGCGCGGCGTCGACCCGCAGCGAGGTGTCGAGGGTGAGGTCCTGCGGCAGGTACCCGAGCTCGCCGCTGACCCGGATCGATCCACGCTGCGGCGTCAGTCGTCCCGCGATCAGCCGCAGCAGCGTCGACTTGCCGGCGCCGTTGCGGCCGACGAGTCCCGAGCGCGCCGGTCCGGCGGCGAAGGAGAGCCCGTCGAACAGCACGTCGCCGTCGGGCCAGGCGAAAGTGAGGTCGTTACACGTCAAAGAGGCAAGCATCAGGTGGTACTCCGAGATCTCGAACGAGACCGCGCACCGACCGGTGGCGATCAACCGCTGCTGAAGAGAGATCTCAGTTGTTCAACCCGCACCCCTGACCTGGACGACAAGACACCACAAGACTAGCCAGCCGGATCAGCCCGGGCCAACTGTTTTACGGCGCCTTGCGGAGCCAGGACTCGACGCCCGCGATGTGGGCGGTCATCCAGGCGCGGGCGGCCTCGGCGTCGCGTTGCTCGAGGGCGTCCAGGATGGCGGTGTGCTCGGCGAGCGTCCGCTCGACGGCGCCCGCCTGGGTGACGCCGCGCCAGATGCGGGCGCGCTGGGTGGCCCCCGAGACGCCGTCGAGCAGCGAGCAGACGACGGCGTTGCCGGTCGCCTCGGCGATGCCGCGGTGGAAGCGCAGGTCGTTCTCGACCAGCGCGTCGACGTCGGCGGACGGCGACAGGTCACTGGTGAGCAGCCGCAGGTTGGCCAGCTGCTCCGGCGAGATCCGGGACGCGGCCAGGGCGGCGACGCCGGGTTCGAGCAGCCGGCGTACCTCGAAGAACTGCAGGACCGAGTCGTCGCGGTGCAGGTCGACCATGAAGCTGAGCGCGTCGAGCAGGTGCGCCGAGGTCAGGCTGGTCACGTACGTGCCGTCGCCGTGCCGTACGTCGAGCACGTTGACCAGCGTCAGCGCTTTCACCGCCTCGCGCAGCGAGTTGCGCGACAGACCGAGCCGGGCGGCCAGGTCCGCCTCCTTGGGCAGCCGGTCCCCCGGGCCCAGCTCGCCGGAGGTGATCATCTCCTTGATCTTGACGATCGCCTCATCCGTCAGCGCCATCGGATCAGTATGCCGCCGCGGTCGCCCACCCTGGCGCTGCCGTACCGAACGACAGGAAGTCTCCCCGCCCGGTCCCCGA
This sequence comes from Kribbella sp. DT2, assembly GCF_049844575.1. Lineage (NCBI taxonomy): Bacteria > Bacillati > Actinomycetota > Actinomycetes > Propionibacteriales > Kribbellaceae > Kribbella > Kribbella sp. DT2. The sequence goes on along the minus strand of NZ_JBNCLH010000003.1, from coordinate 701,388 downwards.
TCCCCGCTCACGCCGAGCGGCCGGGAAGCGATTTCGCCGACATGTCCTGTCGCTCGGTACCGAACGGCGTCGCCCCGTCCGGCCTCAAGCTGGTCCGCGGGCTGGCCAATCAATGAGAACTGGACTGATCCGCTGCGTGACGTTGGCCACATTTTTGCGTACGCTCGGTCATCACCAGGGGCGAGCGCGCAGTTGCATACAGTGGGCACTCAGGCGTAGTGAGCACTCCGGAAAGGCCTCGATCCACGCCTGGAACCCCACCGCTGCAACGCGTCCCGCAGTCCGGCCCGGGCCCGAGCCAGGTGTCAGGAGCGGCGCCGCGGGCAACAACGCTGAAACACCCGAAACGCAGGTGTTCCAGGGCGCGAACGATCAACCCACGGTGGCGGAACCACTCGACACACTGGTCCGGTGGTCCCGGGCTGTAGATGTCTTGCCGCTGCTATTAGCCTTGCCTCGGGAGCAGCCCCATAACTCCCGTAGTCATAACAGTGGTACCGGACCCGCAATCGGAAGAGGCGAACTGCCCAGTGGCCACCGAGCCATCAGACACAAATCCCCTTGCAGCCTTCGGAGCGAACGAATGGCTGGTCGACGAGATGTACGAGAAGTACCAGCAGGATCCCAAGTCGGTGGATCCGGCCTGGCTCGACTTCTTCAAGGAATACAGCCCGGGTGACGCGAAGCCGGTGAACACCGCCCCGTCCGACGCTCCCCGACCCGATGCGGTGTCCGAGAACAAGACCCCGGAAGCACCGGCCCGAGGTACGGCGGCGACCGCACCGGCCTCGAGCGCGCCGGCGGCGCAGGCCGCCACGACGGCCCCGGCCCCCGCCTCGACGGCCAACACGGCCTCGACGGCGACCCAGAGCAAGGACCAGCCAGCCCAGACCAAGCCCGCAGCAGCGGCCCAGCAGCAGACCGCGCCCGCGGCCGGCGGCGCCCCGACCGGAGGAACGGTGAACCAACCGCCCGCAGCGCAGCCCAAGCCCGCTCCCGCGACCAGCACGGACGCGGAGCGCAGGATCCTGCGGGGTGCCCCGGCCCGGACCGCCCAGAACATGGAGACCAGCCTCCAGGTCCCGACAGCGACCAGCGTCCGCCAGGTGCCGGTCAAGCTGCTGATCGACAACCGGATCGTCATCAACAACCACCTCAAGCGCGCTCGCGGTGGCAAGATCTCGTTCACCCACCTGGTCGGCTGGGCGCTGGTCAAGGCGCTCAAGACGCTGCCGGAGATGAACGCGTCGTACGACGAGACCGAGGGCAAGCCGACGCTGGTCCAGCCCGAGCACATCAACCTCGGCCTGGCCATCGACATGCAGAAGCCGGACGGCACCCGCCAGCTGCTGGTGCCGTCGATCAAGGCGACCGAGTCGATGACGTTCGCCGAGTTCTGGATGGCCTACGAGGACATCGTCCGCCGGGCCCGCGACAACAAGCTCGCGCTGCCGGACTTCCAGGGCACCTCGATCAGCCTCACCAACCCCGGCACGATCGGTACCCAGCACTCGGTGCCGCGGCTGATGAGCGGCCAGGGCTGCATCATCGGCGTCGGCGCGATGGAGTACCCGACGGAGTACCAGGGCGCGGCCGAGGAGACGATGGCCAAGCTCGCGGTCAGCAAGGTGATGACGCTGACCTCGACGTACGACCACCGGATCATCCAGGGTGCGCAGTCGGGTGAGTTCCTGCGCCGCCTGCACCAGCTGCTGCTCGGCGCCGAGGGCTTCTACGACGAGATCTTCCAGAGCCTGCGGATCCCGTACGAGCCGATCCGCTGGGCCGCCGACCTCCCGCACAGCCACGAGGAGGACATCAGCAAGCAGGCCCGGATCCTGGAGCTGATCCACGCCTACCGCGTGCGCGGCCACATCATGGCCGACACCGACCCGCTGGAGTACAAGCAGCGCAGCCACCCCGACCTCGACGTCGCGACCCACGGCCTGACGCTGTGGGACCTGGACCGCGAGTTCGCGACCGGCTCGTTCGGGGCCGCGACCGACCGCCGGTTCATGAAGCTGCGCGAGATCCTCGGCATCCTGCGCGACTCGTACTGCCGCACCACCGGTATCGAGTACATGCACATCCAGGACCCCGAGCAGCGCAAGTGGCTGCAGGAGCGGATCGAGCGGCCGCACACCAAGCCGCCGCGCGAGGAGCAGCTGCGGATCCTGGCCAAGCTGAACGAGGCCGAGGCGTTCGAGACCTTCCTGCAGACCAAGTACGTCGGCCAGAAGCGGTTCTCCCTGGAAGGCGGCGAGACCACGATCCCGCTGCTGGACGAGCTGTGCGAGGAAGCCGCCGGCGCCGGTCTGGACGAGGTCGTGATCGGCATGGCGCACCGCGGCCGGCTGAACGTGCTGGCCAACATCGTCGGCAAGTCGTACGGCCAGATCTTCCGCGAGTTCGACGGCAACATCGACCCGCGCACGGTCCAGGGCTCCGGTGACGTCAAGTACCACCTGGGCGCCGAGGGCGAGTTCGTCTCGGAGTTCGGCGACAAGATCAAGGTGTCGGTGGCGGCCAACCCGTCGCACCTGGAGACCGTCGACCCGGTGCTCGAGGGCATCGTCCGGGCCAAGCAGGACATCCTCGACCAGGGCGCCGCCTTCCCGGTGCTGCCGCTGCTGGTGCACGGTGACGCGGCCTTCGCGGGCCAGGGCGTCGTGGCCGAGACGCTGAACCTGTCGCAGCTGCGCGGGTACCGTACCGGCGGCACGATCCACGTGATCGTCAACAACCAGGTCGGCTTCACCACTTCGCCGGCCTCGTCGCGCTCCTCGATGTACTGCACCGACGTCGCGCGGATGGTCCAGGCGCCGATCTTCCACGTGAACGGCGACGACCCCGAGGCCTGCGTCCGGGTCGCCGACCTGGCCTTCGAGTACCGCCAGGCGTTCAACAAGGACGTCGTGATCGACCTGGTCTGCTACCGCCGCCGCGGTCACAACGAGGGCGACGACCCGTCGTTCACCCAGCCGCTGATGTACGACCTGATCGAGCAGAAGCGTTCGGTGCGCAAGCTCTACACCGAGGCCCTGATCGGCCGTGGCGACATCACGGTCGAGGAGGCCGAGCAGGCGATGCGCGACTTCCAGCAGCGGCTGGAGCGCGTGTTCACCGAGGTCCGCGAGGCGAAGAGCCAGCCGGACACCCCGGCGCCGTACGTCACGGTCCCGGTCTACCCGGACAAGCCGGAGGGCCCGGACGCGACCGCGACCACGCCGGAGGTGCTGAAGAAGATCGCCGACGCGTACACCACGCTGCCGGAGGGCTTCACCGCGCACCCGAAGGTGATGCCGCAGCTGCAGCGTCGCGCCGCCGCGATCACGCAGGGCCCGGTCGACTGGGCCAGCGCGGAGATGACGGCGTTCGGTTCGCTGCTGCTGGCCGGTCGCCCGGTCCGCCTGGCCGGTCAGGACAGCCGTCGCGGCACGTTCGTGCAGCGGTTCGCGGCGGTCATCGACCGGGTCAACGGTCAGGACCACGTCCCGCTGCAGAACCTCGGCGAGGAGCAGGCGAACTTCTACGTCTACGACTCGCTGCTCAGCGAGTACGCCGCGCTCGGCTTCGAGTACGGCTACTCCGTGGCGCGGCCGGACGCGCTCGTGCTGTGGGAAGCGCAGTTCGGGGACTTCGTGAACGGCGCCCAGTCGATCATCGACGAGTACATCTCGGCCGGTGAGGCGAAGTGGGGTCAGAAGTCCGGCGTCGTACTGCTGCTGCCGCACGGCTACGAGGGTCAGGGACCGGACCACTCGTCCGCCCGCATCGAGCGCTTCATGGCACTGTGCGCGGAGAACGCGATGACCGTGGCACAGCCGTCCACGCCCGCGTCGTACTTCCACCTGCTGCGGCGCCACACGCTGCAGGAGGAGCACAACCCGCTGATCGTCTTCACGCCGAAGCAGCTGCTGCGGCGCAAGGAAGCGGTGTCGCAGCCCGAGGAGCTGACCAGCGGCACGTTCCGGCCGATCCTCGGCGACGCGGAGGCCGAGGCCACCGCGGCGACCGTCGAGCGGGTCATCCTGTCGTCCGGCCGGATCGCGTACGACCTGTTCGCGGAGCGGAAGAAGACCGAGACCGACAAGATCAGCACCGCGGTGATCCGGGTCGAGCAGCTCTACCCGCTGCCGGCCGAGGAGATCAAGGCGGAGCTCGCCAAGTACCCGAACGCGACCGAGGTCCGCTGGGTGCAGGACGAGCCGTCCAACCAGGGCCCGTGGCCGTTCATGGCGCTGAACCTGACCGAGCACCTGGGCGGCAAGCCGTTCTACCGGGTGTCCCGGCCGGCCATGTCGGCGACGTCGGTGGGCTCGATGGGCGCGCACACCGCCGAGCAGCAGACGCTGCTGAAGCAGGCGTTCAGCTGACGTGTACTTCACCGACCGAGGGATCGAGGAGCTCGAGGGCCGGCGTGGCGAGGAGGATGTCTCGCTGGCCTGGGTGGCCGAGAGGCTGCGCGAGTTCGTCGACCTGAACCCCGAGTTCGAGACGCCGATCGAGCGGTTCGCCACCTGGCTGGCCCGGCTCGACGACGAGGACGACTGATCGTTTTGTAGTGTGAGCGAATGCCCTTCGCCGACCACCCCGTACGCCGGGTGGCCGCGGCGGAGGGCATTTCGCCGTCCGGGCCGTGGCCCCACACCATCCCCGCTGTGCGGCAACTGCTGACCGAGGGGCTCGACCTCGGGCCCGGTGTCACGTTCCTGGTCGGGGAGAACGGCGCCGGCAAGTCGACGCTGGTGGAAGCTGTGGCGGTCGCGTTCGGGATGTCACCGGAAGGCGGGTCGACCGGCGCCCGGCTGACCACGCGGGCGACCGAGTCGTCGCTGTCGGACGATCTGGTGCTGACGCGGGGTGCGGGTGCGCCGAGGCGCGGGTTCTTCCTGCGGGCCGAGACGATGCACAACTTCTACACCTACCTCGAGCAGAACCCCGGCGGTCCCGAGCCGGTGTTCCACGAGATGAGTCACGGCGAGAGCTTCCTCTCGCTGATCGAGGACCGGTTCACCCGCCGCGGCTTCTACTGCCTGGACGAGCCCGAGTCGGCACTGTCCTTCTCGTCCAGCCTGGCAGTGGTCGGCGTACTGAAGCAGCTCGCCGACAGCGGCTCGCAGGTGCTATGCGCGACCCACTCCCCCGTGATCGCCGCGCTGCCGGGCGCGACGATCCTGGAGGTCGGCGACTGGGGCATCCGCCGGACGGTCTGGGACGACCTCGAGCTGGTGCAGAACTGGCGTGCCTATCTGCGGCACCCCGAGCAGTACCTACGGCACATTCTCTGAGCCGCTGCTCAGTGAACGACCACGACCGGCTGGTTCGCCACCTCCGGCATGAACTCCCGCTGCCAGGGCCTGACCACGACGAGCAGGGTGACCAGGGACAACGCCAAGCCGGCGGACATCACCACGGCCATCGCGACCGCGTCGGTGCCGAGGGCACCGACCATCGGTGCGGCGACCGCGCCGATCCCGAACTGGACAGCGCCCAGCAGGGCCGCCGCGGTGCCCGCCGCCTCGCCGTGGCGCGACAGCGCCAGCGCCGGCGCGTTGGGAAGGGCCAGACTGGCGGCGAACAGCGCCGCCCAGACCGGGACGAGGATGCCGACCAGGCCGCCCAGGTTCAGGGTCGCGGTCAGCAGCAGCGCGACCCCTGCCAGTGCGGCGAGGACCGCGCCCGCGGTGAGCACCTGCTCAGGCTCCCATCGCTTCAGCAGCACCGGGTTGAGCTGGGTCGCGGCGATCAGCAGCAGCCCGCCCACGCCGAACAGCAGCCCGAAGGTCTGGCTGCTCACACCGAACTGCTCCTGGAACACGAACGACGCTCCGGCGACGTACCCGAACACGCCGGTCATCGCCAGGCCGGCGACGAGAGTGAGCCCGACGAAGACGCGGTCGCGGACCAGCTGTCCGGCCGTGCGAGCGATCTCGGCCAGCCCGAACGGCCGGCGTTTGGCAGGCGGCAGGGTCTCGGGCAGCGTCAACGCCACCAGGAGCATCAGCAAGATGCCGAGCACGGCCAGTACGACGAACAGGCCCTGCCACGGCAGCGCCACCAGCAGGGCGCCACCAACGGTGGGGGCGAACACCGGCGCGACGCCGATGACGAGCATCAGCCGCGACAGGAGGGTCGCGGCCGCGCGGCCGACGTACAGGTCACGGACGATCGCCAGCGCGACCACGGACCCCGCGGCGGCACCGACGCCCTGCAGGACCCGGAACACCGACAACGTCTCGACGTTCGGAGCGACCGCGCAGAGCACGGAGGCCAGCACGTGCAGCCCCGCTCCGGCGATCAACGGCAGTCGGCGGCCGGTGCTGTCGGAGAGCGGACCCACCAGCAACTGCCCGAGGGCGAGTCCGGCGAAGGTGCCGGTCAGGGTGAACTGAACCGCCGTCTCGGACGCCGCGAGGTCGGTGGTGATGGACGGCAGCGCCGGCAGGTACAGGTCGATGGTGAGCGGGCCGAGCGCCACGATGAAGCCCAGCGTCAGCACCAGCCGCAGCCGGCCCATCGGGCGCACCGGGCCGTCGGCGGCCACCGTCGGGGAATCAGTCGAAGCGGGCGAGGTCGGAGCATCGGAGATCGCCATGGGTTCCTCGTGATCGGCGGACGAGCAGGGCGCGACGTCACTGTCGCCAGCCAACGACAACGGCCCGCCCCGGCGACCTATTCCCACCCCCACCCACGATCCACCCTGCGGACCACGGGGCCCTCCGAGCCGCGCGAAGCGCAGGCGGGGCGGCCCGGCTCCCCCTCCCCCGATTCCTTCCCCACCAGTCCCGCCCGCGTAGCGGGCGGTCAGTCGGCGTGGGGTGGTTTGCGGCGCAGGGGTGGGTCGGGGGCCAGTGAGCCGTCTGGGGCGATGTGTTCGAAGATCTGGTCGACCAGGTTGAGCACGTGCGGGTCGTCGACGGTGTAGATGTGGCGGCGGCCCTCGCGGCGGGCGGTGATGATGCCGGCCAGGCGGAGTTTGCCGAGGTGCTGGCTGGCGGTCGCGATGCTCACTCCGACGCGGTCGGCCAGCGTGCCCACGTCGTACTCTCCCTGGGCCGCCAGTGCGACCAGGTGCAGCCGCACGGGGGCGGACAGCATCGCGAAGGTGCCGGCGGCGGATTCCAGCTGAGCCCTCGTCGGTTCGGGAAAGGTCGTCATCTCGCGGTCATTGTGACGCGTGTTCCGGCTCCTGGGGAGGCGGCAGGCCGAGGGTGAGCACGGTCTCACACTTTCGCAATTGCGAAAGTATCGAAACGGTGGCAGGCTAAAACCATGGCAAGAGCCCTCCGCCCCGTGCTGCTCCTCCTCGCCGTGGCGATCCCCGCGATCGTCCTGCGGGTCACCGGAACGCACCCCTTCGCCCCGATCGGCATCCTGGTTTTCGGTCTCGGCGTGGTCGCCGCGTCGTTCGTCCTGGCCTGGGCCGCCGAGGCCGCCGAGATGGACATCTCCGGCGGGCTGGCGATCGCCCTGCTCGCCGTGATCGCGGTCCTCCCGGAGTACGCGGTCGACCTCTACTTCGCCCACACCGCCGGCAGCAACCCGGAGTACGTCCAGTACGCCGCGGCCAACATGACCGGCTCCAACCGCCTCCTGCTCGGCCTCGGCTGGTCCAGCGTCGTACTGGTCAGCCTGTACGTCGCCAGCAAGCGCAGCGGCCGCACAGTCAAGGCCCTGGTGCTCGACTCGGGCTACAAGCGCGAGCTCGGCTTCCTGCTGATCGCCGGTGTGGTCGCGTTCGTCATCCCGCTGACCGGCCAGATCCACCTGGTGCTCGGCATCGGACTGTTGGCCTTCTTCGCCTACTACCTGTGGCGCGCCGCGGCCAGCGAGCACGGCGACGAGCCCGACCTGGTCGGCCCGGCCGCGCGGATCGGCAGCCTGCCGAAGGTGCAGCGCCGGATCACGGTGATCGCCATGTTCGCGGCGGCCGCCACGGTCATCCTCTTCTCGGCCGAGCCGTTCGCCAACTCGCTGGTCGAGGGCGGTCACGCGCTGGGCATCGACCAGTTCCTGCTGGTGCAGTGGCTGGCCCCGCTGGCGTCCGAGGCGCCGGAGTTCATCGTGGCGCTGCTGTTCGCCTGGCGCGGTAAGGGCGCGGCCGCGATCGGCCTGCTGATCTCCGCGAAGGTGAACCAGTGGACCCTGCTGATCGGCAGCCTCCCGATCGCCTACGGCATCGGTGGCGGCGGCCCGGCGCTGCAGCTGGACGGGCGGCAGGTCGAGGAGTTCCTGCTGACCGCGACGCAGACGATGCTGGGCATCGCGATCCTGCTGGCGCTGCGCTTCCCGCGCTGGGCGGCCTGGACGCTGCTGGGGCTGTTCGCGGTGCAGTTCGCCGTACCGGGGCAGACCGGGCGGTACGTGATCTCCGGCGTGTACGCCGTGCTGGCGATCGCCGCGTTCGTGCACCACCGGCGGGAGATCATCCCGACGCTGACCGGCCCGTTCCGCCGGACGCGGAAGAAGGACGACGACCGCGAGCTGGTCGAGGTCTGAGACCGATCGCCGAAGGGCCCGCGGACAGCTCGTCCGCGGGCCCTTCGGCGTTGATCGGGTCAGCTGGCCTGCTGCTCCTCGACGGTGACCGTACGGCGGCGCTCGGTCGGGCCGGGGCGGCCCCGGCGGCGCCCGTCCAGGAACTTCTCCCCCGCGGCCGTGCCGGTGAACTTGGTCCGCCGGGCCCACGCGCGGCACTCCTCCAGCACCGGGCACGCGGTCAGGCAGATCGCCTGCGCCTTGCGCTGCTCCCACTGGGTCGCGGTCTCGTCGTACGCCGGTGACATGCCGACGCACGCGGCCTTCGACATCCAGCGGTCGGCGGGGTCGGCGATCACCGTCAAGGTCGGCCTCATGGGCACTCCTGCTCGTCGTTCGATCGGGCGGATCGAGTCCGCGGGGGTTTCCCGCGCCACTCACAGCTTGAGCCTCGGTCGTTGCCCCGGTGCGACGCCAATGTTTCAGGCATGAAACGTCACAAGCCGAGAGGTGTCACATCAGTGCCGCTGACACCGGCGCCTCGGTGAGCAGGGTGCGCACGGTCTCCTGGGCGCAGGCCTTGTTGACGCCGATCCCGCCCTGGGCGCCGCGCTTGATCCAGCCGGTGACGAAGTGGCCGGGCCGCCCGACGACCGCGCCGTTGACGTTCGGTACGACGCCGCGGAGCTCGTCGAAGGGCAGGCCGGGGATCGGGCGGGCGGTGAAGCCGATCGCGGTGATCAGGGTGCCGGCCGGGATGGTCTCGCCGGCGGTGGTGGTCAGGCCGCGGTCGGTCCACTCGGCAGGCATGGTGTTGTAGCGGAAGACGATGCCCTTGGTGTGCTCGACTTCCCGGTACGCCGAAGCGGTGTAAGCAGCAGCTTCCGGCCCTCTGCGCCCGACCACCACCACTTCGGTGATGCCTGTGCCGCTGAGCGTGATCAGGAGGCGGGCGAGATCCAGTGCGACGTTGCCGTTGCCCACGACGATTGCCCTGGGCCCCTTCAGCTCCGGTCGCCGGGCGCCGGGCCGCTCGTTGTACCAGGCAACGACCTCGTCCGCCGTCACCTCACCGGGAAGCCCCAGCCGGCGGCTCTCGTACGCGCCGGACGCGTGCACGACCGCGTCGTACCGGCCCTCGAGCTCCGCCACGCTCACCGACGTGCTGGGCCGCCAGCGGACCCGCGGGTGCGCGGTGATCCGCTCGAAGGTCTCCACGATCTGCTTCGTCAGCGGATGGTCCGGCGCGACGCCGTACCGCGCCAGGCCGCCGACCACCGGCAGCCGGTCGAACAAGGTCACCTCAGCCGTGCTGCGCTGCAGCAGCTCGCGCGTCGCGTACATCCCAGCCGGGCCCGCCCCGACCACCGCGACCCGCCGCGGCCCGTCGGACCAGCGGTCGAAGCGCGGCGGCTCCCAGCTGTCCAGGTCGAGCCCGTCGAGCAGCGGGCGCTCCTTGTAGTACGACGCGTTCAGCTGTACGTCGACCGCCGCCGAGCGGTCAGCCGGCTTGGCGGCGTCCACCGGGCAGATGTCGGCGCAGGCGCCGCAGTCGATGCAGGTCCGCGGGTCGACGAACAGGCCGTCCGTCGTCCCGAAGCCCGGCTCCCCCGGCGACGGGTGGATGCAGTTCATCGGGCACACCGCGACGCAGCTCGCGTCCGAGCAGCAGTCCCCGCTGATCGCGTACGTCACGCCGACGCACCCCCATCCGCGGAGCGACAACAACCGGCGCGGGGCATGTCAGAGCAGCCCGGTCCGCCGGTAGACCCGCCGCGCGGCCGGCGTCAGCAGACCGACCTCGGCGAGGAAGTCCATCAGGTTCGCGCAACTCGACCGCAGCAGCGACCGGTGGTGCTCGTTGCCGCGGGCCATCGTGACAGCTTTCCCGACGTCGAGGCCCGCGTTGCGGTAGACGGCCGGGCTGACCATGCTGCTGACGATCATGTCCGCGGCCAGCGCGATCACCAGCGCGCTGACCTGGCGCCGTACCGGCCCGGCGGTGGCGATCCGGTCCCGGGTCTCCTCGCGGGCGAACACCATGTGCCGCGACTCCTCGACGACTTGGATGTGGTTCACCGTGCGGACCAGCGGCGCGACCCGGCGGTCGCGCATCCAGTCACGCTGCATCACGTCGAGGACCTCCTCGGCGACCAGGATCGCGGCGTACGCCGTGGCGCCGGTCGCGACGGTCTTGAAGCCGCGGCCGAGCTCACGGGCCAGCAGCCCCGGCCGGTAGCGGTCGTCGACGAGCCGGGCGGAGGCCTTGGCGAACATGATCGAGTGCCGGCACTCGTCGGCGATCTCGGTCAGCGCCCACTGGAACTCCGCGCTCGCCGGGCTCTCGTCGTACACGTCGCGGAGGATCATCTGCTGCAGGATCAGCTCGAACCAGATCCCGGTCGAGGCGACCGACGCGGCCTCGTGCTTGGTCAGCGCGCGGCGCTGCGGCTCGGTCAGCTCGTCCCAGTACGGCGTGCCGTAGAGCGTGCTCCACTCGGGACTCAGGCCGTAGCCGTCGCCGACGGGGGCGTCCCAGTCGATCTCGGTCTCCGGGTCGCGGGACAGCTGCGCCGCCGAGGCGAGCAGGCGTTGTGCGGTTTCGTCCGTGCCGTGCATGACGCACCTCCGGGAATCGATACATTCTCAATGTAACATGAGTGATGTATCGATCCGCAAGAGCTGCGCGGCCGGCTGTTCGGACGGGCTATCGGGCGGGCTTCTGGGCGGGCCGGACCATCCGGATCTCGGGGACGCCGAAGTACTCCTCGTCCACCCGGGCGCCGTCCTCGACGAAGCCGTTGCGCCGGTAGAAGGCCAGTGCGCGGTCGTTGCCCTCGAGCAGCCACAGGCTCGCCGCTTCCCGCCCGATCGCGACGTCCATGAGGCGCTGGCCGAGGCCGGTCCCCCACCAGGCCTGCCGCGCGTAGACGGAGTACAGCTCGAGCGGGGTCGGCGCGTCGTCGTCACGGCCGGGGCCGGGTGACGAGAAACCGATCACGCGGTCGTGGATCGGTACGTCCTTCCCCGGGTTGAACGCGAGCCAGCGGACCACACCGGCCTCGATCGCGCCGACCCAGCGCTCGGTACGACGGCCGATGCCGGCCGGGTCGGTCTTCTCCTTCAGCCGCTGAGGGTCCAGCAGGTCGGCGTACGCCTCCTGCCAGCACAGCAGGTGACACCACGCGCCGGCCTCGGCGTCCTCGACGGTGGCGCGACGGATCTCAATGTCCATCTAGACCGTGAAAACGATCTTGCCGAAGACGTCGCCCTCGTTCATCTTCGCGAAGCCCGTGCGGGCGTCGGACAGCGGCAGCGTGGTGTCGATGTGCGGCGAGATGCCCGCGTTCGCCATGAACCGGACCAGCTCGGCCAGCTCCTGCCGGGTGCCCATCGTCGAGCCCTGGATCCGCAGCTGGAGGAAGAAGATCCGGTTCAGCTCGGCCGACTTCGGCGCCTGACCGGACGTCGCGCCGGAGATCACCACCGTGCCGCCCTGCTTGAGCGACTTCAGCGAGTGCGACCAGGTCGCCTCGCCGACGGTCTCCATCACCGCGTCCACGCGCTCGGGAAGGCGTGCGCCCGACTCGAAGACGTCGTGCGCACCGATCTCCAGCGCCTTGGCCCGCTTCGCCTCGTCCCGGCTGGTCGCCCAGACCCGGATCCCGGCCGCGCGCGCCAGCGTGATCAGCGAGGTCGCGACGCCGCCGCCGGCGCCCTGCACCAGCACGGTGTCGCCCGGCTTCAGGCCGGACTGCGTGAACAGCATCCGGTACGCCGTGAGCCACGCCGTCGGCAGGCACGCAGCCTGCTCGAAGCTCAGCCCGGCCGGCTTCGGTACAACGTTGCCCGCCGGGACGACGACCTTCTCGGCGAGCGTTCCCTGGTACCGCTCGCTCAGCAGCGAGCGCTTCGGGTCGAGCGTCTCGTCGCCCTTCCAGGACGGGTCGGAGATGACCGCGTGCACGACCACCTCGTTGCCGTCCGGGTCGATGCCCGCGGCGTCGCAGCCGAGGATCATCGGCAGGCTCTTCTCCGCCAGGCCGACACCCTTCAACGACCACAGGTCGTGGTGGTTCAGCGCCGACGCCTTCACGTCGATCGTCACCCACCCGTCCGGAGCCACCGGATCCGGCCGCTCCCCGACCTCGAGCGCGGACACCGGGTCGTCGGCGTTGAACTTGGCGGCGTAGGCAGCAAGCATGAGCCCACACTAAGCGGTGGTCCGCACCTCGTCAGTTAGCAACGTCACCGGGCCCGCGCCACCGGGTCAGTCCGCGTGCAACCCTTCGTCCGCGGCGGTCACGGCGTACGACGTGAACCGCACCTTCAACCCGCTCCGCGTCGGCGCACAGCACATCGGCCCCGCCGCAACCTCCGCACCAGGATCCAACGGCGCCAGCCGAACCATCCGCCACGGCTCGTCCTCCACCCGCGCCCGCACCGCCACGGCATCGCCCGACCGGCTCACGCGGATCGTCACCTCACGCCCGGCCCACTCCGCCACCGGAGCCATCGACCAGTCCGACACCCCGCGCGTCACCACGGCCCCCAACTGCGGAGCCCCGTCGGTGAACTCCACCCCGGCCTTGATCCAGTTCTCCTCGTCGACCCGAATCAGCACACCGGCCTGGTCGTACAACTCCTCGAAAGCGGCCACGAACCCGACCTCGATCGCCGTACCGACCGGAAAGTCCGTCAGCAGGGCATGCCCGTCGTCGTGCACGAACCCGTAACTGGTGGTCCGCCAGAAGTCACTCCCCTCCCGCGCGGTCACCACCAGGTCGTTGCCATCAGCAAGCACACCGTCCGGTGCGTTCAGCCACGCCGCCTCGGACCACTCGATCGCACGCCGGTTCTCCACCCGAAGACCCTAGCCGCGCACCGGGACCGTGAACAAGAAAGCGGGACCTCGGACAAGTCATAACCTGTCCGAGGTCCCGCGTTGGTGTTCAAGGTCCCCAGTACGTGTCCGAGGCCCCGACATGCTGCCCGAGGCCCCGCGCGGGTGGCGAGGTCCCGCGTACGTGTCCGAGGCCCCGCCTTGCTGCCCGAGGCCCCGCGCGGGTGGCGAGGTCCCGCGTACGTGTCCGAGGTCCCGCGTCAGGCGCGGGCGACGCCGTCCTGGTGGGCGGCTGCGGCGACGGCGGCTGCCACGGCGGGGGCGACGCGCTTGTCGAAGGGGGACGGGATGATGTAGTCCGGGCGCAGGTCGTCGTCGGTGATCAGGCCGGCCAGCGCCTCGGCGGCGGCCAACTTCATGCCCTCGGTGATCCGGCTGGCGTTCGCGTCGAAGGCGCCTCGGAAGATGCCGGGGAAGGCGAGCACGTTGTTGATCTGGTTCGGGAAGTCCGAGCGGCCGGTGGCGACGACGGCGGCGTAGCGGTGGGCGAGGTCGGGGTGGACCTCCGGGTTCGGGTTGGCCAGGGCGAAGATCATCGCGTCGGGGGCCATCCGGGCGATCGCTTCCTCGGGGACCGTGCCGCCGGAGACGCCGAGGAAGACGTCCGCGCCGTCCAGCGCGTCGATCAGGCGGCCGGACAGTTGCGCGGTGTTCGTGTCGCGCGCCAGGGACAGCTTGACCGGGCTCAGGTCGGGGCGGTCCTCGTGCAGGACGCCCTTGCTGTCGACCACCGCGAGGTCACCGACGCCCGCCTGCAGCAGGATCCGCGCGCAGGCGACCCCGGCCGCGCCGGCGCCGGAGATCACCACGCGAATGTCGGAGATCGACTTGCCCGTCACCCGCAGCGCGTTCCGCAGCGCAGCCAGTACGACGACCGCCGTACCGTGCTGGTCGTCGTGGAAGACCGGGATGTCGAGCCGTTCCTTCAGCCGCCGCTCGATCTCGAAGCAGCGCGGCGCGGAGATGTCCTCCAGGTTGATGCCGCCGAACGTCGGCGCCATCCGCGCGACCGTGTCGACGAACTCGTCGACGTCGGTGCAGTCCAGCGCGATCGGCACCGAGTCGACGCCGCCGAACTCCTTGAACAGCAGGGCCTTGCCCTCCATCACCGGCAGCGCCGCGGCCGGCCCGATGTCGCCCAGACCCAGGACGGCGGTCCCGTCGGTCACCACCGCGACCACGTTCGACTTCCACGTGTAGGTGCGGACCAGCGACGGGTCCTGGTGGATCGCGGTGCAGACGCGGGCCACGCCCGGCGTGTAGGCCATCGACAGGTCGTCGGCGTCGCGGACCTGGATCGAGGACGTGACCTCGATCTTGCCGCCGCGGTGCAGCTCGAAGACCGGGTCACCGGCGTACGGGTCGACAGGAGTTTCGGAGGGAACGGCTTCGGCAACCATGAGGAGACCCTTCGTCAGCCCGGCGGACAGCGGGCGAGGCGTGTGCGGAACGTGTACGAGGTGGCGGTTCGATGAGGGTGCGTCGAACGGCGCCGTTGCCAGGGGGTCACCCGTCGCCACGAGTAAACCACAGGGCGCAGTGGTCTGATCCGTGAGGTCCCCCACACGGCAACAGCGGGGTGACGATCGAGTCTCGGCGACGGTTACCGGCCGACAGCGCACTGCCTGCTGTGTCAGGATGCGGGAATCCTGACCGGTAACGTCCGGCAGGACGACTACAACCAGTGTCGAGGAGTTTTCGCGATGAACATCGTCTCCACCCTCCGTCAACGTCGTTTCGCGGCCGCCACCGCAACGGTCGCCGCGCTCGCGCTCGCTCTCTCCGCGTGCGGCAGCGACGACTCGGGCAGCGGTGGGAGCGAGGACAAGGCCAAGGCTGCCGGTATCACCTTGGTGAAGCCGGGCAAGCTGACGATCTGCACGCACCTGCCGTACAAGCCGTTCCAGTACAAGGACGGCACCAAGGTGGTCGGCTTCGACGTCGACCTGCTGGACCTGCTGGCCAAGGACCTCGGGCTCGAGCAGGAGGTGGTCAACATCGAGTGGGCGCAGGTCACCTCCGGTGCCGCCTTCCAGGCCAAGAAGTGCGACGTCGGCATGGGCGCGATGACGATCACCAAGTCGCGCCAGGCCGCGATCAGCATCACCGCGCCGTACATGGACGCCACCCAGGTGCTGCTGACCAAGAAGGACGCGCCGTACAAGACGCTGGAGGACCTGAAGGGCAAGAAGGTCGGGGTCCAGGCCGACACCACCGGCAAGGACTTCGCCACCGAGCAGGGCAAGAAGATCGGCTTCGAGGTGGTCGTGTTCAACGACCTCGCGCTGCAGGAGAACAACGTCAAGTCCGGCCGGGTCGATGCCGGCATCAACGACAACGGCGTGCTCTACGACTTCGTCAAGGAGAACCCGGACACCGCGGTGGTCGCCGAGTTCGACACCGGTGAGCAGTACGGCTTCGGCGCGCTCAAGGACGGCAGCGGCCCGAAGCTGGTGGAGAAGTTCAACACCCTGCTGACCGCGGCGCAGGGCGACGGCAAGTACAACGAGATCTACAAGAAGTGGTTCGGGGTTGAGCCGAAGAAGTGAGCACACCCAACGACACGGTCGTCCGTAAGGGCCTGAGTCCGCGGCAGCGGTCCCAGCGCTCCCGCTGGATCCAGTACGCCGTACTGATCGTGCTGGTCGTGGTCGCGGCGCTGTCCGCCGACTGGGGCCAGATCGCCAGCGTCTTCTTCAAGCCCGAGTACATCAAGTCGGCCTTCGCGGACGGTCTGCTGACCGCGCTGGTGAAGACGCTCGAGTACACGGCCGGCGCGTTCGTGATCGGTCTGCTCGGCGGCACGCTGCTGGCGCTGATGCGGCTGTCCAGCGTCGGCCCGTACCGGTGGATCTCGACGGCCTACATCGAGTTCTTCCGCGGGCTGCCGGCGATCGTGGTGTTCATCGCGTTCAGCCTGCTGCCGCTGGCCTTCGAGGGCATGACCATCCCGCTCGACCCGTACGGCACGGTCTGGCTGGCGCTCGGCATCGTCGCGGCGGCCTACATGGCCGAAGTGATCCGGGCCGGCATCCAGGCGGTGCCGAAGGGACAGGTCGAGGCGGCCCGTTCGCTCGGCATGCCGCCGGGCCTGGCGACCCGCAAGATCGTGCTGCCGCAGGCGTTCCGGATCGTGCTGCCGCCGCTGACCAACGACCTGATCCTGCTGGTGAAGGACTCGTCGCTGGTGTTCATCATCGGTACGACGGCGTCGGCGTACGAGCTGACCGGGTTCGGCCGGGACCTGGCCAACACGTACTCGAACCTGACCCCGCTGGTCACGGCCGGGTTCTGCTACCTGGTCATCACGCTGCCGCTGGGCCTCGTGGTCCGTCGGCTCGAGGCGAAGGCTGCGAGGGCCCGCTGATGGCTGTGCAAGATACATTTCCCACCCCACCGCCCCAGTCGGTGGAAATCAAGAATCTGCACAAGTCCTTCGGCAGCAACCACGTCCTGCGCGGTATCGACTTCACCGTCGAGCAGGGCGAGGTCGTCTGCGTGATCGGTCCGTCCGGCTCGGGCAAGTCGACGCTGCTGCGCTGCGTCAACCTGCTCGAGGTCCCGCAGGAGGGGCAGGTGATCGTTCGCGGTGAGGACATCACCGACCGCGACTGCCACCTGGACGCGGCCCGGCAAGGGATCGGCATGGTGTTCCAGCAGTTCAACCTGTTCCCGCACCTGTCGGCGCTGGCCAACTGCATGGTCGCCCAGACGACCGTGCTGAAGCGCAAGGCCTCCGAGGCCGAGCAGATCGCCCGGTCGAACCTGTCCCGGGTCGGCCTGGACGACAAGGTCACGGCGTACCCGATGCAGCTGTCCGGTGGTCAGCAGCAGCGGGTCGCGATCGCGCGGGCGCTGTCGATGGACCCGGCGCTGATGCTGTTCGACGAGCCGACCTCGGCGCTCGACCCGGAGCTGGTCGGCGACGTCCTGACGGTGATGCGCAAGCTCGCCCTGGACGGGATGACGATGCTCGTGGTCACCCACGAGATGGCGTTCGCCCGCGAGGTGGCCGACCGGGTGGTGTTCATGGACGGCGGCGTGATCGTCGAGCAGGGCCCGCCGGCCGAGGTGATCGGCAACCCGCAGCAGCAACGCACGCAGGACTTCCTGCGCCGGGTGCTCAACCCGACCCACGTCGAGCCGAGCTGACCCGACGGCCGGTCCCCGCTGCGGGGACCGGCCGTCACTGCTTTCAGCCGACGGGCGGCATGTCGGTCTCCTCGGAGTCCAGCCCACGCCGTACCTGCGACCAACGGCCGCGAGTGAAGTCCGGTACGTCGACCGGCCCGCCGCCAAGTTTCAGCGATTCGACGCTGAGCGGCACCGGCGCGCACCAGGCCGCCGAGTCGTACACGTCGATGTCGGGCACCAGCCCGGCCCGCATCTGCTGCACGACCCGCCACTGCAGCACGTAGTCCATGCCGCCGTGGCCGCCGTTGTGCTCCGCGTCGTCACCGATCTTCTTCCACAGCCAGTGGTCGAACTCCTTGCGGTACGGCGCGAAGTCTCGCCAGTCGTGGTCGCCGTGCTCGGGCTCCAGGTAGACCCGCCCGCCGGTCTCGCCGACCGGGACGTAGTCCTCGAAGATCCCCCGGCTGCCGGCCAGGCTGTTGATCCGGCTGTACGGGCGCGGCGAGCTGACGTCGTGCTCGGACCGGATCACCCGGCCCTTCGCGGTCTCGACCAGGCAGGTGACCAGGTCGCCGTTGACGTACGTCTCGTTCCAGGACGGGTGCGAGCGCGGGACGTGCCGCTCCCGGTAGTCGGCCAGTCCGCGGGCCGCGGTCGCCGTGGCCCGGAGCGTGGTCAGCCGGTCGCCGCGGTTGATGTCCATCGCGGCCGCGATCGGGGCGAACCCGTGCATCGCGTAGAAGCTCGCCGTACTGCGGGTGTGCCAGTTCCGCCGCCACGCGTCGGTGTAGTAGGTGTCGCTGAACAGCGACTCCCGCAGGTCGTGCAGGTAGCCCCCGTGCCCGTTGGTGAGCTCGCCGAACACGCCCTCGCGCGCCATCTTGAGCATCGCCAGCTCGTTGCGGCCGTAGCTGCAGTTCTCCATCAGCCACAGGTGCCGGCTGGTCCGCTCGGAGGTGTCGACCAGGTCCCAGAGCTGCTCGAGCTCGGTGGCGATCGGCAGCTCGACGCCGGCGTGCTTGCCGGCGAGCAGCGCGGCCTTGCCCTGCTCGTGGTGGAACTCCCAGGGCGTCGCGATGTAGACGAGGTCCACGTCGTCGCTGCGGACCAGGTCCTCGTACGCCGAGGCCGAGCCGCCGTACTCGGCCGGGCGCGGTTTGCCGAGCTGCGCGAGCTTGTCGGCGGCCGCCGTGGCCCGGTCGGCGCGGATGTCGCAGACGGCGGTGACGACCGCGCCGGGGACCGCGGCCCAGCCGGCCAGCATCCCGGCGCCGCGGTTGCCGAGGCCGATCACGCCGATCCGGACGGTGTCGTACTGGTCGAACGGGACGTCGATCATCGTGGGGCTCACGGTGAACTCCTGTCGTGGGGGGCAGGCGCGGGGACCGGGTCGGGCGCGGTCCCGCAGAAGTGCGCGATAGTGCTCAGTATCCCAGCACGATCAACATCTACAAGCAACACGTTCGCGCAGTCGGGAACGATCCGGGGTCGCCGTGCATTGCCGGCCGCCAGCGGGGAAGATGTACGCGGTGGGCCGACCGCCCAGGAGTTCAGCCCGCCAGAGAGGCAGCACAGTGAGCAGCACCGGAACAGCCGCCGAGGTACGCCTCAGCATCCCCGCGGACAGTGCCTACATCGCCGTACCGCGCTCGGTGGTCGGCAACCTCGCGGCCCGTAACGACTTCACCGTCGACGCGATCGACGACCTGCGGATCGCCGTCGACGAGGCCTGCTCGCTGCTGCTGCCCCAGGCCACCGACGGGGTGCTGGAGTGCGTGTTCGCGATCAGCCCGCCGCAGCTGACCGTGCGGACGTCGGCCGCCGTACCGGCCGGGTGGATGCCGGACACCGACTCGTTCGGGTGGACCGTGCTGACCGCGCTGGTGGAGTCCGCCGCCGCGGAGACCCTGGACGGCCGCCTGACCATCACCGTGACGGCGACCGCCACCGCCGCGGAGAAGGCGTGACCGACGACAGATCCCTGGGCGAACCCCAGGAACCCACCGACCTGCGTACCCGGACCGCCGAACTCTTCGCCGCGCTGGGCGCCGCCCCGGCCGGCGACCCGGCGCACACGCTGGCCCGCGACGGGCTCGTCTCGCTGCACATGCCCCTGGTCGAACACCTGGCCCGCCGCTTCCGCAACCGCGGCGAGCCGTACGACGACCTGGTGCAGGTCGCGACGATCGGGCTGATCAAGGCGGTCGACCGGTTCGACCTCGAGCGCGGGGTCGAGTTCTCGACGTACGCGACGCCGACGATCCTCGGCGAGATCAAGCGGTACTTCCGCGACAAGGGCTGGGCGATCCGCGTCCCGCGCCGGCTGCAGGAGCTGCGGCTGTCGCTGACGGCGGCGACCGCGGAGCTGACCCAGGAGCTCGGCCGGGCGCCCACGGTCGCGGAGCTGTCGACCCGCCTGGAGCTGGCGCCGGACCTGGTGATCGAAGGGCTGGAGTCCGCGAACGCGTACAACACGCTGTCGCTGGACGCCCCCGACCAGAACGAGGCCGACGCGACGACCGTGCTGGACGGGCTCGGCGGCGAGGACGAGGCGCTGGAAAGCGTCGAGTACCGGGAGTCCCTGAAGCCGCTGCTGGCCCAGCTGGACACCCGCGAGAAACGGATCCTGACGCTGCGGTTCTTCCGGGGCATGACGCAGTCCCAGATCGCCGAGGAGATCGGCATCTCGCAGATGCACGTCTCCCGGCTGCTGGCCCGGACGCTGACCGAGCTCAGGGCGGGCCTGCTGAAGGAGTAGGGCTTTCAGAGGACCGGCGGGTGGCTCGGGTCGTCGCGGAGGGCCTCGGTCGAGGCCTTCTGGAAGATGGCGACCAGTACGCCGACCGCCGCGATCGCGAGCACGACCGAGATCGCCCTGGTCGAGCCGCCCCAGAAGCTGTAGGCCATCAGGACCTGGATCAGCTGGGTGAACACCGCCGGTCCGCGGCTCCACGTCGAGGCGCGGAACAGGCCGCGCGCCACCAGCAGCAGGCCGCCGCCGTACGCGAGCAGGAACAGGGTCGTGGTGAGCCCGAGCACCAACCGTCCGGAGTCGAGCGTTAACGCTTCGGCAAATCCGAGAACGACGACCACAAGCCCTTCCGCAGCGACCACAGCCGCGGCTAACTTGAGCGGACGCGGTGCGGCTGCAGAGGAATCGGTCGGCACACCGCAAGCCTACGCGGCGGAGGTTCGGCCGGATCAGCGCGGTTTGCCGGTCCGGCGGAACGTCCGTCGCGTGGCAACTCGACGCCCCGGCGGACTGCTGTGAGGAGCAGTCCGGCGCAGGGCACGACGGACCTGGGCCCACCCCTGCCCCAGGGCTGTCGAGGGTCGGAGAGCCTTTCCCCACAGGGATTCCAGGTTTTGCGTAACCCCGAGGCTGTTCGATCGGTTACTTGCAGTGAACGGGTGATTGCAGCACCGGCCCCGCGTTCGGATAACGGACGTAGCGGTCCGCTGTGCACCGGTTCGAAGTGTAAAGGAAGCGTTGTGATCGGATCGACAAGTCCATAACCCTTGTTTCGCCAGCGCGAGATTGGGAACATGGTGTCGTTCGTGAAAACGTTCACAACGCTGCGCACCACCCCCGTGCGATTAGCTTCCACGCTGACCGGGCACAGACCAGCCTTCAGCGTAATTCGACTACCGAGAGAGATGGGATCCGCCATGGATTGGCGCCACCGGGCCGTTTGCCTCGATGAGGACCCGGAACTGTTCTTCCCCATCGGCAACACCGGGCCCGCGATCATGCAGATCGAGGAGGCCAAGCAGGTGTGCCGTCGTTGCGACGTGCGTGAGCAGTGCCTCGCCTGGGCACTGGAAGCCGGCCAGGACCACGGTGTCTGGGGCGGCCTGAGCGAGGACGAGCGTCGTGCGCTGAAGCGCCGCAACGCCCGCGCCCGCATCCGTACCGCCTGACGCAGCTACACGATGGGGCCCCGCGGGATCCGCGGGGCCTTTTGATTTCCAGGCGTTCCGGGCCCACAGGTTGCCCACAGCCCCCGACGTTGCCTGCGAAGAACTATGGGTCAGCACCAACAGTTGAACTCCCCCACGGTTGTTCCCAGCCAACGAACTCCACTCCCCTCCCGTGAGTCCCTCACCGGCGCAGACCGGTGAGCTGCAGCTCGGCGAACAGACCGACAGCAGCCGCCTGGACGATCACGAACCCGACCCCGAGAGCGGTCGGTTCGAGCACGAACAGCGCGGCGAGACTGGCCACCACCCAGGCGACGTTGATCACGGCGATCTCGACGACAGCCGTACGACGGACCGCCGGCCGGCGGCCGATCAGCAGCAGAGCCACACCCCAC
The DNA here is from genome assembly GCF_049844575.1 of Kribbella sp. DT2. Lineage (NCBI taxonomy): Bacteria > Bacillati > Actinomycetota > Actinomycetes > Propionibacteriales > Kribbellaceae > Kribbella > Kribbella sp. DT2. The sequence continues at coordinate 679,554 of NZ_JBNCLH010000003.1, read as the reverse complement.
AGCACCAGGAACGCGCCGACCCCGGCGGACAGAGCCACGGACAGGCCCAGCGGGCCGTCCAGCGCCCAGCCCGCACCCAGGAGCAGGACTCCCAGGCCACCGGACGCCACGGCGTCCAGGCGGATGACTCGGGTCAAGAACCGGCTCTGGACAGTGGTACTCGCGGTGGAGATCGTTTTGGTGCTCATGGTCGTTCCTCCTGGTCGATCGGCTGATGACCAGAAGCCTGCCGCCACCGCGCGGATCAGGCGATGACGTGACAGGTAACGCCGGCGACCACCCCGGAGGTGTCAGTCCTTGATCGGCAGGTCGAGCGTCACCGTCGTACCGGGGCCGCTCGTGCGGGCCTGGAACTCGAGGGTGCCGTCGAGCTCGCCGAGCACGAGCGTCCGCACGATCGAGAGGCCCAGGTTGCCTGAGGTCTCGGAGTCGAAGTCTTCCGGGAGACCCTTGCCGTCGTCGGTGATGACGACGTGCAGGCGGCCGACCGAGCGGTTCGCCTCCAGCTCGATCGTTCCGCTGGCGTCCTCGCCGTCGCGCGCACCGAAGGCGTGCTCCACCGAGTTCTGCATCAGCTCGGTCAGCACCATCGCCAACGGAGTAGCGACTTCGGAGTCCAGCACACCGAAGCTGCCACTCCGGCGGATCACCACCGACGTCGCAACCGTCGACACGTCCGCGACCATCGCCGCCACCCGATCCGCGACGTCGTCGAAGTCCACGTGCTCGTCGAACGACTCCGACAGCGTCTCGTGCACGATCGCGATCGACCCGACCCGCCGTACGGCCTCGGCCAACGCCGCCTGTCCTTCGGGCACCGTGATGCGCCGTCCCTGCATCCGGAGTAACGCGGCGACGGTCTGCAAGTTGTTCTTCACACGATGGTGAATCTCCCGGATGGTCGCCTCCTTGGTGACCAGCTCCCGCTCCCGGCTGCGCAGCTCCGTCACGTCCCGGAGCAGGATCAGCGCGCCCACGTGCTCACCGCCGGCCCGCAGCGGGATCGCGCGCAGGAACAGCGTCGCGTCGGCGTTCTCGATCTCGAGCTCCTTGGCGGCCCGCCCGGTCAGCACCGACGCCAGGACGTCGTCGACCTTGTGCCCGGTGTGCAGCAGCTCGCCGGTGACATCCTTGAGCCGGCTGCCGACCAGGTCGGTGACCAGTCCCATCCTCCGGTACGCCGACAACGCGTTCGGGCTCGCGAACGTCACCATTCCGTGCCGGTCGACCCGAATGCACCCGTCCCCGACCCGGGGCGTGGTGGACAGCAGCCGCTCCCCGCCGTACGGGAAGATGCCGTCGGTGATCATCCGGGCCAGGTCGGTCGCGCTCTGCAGGTAGGCGATCTCCAGCCGGGACGGCGTCCGGACGCCGAGCAGGTTGGTGTTGCGGGCGATCACCGCGATCACCCGGTCGCCGCGCCGGACCGGGATCGTCTCGACGCGCACGGGCACGTCGTCGCGCCACTCCGGGTCGCCCTCGCGGCAGATCCGGCCGCCGTCGTAGGCCTGGTCGAGCAGCGGCCGCCGGTCGCGCGGGATGAAGCTGCCGACGATGTCGTCCAGGTACGCCGTCGGTCCGGTGGTCGGGCGCATCTGCGCACCGGCCCAGAAACCGAGCCCCTCGGTGTCGGGCAGCCAGAGCACCAGGTCGGCGAAGGACAGGTCGGCCAGCATCTGCCAGTCCGAGACCAGCAGCTGCAGCCGGTCCAGGTCGGCGGAGTCCAGGGTCGTGTGGTTCCGGGCCACGTCACTCAGCGAGGGCACGTCGTTGAGCGTAGTCGTTCCACCCGGCTCGACAGATTTGCGCATTGGGTGTTGATTGATCTGTGCCGAACCAGGTCACGAGTGAAAGGATGGCTCGGTGGAGTCGACGTCGTACTGGCAGGACGTGATGGCCGCGGACTATGCGGTCCCCCACGACCGTGGGCTGAGCGACCTCACCGAGGAGCTCGTCCGGGGCCTGGCCAGCACGAACCCGCAGATCCGCGACGCCCTGGCCTACCCGACCCTGGCGACCTGGCTCGAGCGCGGCGTGTACGACGACCTGCTGCCCGGTTTCGGTGACGGCCTCTGCGCCGGCCTGAACTACGGGCTCGGCGAGGACGGCACCGACACGGTCTTCCGGCGCTCGTTCACCGCGCTGACGCTGGCCGAGGTGATCCACCGCGACAACGCCGAGTTCCTGGTGCACGACGAGGTCGTGATGCGCTGGGGCGACCGGCTGGCGACCTGGCTGCTGCGCGAGCGCGACCTGCGCGGGTACGTCGCGGACTGCGGCTGGGCGCACGCCGTCGCGCACGGCGCCGACGCGATCGGCGCGCTGGCCCGTTCGCGGCACTGCGACGCCGGGGTGCTGCGCGCGCTGCTCGACGTACTGGCCGACCGGATCGTCAAGGACACCCAGTACCGCTGGGTCCACGAGGAGCACGACCGGGTCGCGCACGCGGTGATGACGATCCTGCACCGCAACATGCTGACCAGCGACGAGCTGGAGCGCTGGCTGAAGCCGGTGGCGGCGACGGCGGCCCAGCAGCCGATGATGCACGAGACGCTGCCGGAGTGGCCGACGCCGAACGTGTTCAACGCCCGCGGCGTGCTGCACGTCCTGCTCAGCCAGCTCGCGATCGGCGTGAAGGGCTTCCCGATCCCCGGCGACGACGACCTGTTCGGCCGCCCGATCGAGTCCCGCGCCGACCTGCTGCTGATGGTCACCGAGGCCGTCCGCGCCTCCCAGCCGTACATCTACCGCCCGGCGCCGAGCTCGAGCTAGCTCTCCTTGTGGACGGCGACCGCGGCGATCACCGCGCGGTGGTCGGTTCCGTCGATGTCGTACGTCTTGAACCGGCTCGGCTCCACCCCGGCCCCGGCGACGACGTGGTCGATCTGCGTCCGCGCGAACGCCGGCCGGTCCGACGGCCACGTCCCCTGCAGCCCCGCTCCCACGGCCGGCCCGACGCTGCGGCAGTTCTTGCCGAGCGCGTCGCGGAAGTCCGCGTGGTCGGTCGTCGCGTTGAAGTCCCCGGCAACGATCGTCGGTACGTCGGACGAGCACCACTTCCGCAGTACGACGAGATCCTGCTTCCACGTGGTCACCTCCGACGGCAGCGGTGGGTAACCGTGGTAGGCGATCAGCCGCAGCTTGCCGAGCGTGCCACCGGTCACGACGATGTGCCCGAAGCGGGTCGTCGTCTGCTGTACGACGCCCGCCTGGTCGGGCTCGGCCTTGCCGGGCGGCGGCTCCGTGGCCGGCACCGCGGCGTTCACCCGGCCGGGGTCGAGCGTGTCCGCGGTGAACTCGACCTTGCCGAGCGTGCCCGACACCAGCACGCTGGTCGCGCTCTCCGGCGCGGAGTTCGCCTGCACCGTGTACCCGTGGTAACCGAGGCCCTTCAGCTCTTCCTGGATCCGCTCACGGACGTCGACCTGTGCCTCGGGCAACGACACGAGGTCGGGCCGCTGCGAGCGGATCAGCTTCGCGACCGCCTCCGGATCGGCACCCCCGCCGAGCACGTTCGCGACCATCACCGTCAGTGCCCGCGACCCGGGCTCGGGCGGCTCCGGGTCGGAGATCGCTCGCGGCGCCGCGAGCGCCACCCCGGTCACCGTGAGCACCAGCAGCAAGGCCCCGAGCAGCCGCCACCGCAGCAGCAACAGCAGGCCCACCACCAGCGCGAGGACCAGCATCTGCGGCCTGAAGGCCACGAGCTGCGGGAACGGCGTGACCTCGTCGAGGCCGAACAGCTCCGGGTAGAGGGGAAGGGCAACGACCAGCAGCATCAGCGTCGACAGCACGACGCTGCGAACCCGCCAGGCGGTTTCGTTGTCCATCGGTGGCCCCCTACATCTAGTGCCTGTCTATCAACGAACGGTAGCGTTCAGCGTTGCGCCAGCCCGTGTCCCGAGGAGGTAGCTGTGTCCAAGCTGTCCGCGGTGAGACCCGCGTACTGGATCGCCGGCGTTCTGCTGGCGGCTTCAGTCGTGGTTCCTCTCCTGGTCTCCACCTACGCCAAGGACGAACCCCGGTTGTGGGGCTTCCCGTTCTTCTACTGGTACCAGCTGGCCTGGGTGTTCATCTCCGCGATCACGGTGAGCATCTCGTACTGGCTGGTGCTGGGCGTGGAGAAGAAGCGACGCGCCGCCGAGGGGCTCGGGGTCAAGGAGGGCGACCGGTGAAGGACGTCGACTGGGTGCAGCTGATCATCGTCGTGGTGATCTTCGTCGCGGTCACCGTGATGGGGTTCATGGCGGCACGGTGGCGCAGGACCGGTGAGCTGGACAGCCTGGACGAGTGGGGCCTGGGCGGGCGGGGCTTCGGCACCTTCATCACCTGGTTCCTGCTCGGCGGCGACCTCTACACGGCGTACACGTTCGTCGCGGTCCCGGCCGCGATGTACGCGACGGGTGCGATCAGCGGGTTCTTCGCGGTGCCCTACACGATCGTGGTTTACCCGATCATCTTCGTGTTCATGTCTCGGCTGTGGTCGGTCTCGCACCGCAACGGCTACGTCACGCCCGCGGACTTCGTCGGCGGCCGGTACGGCAGCCGCGGTCTGTCGCTCGCGGTGGCCGTCACCGGCATCCTCGCGACGATGCCGTACATCGCGCTGCAGCTGGTCGGCATGCAGGCCGTCTTCGAGGTGATGGGCCTCGGCGGCGACAACCTGCTGGCCAAGGACCTGCCGCTGCTGATCGCGTTCGCGGTCCTCGCGGCCTACACCTACTCGTCCGGACTGCGGGCGCCGGCGATGATCGCGTTCGTCAAGGACGGGCTGATCTACCTGGTGATCGGCGCCGCGATCCTCTACCTGCCCGGCCAGCTCGGCGGCTGGGACAGCATCTTCGACGCGGCCCAGACCAAGATGGAGGCGACGTCGCCGGCCACCGGCCAGGCCGTCGGCTCGTTCATCCCGGGTGCGGGCGGCTACTCGTCGTACTGGACGCTCGCGCTCGGTTCGGCGATGGCGCTGTTCATGTACCCGCACTCGGTCACCGCGGTGCTGTCGACCAAGAACCGCAACGTCGTACGGCGCAACGCGGCGATCCTGCCGGCGTACTCGCTGCTGCTCGGTCTGCTCGCGCTGCTCGGCTTCATGGCGATCAAGGCGAACGTCGACATCAAGGGCCTGGACGGCCTGGCCAACCCGCAGCTGGCGATCCCGCGGCTGTTCGACCAGGAGTTCCCGGCCTGGTTCGCCGGGATCGCGTTCGCGGCGATCGCGGTCGGTGCGCTGGTGCCGGCGGCGATCATGTCGATCGCGGCGGCGAACCTGTTCACCCGCAACATCTACCGCGACTTCCTCAAGCCGGACGCCACACCGGCCCAGGAGGCCAAGGTCTCCAAGCTCGCCTCGCTGCTGGTGAAGTTCGGCGCGCTGGTCTTCGTGCTCGGGATGGACAAGTCGATCTCGATCAACCTGCAGCTGCTCGGCGGGATCTGGATCCTGCAGACCTTCCCGGCGATCGTCGTCGGCCTGTTCACCCGGTGGTTCCACCGCTGGGCGCTGCTGGCCGGCTGGGCGGTCGGCATGGTGTGGGGCACGATCAACGCCTACAACGTGGTGAACCCGGCGACCGGCAAGCACTTCGGCGGTTCGCTGGCGACGATCCCGTTCACCGAGACCAAGGCCTACATCGGGCTGACGGCCTTCGGGCTCAACCTGATCGTCGTGGTCGTGCTGACCTTGATCCTGCGGGCCGCGAAGGTCGCCGAGGGCAAGGACTCCACGCACCACTCCGACTACCTGGCCGACGCCGGGGACCCGGGCGTGAAGGACCTGGACGAGCTGCTCGACGAGGGCGGAGCGACCGCGAAACCCTGACCTGGTTGGCGATCGTGACGGGCGGTCTCTCCTCGGGAGAGGCCGCCCGTCACGCTTTGCGGTTATGTCGACACGCTCGGGAGTTCCGTGGTGCCCGGATTCGGGCAACCCGCCAGGCAGAATCGCGAGGGTGCTGCTGGTACTCCTCGTCATGGTGCTGGCCGCGGGGGCGGCGTTGCTCACCGGCGGCCGCCTCGTCTCCCTCGCCGACAACGGCCTGTCCGGCCTGCACTGGCTCGTAGCCGCGGCGATCGGCCAGCTGCTCGGCTCGATCACCGGCGGCATCGCGTACCCGGTCGGCCTGATCGGCTCGGCCGTCTGCATCGCGGTGTTCCTGCGCCAGAACCTGCGCCGGCCCGGCGTCGCCCTGCTCGCACTGGGGTTCACGGCGAACGCGGTGGTCGTCGTACTGAATGGTGCGATGCCGGTGTCACGCGGAGCCCTCGCGCAGGCAGGCCTGCGGACCTTCGTGGAGGACCCGCGCCACGAGCTCTCGACCCCTTCGACCCTGCTCCCGTGGCTGGGCGACGTCGTACCGGTCGCCCTCCCTTGGCTCGGTCAGGCCGTCAGCCCCGGCGACGTCCTGATCGCCGCCGGCGCCGGACTCCTCCTGTACGCCGGCCTCGGCGGCACCGGCCGCGTCCCGACCGACCCCACACCGGGTTGGTCCGACCTAGAAGCGAAAACCGCGCGGGACGACCCCGCCCTGTGACCCCGAGTACGATCGATTTTCCCGAAGTCCACTGCGCATCGTTGGGTTCATCGGACCGAGTCCTCCGGCAGGCCAGTCGATTCTGACCGCCATCTACCGGCGCCTGCCCAACGCGAAACGGCACAGCACATGACCGAAGCGAACGAACACGGCCTCCCTCGACCCCGACGCGATCAGACAACCTACGGCGAGGTGTTCGCCTCCGTGTTCGACCGGCACATCGCTCGGCGCGACACAGAGGACTGCCTGCGCCTCCTGCGATCACGGATCGGTCCCCGTGCCGCAGACCTGCTCGACCTGGGTTCCGGGACGGGCCGGATCGGGATCCCACTGGCGACGGACGGCCACCGAGTGACCGGCATCGAGATCTCGGAGCGGATGATCACCGCTCTGCGAGCGAAGCCAGGAGGCACCTCGATCCAAGTCATCCAGGGCGACCTCGTCGAGGTCGACTACGGCGGGCCTTACGACGTCGTCTACGCGGCGGACGGAGTCTTGACCGACATTCGGCCCTGGCCCCGGCTGGTGGCAACGTTCGAAAAAATCAGGAAAGCCCTGCGACCGACCGGAACCTTCATCTGCGACGGCGGTGTTCCGCCCGTCGCCGCGGTCAGCAAAACATCGCATCAGGTGGATCGTCCGCTGTCTGACGGAGCACATCTGACCGCCGATTTCGAGCACGACGCCGTGGACCAGTTCTGCTGGGGAACAGTCAGAGTCACTCTTGCGGACGGCACCTTCCACGAGGACCCGGCAGCCTTCTTCGGCTACCTGTGGTGCGAGCAACTCGACGACCTCGCCCGCCGAGCGGGTTTCGAGCTCGTGGACAGATTCGGAGACTGGAGCGGGAGCGAGTTCACCGCCGGCTCCAGGTACCAGGTATCGATCTACGCGCGGACCTGACGACGGCCTAGAACCGGAAGCCTCGTCCGACTACCCGTCTCAGCGACTCGACCACCACCGGGTCGTACTCCGCCCCGATCCCCAGCCCGATCGACTCCATCGCCTTGTCCGGCGACTGCCCCGAGCCCTCCCCCACCAGTTGCTCGTACGCCAGCGCGACGTTGACGATCCCACTCTCGACAGGAATCTGCGAGTTGTTCGCCCGCCCCTGCCGATAGGGATCGTTGGAGTGCCGAACGATCTCGGCGACGTGATCCAGTACGCCGGACCGCTCGATCACTGAAGCCCCGATCTCGGCCGCCTGCTGCCGCTCGGCCCGGGTTCGCAACAGCGATGCTCCACCGGGACTGGGGTCCGCGAGCGCCAACTGCCCAACACCGGACAGCAGGGCGGCGTACTCCAAGGCTTCGATGCGATCCGGTTTCAGCCCGAGGTCGTTGCCGATCGCCACCGCCAGACCCGCTGTCCGAGCGTTCTGCCCAGGGCTGCTGAACCCGGCGATCTCCGTGCTGCGCGCCATCGCTCGCATGGTCGCGCGGTACGTCCGCTGCGCGGAGGCGAACCGACGGAACGCGAACTGCGTCAGCAACAACGGCACGACCACGAGGGGCGGGGCCCACAGACCAATGATCGACGTGCCGGCGGCCAGCAGCACCCCGCCGATGCCCATTGCCATACCGATCTGCCCCATCACCACCAACTCGTCGCGCAGAGCCGACGGAAAGGGCCGGTTCACCTGTTCGGTCGCCTGCCCCGCACCTACCACAGCGTCTACCAGGCCGGCGGTGAGGACGCTGGCCAGCATCGCGGCGACGATCGGAAGGGAGTGCTGCCAGGAGCCGTTCCAGCCGTCCGCGGACGAGACGATGGCGCTGAACACCGCCGCCGCGCACGCGACCGACAGCACACGTCGGCAGGAGACCACGGCGTCCCACCGCAGCCCCGCGATCGCTCGCGGAACGATCCCGATCATGGTGCCGATGCCCACGACGGTGATCACCTGGGCGACGTCGGGCGGTACGTCGAGCGAAGGGCCGCGCAGCATCGCGTAGGCCAGCGCGGCGCTGGTGGCGATCGGCGCCCGGTTGCGGGTCCTGTCGACGTTGAACTGGACGACTTCGCCGATGGCGACCAGCAGACCGAAGGTCACCGCGAACGGCCACTCGGTGACGCCTTGCCTGACGGTGATCAGCAACGCCGACAATCCCAGGGACGCGCCGGCCAGCAGGATCACCACCCCACTGCCGAATCTCCGGACCTCGAACGTCTCCGATTCTTCTGACCGCGTCACGCCGGCCCCGCCGCGGACCCCGAGGCACCACCGCTGCTGCCGAGACTCAGGTCGTCGTGGTCGATGCTCGCCTCGACCGATCCGTCCGGTGCGGGCTGGTCGACCGCCGCGGCCTTCCAGCCGTGCTGACGGATCACGCTGACGAAAGAGTCCACCAGCCGTGGGTCGAAATGCGTCAGCTTGTCCTGCTCGAGGATCGCCAACGTCTCCTCCACACTGCGCGCCGGACGGTACGAGCGGTTGGAGGTCAAACAGTCGAACGCGTCGACGATACCGATGATGCGGGCGAAGTACGGAATGTTCGTCGCGCTGAGACCCGCGGGATAACCGGTTCCGTCGTACTTCTCGTGGTGGTGCAGGACGGCGGACTTCACCTCCTCCAGGAACGGGATGTTCCCGATCAGTTCGACCCCCCGCGCGGGGTGCAGCCGGATCGCGTCCATCTCGGTGTCGTCAAGCCGTCCGGGCTTGCGAATGATGCTGGTCGGCACACCCACCTTGCCCACGTCGTGCAGGAGACCCGCGTGCTCGAGCGCGATCTGGCGGTCCGGGTTCAGCTTGAGGAACCGCCCCAGCATCCCCACACCCTTGCTGACCCGTTCGGAGTGACCTCGCGTGTAGGGATCCTTGGTCTCGATCAGGTGGATGAAAGCCCGCATGGTCGCGGCCTGAGCAGTTTTCTCGGCTTCGTACTGCCGCAGTGCCCAGCGGGCCACCAGCAGAGGGACCAGAATCAGCAAACCGGCGACGAACCCCAGGCCGCCGATCCACACCACGGCCAGCAGCAGGCCCAGGCATCCGTACCCGAGCAGCGGGGTGAGCGTGGGAGCCGCGGCGTACCTCATCGACCTGAGAGGGGAGACCCCCTGGTCGAGCAACAGCACAGTGGACATCAGGAGCGCGTTGACCACCAGGGTGCCCAGACATGCAAGAACTCCGGTGAACACCAACTGGTGCGGGACGACCAGTACTTCGGCGCCCACGGGGCCGCCGGTCAGGTCGTACACGACACCGCCGACCGCGGCCGACAGCACGAACTGGGAACCGTTGAAGGCTCGCTTCATCAGCGGGATCCCGCGCCGCTGGACCAGCGCATTGCAGGCGGAGACGACGACAGCGGCCGCAGGGCCCGCGAGCGGGTAGACCGCGACCAGGATCACAGTGTCGAGCGACGCCCGGTTCTGCTGGTCCAAGCGGGAGCGCAATGAGCCGCCGACGAGCATGAACGCACACAGCAGCAGAATGGTCACAACGTCGGTCACATGGGTCAACGAAACCACGAACACGATGACAGCGCACAGAACGGTCACGCTGACGAACAGACGGAGCATCCGCACTCGCATCGATCACCTCGCAGCTGCGGACGTCAGTCTAGGTCACCACTCCCACTGATCGCCCAGCATAAGTCACCTCCGTACAGCGGTCGCGGTCTTGCGCACAGGAAGTTGCGCACAGGGGGCAGACAGCACATCGCTGACTAGTCATAAGTTTGCTCATCAGGCGCGCCGCGAAACACTGTAGGGCAGCGCCTGACTCGCCGCACGGTGCTCAGGACACGGTTGTGGTATGAGAGACTGTGACTCTTTGCAGTTGTTACAAGGAGGCTTCAGATGGGCAAGACCGGCCGTAAGCGCCGCGCACGCAAGAAGAAGGGCGCCAACCACGGTAAGCGCCCGAACGCCTGAGTCAGGCGACTACGCACAGCGAGGACCCCGGTGAATCACCGGGGTCTTTGCAATTTGGTCACATGTTCCGACAGGACCACCAATAGCAGAGGTCCTGTATTCGGAGCGTCTGGAATCGGCTACTGAACGCTATGATTCAAACAGCTGTTCAGAGTCGCGCCCGTCTCCCCTGCTTCCGCTGGCCGCCTGTGGACAAACCCCAGCACGATGTCGGCCTGGACTCCTACAGTTGGTCTGTCGATCGCGGTTGTATACCGCGGACCGCGGGACGAACGGGGAGGTGAGCACTGCTTGGCATCCGAGACCACGCTCGGCGAACTGCTGCGCGAGTTCCGGGTCGCCGCCAACCTCACCCAGAACGCTCTCGCCGAGAAGGCCGGCTTGAGCGAGCAGGCGGTCAGCCTGCTCGAGCGCGGGACCCGCAAGCGTCCCCGGCCGAGCACTGTGCAGGCTCTGGCCAAGGCCCTCGCCCTCGATTCCGACGCCGAGGAGCAGTTGGCAGAGGCGGCGCGCGGTGGCTCGCGCGGCGGTTCGCAGCCGCGAACGAAGCCTCTGGCCGCCGACCCCGCCGCGGTGCCCCGGCAGTTGCCACCGACACTGCCGGACTTCACCGGCCGTGCCGATGAGCTCGAGGTGCTGGTCTCCGTACTGACCGGCGACGAGCCCGTCGGGATCGTCCGAACGGCCGCAGTGACCGGCATGGGCGGCGTCGGCAAGACCTCGCTGGCAGTCCACGCGGCCCACCTCACCGCGGATTCCTACCCCGACGGGCACTTCTACCTCGATCTGCGCGGCTACGGGCAGGATGAGCCTGTCCGGCCGTTGGACGCCCTCGGCCAGTTGCTGCGCTCGCTGGGCGTGGACGCAGAGTCGATTCCCGACGGTATCGACGAAGCCGCCGCGCTGTACCGGTCCCGCCTGGCCGGGCGCCGGATTCTGGTCCTGCTGGACAACGCCTCCGGCGCGGCGCAGGTGCGCCCGCTGTTGCCGGGGGCACCAGGTGCCGCAGTGGTCGTGACCAGCCGACGAGGACTCACCGCCCTTCCGGGCTTTCGTCAGGTCCGGCTGGCGCCGTTGTCGGAGGCTGACTCGATCACGTTGCTGGGCAGGATCGCCGGCGATTCCCGGGTTGCCGCCGAGGCGAGTTCGGCCAAGGCGATCGCTCGCCTCACCGGCCGGTTGCCGCTCGCCGTACGGTTGATCGGCGCCCGGCTGGCCGCTCGCCCGGGCTGGCCGGTCAAGCACGTGATGCACCAGCTCGAGGACGGCCGGCGTCGGCTCGACGAGCTGGGGTCCGGCTACAACGGCGTACGGTCGAACATCGCTGCCTCAGTGGAGTTCCTGGCCGCCAGCGACCAACTCGTCGAACGCCAGGCCGCCGCGGCGCTGGATTTTCTCGGCCTGCCGAACGGCACCGAGCTCGTCACGACCACGACAGCACACCTGCTCGGTGAGTCGGAGCGGCACACCGAGGAGATGCTGGAGCGCCTGGTCGACCTGAACCTGCTCGAGTCGACCGCACCCGGGCGGTACCACCTGCATGACCTGATCCAGGCCTACGCACGGGAGCAGTCCACCCAGCGACTCTCCGAAGGAGCTCGTACCGACGCGCTGTCCCGGGTGCTGATCTTCTACACCGGCCTCGCTTGGCGGTGCCAGCAGGCGACGCATCGGGAGGGAAGCCGCCTGGCGATGGCCGGCGACAGTATGCGAACTGTGCCAGAGGTCACCGACGTCAACGCGGTGCTCAAGTGGTTCGATACCGAGTGGACGAACCTGACCGGAGCGTTCCACCAGGCTCAGCGGATCCCCGCGCTGCGCGCGCTGCTGCCCGAGCTCACCCTGGCGCTGTTCGGGTACTTCGAGGCTCGGGCGCTGTGGACCGAGATGCGTGCCCTGTTCGTGATCGGGCGGCAGATCGCCGGAGAGCTTAACCAGCAGCGTCTGGCGGCCTGGCTCGAGCACGACCTCGGTATCCCGTCGGCGGAGCGGAACGCCCAGGAGGAGTCGTTGGCGCATTTCCAGGACGCCTTGATGCTGTTCCGCGAGATCGGCGACCCGATCGGCCAGGCCCGCGCCGCCAGTTCGGTCAGCCATCTCCTCGAGCAGCTCGGCCGGCTGGACGACGCGGTGGAGTCGGCCGAGGAGTCCTTGGAACTGAGTCAGCGGATCGGGGATCACGGGCTCGAGGGCCTGAGCTACCTCGCTCTCGGCACGTTGTACAGCCGGCGTGGTGACACTGTCCTGGCCAACCGGGCCTTCAACCGTTCCATCGCCCTAGCCACCATGTCCGGCAGCGAACGCTCGCTGGGCAAGCGGTACCAGGTCGCCGCAGACTCCTACGCGATGGCAGGAGAGCTCCCGCAGGCCATCGACCTGATGACCAAGGCTCTGTCGACGTTCGAGCGGCTGTCGGACGAGAACGGATGCTCTGAGAGCCACAGCCGCTTGGCCGCCTTCTACCTGCAGGTCGGTGACGTCGCCGAAGCCGTTCGAAACGCGGAATCCGGCGCCGAGCTTGCCCGCGCCCTCGGCAATCACCAGCGCGAGGGCGAGGCCCTCATCGCGCTCGGGAAGATCGAGCAGGCCACCGACCAGCTGGGCGCTGCCCGCACCCACTGGCGTGCCGCTGCGACCCTGCTGCACTCGCCGTCACCTCATCAGGAGGCGATCGCGCTCGCTCTGCTCGCCCGGACGGAATAACCGCGACGACCGCGCACCCGGGGGATACGCGGTCGTCGGTCGTGCTGTGGGCCGGCCGCTCAGTCCGGGCTGCTCGTTTCGACGCGGACCTCGGTCAGGCGGAGCAGGATCTTGGCGCGGAGTGCGTCGGGGGCCTGGTCGTCGCCGCAGGAGCGGTGGACGAGTTTCTTGATGCAGCGTTCGAGGTCGTACTGGTCGAGGCAGGGGGCGCACTCTTCCAGATGGGTGCGGATCTCGTCGCTGCTGGCGTCTTCGAGCTCGTTGTCGATGAAGACGTACACGCGCTGCAGGATCTCGCTGCAGTCGACGTCGTGGTGCTCGCCGCAGCTCACGACTCCTCCTCGGTCTCTGCGCTGTCGGCCGCGGGGATCAGGCCGCGGTCCCGGGCGTAGTCGGCCAGCAGCTCGCGCAGCTGGCGCCGGCCGCGGTGCAACCGCGACATCACGGTGCCGACCGGAGTCCCCATGATCTCCGCGATCTCCTTGTAAGCAAAGCCCTCGACGTCGGCCAGGTAGACCGCCAGGCGGAAGTCCTCCGGGATCGACTGCAGGGCCGACTTCACGTCGGAATCGGGCAGGTGCTCCAGGGCGACCGCTTCGGCCGACTTCAGCCCGCCGGGAGTGTGCGACTCGGCAGCGGTCAGCTGCCAGTCCTCGATCTCCTCGGTCGGCGACTGCGTGGGTTGACGCTGCCGCTTGCGGTAGCCGTTGATGAAGGTGTTGGTGAGGATCCGGTACAGCCACGCCTTCAGGTTGGTGCCGGGCGTGAACTGGTGGAAGGAGCTGTACGCCTTCGCGAAGGTGTCCTGGACCAGGTCCTCGGCGTCGGACGGGTTACGCGTCATCCGCATCGCCGCGGCGTACATCTGGTCGAGGAAAGGCAGCGCCTCGCGCTCGAAGCGCTCGGTCCGCTGCTCGGGAGTCTCGGTGGTCGTCGGAGTCGGCATCGATACCGAGAATACCGGGGCGACCCCAGAACTCCGCGCTCTGTCCAGGCTCGTTACCGTCATGTCTTGTAGAACACACCCCGCTCGGGGGTAATTCCCGTCAGCCGGAGACTTCCCGGGAGACCCATTCGAAGACGGCCTCGACGAGCAGTTCGTAGGACTCCTGCTGCGTCAGCTCGGCCCTTTTCGGCACCTTGAAGCTGTGGTCGGCGTCCGGGACGACGGCCATCTCGGTCAGCGGCGGGAACTCCTCCGGCGTACCGAACGGGTCCTTCTCCCCCTGGACGACGAACGTCGGCAGCCCGGCCGCCTGGAGCTCGTCGACCCGCGACTTGTCCGGCTTGCCCGGCGGGTGCAGCGGGAACGACAACGCCAGTACGCCGGAAGCGCCCAGCCCGGTCGCCGTACGGCAGGCCACGCGCGCTCCCGCGCTGCGACCACCGAGCACCAGCGGCGTCCGGATCCGGAGCTGGCCGATGATCGCGATCCAGGACTCGTCCAGGATCTTCGGCGCCGGCGCGAGCTTGCGGCCGGCCCGGCGCCAGGGCTGCTCGATCAGGAACACGTTGATGTCCTGCTTCGGCAGCCGGGCTGCCAGCGCGGCCAGGTCACCGGCCTCGATCCCGCCGCCGGCCCCGTGACCGAGGGCCAGGGTCGCCACCGGCCGCCGGGCCCGGTACGCCACGATCCGCGCCTCACCGTGCGGCGTCGCCACAATCCGTTCGTCGGTCACGGGCCCATCCTGTCATTGCGGACCCCGCTGCCCGGCGTCCTACACAGGAAGAAAGGACAGAAAGATTCAGAACAGCGGATTGTCATCGGCCGCGGTCGGCGGGCCGGGCCGGTCGGCCGGGTCCTCGCCGTCCGGCGGGAGCGGGTCGACCAGGTGCGGACCGTTGTTCTTCACCGAGCTGACCGCCTTCGACACGGCGTACGCCTCGAGCCGTCCGGGCGCGGCCGGAACCAGCAGCTCCAGCAGCTCGTCGGGGTCGGACGACAGCGGGTCGAGCCAGGCGTCGTACCGGTCGCGCTCGACCAGCAGCGGCATCCGGTCGTGGATCTGGCCGAGGTCGTCGGTCGCCGAGGTGGTGAGCACCGTGCAGGTCCACAGCCAGGCGGCGTCGGAGTCGGCGTCGGCCACCGACTTGTCGCGCCAGATCTCGTACAGGCCGGCCATCGCCAGCACGCCGCCGTCGGCCGGGCGGATGAAGTACGGCTGCTTGACCGGCTTGCCGTTCTTCTTCTGCTCGGTCTCGTACCACTCGTAGTACCCGTCGGCGGGCAGCAGGCAGCGCCGGGTCGCGAACGCCTTCTTGAAGGCGGGCTTCTCGGCCACGGTCTCCATCCGGGCGTTGATCAGCCGGCTGCCGATCGAGGTGTCCTTGGCCCAGGACGGCACCAGCCCCCACTTGACCGTGGTCAGCTTGCGGACCACCTCGTCGGGCTGCTCGCGGTTCTTCCGCTCGACCACGGCGATCACCGGGTCGGTCGGCGCGACGTTGAAGTTGTCCGGCAGCTCCTGCACGGACTCCTTCACGTTGCCCGCGGCGATCTCGAACTCGACCACCAGGTCGGAGGGGTCCCGGCTGCTCGCGTAACGGCCACACATGAAGGTCAGCCTATCCACCGCCGCGGACATTTTCGCCGTACGGCGAACGCACAGCGGCGGTGGATCGCCTACCCCGTGATAGGCGATCCACCGCCTGCTCGATGCGCCCGGGCATCCCCCTGTAGACGTCCGGGCGCAAGCTTCAGCTCCGGGTCAGCTCGTCGAGCAACCGCACAGCCATCGCATCACTGGCCGGCAGGCCCTCGATCCAGATCCGGGCCAGCTGGGGCTCGTCGGTGTCGAGCCGCCACTGGGTGATCAGCGCTCGGACCGTCGCGACCTGGTCCGGCAGGTTCGGCTCGCGGTCGACGAGCGCCGCCGCGCGGTGTGAGCCGAGGCGGCCCAGTACGTCACCGCCGGCGAACACGATCCGCAGGCACTCCGCGACGTCGACGAGCCGGAGCTCGCGGTCGAACGGCGTGGTGCCGGGCGGGTTGAGCGGCTCGACCACCACCAGTGCGTGGGTCGCCGGTACGGAAGTTCCACGGAGATCGGCCTCCCGGTAGATCTCGCCGAGGCGGGACCGCAGGTGCGCCAGGCTGGACAGCCCGGTCAGCGGGTCCTCGCAACTCAGTGAGTGCAGGTAGATGAGGGATGCTTCGGCCCAGCTGGAACTGAGTGCGCGTACCGCGGCGAAAGCCGGCTCGCCCCCGGCGATCGAGCGGTACAACGCACTCAGTCCATCAAGTGCCTCGAGCAGCGAGACCCCGTCGGCCGCCAAGCGGCGTCCGACCTCGTCACTCGCAGGCACGACGTCGGCCCCGTCCCGGAGCGCCTCGGCAATCGCGAGGTAGGCACTCCGGTCGGGACCAGCTGTGCCGTGCGGCTCCCTCCTTCCGCACGGTTGCTCTGCCGACGACGCTTCCGGCCGGTCCCGGGCGAGCGACCCCGCCAGGTTCGGACCACGCAGCGAGTCGAACCGCCGGCGGATGTCCGCGTACAACGACATGACCCTCCTCAACGCAGTCCTTCAGCCTCCCGACCGGGTGGCCGGAAGCGTCGTTCTGAGGGAGAGACAGCGCGATGACGGGTTCATGACGCAGATTTCGGAGAATTTTTCTCGTAACCTCGGACCGGTCGCCGTCGTCAGGAAAGGTGCGCCGATCCGTCCCATCTGGGAGTCTTGACCTCGGCAACTAAGTGACAGACGGTGACGAAGCGATGACAGCAGGGGGAACGGGCGCGATGGAGGAAGTACCGAGCGACGCGGAGCTGATCGCGCGTGTGCGTTCGGGCGACCTCGAGGCGTACGGCGAGCTGTTCGCGCGCCACCACCACGCGGCCGAGCGGATGGCCCGGCAGCTGGTGCCGGCCAACGACGCCGACGACCTGGCCAGCGACGCCTTCGCGAAGGTGCTCGATGCCCTCCGCAACGGCGGCGGCCCGGACGTCTCGTTCCGGGCGTACCTGCTGACGACCGTACGACGGGTGCACGTCGACCGGATCCGGGCCGGCCGCAAGGTCACCTCGACCGACGACATCGCGGCGTACGAGCGGGAGCCCCAGGGCTTCGACGACCCGACGGTGACCGGCTTCGAGAGCGGCGCGGCGGCGAAGGCGTTCGCCTCGCTGCCGGAGCGCTGGCAGGCCGTGCTGTGGCACACCGAGGTCGAGGGCGAGAAGCCCGCGGCCATCGCTCCCCTGCTGGGCCTGACCGCCAACGGCGTCTCCGCGTTGGCCTACCGAGCCCGTGAGGGTCTGCGCCAGGCGTACCTGCAGCAGCACCTGGCCGACGTCGCCGGTGACCGCTGCCGCTGGACTACCGAGCGCCTGGGCGCCTACGTCCGCGGCGGCCTCACCAAGCGCGAGAACCGGAACGTCCGCGAGCACCTGGACGACTGCGCCAAATGCACCGCGGTCTACCTCGAGCTGGTCGAGGTCAACAGCGCGCTGCCGGCACTGCTCGCTCCGGCCCTGCTGGGCACGGCCGGCCTGGGTTACCTGGCCGCCGTCTCAGGCGCGAAGGTCGGACTGGTCGGCTTCTTCGTCACCGGCTGGCAGAAGGCCACCGAGAACAGCACCCGTACGGCGGTCAGCGCCGGTACGGCGGTCGTGGTCGTCGTCGCCGCCGTGATGGCGGCGCTCGCACTGACCGGCAACGACACACCCCCGGCAGCGATCGACCAGCCGTCGGCCCAGCCGACACAGCAGCCGCCGCCCCCGCCGCCTCCCGTCAACCCCACGCAGAAGCCGCCGACGCAGAAGCCGCCGGAGACCCAGCCGACACAGCCGGACCCGACGCAGCCCGAGCCCACTGAGCCGGAGCCGACTACGGCTCCCACTACCGCGCCCACCACGGCCCCGACCACCCCGCTGCCGACGCCGCCGTTGCCGACCACGCCGATCCTCGACGAGGGCCTGCTGACGATCAGCCTGCCCACCGGCGGCGGCAGCCCCTCCACCGGAGGGCCTGGCGGGGGCAGCCCCGCGGCGTACGGGCCGTGGACGCGGAGCGTGGCCGAGCGGGACGCCGGTCTGCGCGCCACGGTCTCCATCAAGGTCCCGGCGAGCAACACCGACCCCGTCGTCATCGGCATCAAGTTCGGCAAGGCCCTGCAGTGGCCCCTGACCGGCAACCCGGCCGGCTGGACCTGCACCAAGGCCGCCGACGGCAGGAGCGGCAGCTGCACGGCCGTCAACCCGGCGGCACCGCCCACGCTCCCGATGACGTTCACCGAGCCCACCGGCGGCGCGGTGGCCGACCGGACGTTCACCGTCTCCGGCAAGTCCGGCCGTCTGTACGACGACGACTCCGCGACGCTGACCGCTCCCCCGCGCCTCGACGAGAGCCTGCTCAAGCTGGCCGTCCGCAAGACCGACCCGGACCGCTACTTCCGCACGATCACCGTGGCCCCCGGCACCGACCGGACCGGCGTCACGCTGAAGCTGACGTACGGCGCTTCGCTGGAGTGGCCGCTGGCCGCCAACCCGACCGGCTGGAAGTGCAACCCGGCCGCCAGGACCTGTACGTCGACCACGCCGACCAAGCCGGCGCCGCTGCCCGCCGACTTCGCCGTACCGGACGGTGGGTCCGCGGCGGCCCGCACGTACACGGTGACGGCGACGGCCGGGCTGCTGCACGACACCGACTCGGAGACACTGGCACCGGTCCGGCTGGACGAGTCGCTGCTGCGGATCCTCACCCCGGACCCGCACAACGACCCGAACCCGTTCGTCTACAACAGGTTCCTCGACCTGAGCGGCACGACCGGTCCGGTCACGCTGGAGATCTCCTGGGGCAAGAGCGTCACCCTGGTCTCCTACATCTCCCGGGGCTGGACCTGCTCGCGCTCCACCGACGTACGGCGTGCGACGTGCTCGACGGACAACTACACGAAGTCCCTGAACACCGAGTGGGCCGCCTGGCCTGGCTCCGGGGTCAAGAACCAGATCACCGTCAAGGCGGTCACCCCGGGCCGGTACGACACCGACACCGCCCAGATCCCGCCGACGGCGCACAGCAAGCGCTAATCGGTTTGGCGTCGCCGGGGCGGCGCCCTAGGCTTGCTGCTGTTCGCGCTGACGGAACCGAGTAGCGCCGGACACCTGTGCTTCCAGAGAGTCGCCGGTAGCTGCGAAGGCGACGTACAGGCCCGGCCGTGAAGACACTCCTGAGCGAATGCGACAGCAAGAGGCCGGACTGGGCAGACCAGACCGGTGAAGGTGTGGTGGCACCGCGAGTTCCCCTTCGCCCACACCTCCGGGGTTCGAGTAATCCGACGGAGGTGAAACAGCGATGCGCATTCTCAACCACGAGATCCCCTCAGCAGTAGGCCAGACCGTCACGGTGGCCGGCTGGGTGCACCGAAGACGACGGCTGGCCACGGTCAGCTTCCTGGTCCTGCGGGACCGGTCCGGCCTCAGCCAGGTCGTCGTCAAGGCGCCGGAGACCCAGGCCCAGCTGGACGGGCTCGGTGAGGAGACCGTCGTCCAGGTGACCGGTACGGTCGCCGCCAACCCGCAGGCGCCCGGTGGGGCCGAGCTGGTCGACCCGGTGATCGTCCCGCTGACCGAACCGGCCAAGACGCCGCCGATCGAGCTGTGGCGTCCCACGGTCGGCGCTGGTCTGCCGGTCGTGCTGGACAACGCACCGGTCGCTCTGCGGCACCCGGCGGTCCGGGCCGGCTGGGAGGTCGCGGCAGCCGCGCTGCACGGGTTCCGCAGCACGCTGGACGGCGTGGACTTCACGGAGATCCAGACGCCGAAGATCGTCGGTACGGCGACCGAGTCGGGCGCCAACGTGTTCGCGCTCGACTACTTCGGCGGTTCGGCGTACCTGGCCCAGTCGCCGCAGTTCTACAAGCAGACGATGGTCGGGGTGTTCGAGCGGGTCTACGAGGTCGGTCCGGTGTTCCGGGCCGAGCCGCACGACACGGTCCGGCACCTGGCCGAGTACGTGTCGCTGGACGCGGAGTTCGGCTTCATCGGCGACCACCGCGACGTACTGGCCGTGCTGCGCGACGTACTGGCGGGCATGCTCGCGGCGGTCGGGTCCAGAGCCGGTACGGCGCTGGAGCGGCTCGGGGTGGAGCTGCCGGAGATCCCGGTCGAGGTACCGGTGCTGCACTTCTCCGAGGCGCTCAAGCTGGCGGGAGCGGACCCTGGTGAGCCCGACCTGTCGCCTGCTGACGAGAGGGCTATCGGCGAGTGGGCGCTGCGGGAGCACGGCAGCGCTTTCGTGGCGGTCGAGGGCTACCCGATGGTGAAGCGGCCGTTCTACACGCACCCGCAGCCGTCGGACCCTCGCTGGTCGAACTCCTTCGACCTGCTGTTCCGTGGGGTCGAGCTGGTCACCGGTGGGCAGCGTCTGCACCGCTACGGTGACTACCTGGCCGCACTGGCGGCCCGGGGCGAGTCCACCGACTCGTACAGCTCCTACCTACAGGCGTTCCAGCACGGCATGCCACCGCACGGCGGCTTCGCCATCGGCCTGGAACGCTTCGTGGCTCGCCTCACCGGTGCGGAGAACGTCCGGGAGGTCACGCTGTTCCCGCGCGACCTGCACCGGCTGACTCCGTGAGCTAGTCGGCACGCCCGCTCCACTGTGCTCGGTGCATGATGTGCGCCATGAGTGCTGACGTGGAGCGGGCGGTGCTGGCGGCTCTGGACGACGACCTGATCGTCGAGGAGCTGCGGGAGCTGGTGCGGATCCCGAGTGTCGACGGGACCGCTGGGGAGAACGTGGCCCAGGAGTGGGTCGCCGGGCGGCTGCATGGGCTCGGGATGGCGGTCGACCACTGGCAGCTGGACCTGCCGGCGGTGACCTCGGACCCCGCCTTTCCGGGGATGGAGGTTCCGCGCAGCGACGCCTGGGGCTGTGTGGGGACGCTCGGTGAGGGGGTGCCGGGGCTGGTCTTCAACGGCCACGTGGACGTCGTACCGCCGGGTGATCTCGCGCTGTGGCCGGACGGCGACCCGTACTCGGCGCGGGTCAGCGACGGCATCATGTGGGGCCGCGGGACCTGCGACATGAAGAGCGGGATCGCCGCGTTCCTCGGCGCGGTCCGGGCGGTTGTTGCTTCGGGCATCGAGTTGCGGCGGCCGCTGGCCGTGCACACGGTGGTCGGCGAGGAGGACGGCGGGCTCGGCACGTTCGCCACCCTGCGCCGCGGGCACTCCGGTGCCGCCTGCCTGATCGCCGAGCCGACCGCCGGCACGGTGATCCCCGCGAACGCCGGCTCGCTCACCTTCCGGCTGGAAGTCCCCGGGCTCGCCTCGCACGGCTCGACCCGGACCCGTGGCGTCAGCGCGATCGAGAAGTTCGAGCTGATCCACGCGGCGCTGCGCGAGCTGGAGGCCGGGCGGAACCGTGCGCCGCACCCGCTGCTCGAGCACCTCGACCTGGCCTACCCCCTGTCGATCGGCACGATCCACTCCGGCGACTGGGCGAGCACAGTGCCCGACCTGCTCGTGGCCGAAGGCCGGTACGGCGTACGGCTGGGTGAGCCGGTCGAGGACGCGCTGGCCGCCTTCGCGGACGCGGTCGCTGCTGCCTGCGAGAAGGACGACTGGCTGCGGGACCGCCCGGTCAAGGCGACCTGGCCCGGCGGGGTGTTCGCGTCCGGTCAGCTGCCGGACGGTGACCCGCTGCTCGACGACACACTGCGCGCTGTGGTGGACGCGGGTGCGGGGGCTCCGGAGGTCAGGGGTGGGCCGTACGGGTCCGACCTGCGGCAGTACGCGGCGGCCGGCGTACCGACGTTGCAGTACGGGCCCGGCGACGTCCGCTACGCCCACGCCACCGACGAGCACGTCGCCCTCGCCGAGGTCCTGCACTGTGCGCGGGTCTACGCGCTTCTGGCTGTTCGCCGCTGCTCCTAGTGGTACAAAGTGGCCATGGAACCGCTGCGTGGGCGCTCGGCCGAGTTGGGCCGGTTGCTGGAGGCCATGCGCGCGGCGGACCAGGGTGCTGCGTCGCTGACCGTTGTCACCGGCGAACCGGGCATCGGGAAGTCGGCGCTGCTGCGCGCGGCGATCGAGCAGGCCGAACGGCACGGGTTGCTGGTCGCAACTGCCACTGCGCACCAGACGGACAACATCAGTCCGCTGTCCTCACTCGCTCCGGCGCTCCGGGCGGGCAAAGAGCCGCTGATCGGCACCGAGCACTTCCTGGAGCTGGCCGCGCTCAACACCCAGCCGCTCTGGCTCGCCGAGCGGCTTGCTGACCTCGTCGGTCAGCGCCTGGCGGGCACGGCCGCGCTGGTCGTGCTGGACGATGCGCAGTGGTCCGACCCGCTCACCGGGTTCGTGCTGCGGGTGGTGCTGTCGCGGCTGGCTGACGCCCGGATCATGTGGTTGCTGGCGACCCGTCCGGCGCCTGGCGGGGTGACCGACCAGCTCGTCGACGCACTGGGCGACCAGCTGCCGGTGCACCTGGTCCAGGTGGCTCCGCTGGACTCCGAGGCCGTGCTGCAGATTGCCGCGGACCGGCTGAACCAGCCGGTGGACGCTGCCCTGTCTGTCCGGCTTGGTGGCGCGCAGGGCGTGCCCTTCCTGGTGGAGCAAGTTGTCGCCGGCCTCTACCTTTCCGACCTGCCCGACGGCCTGGTCGAAGGCGTCCGACGACGCACGGCCGGTACGACGGAGCTGTGCCGCACGTTGCTGCGGACTGCCGCGGTGTTCGGCAGCGAGTTCCGGCTGGAGGACGTCGCCGCGCTGATGCGCGAGGGCGTCGCGCGGCTGGCCGAGCCGCTGGACGAGGCGATCCGGGCCGGGCTGCTGGCGGACAGCGGAGCCCACCTGACCTTCCGGCACGAGCTGCTGCGGGCCGCCGTACTGGCTGATGTGCCGCCGTCGGCCCAGCGGGCGCTGCACTCCGCCATCGCCGACCAACTGCTGCTCACGGAGCAGGGCGCTTCGGCTGCCGCTCCACACATCCTGGCGACTGCAGCTGTCGGCGACCTGACAGCCATCAGCACACTCCGTTCGGCTGCGCGCGATCTGATCATCACCATGTCGATCACTGCGCTGTCGGTGATCCAGGAGACGTTCGAGCTGACTCCGGTCGACCAGCCGATCCGCGGCGAGGTCGGTGCGGACGTGGTCGAGATCCTGCTCGCCGCCCACCAGTACGACGCCGCGCGGGCGTTCGCCGACGACCTGCTCGGCGGGACGCCGCTTTACCAGGGCCCGGTGACGCCTGAGCTGGCTGCGCGGGTCCTGCTGCTGCTGGCGCCGCACGAGTGGGCTGTCGGCGTGCTGGACCCTTCGCGCCTGACAGTCTCCGGCTCGCCACAGGCCTTGGCCGACCGCCTCGCTGCCTACCAGGTACTGGCCGGCGCAACCGACCCGTTCGAGACAGATGACCCGGTGACGAGCGCACTGCTTCAGCTCGCCCGAGCCGAGCAGGCGGCAGCCGAAGGACGCTTCGCCGACGCAGCCGCGGCCTACGCGTCCGCACGCGGGCGGCATACCGCTCTCCTCACCGAGGTCGGCGCCCCACCTGCGGTGCGGGTCGAGCTGGCCGAGCTCTTCTGCCGCGCTCAAGCGGGTGAGCCGGCCGCCGCTCTCCAGCGGCTGTCCGAGGGCATCGACGGCGACTCCTGGCTGGCGCCGCAGGTCGCCGTCCTGCGGGCTCAGCTGGAGCTTGCCCTCGGCAACCTCCCTGCGGCGCGTGCAGCCGCCAGGGCGAGCCTCCGCTGGGCCGCCGAGTTCCACGAGCCGTCGACCGAGCCGATGGCCCGTCAGGTCCTCGCACTGATCGCCCTGCTCCAGGGAGATCTCGCTGCCGCCCGCAAGGTCCCCGACGAACCAGTCCGGGCTCTGCTCGCGATGGCCGACGGCGATGCGACGGCAGGTCGGCGCCTGCTGGCCACGCCCCTGGACCACCCGATCCGGCTGGAACTCCTGCTCCACGCCGCTGCTCACGGGCCCGACACCACCGAAGCCGTCGCCGAGCACGCCGCCCTCACCCCGGTAGCTCACCTGGCTGCCGCCTATCACCAGCAAGACCCAGCGGCGCTCACCGAGGCAGTCGACCAGTTGCGCTCTACTGACCGACACCTGCTGCTCGCCGAGGCCGAGGAGCTGCACGGCCGGGTCGAGCTGGAGCATGGCGACCGCAGTACCGGCATCGCCGCGCTGGAGCGCGCACTCGACTCCTACACCCAGCTGGGCGCCACGGCGTTCGCCGTACCGGTGCAGGCCGTGCTGCAGGCAGCTGGTGTACGCCGGCGCCGCTGGTCCGCCGTACCGACGCGGCCGGAGTCCGGCTGGGAGGCGCTGACTCCGATGGAGCGCAAGGTCGCGCTGCTCGTTGCCGACGGCCACACCAACCGCTCGGCGGCCGAGGAGCTGGTGCTGTCGGCCAGCACGGTCGGCACCCACCTGCGCAACGTCTTCAGCAAGCTCGACGTCAACTCGCGCGTCCAGCTCACCCGGCTGGTGCTGCAGCAGTTCGCTTCTCCCCCGAACGCATGAGTTTTGGGTGCACCGGCCGCTGCTGAGGAAGGCCGGCGGGTGCGCAAGTTCCCGTCTTCGGTCGATCCGGCGAAGCAGCCGTCGGCGGTTTTCTAGAGGCACAAGGAAACCGCTGACCAAGAACCGAGGACAAGACAATGAGCGAGAAGAACCCCACCGCGCTGCTGGTGCACGGCGCCTTCGCCGACGGCGGCAGCTGGGCCGGCGTGGTCGCCGAGCTGGAGAACCGCGGCATCAAGGCGATCGCCGTACCGAACGACCTGTCCGGAGCGGCCGCCGACGGCCGCAAGGTGGCGGCGCTGGCCCGGGAGATCGACGGCCCGGTCGTGCTGGTCGGCCACTCGTACGGCGGTGCGGTGATCACCTCGGCCGCCAACGACGCCGACAACGTCACCGCACTGGTCTACGTGACCGCGTTCGCGCTGGACGAGGGCGAGGGCATCCTCGAGTACCTCGGCAACTTCCCGGCCAACGAGCTCGGTACGTCGCTCGCGCCGCACCAGTTCGGCGAGCAGACCTACCTCAGCATCGCCGAGGACAAGTTCGCGAAGATCTTCGCCGCGGACGTCCCGGCCGGACAGTCCCTGGTGATGGGCCGCTCGCAGCGCCCGATCGCCGCCGCCGCCTTCGAGGAGAAGTCCGGCGCCGCGAGCTGGAAGCGACTGCCGAGCTACTACCTGGTCGCCACCGCCGACAACGCCATCCCGGTCGAGGCGCAGCGCGCCATGGCCGAGCGGGCCGGCGCGAAGACCACCGAGGTCGACGGTTCGCACGCGGTCGCGGTCTCGCAGCCGCTGGCCGTCGCCGAGTTCGTCGCGAGCGCGGTCGAGGCAGGTGCGGACAAATGAGCACCCGTCGCCGCTTCCTGGCCACCGTCGCCGGTGTCGCCTCCGCCGCCCTGCTGACCGTCGGCGTCACCACCGCCGCCGCTCTTCCCGACCACCACAGCTCCCCGAAGCCGACCGTCGTCCTGCTGCACGGCGCGTTCGCGGACGGCTCCAGCTGGAACGAGGTCTCCGAACGCCTTCAGCGCGACGGCTACAAGGTCGTCGTACCGGCTGTGCCACTGCGCAGCATCGCCGGCGACACCGAGTACCTGTCCGGCGTACTGGCCGGGATCCCTGGTCCGAAGGTCCTCGTCGGTCACTCGTACGGCGGTGCGCTGGTCAGCCAGCTGGCCGGCACGCCCGGGGTCAAGTCGCTGGTGTACGTCGCGGCCTTCATCCCGCAGGCCGGTGAGACGATCGGCGACCTGAACGCGAAGTACCCCGGTAGCCTGCTCGGCCCGGACACCAGTACCACCATCACGTACCCCGGTGGAGCGGACCTGCTGGTGAAGCCCGAGTCCTTCCGCCAGGTCGTCGCAGGGGATCTCCCCCGCAGCCAGGCCGCCGTGCTCGCCGCCTCCCAGCGCCCGGTCGCCGCCGCCGTCTTCGGTGAGAAGGTCGCCAGGACAGCACCGGCCAACCTCCCCAAGTACGCCGTCGTCGCCACCGGCGACCACGCCATCCCCCCGGCCGTCGAGCGCTACATGGCCAACCGGGCCCACGCCACCACGATCGAGGTGAACGGCTCCCACCTGGTAGCCCTCTCCCAGCCCCAGAAGGTCACCAACCTGATCGAACGCGCCGCCCGCTGAACACACTCCCGAGGGGTGGACCTGTCACAGGTCCACCCCTCGGGAATACCCACCTCGAGTGAAGTAGTTGTTGTTGTTCATGCGTATTGATGTCTGGTCCGATGTCGTCTGCCCCTGGTGCTACATCGGCAAGCGCCGCCTCGAGGAAGCGCTCGCGACCTCCGGCGAGCAGGCCGAGGTCGTCTACCACAGCTTCCAGCTAGACCCCGAAGCCACCAGCGATGACGACCGCGACCTGGCCACCCGCATCGGCGAGAAGTACGGTCGCGGCCGCGAGTGGGGCCTGCAGGCCAACGAGCACGTCACCGGCGTCGCCCGCGAGGTCGGCCTCGAGTTCAACTTCGACGTCGCCAAGTCGGCCAACACCGTCGACGCCCACCGCCTCCTCCACCTCGCCCGCGAGCTCGGCTCTTCCGGCGAGGTGCCCGCCGACACCCAGGCCCGTCTCAAGGAGCGCCTCCTCAAGGCCTACTTCACCGACGGCCTCCCGGTCGGCGACCACGCCACCCTGACCCAGCTCGCGACCGAGACCGGCCTCGCCGCCGACCGCGTGACCGAGGTCCTCGCCAGTACGACGTACGAGCAGGAAGTGGCAGCCGACCAGGCCCAGGCCCTCGCGTACGGCGCCAACGGCGTCCCGTTCTTCGTCATCGACGAGAAGTACGGCGTCAGCGGCGCCCAGCCGACCGAGGTGTTCCAGGAGGCCCTGCGCCAGGCCGCCGCCGACCGCAAGCCGGTGACGCTGATCACCTCCGGCAGCACCGACGACGCCGTCTGCGGCCCGGACGGCTGCCCGATCTGATGAAGTCTCGGCCCGGTGGGAGGGGTTGGGCCGAAGACACACGGGTACCTGGTGCCCAGATCGCTTCGCCGGACGATGTAAGAAGGAGCCATGACTGTCGTGCGCGCACTGGCCAGGCCGTTGCTGTCCGTTCTCTTCGTCGTGCAGGGCGCCAACTCGGTGCGCAACCCGGAGCCACTGGTTCCGAAGGCGCAACCGGTGACGGACCGCCTGGTGCCGCTGGTGAAGCGGGTCGCCCCGCCACAGGTCGGCGGCCGCATCCCTGACACGACAGCCAACCTCGTCCGCCTCAACGGCGCCGTCCAGGTGCTCGGCGGCCTGGCACTCGCCAGCGGCAAGGGCCGGCGCCTCGGCGCCGGACTGCTGGCCGCCTCACTCGTACCGACCACGATGGCCGGGCACCCGTTCTGGCTGGAGAAGGACAAGCAGGCCAAGCAGGCCCAGCGCATCCAGTTCATGAAGAACCTCGGCCTGTTCGGCGGCCTGCTGCTCGCGGCGGTCGACACCGAGGGGCAGCCGGGTCTGGTCTGGCGTGCCTCGCACGGCGCGAAGGCGGCGAAGCGGGAGACCAAGCGCGGCGCGAAGCTCGCCAAGCGCGAGACCAAGCAGCTGGCCAAGTCCGCGCGGCGCGAGACCAAGCTGGCTGCCCGGACCGCACGGGCCGAGCTGCCCTTCATCTGAGACCTGTGGACAACCGGCACCTGGTCCAGGTGCCGGTTTTCTGCTGTCCGGGGTCCTGTGGACAGAGCGCGACGCCGTACGGCGTGCATGCCCTAGGCTCTTGAGCGACATCAGGTTTCGCTGGAGGAGTGTTATGGGGACGTCAGAGGGCTGGCCGGCACCGCGCCCGGCCGGGGCTGTTCACGGCCGGGTCACCGTGCCGGGATCGAAGTCGATCAGCAACCGTGCGCTGATCCTCGCCGCGCTCGCGGACGGGCCCTCCACCCTCTCCGGCCTGCTCGCCGCGCGCGACACCGCGCTGATGCGGGCCGCCCTGGTCTCGCTCGGCGTGGGCATCAGCGAGAAGGACGGCCTGGTCACCGTCACGCCCGGTTCGCTCAAGGGCCCGGCCGACGTCGACTGCGGCCTGGCCGGCACCGTGATGCGCTTCGTCCCGCCGGTCGCCGCGCTGGCCGACGGCGTCATCTCCTTCGACGGCGACCCGTACGCACGCGAGCGCCCGATGAACGTCATCCTCGGCGCCCTGCGCACGCTCGGTGTCGAGATCGACGACCACGGCACCGGCCGGATGCCGTACGCCGTGAGCGGCACGGGTTCGGTCCGCGGCGGCGAGGTCACGCTGGACGCGTCCGGTTCGTCGCAGTTCGTCTCCGCGTTGCTGCTGGCCGGCGCCCGGTACGACGCAGGGGTCGACCTTCGCCACGACGGGAAGCCCGTGCCGTCGCAGCCGCACCTGGACATGTCGGTGGCGATGCTGCGCGAGCGCGGTGTCGCGGTCGACGACAGCGAGCCGAACCGGTGGGTCGTTGCCCCCGGCCCGATTCGTGCGCTGGACGCCGTGATCGAGCCCGACCTGTCGAACGCAGCGCCCTTCCTGGCAGCGGCCGTCGTCACCGGCGGGTCGGTCACCGTCACGGGGTGGCCGACGGCAACGACCCAGCCGGGCGGCCAGCTGCCGGAGCTGCTGTCGCGTTTCGGCGCCGAGGTCTCGCTGGCCGACGGCGAGCTGACCGTGCGCGGGACCGGACGGATCGCGGCGGCCGACCTGGACCTGGGCGAGGTCGGCGAGCTGTCGCCGGTGCTGGCGGCCATCGCCGTACTGGCTGACGGCCCGTCGTACTTCCGTGGCATCGCGCACCTGCGCAACCACGAGACGGATCGGCTGGCGGCGCTGGAGACCGAGTTCAACGCGCTCGGGAGCGACGTCACGCAGACACCTGATGGGTTGGAGTTCCGGCCGAAACCCTTGCACGGTGGGCTTTTCGGCACGTACCACGACCACCGGATGGCGCACGCGGCCGCGGTGGTCGGGCTCGCCGTCGACGGGATCGAGATCGAGAACATCGGCACGACCGCGAAGACGCTGCCGGAGTTCCCCGAGCTGTGGTCCGCGTTGGCCGGATGAGCGCGCCCGTGGGACTGTCTGCCGAGCCCGCGATCGCACGCCTTGGCCGAGCTGCACGGCCAAGCGGCGCTGTCCCCGGGGGCGAGGCCTGATGTCGCGGTACGACGAGGAGGCGAAGTACGACCGGCCGAAGCGCCGTACCCGGCCGCGGACCAAGGACCGGCCGACGTACGACGACGCCGTGACCGGGTTCGTGATCACCCGCGACCGCGGGCGGTACACGACCTGGGTCGGCGAGGGCGATCGGGTCGTCACCGCGATGAAGGCCCGCCAGCTCGGCCGCAAGGGCGTCATCGTCGGCGACCGCGTCAAGCTCGACGGCGACGCGACCGGGGACGAAGGCACGCTGGCCCGGATCGTCGAGGTCCTCCCCCGCACGACGCTGCTGCGCCGCTCGGCCGACGACGACGATCCCGTCGAGCGCCCGCTGGTCGCGAACGCGGACCAGCTGGTGATCGTGGTCTCCGTCGCCAACCCCGAGCCGCGCACCCGTCTGATCGACCGCTTCCTCGTCGCGGCGTACGACGCCGGCATGCGCCCGCTGCTCTGCCTCACGAAAACCGACCTGGCCGACCCCGAGCCCCTCCTCTCGACGTACCGGCCGCTCGGCGTCGAGTCGGTCGCGACCCAGCAGGGCGGCAACCTCGACGACCTGGACGAACAGCTCCGCGACCGCACCAGCGTCATGGTCGGCCACTCCGGCGTCGGCAAGTCCACCCTCGTCAACGCCCTGGTCCCCGGCACGAACCGAGCCATCGGCGTAGTCAACGACAACACCGGCCGAGGCCGCCACACCTCCACCAGCGCCCTCCTCCTCCGCCTCCCCAAGGGCGGCTGGATCGTCGACACCCCCGGCATCCGCTCCTTCGGCCTGGCCCACGTCCAACCGGACCAACTCATCCACGCCTTCGCCGACCTGGCCGCCGAAACCACCAACTGCCCCCGAGCCTGCGGCCACTCCGAGTCCGACCCCGGCTGCGCCCTCGACGAAGCAGTCACCGAAGGCCGCATCGAAGCCGAACGAGTAGCCTCCTTCCGCCGCCTCCTAGCCAGCCGAGAAGGCCGCCCCGACCCCGCCTGACCCACCCCACGAGGCCGGCACAGCCGCGCGCACCACCAGCCAGCACAGCCCGGCTTACCTTCCAACCGTTTCCGGCCGCCGCGGCCTCAGCTGGCGCGGACCTCCCCGGCCGCACGGCAGACAACCTCAGCCCGAGACACAACCAACCGGGCACAGCCCGGCGGCCACAACCGGAGACCGCCAGGCGAGCACAGCCTGCACGCACCACCAAGCCGGACCAGCCCCGCGCACCACCAAGCCCGCACGCCGACGGGACCGCCAGGCCGACACAGCCGCGCGCACCACCAAGCCGGCACGCCGAGGCGCAGCGAGGCGGCACAGCGGGCTCAACTTTCTACCTGTCTCCCGGCCGCCGCGGCCCCAGCCAGCGCCGACCTCCCCGGCCGCATCGCCGACAACCTCAGCCCTCACCTTGTGAGGCTAGCCTTACCTAAGGCTAGGATTTGCGGTATGCGCTTCCACCCGGTCCACTTCGTCCCGTCCACGGACGCCCTGACGCGGCGCCGCCAGATCACCCTCGCCCTCACCGACCTGCTCGGCGCGGCAACCCGATGACCGCCGTCGTGATGGCCACCGTGACCGGCGTACACCAGACCAGCCCGTCCTTCCTCACCGTCACCCTGGCCGGCTGCGCGACGCTCGAGACCGGCGGGTTCGACCAGCGAATCAAGATCCTGCTCGCCCACCCAGGGCAACCCGAGCCAGTCCTCCCGCCCGCCGACAACTGGTACGGCGCATACCGCGAGCTGCCCGACCACGTCCGTCCGATCATGCGCACGTTCACGATCCGGGCGCAGCGCGGTGCGGAGATCGACATCGAGTTCGCCCTGCACGGTGACGCCGGCCCCGCGTCGTCGTGGGCCCGGTCCGCCGTACCGGGCAGCCGTCTCGGCATCATCGGCCCCGAGATCGGCGACAACCCGAAGGCTTACCAGTACGCCCCCGACTCCCCCGACTGGCAGCTGCTCGTCGGCGACGACACCGCCGTACCGGCGCTGGCCTCGATCATCGAGTCCCTCCCCGCCGACACCGTCGCGCGCGCGTTCGTCCAGGTCCCGCACGCCGCCGACGTCCGTGACTTCGACACCGCCGCGGACCTCGAGATCGCCTGGTCGATCGGCTCCGGTCTGGCCGACGCCGTCCGCTCCGCCAAACTCCCCGACGGTACGCCGTACGCCTGGGTGGCAGGTGAGGCCGGCATCGTCCGCGAGATCCGCCGCCATCTCACCGGCACGCTCGACTGGGACAGCAAGCCGCACTACTTCGGCGGCTACTGGAAGGCCGGCCAGTCAGAGGGCTAGCCCTACTTCGGCGGCAGCTGCCCGTCCCACACGGCCTTGGCGCCCGCGTCACCCGTGCGGATCGTCTGGTAGATCACCAGTACGCCGACCACGACGACGGCCGCGCTCAGCACCCACTCCAGCGGCCGGCTCTTGGTTGCCTTGGCACCCTTTCCGCTGGCCAACGCCGACGGCCCGGCCAGCAGCAGGACCGCGGCCACCACCAGCACCGCGAACCCGATCACGAACAGGAACAGCAGGTCCCCGCGGTCCTGGTGCAGCTTGACCGCCGGCTCCAGCTCCGGGATCGCCGCCAGGAACGCCTCGCCGCTCTTCTTCGCGACGAACGCCACCACCAGCCCGGCGATCCCGAGCAGCAGGGCCGGCCACCGCAACAGCCACCGCCACTTCGGCACCAGCGCGAACACGATCGCCGTCAGCGCGGCCACCGGCAGCACCACCACCGCGGCGTGAATCACCAGGACGTGCAGGGGAAGATCTCCGAAGCGTTCGAACATGACGCCTCCTGTGGCTCGACCGAAGTGAACTGACACCAACTGAACGTTCAACCACCCAGAACGGT
This sequence comes from Kribbella sp. DT2, assembly GCF_049844575.1. Lineage (NCBI taxonomy): Bacteria > Bacillati > Actinomycetota > Actinomycetes > Propionibacteriales > Kribbellaceae > Kribbella > Kribbella sp. DT2. The sequence goes on along the minus strand of NZ_JBNCLH010000003.1, from coordinate 647,494 downwards.
TCAATCAGCTTAGGGCGTGTCTCCGACCGGCCGGTGGAGGCGCAGTACAGTGCAGCCGATCTTGGGGCTCGTGACCGGAGGAGCTGGAATGACCGCAGAGCGACCGCTGCCCACGCAGGACGACGTCCTCGGGTACTTCGACACCCTGTCCAACTGGGGACGCTGGGGCGACGACGACGAGCTCGGCACCCTGAACCTCATCACCGACGAGGTCCGGCTGGCGGCGGCGCAGACCGTGCGCCACGGCAGGAGCGTGTCGTGCGGGTGGGAGGTCGCCGTACCGGAGGAGATGGAGCGGTCGACGACGGCGTGCCCGTGCGCGGCCGAGATGCCGGGCGCCGAGCACATGCCGCCGCACTTCCACAACGACCGGCGCTGGGGCTTCTCCAACGAGCGGCTCGGCATCTTCTTCCACGGCAACACGATCACCCACGTCGACTCGCCGTGCCATCTCTTCTGGGACGGCAAGATGTACAACGGGCGGTCGCACTCGCTGGTCGACGCCGCCACGGGCTCGGCCTGGGCGGCCGTCACCGCCGCGGCGCACGGGATCGTCACGCGGGGCGTCCTGCTCGACGTCGCGGCCGTCCGCGATGTGCCGTGGCTCGAACCAGGCCAAGGCGTGTTCCCCGAGGACCTCGAGGAGGCCGAGCGCCGCCAGGGTGTGCAGGTGCGGTCCGGCGACGCGGTACTCGTGCGCACCGGCTACGGCCGCGCCAGGCACGAGTCCGGTGCGGTCGGCGGCATCGAGCAGGCCGGCTGGCACGCGTCCTGCCTGCCCTGGCTGCACGACCGTGGGGTCGCGCTGATCGGCGCCGACACTCCGCAGGACGTTCAGCCGTCGGGGTACGACGACGTACTGATGCCCGTGCACGCCGTGAGCCTGGTGGCGATGGGCCTGTGGCTGCTCGACAACTGCGACCTGGAGGCGTGCGCGGCAACGGCGGCCGAGCTCGGCCAGTGGGACTTCCAGCTCGCGGTCGCACCGGTCCGCTTCGCCGGTACGTCGGGCAGCCCGGTCAATCCCATCGCCACCTTCTGACCGCCGTACGCCGGACCGAGCGGCCGTGGATGAGCCGCTCACAGGTAGCCTTCCGGCATGCCTTCGCACACGGACGACCTGCGGCTTGCGCACATCCTGGCTGATGACGCGGACTCGACCACGATGGACCGGTACAAGGCGCTCGACCTGCACGTCGCGACGAAGCCGGACCTGACGCCGGTGAGCGATGCCGACCGCCGGGTCGAGGACGTGATGCGCAAGACGCTGGCCCGCGCGCGGCCGCGCGACGCGTTCGTGGGGGAAGAGGAAGGCACCACCGGCTGGGGCCCGCGGCGCTGGGTCGTGGACCCGATCGACGGGACGAAGAACTACATCCGCGGCGTCCCGGTCTGGGCCACGTTGATCAGCTTGATGATCGAGGACCAGGTCGTCGTCGGGGTGGTGTCCGCGCCGGCGCTCCAGCGGCGGTGGTGGGCGTCGTACGGCGATGGCGCGTGGACCGGCCGCGCACTGATGTCCGCGCAGCCCTGCCGGGTGAGTGACGTGAGCAAGATCGAGGACGCCTCGCTGTCGTACTCGTCCCTCAAGGGCTGGGACAAGCTCGGCAAGCGCGACCAGTGGGCCGACCTGATGGACGACGCCTGGCGCACCCGCGCGTACGGCGACTTCTGGTCGTACATGCTGGTCGCCGAAGGCGCCGTCGACATCGCGGCCGAGCCGGAGCTCAACCTGTACGACATGGCCGCCCTGTCGATCATCGTCGACGAGGCCGGCGGCAAGTTCACCTCCGTCGACGGCACCCCCGGCCCGACCGGCGCCAACGCGGTCGCCACCAACGGCCGCCTCCACGAAGAAGTCCTCAACCGGCTGTCCTGACGACCCGATCGGGCGGAGACGAACGCCGCTCGGCGCCCGTCCCCGCCCACCCGGCGACAGATCGTCAGGCCCGGGTCGAGATCCACTGGCTGTACCCGCGCCCCTCGACGGCGTACCGCAGGGACACCTTCGTACCTTCCTTGATGGAAAGGTCCCGGAAACCGCAGCCGACCTTCCCACCGTTGGTGTCGGTGACGGTCACGGACTTGTTGCCCCACCTCACCTCGCCCTTCACCCAACGCCCGTCGGCCGCCGTGTCACAGACGTGGAAGTACTCGCCGTCGGAGTGGAACTCCGACCAACCACCGGCAGGGCTGCTCGCCGCCCGCAGCCCGCTCGCGCTCGCCTCCTGCGGCATCGGTGCCGCCGAGGCCACCGTCCCGGCCAGGCAGGTCACCGCCACCGCAGCGCCGGCGACGACTGTCATTCGGACACGCTTCTTCATCGTCTCTCCTCAAACGGTTGAGTTTGTCGTCAGGCGCGCAGCGCACGCCAGGCCGAGTAGCCCTGGCCTTCGACGCCGATCCTCAGGTAGACCACGGTGCCGTCCTTGATGGAGAGGTTCTTGTGGCCGCAGCCGGTCTTCGAGCCGTTGGTGTCGGTGACCGACGCGGTCTTGCTGCCCCACTTCAGCTGGGCCTTCACCCAGCGCCCGTCAGCGAGCGTGTCACAGGCCCACAGGTGCTCGCCGTACGCGTTGAACTGCACGTAACCAGGGCTTGCCTGGATCTGCTGCACCGAGGTGGTTTCGGCCGGAGTCTCCGGCAGCGGCGCTGCCGAGGCCATCGTCGCGGTGACGCAGGACGCGGCTACGGCGGCGCCGGTGGCGATGGCCAGGCGGACACGGTTCTTCATGGTTTCTCCTTGGGTGATCGTGAAGTACCTACCGAGCGGCCGGCCCCCCCCCCCCCCCCCCGTTCCGGCCGGTTTCGACTGCACGCAGAGTCAAACGCGAACCCCTGTGGCCAACCTGAACTCGATCTGAAGCCGACCCGCGGCCGGGATAAACTCGCTCGGGATGGAGACAGCCGACCTGTGGTGATCAGACTGCTCGGGCCGCTGGAGATTCGCGGCCAGGACGACCAGTGGCAGCGGATCGAGGCTCCCAAGTGCCGGCTGCTGCTCGCGCTGCTGGCGATCAGCGCGGGGCATCCTGTCCCGCTCGACCGGATCGCCGATCGGCTGTGGCCGGACGGTCCGCCGAGGTCGGCGACCAACCAGATCCACGGGTACGTGTCGCGGTTGCGCGCGCTGCTCGACGACTCGGGCAGCAAGCAGGTGCTGATCACCCGCTCCCCCGGCTACGAGCTCGCCGCGGTCGAGCACCTGGACGCCGTACGGTTCGAGAGCCTGGCCGCCGAAGGGTCGGCCGCGCTCGACCGCGGCGATCTCGAAACGGCCGATGCGTCGCTGCGCGAGGCGCTGAGCCTGTGGCGCGGGCCCGCCTTCGCCGACGTCACGGACTGCCCGGAGGTCCTGACCGAGGCCGACCGCCTCAACGAGCAGCGGCTGACCGCGTGGGAGGCCCGGATCGAGGTCGACCTGCGGCTGGGGCGGCACGACCAGCTCGTCCCCGAACTGCGTCAACTCGTCGAGCAGCACCAGTTCCGGGAACGCTTCTGGTCGCAGCTGATCCTCGCCCTGCACCAGACGGGACGCCAGACCGACGCGCTCGCGACGTACCGGCAGCTGTACGAGCTTCTCGACCAGGAGGCCGGCGTCGCCCCGTCGAACGCGGTCCGGCAACTACACCAGCGAATCCTGGACAACGACCCTGCCCTGACCCGAAGCCACGAAAAGCCACCACTCAAGCAATCACCAGCAGCCCCACGCCAACTCCTCGCCCTCCCCACCGGATTCACCGGCCGCGCCCGCGAGCTTTCGATCCTCGACAACCTCCTCGATTCCACCGACGCCCCCGGCATCGCCGCGATCAGCGGCCTCGGCGGCACCGGCAAGACCGCGCTCTCGGCGTACTGGGCCCATCAGACCGCCGACCGGTTCCCCGATGGACAGCTGTACGTCGACCTTCGGGGCAACGGCCCCCATTCCCCGGTGACTCCACGCGACGCGCTCGGCCGCCTGCTGCGCGCCCTCGGCGCCGACCCCGCCCGCGTGCCCCAGGACGTGGACGAGGCAGCGGCCGCCTACCGCTCGCTGGTCGCCGACCGCCGGATCCTGATCATTCTCGATGACGCCCGGGACACCGAACACGTACGGCCGCTGCTGCCCGGGACCGGTCCAGCCGTCCTCTTGGTGATCAGCCGCCGTCGCCTGACCAGCCTGATGGCGCTGCATTCGGCGACGGCCGTTCCGCTCGGCCGGCTGGACGTGGCCGAGGGACTTGCCCTTCTCGAGGAGCTGCTCGGCGCCGACCGGGTCAACGCCGAACAGTCCGCGGCGGCCCGCTTGGTCGACCTCTGTGACGGGCTCCCGCTCGCGATCCGGATCAGCGCGGCCGATCTCGTGCAGCACCCCGAGCGGCTGTTCACCGAGCTGACCGCCACCTTGGACCCCGCGGACCGGCTCACCTCGATGGAGCTCGACGACGATCCCCGCGCCAACGTCCGGCTCGCGCTCGACCACTCGCACTCCCTGCTCAGCCCCGACGCGCGCCGTCTGCTCCGCCTGCTGGCGCTGACACCTTGCCCGGATCTGCCCGACGACGCGATCATCGCGTTGAGCGGTCTCGGTGCCGCCGCGGGTGCTCGCGTGCTCCGTCAGCTCGCCGACAGCCACTTGGTCGAACGGCGCAAGCCTGGGCGGTACACGCTGCACGACCTCGTCAAGGTGCACGCGCTCGAGCACGGACCGGCCGAGCCCGACGAGGACCTGGGGATCGAACGGCTGATCGCCTGGTACCTCGCGACGACCGCCCGAGCGATCGCGGAGTACCTCCCGGACGGCGTACGGGTCGTCGAGAAGATCGAGGCGATAGCACCCGTGCCGGACCTGACCGACCCGGTCGCAGCGCGATCCTGGCTGGAAGCCGAACGTCTCAACCTCAGCGCAGTCGTCCGTACGGCGGCCGAACGCGGCAGCGCCCGCGCCGCCTGGCAACTGTGCGACCTCCTCCGCGGCTTCTACTTCCTGCACCGTCACCCCGAGGACTGGATCGAGGTGGGACACCTCGGCCTCGCGGCGGCGCGGGCCGACGATCACCTCGCCGGTCAGGCCGGCGCCGAACTGTGTCTCGCGCAGGCCTACCGCTCGATGACCGCGTACGACGCCGCGCGCACCCACCAGCAGGCGGCGGTCGAGCTGGCCGGGCGGTCCGGGTGGAAGCTGGGCGAATCGATGGCCCTGAACGAGGTCGCCGTCCTGCACTTCGAGCAAGGCCGGATCGACGACGGGGTCGCCAGCCTGGAACGCGCGATCGTCATCGACGAGGAGACCGGTCACCGTGAGCTGCTGAGCCGGCACCTGATGAACCTCGGACTCGCTTGCCTGCACGCCGGAAAGCTCGACGAGGCCGCGAGCAGGCTGCGGTACGTCGTGACGCTGACCGCCCCCTCCGCCGGAATGCGCGCACTGGCCCAGAGCAGTCTCGGACTGGCGTTGTGGCTCCTCGGTCACCCGGTCCCGGCTCAGGTCCAGCTCGACGAAGCGCTTGCGCTGCAGCGCGAGCAGGGCCACGACGCCGGCCTCCTGATGACCCACGGCCAACTGGGCAACGTCTTGTGCGACCTGGGCCAGTACGCCGACGCCCTGACCCACGTCGAGCAGGCGCTCGCGATCGCCGACCGGATCCGCAGTACCCGGCTGCGCGGCGGCATCCTCGCCCTCCAAGCGCGGATCGAGCACTACGCCGGCCGCCCCGACGTCGCACTGCGCACCGCGGAAGAGGCCGAGCAACTCGCGCGCTCGGGTGAGAACAACCTCGAGCTCGCCGACGCGTTACTCGTTCGGGCCGACATCCACCTCGAGCTGAACGACCTCGACCAGGCGACCTCGGCATCCACCGAGGCACTCGCCCTTGCCGACGGTCACCAGTACCCGATCGAGGCCGGTCGGGCCCATGCGCTGCTCGCCGACGTCCATCTTGCCTCCGGCAACAAGGAGGCCGCGCAGCACTCGGCCGCCGCAGCAGAACGCCACCGGAAACGCACCGGCTACCGCGCGGACCAGGCTCGCCGGCAGTCCGCCTGACGCAGTCAGCGCTCCGGCGGTGGCGCTGTCGACTCTCTGAAGATCAGGTGGTTGATGGTCCGGTCGGCCGGCTTCGGGGACGGTTCGCCGCTGATCTCCGCCAGCAGTCGGAGGATCGCGTCGCGGCCCTGGGCCTCGCGGTCGACCGCGACCGTCGACAGCGACGGCGTGGCGAACTTGCCCATCACCTCGTCGTCCCACCCGAAGACGCTCAGGTCGTCCGGGACCCTCCACCCCCGCGACAGCGCACCGCGGACCACTCCCATCGCGACCACGTCGTTCGCTGCCACGACGGCGGTCACGCCGCAGTCGTCAGGCAGCGAAGTGATCGCGTCGAAACCCGACTGCGCGGTCCAGTCGCCGTCGTGCACGCCGACCGATTGCAGCCCGAGCCGTTCGATCGCCTCCAGGTAGACGGCTTTGCGGTTGCGGGCCGAGGCGAAGTCCTGGTCGCCGGCCACGTGGAAGAACGACCGGTGCCCGAGCGACGCCAGGTACTCGACGATCTCCACGATCTCGGAGGCGGCGGCGAGCTCGCCGAGGCCGCGCAGCTTGTCGTCGTACGTCTCGCTCTCGACGATCGGGACCTGCCGGAGCCGGTTGCCCTTCAGGCCGGTCGGCGAGATCGCCAGGATGCCCTCGACCTGACCGGACCGGGCCAGGTCCTCGATCCGGGCCGACCGTGCCCGCTGCCCACCCTCGACGCTCACCACTTCGACCTGGTAGCCCGCCCGGTGCGCCGTCTCGGACGCCGCGGCGAGCAGGCGGCCGGGGAAGTGCGGGCCGGAGGCGAGCACGATCGCGAGCCGGTTCGTCCGCCGGGTCCGCATCGACCGGGCGACCAGGTTCGGCCGGTAGTCGAGCGTCTTGACGGCGAACTCGACCTTGACGCGGGTCTTGGGCTTCAGGCTGTCCGCGTCCTGCAGGTAACGGGACACCGTCGTGTGCGACACGCCCGCCAGCCGTGCCACCTGATGGATCGTCGCCGGTCGTTTCGCCTCCACCGTCCCCGCCTCCCCAGCTGATCGCCGGGCTGTTCACCCGGCGGCGGCACACACGTTAGCCGATCCGGGCGCTGCGCAGCAGGTCGCGCGACCCGATCTACAACGATTGACCTTGGACCTGTCCGATAGCGGAACGGGGGGTTGACACCCCCAGACAGCTGCGGTTAGCTTCCGGATCAGAAGTGGATCGATCACATTTTATTGATTGACTCCGGGAGCGCCTATGAGCGATGCCGCCCGCAGCCGAAAACTTTCCTTTCGCGAGCGTTTACGACGAGATTATCCTGTCCTCTTGCTGGCTATTCCCGGCATGTTGGTCATTTTCGCCTTCCAGTACTACCCGCTGTGGGGCAACGTCATTGCCTTCCAGGACTACCAGCCCTATCTCGGGGTCGGGAAGAGTCTCTGGTCCGGCGTCGAGAACTTCACCACCGTCTTCAACGGTGACCCGGAGTTCCTCAACGCGGTCAAGAACACCCTGGTCCTGACGCTGATCCAGACCGTCATCGTCTTCCCCGCGCCGATCGTGGTCGCGCTGGTCCTGCACAGCCTGCTGTCGAACCGGCTGCGACAGATCGTCCAGACGATCATCTACGTGCCGCACTTCATGTCCTGGGTGATCGTGGTCGCGGTGTTCCAGCAGATGCTGGGCGGCACCGGGATGATCAACAACTGGCTGCGGTCGCACGGTTACGACCCGATCAACATCATCGGCAATGCCGACGCGTTCCGCGGGCTGCTCACCTCACAGGTGATGTGGAAGGACACCGGCTGGGCGACGATCCTGTTCCTGGCCGTGCTCTCCCAGATCGACAAGTCGCTGTACGAGGCATCCGCCGCGGACGGTGCCAGTCGGTGGCGGCAGACCTGGCACGTCACACTGCCGGGCCTGAAGCCGATCATCATCCTGCTGCTGATCCTCAAACTCGGCGATTCGCTGACGGTCGGCTTCGAGCAGATCATCCTCCAGCAGCAAGGCGTGGGAGTCGAAGCCAGCGAAGTGCTCGACACCTACGTCTACAACAACGGCATCCTTGGCGGTGACTGGGGCGTTTCGGCCGCGGTCGGACTGGTGAAGAGCGTCGTCGCGCTGACTCTGGTGCTGACGGCCAACAAGCTGGCGCACCGCCTGGGTGAGGAAGGGGTGTACCGCGGATGAGCGATCGAAGCCCAGCACGCAGTCGGCGCCAGGTCCTGGTGGGTGGGATGCCGATGCCGAGCACGGCGGAGCGGGCCGTCAAGGCCGTCTTCCTGACCGCGATCTGCGCGGCGGTCGTGATCCCGTTCATCGGGGTGATCTCGACCAGCCTGGCCAGTCCGGACGAGGTCGTCGACGCCGGCGGTTTCGTCCTGCTGCCGCACGGTTTCGACCTGTCGGCGTACCGGTCGATCCTGTCCGGCGGCACGGTGACCCAGGCCCTCCTGGTCAGTGCCTTTGTCACCGCCGTCGGTACGGCGATCTCGCTGCTGCTCACCTGCACCCTCGGCTGGGCGCTGAGCCGGCGGGGAACGCTCGGCAACAAGCCCCTGCTGCTGATGGTCCTGGTCAGCCTGCTGTTCAACCCCGGCCTGATCCCCACCTACCTGGTGGTCCAGCAGTTCGGTCTGCTCAACAGCCTCTGGGCGATCATCCTTCCGACGTCGGTGAGCGCGTTCAACGTCATCGTCGTCCGGGCCTACTTCGCCGGACTGCCGACCGAGGTGCTCGACTCGGCCACGATCGACGGCGCGTCGGAGTGGAAGGTCTTCTGGTACATCGGGCTGCCGCTGTCGAAGGCGGTCGTGGCCGTGGTCGGTCTCTTCTACGGCGTCGGGTACTGGAACAGCTTCTTCGGCGCCCTGCTCTACCTGAACGACAGCAGCAAATGGCCGCTGCAACTGGTCCTACGGACCTACGTGGTGGACGGCGTCGAAATCGGCGCCCAGGACCTGGGGGCGGCGGGTGAAGCACTGCCTCCTCAGACCTCGATTCAAATGGCAATTCTGATGATTTCCATCATTCCGATCCTGTGCGTCTACCCCTTCGTCCAGCGGCATTTCGCCAAGGGCGTTCTGACCGGCGCCGTCAAGGGCTGACACGAGAGGCAGAACCATGACCATTGATGATTCACGGCTCAGCCGGCGGGCCTTGCTGGGTGGCGTCGGAGCCCTCGGGCTGACCGGTGTCGTCGGCGGCTGCTCCAACGAAGGCCGCGGCGGTAACAGCGGGCAGAGCAACAGCGGGAACCAGTCCGGCGTCCGGCCGGCGTACGTGCCCTACAAAGGGGTCAAACCCGATCTGGACGGCGCCGAGTACAACATCCCCAACGCCTTCAACCGATTCCCGGCCAATCCGGTCAGGGCGATCGAGAACCCGCCCGGCGACGGCAAGCCGATCAACGTCCTGGGGTCCACCAACACTCCCGTCCCGCCGAAGCTCGAGCAGAACCGCTTCTGGCAGGAATTGAACAAGAGGGTCGGTTCACCGATCTCGGTCAGCCTGACGCCATCAGGTGACTACGCCCAGAAGTTCGCCACCTCGGTCGCCGGCGACCAGCTCGGCGACATCTTCCAGGTCGGCGGCGTTCCCCAGGTCCCGCAACTGCTCGAAGCCAAGGCCGCGGACCTGACCCCGCACCTGTCCGGCGACAACATCAAGAAGTACCCGTTCCTGGCGAACCTGCCCTCGGTCGGCTGGAACTCGTGCATCTTCGGCGACAAGATCTACGCCGTCCCGGTGCCGCGGGGAGCGATCAGCTCCCAGGCGTTGTACACCCGCGTTGACCTGCTGCAAAAACAGGGACTCAGCGACGAGGTGAAAAGCCTCGACGACTTCCTCGAGCTGTGCAAGGCCTTGACCGACAAGCGCGCGAACCGGTTCGCGCTGGCCTCGTCACCGACGATGTTCGTCCGGAACATGTTCGACATTCCGAACACCTGGAGCGAGGACGGCAAGAAGCTGGTCAGCTACCTCGAGCACGAGGCGCACGAGGAGGTCTTCGAGTTCCTGCGCAAACTGTGGAGCTCGGGTTACATCCACCCCGACGCCTACTCCGGGCAGCAGGTGGACCTGAAGATCCGGTTCGGCAACGGATCGAGCCCGCTGGTCGTCGACACCTTCAGCGGCTGGCCCGACTACCTGCAGACGGCGGTCAGCGACCAGGCCCGGATCGGCATCATCGCACCCCCGAAGCACGACGGCTCGGGCAAGGGCAAGATCTGGCTGGGCGGCCCCACCAGCAACACGACAGCGATCAGTAAGAAGGCTGAGGGCCGGGTCGAGAGCTTGCTGGCGTACCTGAACTACCTGGCCGCGCCCTTCGGCACCCAGGAGTACCTGTTCCGTAAGTTCGGGCTGCCGGTCGTGCACCACAAGATCGTCGACGGCAATCCGGTCCTGACCGCCAAGGGCTTCAGCGAGTCCCAGCTCGGCCTGAAGTACCAGGCCGACGAGCCGTGGACGATCTTCCTGCCCGAGCAGAAGGGCAACGCCGAGGTGCAGTTCAATGCTATGAAGGAGATCTGCCCGGACGCCTTCGCCAACCCGGCCGCCGGGTTGTACTCCGAGACCAACGTGCGCAGGGGAGCCCAGCTCACCAGCGACATCGACCAGGTGGCCGACGACATCGTCCAGGGCCGCAAGCCGGTGTCGGCCTGGGCCGACGCAGTCAAGAAGTGGAAGAGCGGCGGCGGCGACAAGATCGCCGAGGAATTCGCCCAAGCCCTCGAAGCATCGCGTTGACGCGAAAGGAAGACCTTTGACATCCACGCAACCCGTCAGGTTCGCCGCGGTCGGACTCGACCACGCCCATATCCACGGCCAGGTCGCCGGGCTGATCAAGGCCGGCGGAGAGTTCGTCGCGATGGCCACCGACGACCCGTCGTCGGGCGTCGCCCACCAGGTCCGCGAGCGCTACCCCGACGTACCGTTCGTCGAGAACCCGGACGAGCTGATCGCCCGGGACGACCTCGACCTGATCGTCACAGCCGCCGTACCGGACCGCCGCGGGCCGATCGCCGTCGCGGCGCTGCGGTCCGGCAAGGACGTCGTCGCCGACAAGCCCGGCTGCGTCAGCCACGACCAACTCGAGGAGATCGAGAAGGCGGTCGCCGAGACCGGCCGGTTCTGGTCGGTGACGTTCTCCGAGCGCTTCGAGGTCGCGTCGGCGATCAAGGCCGGCCAACTGGTCCGCGAGGGGCGGATCGGGACCGTCGTCCAGACCATCGGCCTCGGCCCGCACCGGATCGGTGACCGCGGCCACCTCGGCGGCAACGCCGGGCGCCCGGACTGGTTCTACGAGAAGGAGCGCTACGGCGGCATCCTGGCCGACATCGCCTCGCACCAGATCGACCAGTTCCTCTGGTACACCGACTCGCGCACGGCCGAGGTGGTGACGAGCTCGGTCGGGAACTTCGCCAACCCGGACAAGCCCGGTCTGCAGGACTTCGGCGACGTGCTGCTGCGCAGCGACCACGCCCAGGGGTACATCCGGGTCGACTGGTACACCCCGGCCGGCCTCGGGACCTGGGGCGACGGCCGGCTGATGATCCTCGGCACCGAGGGCTACATCGAGCTGCGCAAGTACGTCGACATCGCCGGCCGGGACGGCGGCAACCACCTGTTCGTCGTCGACGGGGAGAAGACCGAGTACATCGACTGCTCCGACGTCGAGCTGACCTACTACCCGGATCTAGTCCGCGACGTCCGGGAACGGACCACGACGGCGGCGCCGCAGGAGCACACCTTCGAGACCATGCGGCTGGCGCTGACGGCGCAGCAGAACGCGGCCGTCCGGGGAGCCGCCAGGTGACGGCCAACCTCAAGGTTGCGGTCGTCGGGGCCGGCGGCATCAGTCGCCGGCATGCCGAGGCCTTCGCGAGCACGGGCCGGACCACGCTGGTCGGCGTCGCCGACATCGTCACCGCGAACGCGCAGGCGCTGGCCGAGGAGCACGGGGCCAAGGCGTTCGGGAGCGTGACGGAACTGCTGGCGGCGGTCGATCCGGACCTGGTCTCGGTGACGACGCCGCCGGGCAGCCACGCCGAGATCGCGATCGAGGTACTGGCGGCGGGGAAGTCGGTCCTGCTGGAGAAGCCGCCCGTGCTGAGTCTGGCCGAGATGGATGCGGTGGCGGAAGCCGAGCGGGCCAGCGAAGGGTCGGTGTACGTCGTCTTTCAGCACCGGCACGGGTCCGGCGCGGTCCGGGCCGCGGAGCTCCTGGCCGGCGGTGCTTTGGGGGCGCCGCAGGTGGCGGTCTGCGAGACGTTGTGGTTCCGGCCGCGTCCGTACTTCGACCCGGAGTGGCGCGGGACGTGGGTGGGTGAAGGCGGTGGGCCGACGCTGGGCCACGGCATCCACCAGATCGACCTGCTGCTGCACCTGCTCGGACCGTGGCGCACGATCAACGCCACCGCCGTACGGCTGGACCGTCCGGTCGAGTTCGAGGACGTGTCGATGGCGTCGGTGATCTTCGAGAGCAACGCCGTGGCGAGTGTGATCAACAGCCTGCTGTCGCCGCAGGAGCTCAGCCGGATCCGGATCGACACGACCGGTGGATCGCTGGAGGTCAACCACCTGTACGGCTACAAGGACGCGGACTGGAAGTTCACTCCCGCGCCCGACGCCGCCGACACGTGGGGTCCGTCGGCCGGCGAGGACGTTGCCAGCAGCCACGAAGCGCAGCTCGGCCGCCTGGTCGACGACCTCCTCACCGGACAGACCCACGCCACCACGCTGGCCAGCACCCGCCCGACGATGGAGTTCGTGACCGCGCTGTACGCCTCAGCCCTCACCGACCAGTCCGTACGCCGCGCCGACCTGGTCCCCGGTCACCCGTTCTACCAAGCCCTCAACGGAGGCCTCGACCAAACCAAACTCACCGAGGCTTTCGCACCGTGATGAGGTGCCGCCCTCGCCCGGTCGCCCCGGCGAGGGCGGCAGTTCGTCCACGCTCAGCTGAACCTCCACCATTCACTCGCCATGCGCCCAGCCGAACCTCCACCGCTCATCCACCAACACGCTGAACCGGCTGCCCATTCACCAATGCGCTGAGCCAGCCCAACGCTCACCAAGCCACACCGCCAGGTGCTCCCACCACCGACCTCTCGACGGTGCGAGGCTTGCACGCGCTTGGTGAGTTGGTTCAGGTACGGCGGGCGGCCGGAATCGGAACGGACGCCAGATCGGACGCAGCCCCGCCGGCACCAGAACAAACGCAGACCCGGCGGGGACGGGCCAGAACGGACGCGAACCCGCCGGCACCGGGACAAGAACGAACGCAAACCCGGCGGCACCGGCGCAGGCGCAGACCCGGCTAGAGCGGGGCCAGAGCGGGCGCAGGCGCGCAGGCACCGGGACCAGACCAGACGCAACCCCGGGAGGACCGGGGGCAGAGCGGATGCAGCCCAGACGGGACCGGCGCCAGAACAGACGCAGAACCGGCGGCACCAGGACCAGACCAAGGCCCTGGCCGGAGCAGGCGCAGCCCCCGGCGGGACCGGGACCAGAGCGGACGCGGACGCGCCTGCACCGGCGCCAGACCAGACGCAGCCCTGCCGGGCCTGCCGGAGCGGACACAGCCCCGGCAGGCCCGGCCCAGGGATTCGTCGTCCTCGTGATCTGGCTGGCCGCCGGAGCGGACGCAGCCCGGCAGGGCCGGGATCGGGACGGACGCAGCCCCGCCGGCACCGGCACGAACGCAGACTCGGCAGGGCCGGGCCAGAGCGGAAGCGAACCCGCCGGCACCGGCACGAACGCAGACTCGGCAGGGCCGGGCCAAAGCGGAAGCGAACCCGCCGGCACCGGACCAGAACGAACGCAACCCCGGCGGCACCGGCGCAGGCGCAGGCGCAGACCTGGCTGGACCGGGGCCAGAGCGGGCGCAGACGCGCAGGCGCAGCACCGGCGGGACCGGGGTCAGAGCGGGCGCCGACGCGGCGGGTGTCGGCCCGCGTGGCTGGTGCCAGACGGCCCGCGCTCCCACAGCCCAACGGCCGGTATCCCCTCTCATCCGGCAGACGGCGCTCTGCCTTTGCGTAGATGACAGCAACGGCAGAGTGCGCCGGGTAAGTGCTGAGCATGGCCGTGCTCGGGGGAAGTGACGGTGCTGGCCGAACCTGGTGGAGAGCGGAGGTCGCGAGGTTGCCTCCGGCGGCATGGACGCAAGATCATCTGGCGGGCGGCGCACTGCCGCGGGGTGGCTGGGGAGTTGGCCGGCTGTGGAGTTGGGCGGCTGGCCGGTGGCCGTCGGGTTCTCGGCAGAGGGCGAACTGGTCGCGGGCTCGGCCGTTGAGGACGAGCTCCTGTGCGGCGAGCTGAACCCGTGGCAACCATGGCCGGCTTGGTCGCGGGCCAAGGCTGTTGGGCGGGGCTTGTTGTCCGGGGCGAGGAACGCGGTGGGCTTCAATCGCCAGCTGGCCGGTGTGCATCGCTCAAGGTGCGGGTTTCAGCGTCAGGCCGAACGGCGTGCGTAGCTCGCGGGTGCGGGCTTCGGTCGCGGGCTGCACAGCTTGCGCGGCTCGAGGTGCGGGCCTCACCGTCGGGCTGGGCGGCGTGCGTAGCTTGAGGTGCGGGCTTCGGTCGCGGGCTGCGCAGTGCGCGCGGCTCGAGGTGCGGGCCTCACCGTCGGGCTGGGCGGTGTGCGTGGCTTGAGGTGTGGGCTTCTCAGGCTGGGTGGCGTGCGGTGGTCGAAGGCGGGCTTCGGGCTGGCGGGGGTGCTACCAGGCGCAGCGGAAGCCGTGGTTGCCTGAGGTGCTGGTGGGGTCGTTGGAGGAGCGGGCCGCTACTCGGTAGCGGTTGCAGTAGGAGGCGTGGCAGAGGTAGGAGCCGCCGCGCATCGCGCGGTTGGGGGTGAGGTCGGCTGCGGGGGTTGTTGCGTTGGTGGTCCATGGGTCGGCGGTCCACTCCCAGACGTTGCCGACCACCTCGTACAGGCCGTAGCCGTTCGGTGGGTAGGTGCGGACGGGCGCTGTGCCTCGGTGGCCGTCGGCCAGGGTGTTCTTGACCGGGAACGTGCCCTGCCAGATGTTGCACAGGTGCCGGCCGTCCGGTGTGAGCTCGTCGCCCCAGGGGAAGCGTTTCTGCTCGAGGCCGCCTCGGGCTGCTCGCTCCCATTCGGGCTCGGTGGGTAGGCGGCCGCCTGCCCAGGTGCAGAAGGCGACGGCGTCCGACCAGGAGACGTGGACGACCGGGTGGTCGGTGCGGTCGGTCAGGTCGGAGTCGGGGCCTTCGGGGTGGCTCCAGGTTGCGCCTGAGACGCCGCACCACCACGGGGTGGCGGGTGGGCGTTGGCTGATCTTGCGGAGGGCGGCGGGGAGGAAGCCGGCGAAGACGAAGCTCCAGCCGAAGTGCTCGGCCTCCGTGACGTGACCGGTCGCCTCGACGAACTCGGCGAACTCGGCGTTGGTGACCGCGGTGACGCCGATGTCGAACGTGTTGAGCGACACCTCGCGGATCGGGCCTTCGCCGTCGGCGGGGAAGCCGTCGGCGTCCTCGGTGCCCATCAGGAAGGTGCCTGCCTCGATGCGCACCCGCTCCAGTACCGACGACGCGGGGGACGACGAGTCAGCAAGCGCAGCGACAGCCACCGACTGGTTGACCGAGCCGCCCGGGGTGCCCGGGAGCGGAACGCCCGGGCTGACCGAGCCGCCGGGGTCGCGGCGGGGGCTGCAGCAGCTGTCGTCTGCCACGGGGTCTCCTCAGGTCAGGTCGAAGGTGAGCAGCGTGATGCTGTGGGCCGGGAAGTCGTGGGTGCCTTCCGGTAGTTCGATCTCACCATGGCTGCGGAGGGCCACTCGATCGGGGGTGGACAGGGTGTTGGCAGCGAGCACGTCGTCGACGTCGGCACCCAGGGTCTGGACACTGGCGCGGGGCGGTAGAGCGGCGCCGTCGAGAGTCAGGGTCGCTGAGATCGCAGCGGTGGAGCTGCGGTTGATGACGGCCAGGCGCACCGAGCGGCCGTCGGCGGTCTGGGTGGCGGAGACGTCCAGGTCCGGGACCGTGGCTGTGTGGGTCCGGAAGTCGCCGGCGTGGTCCCGATCGTCCCCTTGCCGTACGGCGGCCAGGCGGGACGGACCGGACACGTCGGCGGCGAGAGCGACGGGGCCCAGGTGGTTCTGGTAGAGGTCCCAGACGTGGTAGGTCGCTGCCCGGACGGCTCCGCCGGGGCGGGCGACGACGACGCCGTTCGCGTTCAGGAGGTTGACGGTGTTCGCCATCGTCACCGGGACCGTCAGCGCGGATGCCCGGTGCAGAGCGTGGAAGACCCCGGCGTAGAAGAGCGCGTCGGCGAGCGTGCGCGGACTCCACCGGTTGACCCGGTGCTGGCGTGAGGTGTCGAGGCCGTCAACGTCGCGTTCGACCGTGCCGCCGTCGTCCGACGGAAGCGGCGCGGGCCAGGTGTCCGGCTCGACGTGCCGGATGTTCCACTCGTCCAGCGCCAACCCGAGCGACAGGTCGCGTGGTGCCGCGAGCGACGCCACCAAGTCGGAGTACCCGATGATCTGCTGCTCGAAGTACAGCGACTGGGCAACGATCGCGTCGTACTCCGCGGCACCGTCCACCTGCTGCGTGGTCGCCCCGTACAGATGGAACGACAGGTAGTCGAGCTGCGACCCGACCCCGTCGAGCACCGTCGAGGTCCACCCCTGCCGATCGTCGGTCAGCCCCACCCCGACGAACTTCAGCGACGGATCCACCGACCGCATGAAGCGCGCGTGCTCCGACGCATCGGCCGCGTAGGCAGCAGCGGACCGATGCCCCATCTGCCACCGCCCGTACACCTCGTTGCCCAATCCCCAGTACTTCACCCCGTACGGCGACGGGTGCCCGTTCGCCGCGCGTTGCCGCGTGAACGCCGTGTCGCCGCCGTAGTTCGTGTACTCGACCCAGCGCACCGCCTCGTCGACGTCCCGGCAGCTGTGCGCCAGGTACGGCTCGGTCCCCACCTCCGCGCACCAGGCCAGGAACTCGTCGGTCCCGAAGTGGTTGCTCTCCTCCAGTCCCCACGCCAGCTCCAGCCGCCGCGGCCGGTCCGCGCGTAGTCCGAGCCCGTCCTCGAAGTGGTACGGCGACGTGAAGTTTCCGCCCGGCCACCGCACCACCGGCAGCCCGAGCGTTCGGCACAGCTCGACCACATCGCGCCGCAACCCGTTCCGCGCTCCCGGCTCGTCGTACGCCAGTGGTGAACCCGGGTCGAAGACGCCGCCCTCGATGTTGCCGAAGAAGGCGGACTCCAGGAAGTGCCCGTAGATCATCGGGTCGATGCTGCTGCGCCGGTCGCGGTGGATGTCGATGTGGGCGGTCACAGGGTCTCCTCGTCCAGAGCGCTGAGCGCGGTGTCGTAGGTCTTCGCGCCGACCTCGAACATCGACGTCATCCAGTGGTAGAAGTTGTCGCCGCGGTCGCGCAGGATCGCGTACAGCCGGCCCATCAGCTCACGCCGGACCTCGGCGAGCTCCGGGTGCGCGTACCGGTTCTGCAGCTCGTGCGGATCGGCGCGCAGGTCGTAGAGCTCGTTCTGGTCGGCCGGATTGACCACGAGCTTGTAGTCGGGCGTGCGGATCATCCGCTGCGGGTACGGGAAGTGGTGCCCGTGGAACTCGGCGACCACCTCGGCCGGCCAGTCCGCAGGCCGCTCCCCTGCCACCAGCGGCAGCAACGAGCGGCCCTGGTAGTGCTCCGGCACTTCGACCCCCGCCAGCTCCAGGAACGTCGGCGTCAGATCGGTCAGCGTCGCGAACCCGTCCTCGACCACTCCGGGCGGAGCGCCAGGAACCTTGGCCAGCAAGGGAATCCGGTAGATGTCGTCGTACATCGCCGGCCCCTTGTCGTGCAGCCGGTGCGCCCCGGTGAACTCCCCGTGGTCAGCCGTGAAGAACACCGCGGTCTCGTCGGTCAGCCCCAACGCGTCGAGCTCGGCGAGGATTCGTCCGACCTGCTCGTCGATCAGCGCCACGTACCCCCAGTACGCCGCGATCAGCTCGCGCCACTTGTCCGGACCGACGCTGTCGTACGTCCAGTGCGACGAGTAGTGCTGCTGGACCCGAGGCTTGCCGGCAAAGGTCTCCGCCACCGACACCGGCAGCTCGACATCGTCGGCGGAATACTTGAAGTAGTACGACGACGGCAGCAGGTACGGCAGGTGCGGCCCGAACCAGTTGCACCCCAGGTAGAAAGGCCGCCCGTCCTCGGCGTACCGGCGGAGCTGCGCAATGGTCCGCTCTGCCAGGAAGTACTCGAACGTCGCCTCGACCGGTTGATCGAGAATCCCCGCCAGCAGATTCCCCGGCTCCCCGTTGGCGAAGGTCCCGCGCACAGGCGAGTGCACCGAGAACGGTGGATAGCCCCGTTCCTCCAGGTAGCGCAGGTAGTCCGGGTGCTGCACCGCGTTGCCCCAGCCGGCGTAGTGCTCTCCGTCGTACCCGAAGTCGGCCGGGCCCTTCTCCTTCCCCACATGCCACTTGCCGACATGGCCGAGCTGGTACCCGGCCTCGCCCAAGTACGACGAGAACGGTGGAAACGTGTCGTCCAGCTCCTCCCGGTACCCGACGTTGCGCTCGTAGTTGGCCAGCAGCGTGTGCCGGTACGGCAGGACGCCGGTCTGCAGCGTCGCCCTGGACGGCGTACAGATCGCGGTCGGTGTGAAGCCACTGGTGAACAGGGTGCCGCCGGCCGCCAAGGAGTCGAGCGCAGGCGTCTCGCACACCTCGTTGCCATAGCAGCCGAGGGTGTCCAGGCGGTGCTGGTCGGTCATCAGAAGCAGGATGTTGGACGGCACGCGGCCTCCAGGAGGTAGGGGATGTCTCAACAGAGAAGGTACGGAGAAACGGCCACGCGCCACCGACGAGTTGGCGACCTGTGGACAGTCACTGCTTCACCGCACCGGCCAGGCTCTCCACGAACTGCCGTTGCAGAACGACGAACACCGCGACCACCGGCGCCAGCGACAGCACCGCGGCCGCCGCCATCCCGGCCCAGTCGGTGTCGTTCTCGCCGACGAAGGCGGACATGCCGACCGCGAGCGTGCGCAACTCCGGGTGGCTGAGCGTGAAGACCAGCGGCAGCAGGTACGCGTTCCAGGCGGCCAGGAACTGCAGGATGAACACGCTGACCGTGATCGGTTTGGCCAGCGGCAGCATGATCCGGAAGAACACCGTCAGCGGCCCGGCGCCGTCCATCCGCGCCGACTCCTCCAGGTCCTTGGGGATGGTCCGGAAGAACCCGGCGTACAGCAGGGTGGCGGCCGCGTGACCGCCCGCACCGAGGCCGAGAATCACGCCCAGGTGCGAGTTGAGCAGCCCGAGCTGGTCGGTCAGCTGGGTCACCGGGATGATCGTGTAGCCCTCGGGCAGGAAGAACGTGACCAGGAAGATCCCGATCAGCACCTTCTTGCCGACGAAGTCGTACCGGCCCAGCACGTAGCCGGCCAGCGCGCTGCGGACGATCACCAGCGCGACCGTGCCGAGCGTGATCAGCACCGTGTTCAGCATGTACGACGAGAAGCCGACCTCCGACCAGGCGCGGCTGTAGTTCTCCCAGACCGGTGCCTCGGGCAACAGGTTGAGCCCCTTGCCGAAGATCTCCGGGTTCGTCTTCAGCGATCCCGAGACCAGCCACAGGAACGGGTAGATCCAGACCGCGCAGAGCAGCGCGAGCCCGGTCCCGATCAGCCAGCGCGAGCCCTTCGTCCCGGTCATGCCATTGCCCTTCGTGCGGCCCGGACGCCGAGCGCCTGGGCGACTGCCAGCACCATCGTCAGCAGCCCGAACAGCACCGCGGCCGCCGACGCGTAGCCGAGCTGCGGCACGGTCGCACCGAACGCCGTCCGGTAGATGTAGACCTCGACGACCTCCGACGAGAACGCCGGTCCGCCGCCGGTCAGCGTGACCACCAGGTCGAAGACGTTCAGCGCGCCGACCATGTCGATCAGCGTGATCACCACCAGGAACGGAACCAGCAGCGGCAGCGTGACGTGCCGGAACTCCTTCCAGTTCCCGGCGCCGTCGATCCGCGCCGCCTCGTACAGCTCGCTCGGGATCGTCTGCAGCGCGGCCAGCCAGTAGATCAGTGTGATGCCGAGCCACTTCCACACCCAGACGCCGATCACGCTGTAGAGCGACAGCCCGGACGAGCCGAGGAAGTCGACCGGGCTGTCCACCAGCGCCGACTTCACCAGCGCGAGGTTGACCGGTCCGCCGGCGTCCAGGATCAGCGTGAACACGACGCCGACGATCGCGCCCGTGGTGACCACGGGCAGGAACAGCAACGTCCGGAAGAGCCCGCGGAACGGCGTGCTCCGGCGGTTCAGCACGATCGCGAGCAGCAGCGCCAGTCCGACGCGCAGCGGCACGGCGAGCGCCAGGAAGACCAGCGAGTTGACGAACGAGTTCCAGAACAGGTCGTCGGCCCACAGCAGCTCGAAGTTCGTGAGCCCCACGAACGTCCCGACGTCGGCGAAACCCGGCCAGTCCAGGAACGCGTACCACCAGCTCGCGACCAGCGGGTAGACCGTGTAGAGCCCGTAGCCGACCACCGTCGGCAGCAGGAACAGGTAGATCCACCAGTCGTCCCGCATCCGCCGCCAGACCGACCGGCGTCGCGGCGCCGTCCGCCGCTCCGACGCCGGTGCGGGACGAGATGGAGCCGTACTCGTCGTCACTTGTACGACGCCTGGGTGTAGTCCTTGCCCGGCTGCCAGTTGTCGAAGACCCAGTCCGACTCGGCGACCTCGGCGCCCTTCTTGCCGGCCGCCTCGATCGCGCGCTTCCGCTCGGCGGTCGCCTTCTCGGCGTACTGCTTCAACGCGCCGCGGTAGTCCTTGGTCGACCCGGTGAGCACCGCCTGCACGATCTCGCCGGGATCCGGGTGCACGTCCCGCGTCTCGGCCAGCACCTTCGCGACACCGGCGTTGCCGACCTCCGGCACCGGGCCGATCCGCACGTCCTGCTGGAAGAACTCGACGTTCTTCTTGTACGCCGGGTGCACCTTCGCGCTCCCGACCGCGTCGATCAGGATCGGCGGCTGGTCCATCCGGCTCGCGAGCTGCGCCGCGAACTCCGGTGTCGTCAGCTGCGCCATCAGGTCGGCCGCGACCTTCGGGTTCTTGGCCTGGTCCGACACGAAGAACGAGCCGGGCGCCGGTGCGACGTACACCGTCCCGCGCTGCGTCGACGGCGCCGGGATCTGCCAGGCGCTGATCCCCCGCTCGACGGCCGGGGACTCCTCGACCATCAGCCCACCGATGAACCACGGCCCCCACGGGAACAGCGCGGCCTCACCGGCGGCCCAGCGGGCCCGCGCGTCACGCGGCCCGAGCGACGACGACGCCGGATGCAGTACGCCGTCGCGCTGCAGCGCGAGCAGGAACTCCATCGCCTGGAAGAACGGCTCGGTCGCGACGATGATCTCGCCCGTCCTCCAGTCCGTCTGCCCGGGCGCACCGGCCATCTGGGCCAGCGCGTTCAGCTTGCCCTCCAGGTACTCGGTGTCCTTCATCGGCAGCAGCAGGCCGTGCACGTTGTCCGGCGTCTTCTGGTCGATCGTCCGTACGGCGGCCCGGTACGCGTCCCAGGTGGGCGGCGACTGCTCGGGGTCGAGCCCGGCCCGCTCGACCAGCTGCGTGTTCACCCAGGTCGTCGAGTCGTGCCACTGGCCGCTGAAGACCGGGAACGTGTAGACCTTGCCGTCGAAGCGGTGGATCCCGTCGTACAGGTAGTCCTTGACCGGGCTGTTGGCCAGGTCGACGAAGTCGCCGACCGGCTGGAACCAGCCGTTGGTGACGAGCGCCGCGGTGCTGCCGGTCAGGCCTGCCGTCGAGTGGACGTCGGGCAACTGGTTGCTGCGTCGCGCCAGTTGCAGAGCCTGACCGAGGTCGGCCGCGTCGAGTTGACGCCGCTGCACGGTGACGTTGCCGTGCTTGGCCTTGTAGTCGACGAACAGCTTCTGCTCGAACAGCTCGGTCAGCGGCCGGAACTGGTCCCACCAGGTCAGCGTGACCGGGCCGGCGTTCGCGTCACCAGGGTCGGCGCCGGCGTTCTGGGTGCTCTTGCCGCCGCCGGTACAGGCGTTCAGCAGCGGTACTCCGAGAGCGAGCCCACCGAGGGTGCTCAGCACCTGGCGGCGGGAAGGGCGGGGATTGGTCGAGGTGCTCATGGCGAGTGCCTCCTCAGGGCAGGGCTCAGCCGATGTCGTGGACCCGGTCCCGGGAACCGGGTCCGGTGGCGGCCGGGTAGCCGGCCAGCAAGGCGGAGCGACGCAGGACGAGGGCGATGCCGCCGCGTGCCGCGTCGTCGTGGCCCAGGGTCGCGGGGACGATCTCCAGTCCCTGCCGTACCTGGCTGTGGGTGTACTTGCGCACGGTGGCGCGGATCGGGTCGAGCAGCGGCGCACCGGCCTCGGCCAGCTCGCCACCGATCACCACGGTCTCGGGGTTGACCGTGTTGCAGGCCGTCGCGAGCACCTGGCCGATCCGGCCGCCCGCGGTGGCAATCACCTCGTGGACCCGCTCGTCCCCGGCCGTCAGCAGTTCCAGCACCTCGTCGAAGGACCGGACCCCGCACTGCTCCAGTACGGCGCTGAGCGACACGTACCGCTCCAGACAACCCGTGCCACCGCAGGGACAACGCGGCCACTCCGGGTCGACGCTGACATGACCGAGCTCCCCCGCCGCGCCTCCGGCACCCGAGAACAGGTGGCCGTCGAGCACGAGCCCGCTGCCCACGCCGTACGAGAGCCGCAGGTACAGCACGTTTCGCAGGCCGGCACCGGCGCCCCAGATGGCCTCGCCGAGCCCGGCCAGCCGGGTGTTGTTGTCGACGTACACCGGTACGCCGAACCGCTCGTTCAGCCCGTCGCGGACCAGCTGCGCCCGGCTGCTCCGGCTCGCGTGGCCCACTGGCCCGACCACCCCGACACCGACTCCGGACAGGGCGGACAGCGAGATCGAGTGCTGCGCGGCGAGCGACTCGGCCAGCGAGATCGCCAGCTCGAGCCGGCGGGCCCAGGTCGTGCGCTCGGAGCAGGCGATCCCCGTCGTACCGACGATCTCGTGCGCGACGTTGGCGACCGTGACCTGGACGGCCCGGTGGCCCAGGTCCATTCCGAGCGCCAGGCCGCCCGCCGGGTTGAGTGTCAGCACGGTGACCGGCCGGCCCCGGCCGCGACTCGTGCCGTCATCGGCAGCGGTCTCGGTCAGGGCGTCGGCGGCCAGCAGGTCCTGGACGATCGACGAGAGCGTGGCGCGGGACAGACCGGTCTGCTCGGTGAGTTGAGCGCGGGTCATCGCGCCCTCCGTCCGCAGCACGGCCAGCACCCGCTCCTCGTGGGTCTCGCGGAGCAGGCGCAGCGGTCCGGCGGTGTCCTTGGCCATGCGCCGACTCTCCGGGGTGCCGCCGGTTTCTGTCAAGAGCCCGGATTTAATCTCCGGCGATTAATTCCGAGGCCTTGACGTAAAACGAGCGGCCTGCCCAGACTGGCCTGCATGACGCGTCCCAACGTCCTGCTGCTCTGCACCGACCAGCAACGCTTCAGTGCGCTGGGGGCCTCCGGCAACGACGAGGTGGATACCCCGAACCTCGACCGGCTGGCCGCCCAGGGCGTCCTGTTCGAGCAGTGCTACGTGCAGAACCCGGTCTGCGCGCCGTCGCGCGCCAGCCTGATGACCGGGCGCTACGTGCACGCGCACGGCCTGTGGGCGAACGGCGTGGGCCTGCCCGCCGAGGAACGGCTGTTCAGCCGCGACCTCGCCGACGCCGGCTACGACTGCGGCCTGGTCGGCAAGTTCCACCTGAGCTCCTGCTTCGGCGGCCGCGAGGAGCAGCGGCAGGACGACGGCTTCCGCGTCTACCGCTGGGCCCACGACCCGTACCCGGGCTCGTCGGAGAACCAGTACCACCGCTGGCTGCGCACGGTCCGGCCCGACCTGTTCGAGGCAGACTCCCCAGTCGACTTCGACAGCCTGCCGACCGACGTGCACTACAGCCGCTGGATCGGCAACCAGACCGTCGCCTTCCTCACCCAGGACCGGCTCACCCGGGACCGGCACGACGGCGAGCCCTTCTTCTTCGTCGCGAACTTCTTCGACCCGCACCACGGCTTCGGCGCCCCCGAGGAGTACCTCGAGCGCTACCGCGAGCGGGATCTGAGCACACCGGTCACGCGCGACGGCGAGCTGACCACCAAGCCCCCGATCCAGACCGAGGCCTCGCACCACTCGTACGCCGGCAAGGCCCGCGGCTACACGTCGTACTCCGAGGACGAGCTGCAGGAGGTCAAGGCGGCGTACTACGCGATGGTGACGCTGGTCGACGACGAGGTCGGCCGGATCCTCGCGGCGCTCGACGAGACCGGGCTGGCCGACGACACCCTGGTGGTCTTCACCAGCGATCACGGCGAAATGCTGGGTGACCACCAGCTGATGCTCAAGGGCCCGATGATGTACGAGCAGGCAGTTCGCGTTCCCCTGCTGATGCGCTGGCCCAATGGCGGGCTACCTGCCGGGACGCGGTGCAACGACCTGGTGCAGTGGATCGACCTGTCCAGCACGATCCTCGCCGCAACCGGTACGCCGGCTCAACCGCGTCACCAGGGCATGGACCTGCTGCCGCTGGCCCGTGGGACCGGTCAGGGACGTGGCTGGGCGCTGAGCGAGTACCGCAACAGTGGCCAGCCGTACGACCCCGCCGTACACCTCACGATGCTCAGGCGAGACCAGTGGAAGCTCGTGATCCAGCACGGCGACCCGACAAGCGGCACAGCGCGCACCGGCGAGCTGTACGACCTGCACAAAGACCCGACCGAGCTGGACAACCTGTGGGCCTCCCCGGACCACCAGCAGGTCCGGACCGAGCTGCAGGAGTTCCTGCTCGACGTACTGGTCGCTACCGAGGACAGGAGCCAGGTCCGCGAAGGCCCCTGGTGAGTCCGCTCAGAGCGGAGGCTCCGCAGCGATGTAGGCGTCAACGGCGGTGTCGAAATCGCGCCGGGCCGGTGGCAGCGAGTGGTACCAGGTCGCGCCGAGCCGGCAGATCTCCCACAGGCGGTTGAGGTCCTGGGTGGTCGACTTGTACGGGAACTTCGTCGCATCGAACGGCGGGATCCGCAGGCCGAACTGACCGGTGGCGAGCAGCTGCGCCGACTCGTCGTACAGGCGGACCTGGCCGATGCCGTCCGTGCGGTCCAGGCCGACGGCGAAGTCCTGCACGTCGACGGTGGCCAGGTCGCGGTAGCCCTCGAAGCGGAGCGGGTCGTTCGGCGAGTCGTAGACGAACAGCGCGAGCACCACCACCGGGTACGTCGGGTATGACCGGTACGCCGCCACCAGCAAGCTGTCCCCCGCGGTGACGGCACTGGCCAGCTCGGCCCCCTCCCGCTCGGTCAGTCCGGCCAGCTTGACCAGCACGGTCGGAGTGCCCTGCACGTCCAGCACGAACGGCGACATCGGCGACGCCGACCGCGCGATGTCGTCACAACTCCTGAGCCGGATCGTGACCCCGTGCTCACCCGCCGGCCGCTCCGGTGCCCCCGGCACCACCCGCGGCAGCCCGAGCTCCGCCAGGTCGAACGCTTCCCGTCGCTTCCTCGAGAACAGTCCCATCTCCCCATCAAACACCCACGCCACCGCCCGCCACCGCGAGGTGCACGAACCGGCCAAACCTCAGCCGTTCCGCCGCCGCAGCAGCTTCCTGATCCCGTACGTCGACTGGAACAGCAGCGCGATCCCGCACACCGTGATGATCGCGAACAACACCGTCTGCCCGGTCCTGAGTCCACCACCGAGCAGCTCCATCCCGCCCCACACCAGCAGCGCCCCACCCGCCACCCACGACAGGTACCCGCTGCCCAGGTTCCGCGGCGTGAACTGCCACCACGGCTCGTCTTCCGGCCAGACCCGCTTCTCGTTCATCCCAGTTCCTTCCCACGAGCGGCTCCCCACCGGAGCCGACCCTTCGAAACTAGGTCCGCGCACTCCCCCACCACCTCGACCACCCGAACGAACTCTTCCGGCCGCGTCGTACTTTCGGCCCCCCTGTCACCCAAGGTGACGAATACGGACCTCGGTTCCGGCGGGCGGGACAGGCGGCGGTCACCGCCTGCAATCTGCCAGACCTGCCGCTCGCGGCCCCGAACCGCTACCGTGGGGTCTTGGGCTCTCGAACCAGCAGGAGGCTCCGTGAAGATCAACGACGTACTGCGCGGTAAAGGCAACCAGGTCGTCACCATCTCCCCCGAAGCCACCGTCACCGAACTGCTCGCGCTGCTCGCCGAGCACAACGTCGGCGCGCTCGTGGTCAGTCCGGACGGCTCCAGCGTGGCCGGCATCGTCTCCGAACGGGACGTGGTCCGGCTCCTCAACCGAACACCCGACGCGGGCGAGGTCCGGGTCAGCGCGATCATGACGTCGCCGGTGCACACCTGTGGCCCCGACGACCTGCTCGACAACCTGATGCGCCTGATGACCGACCGCAGGATCCGGCACGTCCCGGTCGTCGTCGACGACGCCCTGACCGGCATCGTCAGCATCGGCGACGTGGTCAAGTCCCGGATCGGCGAGCTCGAGTTCGAGAAGGAACAGCTGTCCAACTACATCGCCGGCTGAACCTCACCCTCCGGTACGACGGACGCCGGTCCGTCCGGTCCCCGGCCGCGGCACGCGGGGACCGACGGACCGTTCCCGTGCGCCCCGACGGGACTACAGTCCGTTCATGGAGCCAACCGAACCGCCGGCCGGACCGCCCGGGCCGCCGCAGGGACCCGGTTACCCGCCGGATCAAGGACAGCCACTCCCCCAGTACGGCCAGGGCACCCCGCCGCAGTCCGGGCAACCCGGTCCTCCGCAGTACGGCCAGCCGCAGTACGGCCAGCCCCAGCACGGCCAGCCTCAGTACGGCGGCCAGCCCGGTCCTCCGCAGTACGGCCAACCGCCATACGGCCAACCGCCCGGCCCCTACGGCTACCCAGGCCAGAACCAGCCGACGAACCCCAAGACCAGCGTCTTCGCGGTCCTGGCGCTGATCTTCGGCATCATCGCGTTCGTCCCGCTGGCGATCATCTTCGGCATCGTCGCGCTGGTCCGGCTCCCGAAGACCCGCGAGAAGGGCAAGGGCCTGGCCGTCGCCGGCATCGTGCTGGCGTGCCTGTGGGTCGTCGGCATCGGCCTGATCATCGCGTTCGCCGACCCTGAGCCCGAGCGCGACGCCTCCGGCCAGGTCACCACGACGGCCGACGTCGCCCCCGAGAAGCTCCGGGTCGGCGACTGCGTGGCGGAGGTCAAGGAGGGCGAGGTGATGGACATCAGGATCCAGCCCTGCTCGGAACCCAACGGCGGCAAGGTGTACGCCGTGTTCGAGCTGCCCAAGGGCTCGTTCCCCGGTCTCGACGCGGTCCAGGCCAGCGCCGAGAAGGGCTGCACCGACCGCTGGAAGCAGCTCGGCGAGCAGGCGACCGACCTGTCGGACATATTCTACCTGCACCCCACCAAGGACAGCTGGAGCCTCGGCGACCACAGCGTCAGCTGCCTGCTCGCCCCCCGCTGAACCACTTGCCGAGGGCCCCGGTCGCACCACGCGACCGGGGCCCCCGACGTCCTAGCCGCTCAGTACCGGGTCACCGCCGCCCACGCGTCCACGATTCCGTTGCCGTAGAAGCCGTTGAACGTCCGGTTGCCCTCGCACAGCGCGTCGAACTCGGGCTCGCGGCCCTCGTTGGCGTACGAGACCAGCCGCGGGGTCGGGCAGGCCCGCTCCTGTGCCGAGCCGAGCATGATGGTGCGCACCCGGTCCGGGTCGAGGCCGAAGCCGTTCCGGCCCGAGCGCCCGTACTCGCTGACGATCAGCGCGGCGACGCCGGTCGCGTGCGGCGACGCCATCGACGTGCCCTGCAGCCAGTTGTAGTACCCGCACTTGGTGTAGTCCGTCACGCCCGGCTTGCACTGCTTCTGCACACCGCCCGCGACACCCGCCGGGGTGATGTTGCCTGCGGCATCGACCAGCCCGCCGGCCTGCAGCGTGTTCACCGGGTACGTCGACAGGATCAGGTTCTCGTTCACCCGGTGGTCCGGCGTACCGAAGTAGTCGCGGAACCAGCCACCCGGCGCCGACACCTCGGTCTGCTCCAGCCCGTAGTTGGAGTAGTCCGCCTTCTTGCCCGACGGGCCGAGCGCGGACACGCCGATCACGTGCGGTCCCTCGACCGGCAGGTCGACACAGCTCGCGTTGTCGATCACCCGCTCGTACGGCGGGACGTCGCCGAAGTCCGGGCTGCTGATGTCGTTGCGCGGCTTGCCCAGGTCCTCGTGGTTGTTGCCGAGCGACCCGACCAGCGTGACGTCGCGCTGGTGGGCGTAGTTCAGCGCGCGCTGCATCGCCCGGATCGTGGTCCGCTGCTCGAGCTGGGCCTCCGGGCTGTCGGCCGGGTTGTTCGTGCAGTTGTAGAGCCACGGGTCGACGTAGAAGGACATGTTGACCACGTCCAGGCCGACGTCACCGGCGTACGTCAGGGCGTCGAGCACCGGGCCGAGGAAGACGAAGCCGCTGTCCTGGCCGCCGCGGATCTCGACCAGCGTCACGTTCGGGGCGACACCGGAGACGCCGAGACCGTTGACCGCGGCACCGATCGTGCCGGCCACGTGGGTGCCGTGCCCGCTGTCGTCCCAGCCGACCGGGTCGACACAGCCGCGGAACTCGCACGGCCCGTCGATCTCGGGCAGGTCGGAGGCGAAGTTGCGGGACAGCTTCCAGTCGAAGTTCGGCGCGATGTCGGGGTTGCGGGCGTCGATGCCGGAGTCCAGGACGCCGACCTTGACCTGCTTCTTGCCGGGCTGCACCTTGCGGGCGAGGTCGGACCGGACCATCTTCAGGCCCCACAGCTGGGCGTCGAGCGGGTCCATGCCCTTGGCGCCCTTCTGGGATCCCTTGCCCTTGGCCGCCCCACGGTTCTCCTGCTCGACCTGCGCCGGCTTGGACCGCGGCAGCTGCCCGATCGGCCGGCTCCGGGTGGCGCCCTCGACCGCGCCCGACGCCGACACCTGGCTCGCGAACCCGGACGACGCCGCGCGCACGGTGATCGTGCCCAGGTTGGTGTTCTCCTTGACCACTTCGCCCCCGGCGGCCTTGACGGCGGCCAGTGCCTGCGCGCGGTCTGCCCCCTGCTCGACGAGCACCAGGTACTCGGTGCTGCCGCCCTGCGCCTGCGCTCCGGCAACGACCGGAACGGCCAGGCCGGCGGCGACCAGTGCGAACGCACCCGATGCCGCGTACAACGATCTGCGGACGTCTCTCACGAGCGGATCCCCTCCCTGAAGTGAGTGTGACGGCCACAACGTAAGTCAGCCGTGCGCACTCCGGGAGGGGGCCGACGTTGTCAGCTTTTCCATACAAACAGCTGAACGCCGCCGTGGTGCTCAGTTGGACGAAGCGACCAGGAACAGCACCACCATCGCGACCGCGAACAGGATGACGAGGATCAGCAGGACGGTGCCGACGATGCCCGCGATCCGGCCGGCGACGGCCATGCCGCGGTTGTTGTAGACACCGGGCGCCGCGTCGATCTCGTCGACGGCCTGGTTGCCCTTCCACCAGGCGAACGGCGACAGGATCAGCAGGCCGGTGATGAACGGCAGCAGCCCGAGCACCAGCGCGACCGTGGCGTTCGAGTTGTCCCGCAGCACGCCGTACGCCGGCTGGTCGGGAAAGCCGGGCTGCAGCGGGTAGTTGCCCTGCTGCTGATGCTGCCCCTGACCGTACTGCGGGCTCTGCTGCTGTTGGAAGGGCGGTGGCTGGTCCTGGGGTCGCTCGTTGAACGACATGACGTGCTCCTCTGCTCAGGGCCGGATGGTCCTGAGCAGAGGATGCCAGTACTTCAGCTCAGGCCGTCAGCTCAGTTCCGTTACGTCGCCCAGCCCGGCGAGCTGGTCGCGAACGTCCTTCGCTTCCCCTACGACGACCACCAGCAGCCCGTTGGTTCCGACGTACCGGCGGTAGGCCTCCGTCGCGGACTCGGCGGTGGTCGCCGCGATCTGCGCCAGATAGGTGTCGGCGAAGTCCAGCGGTACGCCGACGGCGATGTTGCTGCCGACCTGCGAGGCGATCGAGTCGGCCTGCTCGTAGCGCAGCGGCGCCGTCCGGATCAGGTTGTCCTTGGACTCCCCGACCTCCTTCTCGGTCAGCCCGTCGCGGGCCTCGCGCAGGATCCGCAGCGCGTCGGTGATCGCCGCGCCGGTCACCTCGGTGCGCACCGAGCCGCCGAGGCTGAACGTGCCGCCCTTGCGCGGTGCCGTGAAGCTCGACCGGGTGCCGTACGTGTAGCCCTTCTCCTCCCGCAGCACGGTGTCGACGCGCGAGGTGATGGTCCCGCCGACCACGTGGTTCGCGACCGCGGCCGCGCCCCAGATGTCCTCGCGGCGGTCCGGACCCGGGCAGCCGATCAGCAGCTGGCTCTGGACCGAGCCGGGCCGGTCGACGAGCACGATCCGGTCGCCGACGACGTACAGCGGCTCCGGGGTCTCCAGCGCGGGACCGGCCTCGGACGTCCAGTCGCCGAACGCGTCGTCGACGACGCCGGCCACGTCGACACCGGTGGCGTCGCCGGCGAACAGGATCTGCGCGCGGGCGGGACCGACGTTGTCGCGGTAGAACTTGGCGACCTCGACGTTGGTCAGCGGGCGGATCGTGTCCGGCCGGCCCGCGGTCGGGCGGGAGCGGCGCATGCTCGGGTCGAACAGGTGCGCGGCGAACGCCTCACGCGCCCGGTACCCGGCGTTGGCGCGCTCCTGGTTGATCTCGCCGAGCCGGATCGTCACGTGCCGGCCGACGTCGGCGGTGTTGAACGCGGGCCGGGTGACCGCCTCCGCGAGCAGCTTCACCGCGGGGGCGAGCTGCGAGGTCGGGACCGAGATCTCCACGTGCAGCGCGTCGGAGCTGACGTCGACGCCGTACGCCGCACCGTGCCGCTCGAGGGCGGCCGCGAAGTCGTTGGCCGAGTGGAGCTCGGTGCCCTCGTCGAGCGTGCGGGACATGATCGTCGCGACACCCTCGAGCTCACGCGGCTCGGCGAACAGCGGCAGCGCGATCGTGACCCGCACGGTCGCGACGTACTGGCCGGGCCGGTCGAACACGTGCACCGGCGTACCGGCGCGGGTGCTGGTGGTCGTCGAGACCGGGAACGTCCACGGCTTCGGCGGCGCGACAACGGGGGGCGTAGTGAGAACCATGTTCTTTTCCATCACTTGTTCTTCTTGTACGTCACTTGAACCCGGCCTTCGGCTCTGATCCATTCGGCCGCTGCTCGCTGGACCTGCTCGACCGTGACCGCGCGGAGCTGGTCGATGCGGGTGTTGATCCGGTTCGCGTCACCGAACAGCAACAGGTGGTGGGAGATCTCGTCTGCCCGACCCGAACACGTCGACAGCTGCTCCAGCCAGTCCCGCTCGGCCTGCGCCTGCACGGTGGCCAGCTCGTCCGCGGTGATCCCGTCGGCCGCGAGCTTCTCCACCTCCTCGACCAGCGCGTCCTCGACCTTCTGCAGGTCGACACCGTCCGACGCGATTCCGGTCAGCGTCCCGAACGAGACCCCGCCGATCAGCGGCAGCGCGCCACCGGACACCGACTGCGCGATCTGCTCGTCGCGGACCAGCCTGCGGTTGAGCCGGCTGCTCTGCCCGGCGGCCAGTACGTCGAGCGCGAGCGCGGCGGCGTCCAGCTCGGGCGTCCCGTCGACCGGCAGCCGGAACATCATCGTGATCAGGTCCGACGGCACGTCCTCGACGACGTCGTCGCGCGCGATCCCTGCCATCGGGCCGATCGTGCCGTCCGGCGCGGCCGGCGGCTGCGGGATCGCCGGCACGTGGCCGAAGTACCGCTTGACCGCGGCGAACGTCTCCTCTTCGTTGACGTCGCCGACGATCGTCAGGACCGCGTTGTTCGGGCCGTAGTACTTGCGGAAGAAGGCGTGCACGTCCTCCACCGACGCGGCGTCGAGATCCTCCATCGAGCCGATCGTCATGTGAGCGTACGGGTGGTTCTGCGGGAAGGCGAGCCGGACCAGCCGCTCGTACGAGTCGCCGTACGGGCGGTTGTCGTAGCTCTGCCGCTTCTCTTCCTTGACGACATCGCGCTGGTTGTCCAGGTTCTCCTGGTTGACCGCGTCGAGCAGGTACCCCATCCGGTCCGCCTCGAGCCACAGCGCGAGGTCGAGCCCACCGCTGGGCAACGACTCGAAGTAGTTCGTCCGGTCGAAGAACGTGGACGCGTTCAAGCTCGCCCCCGCCGACTCCAGCAGCCCGAAGTGGTCCCCGGACTTCACGTTCCGCGACCCCTGGAACATCAGGTGCTCGAACAGGTGCGCGAACCCGGTCAACCCCGGCGGCTCGTGCCGCGACCCCACGTCGTACCAGAGGTTCACAGCGACGATCGGCACCGCGCGGTCGAGACTCACAACCACGCGCAACCCGTTGTCCAGAGTCTGCTCAGCGAGCGGATACGTCAGCGGCATGGGCCCAACTTACCCTCACCCCTTGATCGCTCCGCCCAGGGCGAACGCGCCGCCCAGCTTGCGGCTCAGGAGGAGGTAGAGCATCAGCACCGGGAAGGTGTAGATCAGCGAGTACGCCGCGAGCTGGCCGTAGTTCGGTTCGCCGTACTGGCCGAAGAACGTGAAGATGCTGACCGAGGCGGGCAGGCGTTCCGGGGACAGCAGGAGCATGAAGGGGACGAAGAAGTTTCCCCACATGCCGATGAAGGTGAAGATCAGGACGACGGCGATACCGGGCCACATCAGCGGGAGCACGATGCGGCGCAGCGCCTGCATGTTGCCGGCGCCGTCGACCCAGGCGGCTTCCTCGAGCGAGATCGGGACGCCGTCCATGAAGGTCTTGGTCAGCCAGATCGCGAACGGCAGCGAGCTGGTGGCCAGGAACATGATCGTGCCGCCGAGGGTGTCGACCAGGTTGAGCTGGACGAACAGGCCGTAGACCGGGACCATCACCGCGGTGATCGGGAGACCGGTGCAGAACAGCACCGTCAGCAGGAACGGCCGGTTGAAGCGGGTCTTGAAGCGCGACAGCGGGTACGCCGCCAGTACGGCGCAGATCATCGTGAGCAGCGCCGCTCCCCCGCACAGCACGATGCCGTTGAGCACCGGCCGGTACGTCGTTTCGGTGTTCAGCACGGCCTTGAAGTTGCCCAGCGTCGGATGCGTCGGGAACTCCACCCGCAACCCGGCGGTCCGGTTGATCGAGGCGAACAGCACCCACAGCAACGGCAGCACGAACAAGATGCCGATCGCCAGCAGCACCAGGTTCGAGGTGAGCTTGCTGAGGCGGTCCCGGGCAATCATGCGGCCTCCGTATTCAAACCACGCAGGTAGATCAGCGAGAAGACCGCGCCGATCGCCAGCATCACCAGGGCGATCGCGGTGCCGTAGCCGATCTGGGAGAAGCTGAACGCCTGCTCGTACATGTACAGCGGCAGCGTCTGGCTCTTCGTACCAGGCCCGCCGCGGGTCATCGCGTAGATCAGGCCGAAGACGCTCAGCGTCTGCAGCGTGATCAGCATCAGGTTGGTCATGATCGCGCGGCTGATCATCGGGAGCGTGACCCAGATCAGCCGGCGCAGCCCGGCCGCGCCGTCCATCTCGGCCGACTCCTCGATCTCCTTCGGCACCTCGCTGAGCGCCGCCGAGTAGACCAGCATCGAGAACGCCGTACCGCGCCAGATGTTCGCGATCGAGACCGCGATGATCGGTGCCGCGTACAACCAGTCCTGGCCGGGCAGCCCGACCTTGTGCAGGATCACGTTCAGCGTGCCCTCGTCGTTGAAGAACGCGCTGAGCAGGTACGCCGCCACCACCTCGGGCAGCACCCACGCGCCGATCACCGCGGTGCCGACGAAGTTGCGGACCAGCTTGGTGGAGCGCCGCATCAGCAGCGCCAGGCCGAGTCCGAGGGTGTTCTGGCCGATGATCGCGGAGATCAGCGTGAACACCAGCGTGAGCAAGATCGAGTTGGTGAACGCGCTGCTGCCGAAGGCCTTGCGGAAGTTGTCCAGGCCGACGAACTGCACGTTGTTCGCACCGGTACCGGTGAGCGCCATGTTCGTGAACGCGGCGTACACGCAGTAGATGATCGGGCCGGCCAGGAAGACCACCATCAGCCCGATGGCCGGTGCCAACGGCAACATCTTCACCACTTGAGCGGCCCGCGGCCGCCCGTTCCGGCCGGTCGGCAGACCGGTCGGAGCGGGGGCTGCTGCCGAGGTAGCAACAGTCACAGGAACAGATCCTTCGTCAGGGGAGGTCTTACTGGCCTTGACTCTGGCTGGTCGTCTTGTCCTTGGTCACGATGCTCTCGACGGCCTCGTCGTAGTTCTTGGCCGCCTCGTCCGGCGACGACTGCCCGGTCATCACCGCTTCCATCGCGGTGATGATCTCGTTGGAGACCTTCGGGTACTCCGGCAGCGCCGGCCGGTAGACGGTCACGCCGACCAGGTCGGTGAAGAACTGGGTGGACTTGGCCGAGGTCTTGTAGCCCTCGTCCGCGGCGACGTCCTTGCGGACCGCGATCTGCGCACCGTCGGTGGCGTACTTGGTCGCGTTCTTCTGCGTCTGCAGGGTCTTGATGAAGTTCCACGCGGCATCCGGGGACTTCGACTTGGCCGGGATCGCCCAGGTCCAGCCGCCGGAGAGGCTGACCTTGCCCTTGCCACTGCCGTCCTGGGTCGGCATCGCGGTCTGGCCGAGCACCTCGGACCACTGCGGCCACGGCTTGGCGCCGGTCTTCTGCCAGTTGTTGTAAAGCCAGGAGCCGTCGAGCGCGATCGCCAGCTTGCTGTTCGGGAGCAGGTCGCTGCCGACCTTGTTGCCCCAGTTCGGGTCGAGCGACTGCTTGGGCTGCGGCGCGATGCCCTCGTCGAAGATCGTCTTGACGAAGTTCAGCGAGTCCTTGAAGCCCTGGCTGCCGACGACCCACTTCTGCTGGTCGAAGTTGTAGAGGGTGTCCTTGGTGCCGTAGAGCAGCATCTCCAGGCCCTGCATCGCGGACGCCTCACCCATCGGCTTGCCCGAGTAGACGTTCAGCGGGATGACACCGGGCACCTTCTGCTTGACCGCGCGGGCCGCGGTGAGCACCTCGTCCCAGTTCTTCGGCTGCCAGTCCGCGGGCAGCCCGGCCTTCGCGAAGATTTCCTTGTTGTACCAGAGCGCGCGCGTGTCGGTGCCGTCCGGAATGCCGTACGTCTTGCCGTCCTGGCCCTTGGCCGCACCCTTGGCGGTGTCCTGGAACTGGTTCCAGTCCGCCCAGTCCTTGATGTAGTCGTCGAGCGGCTTCAGGTACCCCGCGGTGATGTCGGAGTTGATCAGGAAGGTGTCCTCGTAGACGATGTCCGGCGCGGTGTTCGCCGAGCGCATCATCAGCTGGAGCTTGGTGTAGTAGTCGTTCTCACTGGCCACGATGGGCACGATCTCGACCTTCGAGCCGGGGTTGGCCGTCTCGTACTCGGCCTTGGCGCCGGTGAGGAAGCTCTTCATCACCGTGCCGGGGCCCCACTGCTGGTAGGCGATCTTGATGTTCGCCGGGCCGGAGCTGGCACCGCCCGCTTCCGGCGTCTTGGTGGTCGATCCCTGACTGCAGGCCGAAACCCCCAGCAGGAGTGCGCCCACGGCGAGAACACCCGCCGTCTTGAAACCGTTCTTCATGACCATCACGTCCACCTTCGGGCAATCGTTGTCATCCCGGTACCACCGCTCAAACCCCGTGGGCTTTCCCGCGACCGTAGGAGGCGTGGACCAGTGAAGTCAATGGTTGACAGACAACGTTGTCGCCGCTGAGAAGGACGTAAGCGGCGACCGGCCAGTAACGATCCGGTCACCGCTTTCCCGTAGTTCAGACGGTAACGGGCGACCCCTCCGGTAGGGCCTGTACGACGCGCCGGGAGCGTGCCGCACCGAGTCCGCACAGCACCAGACCGAGGACCAGCCAACCGCTGAGCACCAGCAACGACCGCCCCGCGCCGGCACCGTCGAAGAAGCTCACCGAGCGCAGCGCCGTACCGGCTGCTCCCGGCGGGAGGAACTGGCCGAGCGTCCCCCAACCGCTCGGCAGCATCTCCGGTGCGCTGGTCATACCGGACAGCGGGTTGCCGAGCAGCATCATCGTCGCGGCGCCCAGCCCGAGTCCCGCCGTACCGAGCAACCACTCCAGGCCCAGCAGGGTCAGGCTGATCGCTCCGATCGACATCGCGATCACGCCCGCGTTGGCCCAGTAGCTGCCCTCGAACGAGCCCAGCCAGAACTGCAGCACGGCGGTCAGCGCGAGTGCGCCCGTCGCGGCGAAGGTCACCGCGCCGACGATGCGGGTCGCCCCCGCCTTCGCGAAGTTCGTCAGCATCGCGGCCGCGAGGATCCCGCCCAGGACCAGCGGCAACGCACCCGCCGCCAGGCCCGCACCCCGCGGATCGTCAGCAGGCAAGGGCACCACGTCGGTCACTTTCGGTGCGGCGGCCGGGTTCTGCGCCGTCAGCTTGCCCGCGACCTGCGTGAGCAGCTGGGCCACCATCGGGCCGGCGGCCGACGCGGTCAGCACCTCGGGCGCCGCCTCGTCCAGCACGATCGCGCCGTACACGTCACGGTCCTCGATCGCCTGTACGGCGGACGCCCGGTCGGCGACCGGCTCGATCGCGAAGCCACCGGGCATCGCCTGCTCCAGCGCGGCGGTGACCTGGCCGACGGCCGACTGCGGTCCGGCGACGGCGAGCGGAAGGTCGCGCGGCCCGGACCGTGCGGCCGGCCAGGCGAACGCGATCAGGAGGACCGTCAGCAAGACGGTGAGTCCGGCGACGACGACCGCCACCGGAGGACGCCGGCGTTCGGCGGTGGTGGGTGTTGACATGGTTGAACACTCTCCTAAAACGAATGACCGTTCTTTATACGTCCGAGCGTGAGCCAGATTGCGTCGAGTTGTCAAGAACGGACATTCGTTTTATGTTCGCGGTATGCCGAAGGTCACCGCCGAGCACCGGCTCGCCCGTCGCGAGCAGATCGTCGAAGCGGCCCTGCACTGCGTCGCCGCGCACGGCTTCCACAAGACGACGATGGCCGACGTGATCCGTGAGTCCGGCCTGTCCGCGGGCGCGGTCTACGGCTACTTCAAGAGCAAGAACGAGATCATCGCCGCGATCGCCGACCAGGCACTCAGCACGGTTGACGAGCTTTTCGAGGGCATCCTGTCCAGCGAGGAGCCACTGTCCCTCGGCGAAGTGATGCGGGTGGTGCTGGAGCACGTGGTGACGGTCGCCGAGCGGCACGACGGCGACGTCACCCGGGTCGGGCTGCAGGCGTGGGCCGAGGCGGTGCACAACCCGGAGATCGCCGTGATCGCCGCGGGGAAGTACACGATCCTGCGCGACCACTACGCGACGGTCGTCCGCCGCGCCCAGGCCGACGGCACGCTCCCCGCCGACGTCGACCCCGAGCACGTCGCCCAGGTCCTGTTCGGCATGCTGCCCGGCTTCATCCTCCAGCGCCTGCTGCTCGGCGACGTGACTCCCCAGACCTACTCCGCCGGCTTCGGCGCCCTGCTCGGATCGGCGACTCCTCAGAGGACCTGAAACTGGAGGTCTGTCCCGTTCGGGCACTGTCAGCGACGAATTAGTGACAGAGGGCTTGAGTCCTCCGGCCTGCACGGTTAAGTTGTCCGAGGTCTTCTTTCAGGTCTTGAACTTAGGGGGTGCCGCGCGGGGTCTGTACCGACGACGCTGGGGAGAGTCGTGCGAACAACCACACCTGCCGTGCGATCGCGGGCCGACCTGCCCTGGTACTGGGGCAGCCAGACCGCGAGCTTCGTCGGGGACCGGCTGACCGGGTTCGCCGTACCGACGATCGCGATTCTCACGCTCGACGCGAGCGAGGCTCAGGTCGGCGTACTGTCCGCCCTCGGCTGGTTCGCCTACCCCGCGCTCGGTCTGGTCGCCGGTGCCGCCCTCGCGCACCTTCCCCGCCGCCGCGTGATGATCGCCGGCGAACTGCTGCGCTTCGCCGCGTTCGCCAGCGTCCCGCTCGCCGCTCTGGCCGGCTGGGTCAGCGTCCCGCAGCTCTGCGTCGTGGTCGCCGTCGCCGGAGCCGCGATGGTCTTCGTCGACATCGCCGGCCAGTCCTACCTGCCCGCACTGGTCGAGCCCCGCGACCTGGTCGGCGCCAACGCCAAGCTCCAGAGCTCCGACAGCCTGTCCAAGCTGGTCGGTCCAGCCCTCGGTGGTCTCCTGCTCCGCACCACCACCCCGTACGCCGGTCTGCTGCTCTGCGCGTTCCCCTTCCTGGCCTCAGCGTTCGCCCGCACCCGCATCCGGACCGTCGAGCCTCAACCCGAGCCGATCCGCGAGCCACTCCCCCACCGGATCCGCAACGGCTTCACCTTCGTCTGGCGGCACCCGCTGCTCCGTCGGCTGGTCTGTGCGGCTGCGATCCGCAGCTTCGGCTCGGGCATGGTCGACGCGGTCCTGCTGCTGTTCGCCTACCGGGTGCTCGGCCTGTCCAGCCTCGCCGGAGGCCTGCTGATCGCAGCGGGCTCGGTGGGCGGTCTGCTCGGCGCGTTCGTGGCCAACAAGCTGGCCGCGACCATCGGCGTACGGCGGACGCTTGTGCTGACCGGTGTGGAAGCCCTGTGCTGGTTGGCCGTTCCGCTCTGTCTGCTGAGCGCTCCGGCCCTTGCACTGGTCGCGATCCGCATCTGCGCCTCGGTCTGGCTGCCGGTGTGGAACGTCGTGACGACCAGCGTCCGCCAGGAAGTCACACCGCCCGGTCTGCAGAGCACCGTGCACGCCACAGC
Organism: Kribbella sp. DT2; assembly: GCF_049844575.1. NCBI lineage: Bacteria > Bacillati > Actinomycetota > Actinomycetes > Propionibacteriales > Kribbellaceae > Kribbella > Kribbella sp. DT2. The sequence goes on along the minus strand of NZ_JBNCLH010000003.1, from coordinate 608,672 downwards.
TCGCACGCTCACCTCGTCCACCGTGCCACTCGGCGCGATCATCGGCGGCCTTGCGGGCGGCGTACTGAGTGCACAGCTCGGTACGGCGACCGGCCTGGTCCTCGTCCTCGCGACAGGAGGTGTGATCGCCGGAGCCAGCGCACTGCTCGTCGCCACAGCCACCCACCAGGAGGTCTGATGCGTCCCACCACCACCCGCACGCTGAACACCAAAGAGTTCGCCGACATCAAGCACACCGTGTCGATCCGCTCCAAGGCACGGCGCAACCTGCTCGCGGACCCGTCGTACGCCGCACCGCTGCCGCAGGAGGTGAGCCTGCAGCTCACCTACCGCTGCAACCTGCGCTGCACGCACTGCTACCAGTGGAACGAGCAGGGCTTCTTCCGCGACTTCAGCGCGGTCAAGCAGAAGACGGAGCTCGACCTGGCGGTGGTCGAGGACGTCCTGCGGACCACGGCGCCGGTGCGGTCGAAGCTGTTCCTGTGGGGCGGCGAGCCGCTGATGCACACCAAGTTCGACCAGGTCGCGGCGCTGCTGGAGCAGTACCCGCGGACGGTCAACATGTGCACGAACGGCCTGCTGTTCAAGCGCAAGCTGGACGACCTGCTGCGGATCGGCGAGAACCTCAACCTGCTGGTCAGCCTGGACGGTCTCGGCGAGGACCACGAGGCGCTGCGCGGCCGCGGCACGTTCAAGCGCACGATGGAGAACATCCGGCTGATGCTGGACCTCAAGCGCTCGGGCCAGTGGGACGGTGAGCTGTCGCTGTCCTGCATGGTCAGCCACGTCACCGTGCACAAGATGTACGAGTTCATGGAGTGGGCCGAGGAGCTCGGCGTGAACACGGTGTACTTCCAGTTCCCCTGGTACATCAGTCCCGAGGTGGCCGAGTCGATGGACCGCCTGTACGAGAAGACGTTCTCCTGGCTGAACCCGAGCACGGACACCAGGAAACCGACCTGGCACAGCTACACCTACCAGTTGCCGGCGGAAGAGTTGCCTGCCCTCCGCGAGTCGATGGCGCGGCTGGCGTCGCGGGCCTGGAACGTCCGGCTGCGCTACCAGCCGCAGCTCGAGGACGACGAGGTCACCGACTTCATCCTCGGCACGTCGCGGCCGGCGCAGCACCGCAGCAAGTGCCTGGCGGTCTCGAACCGGATGGAGGTGCACGCCGACGGCGCGGTCAGCTCGTGCAAGTTCTTCCCCGAGTTCGTGGTCGGCAATCTGTACGACCAGTCGGTCGACGAGCTGTGGCAGAGCCGGTCGTTCCGTGAGGTCCGCCGGATCATGTCCGAGAACGGCATGATGCCGGTCTGCTCGAAGTGCATCCTCCTTTACCTGAACGGAGTCTGACCATGACCGCTCTCATCGAGGACCGCGTGAAGGTCGTGCTGGCGACCGTCCTGGACAACGGAACCACCGCCGACGAGATCGGCCCCGAGGCCGACCTGGTCGAGCAGTACGGACTGGACTCCCTGCAGACGATCACGTTCCTGCTCGCGATCGAGGACGAGTTCGACCTGGAGCTCGACTACCCGCAGCTGCAGCTCGACGACCTGCGCTCGGTCCGGCAGTTCAGCGGCTTCGTCGAGCGATTGGCCAGCGAAGCGTCATGACCAACCCGTACGGCGGCCGCCGCCGGGTCCGCTTCGGCACGTTCGACGCGGAGTCCTGGTGGCGGCCCGACGACCTGGCCGTCCTCCCGTCGGTCGGTGGCGGCGATCCCACCGTCGCCACGATGGACGAACTCCTGGCCGGCTTCTGCGCGCCGGGCGATCTGCTGATCACCCGGCGGCCTGTTGATGCCGACCTCCTCGCGGGCTACGGCGTCGCCTTCGACCACCAGTCTGTCGACACCCCCGGCCCAGGCCCCATCGAGCAGTACCTTCCACCCCTCAACCAAGTACCGGCGCCCTACGCAGTCCTGACCCCGTTCCCTTCCCTGCCCTCACCCGAGATCGTTGCCCAGGTCAACTCCAAAACCTGGTCCAACAACCTGGTGGTCGAGCTCGGCCTGCCAGGCGCCGGCCAGGTCGTCCGCTCCCCCGACGAACTAGTTGCCGCCGTCACCGACTTCCCCGCCCTGGTGAAGGACCCGTACGGCGTCTCCGGCCGCTCCCTCCTGGAGATCACCACCCCCGGCATTCTCCGAGCCATCGAACGCGTCCTCCGCAAACAACCCGACAAGCGCGTCGAGCTCGTCGTACAGAAGAAGTACCCGAAGAAGCACGACTTCTCCGGCCACCTCCAACTGGGCCAAGACGGAACCTGGGAGTTCCTCGGTCTCCAGCAGATGACCAACAAGGGCTTCCGCCACCACGGCTCCGGCCCGGCACCGAGCGCCCTCATCGACGAAGGCTGGTACGCCGACTCGCTGGGCGACGTGGTCGCCGCGCTGCACGCCGCCGGCTACTGGGGTCCGGTCGGCGTCGACGCGATGCTGCTCGACGACGACTCCGTCGTACCGGTTCTGGAGATCAACGCCCGGCAGTCCCTCGGCCTGCTGGCGCTCCACCTGAACCGGCGGTCCGACGACCTCACCGCCCATCTCTGGCAACTGGAGCTCAACCTTGCCCCAGGCAAGGGAATTCGCGATGTCCTGCACGCCCTCGCCGACTGCTTGACCACTGGTGAACGGCCGGGAGCAATGGTGCTCAACGGCTCCCACCTGACCGCGCCCGGTGGCCGCGTGCACGTCGCGATCTTCTGCCCGGACGGCGAGCTGATGCGTTGGCAGCACCGTCTGCTGGCCGCGGTCACCGCGGCCGGCCTGACCCCACGAGGGAAATCCGATGCCGCTTGAGATAGGCCTGATCGGCGCCACCGGGATCGCCGTCCGCACGATGCTCGGCCAGCCGAGCGTCGACGTCCGCGCGGTCGCCGCCGGCGATCCCGTGCGGGCCAAGGAGTTCGCGGGCCGCTACGACATCCCGCTGGTCTACCAGAACTACTCGGCTCTGCTTGCCGACCCCGCGATCGACGCCGTCTACATCTCCCTGCACAACTCCGCGCACCTCCGCTGGGCCGTCCGCGCGGCCGTCGCCGGCAAGGACGTCATCGTCGAGAAGCCGCTCTGCCTGACGGCGGCCGAGGCCGAGGAGCTGTGCTTCGCCGCCGCGGACACTCGGGTCTTCGAGGCCGTCGCCACCGCCGGCCATCCGTGGCAGTCCGCTGTCCGTTCCTTCATCGAGAGCAGTCGGTACGGCGTACTGCGGGAGGTCCGGACCCGGATGACTTTCGCGGTCCCGGCCACCGGCGGCTACCGCGACCGCCCCGACCTCGGCGGCGGCATCTTCTACGACTGCGCCAGCTACTGGCTTCAGGCGCTCCAGGCAACGATCGGGCTCGACCCCACGGCGTACGAGGGACACTCGGCCTTCGACGGCCCGAACGGCGTCGACCGCGACTTCGAGGCCTCGTTGCGCTGGGCATCGGGAGCCGAGGCAACGTTGACCTGCGCGGTCGGCGCGCAGCACGTCGCCGAGCACCTGTTCACGTTCGACGACGCGACGGTGAAGCTGCGCAACTTCCTCCGCCCGGTGCTGGGCCGGATCCCGCTGAACCTCGTCGTCACCGCGGCGGACGGTGACCGTGAGGTGATCGCGTTCCCGCCGACCGCGTACTACGAGCAGCAACTGGTCCGCATCCTCGACGACGATGGCGACGACCTCGCCGCCGCGGTGCCGCGGATAGGTTTGATGGAGGCGATCTACTCCGACGCCTTGGCGCGAAGGGAAGCCCCGTGAAACGACAGGTGGACCTGGCGGGGATCAACGCCCTGCTCGAGCGGGCCGGCATCGCGCCGGACGAGTTGCGCGCCCACGAGGAACTGACCGAGGGCACCTACAACACCGTCTACCTGCTGACCGTCGGCGACCGGCGGTTGGTCCTCAAGGTCGCACCGGACCCGTCGTCGCCAGGGCTCTCCCACGAGCAGGCTCTGATCCGAACCGAGACCGCGTTCTACCAGGCCGCGCGCGGCAAGGCGCCGGTGCCGGAGGTCGTGTACGCCGACGCTGAGGTCCTGCTGATGACCGCGTTGCCGGGGACGACGGTGCAGGGCCTCGCCGCGGCCGAGCGTGCGTCGTACCGGCGAGAGCTGGGCGCGATCGTACGGCGGCTGCACGAGGTGGTCGGCGATGGGTTCGGGTACCCGCAGCACGGGCTGCTGCCGACGTGGGCGGCCGCGTTCCAGCGGATGCTGGACGACGTACTGGCTGATGCCGAGCGCTACGGCGTCGAGCTGCCTGCTGGGGTGTCGCGGCAGTTGGCGCTGGACCGCTCCGAGCTGCTGGACACGGTCCGGACGCCGCGGCTGATCCACTTCGACCTGTGGGACGGCAACATCCTGGTCGACGGCGGCCGGATCAGCGGGCTGATCGACGGGGAGCGAGCGTTCTGGGGCGACCCGGTCGCGGAGTTCGTGTCGCTGACGCTGTTCGGCTCGGTCGACGACGAACTGCTGGCCGGGTACGGCGCGGACATCGACCGGGAACGGCTGGCGCTCTACCGGGTCTACCTGTACTTGATCATGCTGGTCGAGCGCACCCCTCGCGGCGACACCGACGAAGGCATGCTGAAGCTGATCCAGCGACACCTGACCAAGGAACTGGCAGCCCTGTGATCCACATCCTCACCTCAGGTGTCGCACTGGGCGTTCACGTCCCTGGACTGCTTCTGGCTGACCGAATCCGCGAGCAAGGTGGTCGTGCCTCCGTCTCCGTGCTCGAACAACTGATGCGCCCGGACACCCTCGAGACCACTGCTCGCTCCAAGCAGGCCTTCCACCGCGACTTCCGGGTCGCTCTGGCCGGCCAGAAGCTCGCCCGCAACGCCGCTGTGTCGACGGAGGTTGGTGCAGTCGAGCAGCTCTTCACCGACTGGCAGCAACGCGGCGTGACACGCTTCGTCGTCTTCTCCGGCTTCTGGCTCGCCCTTGTCGAGCAGTACGTCGCCGCGCACGGTCCTGTGCCGGTGGACATCTGCCACGTCGACTCGGTGCAGTCACCGTCGTTCGACAAGGCCGGCTCGACCTCGCTGCTGGTGCGGCACGTGTGGCTGGCCGACGCGGAGACTGGCGTCGTACCGTGCAGCATCCCCGTGACCCGGGACGCTCCGGTGCCGTGGGCTGCTCGGGACCGGCGCCTGCTCGTGCACGGCGGCGGCTGGGGCATGGGGACCTACCGGGAACGCGCCGGCGAACTGGTGGAGGCAGGCTTCGACCTGGACGTCGTCGCCTACGAGCAGCGCGACCTGTCTGGTAGTGGCGTGCGGTACTTCATGATCGACCCGGACTGGCACCCCTGGCTCGACGACGGCTACCCGCCCTTCGGGCCGGCAGGTGCGCAGCCTGTCCAACGCACCGGCCACCACGGCTCCTTCGACCTGTGTCGACAGGCGCTGGCGTCCGTCAGCAAACCCGGCGGCGGCACTCTGCTCGACTCGCTGTGGTCGGCGACACCGCTGGTGCTGCTGGAGCCGTTCGGCACGCACGAGCAGCGCAACGCCGACCTGTGGATCTCACTGGGCTACGGCATCTCCTTCGAGGACTGGCAGCGCAAGGGGTTCGCAGTGGAGGTGCTGGAGGAACTGCACACCGCTCTGCTCACCGCTGACGTACCGGACTACTCCCAGGAGCTGCTGTGAGGCCGTCGCTGTGGCAGACCTTCGCACTGGACATGGACGCCCGCAGACCAGGCTTCGCAGTGGGCCCCTGGTTCACCATGAACGCCATGCTCGCTCTGGACGATGCACTGAACGCTGACCAGCTGGCCTCGGCGTTCGGAGAACTGCAGCGACGGCACGACGTACTGAACGCCAACGCCTCGCTGGAACTCGTCTCTGAGTCCGCTCTGCACGTCCCGGTACCACTGGAGGCTCCCGTACGCCTGCAGCTCTCCGCTGACCACCTGACGCTCCACCTGCACCACATGGTCTCCGACCCGGTCACTCTCTGGCTGGCTCTGTCCGAACTGGCCGCCCTGTACTCCGGCGAGGAACTGCCGCCTGCTGTGCAGTTCGCCGACTACATCCTCGACGAGGCCTCACAGCTCGACCGCACTGCGGATGCGGCGAGCGAGTGGTGGCGGAGCCAAGTCACCGACGCCAAGGTCTGCTCGCAACCGTCCCCTGCCCCCTCCGCCGCTTCCTCTTCCTCCGCTCCCGCTGACGCCGGCTCGCCCTTCGCCTACCGCAGCGACCTCCTTTCCCCGGCCGAGGTCGCTCGCGTCGAGCAGCTCACCCGCGAGCACCGCAGCACTCCCCTCGTCACCCTCCTGGCTGCACTGAGCGCAGCGATGAACCCCGCCGAGGGCGACACGCTCGTCCTCAACACCCTGTTCAGCAAGCGCGACCGCCCGGCCTGGCAGCGAGTACTCGGCCCCTGCATCGTCCCGTCGGTCCTGGCTGTCCCCCGCTCGACCGGCTCCCTGGCAGCCGACGTACCAGCCATGCGAGACGCAGTAGTCAACTGCAGCCGCTACGCCCGCTTTCCCGTGCTCTCACTGGACGTACCGTCTCGAACCCCGTTCTTCGAGTACGTCCCGCAACAGTGGCCCGGTGCCTACTCCTTCGGTTCGGTTCGCGGTGACGTCGTCGGAGCCGCCGGCCCCAAGGACACCGGACTGGCCGACGCCCTGGCGATCCGGATGCGCCCAGCAACGACCGGCGTACTCATCGGCCACTTCAGCGGCGACGGCACCGACTGGACCGAGCCGCTGGTCACCTCTCTCGTCCACACCTTCCGCGACTACCTGCTGGGGTAGGCCTAGCACCACTCACAACGGCGGCTCAGCTCCCTGGGGCCGACGGCCGGATCTTCGTAGCGTTCTGGGTATGAAGCGCAAGCAGGAATCACTCCAGAGAACGTCGAACTCCGTCGTGCTGAACGACGTCCGCCGGGTCTACGGCAAGGGCGCCGGCGCGGTGGTCGCGCTCGACGGGATCAGCATCAGCTTCGCCCGCGGCACGTTCACCGCGGTGATGGGCCCGTCCGGGTCCGGCAAGAGCACGTTCCTGCACTGCGCCGCCGGCCTCGACCGACCGACGTCCGGCACGGTGTCGATCGACGACCAGCCGCTGGCCGGGCTGAACGAGCGCCGGCTGACCGAGCTGCGCCGGGAGCGGATCGGGTTCGTGTTCCAGTCGTTCAACCTGCTGCCGGCGCTGACCGTGTGGCAGAACGTCACGCTGCCGCAGGAACTCGACGGACGGCGTACGAACAAGGCCGCGGTGCGCGAGGTGCTGGAGCGGGTCGGACTCGGCGACCGGCACAAGCACCGTCCGGGCGAACTGTCCGGCGGTCAGCAGCAGCGCGTCGCGATCGCCCGGGCGCTGGTCGCACGGCCCGCGGTCATCTTCGCCGACGAGCCGACGGGCGCGCTGGACACGCAGACCGCCGCCGACGTACTCGAACTGCTGCGCGAGCCGGTCCGCAGCCAGGGCCAGACCGTCGTCATGGTCACCCACGACCCGGTCGCCGCGTCGTACGCCGATCAGGTCGTCTTCCTCGCCGACGGCCAACTGGCCGGCAGCATTCTCGCCCCCACGGCCGAGCAGGTCGCCGAACGCCTCACGCACCTCGGGGCCCGCGCTCGCGCCCGCAGCCTGGCGGCCGCGCGATGATGAAGCTCGCTGTACGCACCCTGCGCTTCCGCAAGGGTGGATTCATCGCGACCTTCGTCGCCGTCGTCTTCGGTACGGCGATCGTGCTGGCCTGCGGCGGCCTGATGGAGACCGGCATCCGCTCCAACGTCTCCGCCGAGCGGCTCGACGCCGCCGAGATCGTGGTCACCGGCCGCCAGAGCCACCCGCGCCCCGGCGCCGAGGACCCCACGCCCCTGCGCGAGCAGGTCGGCGTCCCCGCCGAAGCCGCCGCGAAGATCCGCGCGGTCGACGGCGTCACCGAGGTCATCGGCGACCTGACGTTCCCGACGCCCCTTCAAGCGGTCGGCAGCTTCTTGCCTGCCGAAGGTCACTCCTGGACCTCCGCTCGTCTCGCGCCGTACAAGCTGGTATCCGGTACGTCGCCCGCAGCTCCCAACGACGTTGTCCTCGACAGCTCAACCGCCCGTACTGCCAAGCTTTCTGTTGGTTCTCGCATCACGCTGCTCACCAACGGTGAGCCCACCACCTACACGGTCCGCGGCATCGCCGACGGCCCGGCAGGCCACACCTTCTTCTCCTCACCCGAGGCCGCCCGCCTGGCCGCGACCCCCGGCAAGTTCTCCAGCCTCGGCATACTGGTTGCCCCCGGCAAGGACATCGGCGCCGTCAAGAAGGCTGTCGAGAACGCCACCGAGGACCTCGGCCTCACCCTGCACACCGGCGCCGACCGCGGCCTCGCCGAGCACCCGAAGGCGTCGCAGTCCCGCGAAGCCCTGATCGCCGTCGCCGGCTCGTTCGGCGGCATCGCCACGATCACGATGATGTTCGTCGTCGCGTCCACCCTGGCCCTGTCCGCGCAGCACCGCGAACGCGAGTTCGCCCTGCTCCGCAGCATCGGCACCACCCCCGGCCAGGTCCGCAGGATGATCCTCGGCGAGTCCTTACTGGTTTCGCTCCCCGCCGTCCTGATCGGACTCGTGCCCGGCGTCCTGCTCGGCCGTTTCCTGTTCGACCAGCTCGCCGAGAACGGCGTCGCCTCACCGGTGCTGGAGTTCCACCAGGGCTGGATCCCGTTCGCCGCCGGCGCGGGCGCCGCCGTACTGGCCTCCGTCGGCGCCGCTCTGATCGCGGCTCGCAAGTCGGCCCGGATCAAGCCGGTCGAGGCGCTGGTCGAGTCCGGCCTGCAGCGCAAGTGGTTCAGCTGGATCCGTCTGCTCTTCGGCGTGCTCTTCCTGGGCGGCGCGATGGCGCTGGCGATCGTCACCGTCGCCGTGATGACCGGTCCGCTCGCGGCCGCGACCGCCGGCCCCTCCGTCCTGTGCTGGGCGATCGGCATCACGCTGCTCGGTCCGTTCTGGACCAAGCTCGTCCTGGCCCTCGTCCGCTGGCCCCTGTACGCCGTGAGCCGGGTCAACGGCCGCCTCGCGATCATCAACGTGACGGCCCGCTCGGTGGCGATGTCCGCCGCGGTGATGCCGGTGATGCTCGCGGTCGGGATCTCGACGGCCAACATCTACATGCAGACCACCCAGGTGCACGCCTCCGAGCAGGCGTTCACCAAGGAGCTCAAGGCGGACGGCGTCCTCGGCTCGGCGACCGGAACCGGGCTGCCGTCGTCGCTGCTGCCGAAGGTCCGCGAGGTGCCGGGCATCGCCAGCGCTTCGGCGTACGTCACCAGCTACGGCGCCGTCGACGAGCCGCGGAACGCACCCTTCGACGAGGACGGCGCACCCCTGCTGGGCGTCAGCGCTCAGGGCGCGGAAGGTGCCGCACCGGTCCGGATCACCTCAGGCTCCCTCGAAGGCCTCACCGGTACGACGGTCGCGGTGCCGGACCACATGGCCGAGAAGACCGGCCGTGGGCTCGGTTCGACGATCAAGCTGACGCTCGGCGACGGGACTCCTGTCGAGCTGCGGGTGATCGCGACCTTCGCCGCCGACCGCGGGTACGAGAGTCTCGTACTGCCGGCCGATCTGCTCGCCGCACACACCACCGACCGGCTGACTCCGCAGATCCTCGTTCGCTACACCCCGGGCGCGAACCCGGCACCGGCGCTGGCCGCATTGGCCGGCACGCAAGCCGGCGTACAGGTGTCTGGGCGGGAAGCACTGATCGCCGGCAACAGCGAGGACTTGCAGACCCAGGCGTGGGTGAACTACATGCTCGTCGGCCTGCTGATCGGCTACACGGCGGTCTCGGTGGTCAACACGCTGGCCTCGTCGACCATCCGCCGGCGACGTGAGTTCGCGCTCCAGCGACTGACCGGCTCGACCCGCGGCCAGGTCCTGCGCATGCTGACCACCGAGAGCACCCTGGTCATCGCCGCCGGAGTCCTCCTCGGCACAGTCGTCGCCCTGGCCACCCTGATCCCCTTCGCCGCAACGGTCTCCGGCTCCGGAGTGCCACACGGTCCGTGGTGGATCTACCTGGCGATCGTCTCCGCCGCAGCTGGGCTCACCTACCTGTCCACCCTGATCCCGGCTACCGGCGTACTGCGCACCAGCCCCGCCGAGACAACTTCCCGCCCCGACTAAGTAGAGGCCAGTACCTGACCGCTACCAGGAGGAGAGTCTTGCTCAACGCAAGGCTCTCCTCCTCTTTGCTTAGGACTCCTCCATGACCACCAGTACGTCCCCGACCGGCGCCATCGCCTCCACCCCGACCCCTGGCGCCACCCCCGCCAACAGCACCACCCCGCCCGCCCGCAACACCGCCGCCACCCCGACTCTCGGCACCATTCCCGCGAGCACCACCACCCCCGCCGGCTACACCACGCTCGCGCCCTGGGTCGTCACCGACAACACCGGCGCCCTGCTCGACTTCGTCGCGACTGTCTTCGACGGTGCGGAGCTGGCCCGGATCGACACCGAGGACGGCCTGGTCGGCCACGCGGAGATTCGCGTCGGCGACACCGTCCTGCTCGCCTTCGACCGCCGCCCCGACTGGCCCGCGATGCCGTCCCTGCTCCGCATCTTCGTCCCCGACGCCGACAAGGCGTTCGCCCGCGCCGTCGAGTCCGGCGCCCGAGTGGTCACCGAACTCTCCACCGCCGCCTGGGGCGACCGCGGCGGCCGCATCCGCGACCCGTGGGGCAACATCTGGTGGATCGTCGCCCACGTCGAGGACGTCCCCGCCGAAGAGGTCGGCGCCCGCCTCGCCGACCCCCGGTACGCCGAGGCGATGCAGGTAGCCCAAGCAACCTTCGACACCGAAATGACCGGCAACCCCACCGGCCGTTCCTCGCGCCCGGTCCTGTAACCGTCAGCCGCGCTGCGCCTGCAGCCGACGGCCGCGCTGGGCGCTCGGCCCTCGGCCCTCGGCCCTCGGCGCTCGGCGCTCGGCCCTCGGCGCTCGGCCCTCGGCGCCGGGCGCCGGGCGCCGGGCGCCGGGCGCCGGGCGCCGGGTCCGGCATACCCGCCCCAGCCCCCGACCGCAGGACAACCGCCTGTCTACTGCGCCGGCGTCGGCTCCGCGATCGGACGCAGCGCGATCGTCGTCGCCTGCACGATCCCCGCGTTCTGCCGGATCCACGCCGACAGCACCACCTGCAGATCCTCCAGGTCCCGCTCCTCGAGAATCACCCCCGGCACCGGCACGCTCGCCCCCAGCTCCGCCAGCACCGGCCGCAGATGCTGATCGGCGAGCAACTTGTGCGAAGGCGCCGCCGACACCGTCACCGGCACCACCACCGCCCCCGCGAGCGCCCCCGGCCGCAGGACATCGAGAAAGCTCTTCAACAACCCCGTGTAACTCCCCTTGTACACAGGCGTCGCGACCACCACCAGCGACGCCGACGACACCAGGTCGACCGCGTTCTCCAGCGCGGCACGCTCGGCGTCACCCGCCGCGTCCCCCTGGAAGATCGCCGGCGCGAACATCACCAGATCGACCAGGTCGTCCAGCCGGTACGGCGTACCGAGCTCCGAGCTGAGCAGCTCCGCGACGAAGGCCGCGGCGGCCGCCGTCCGGGAGCCCTCCCGAGGGTTGCCGACCACGGTGACCACCGACTGCGGCCAGACCGGCGGATCGGGAACGACGCGCGATTCGAAAGCGACTGAGGGCATCGGTCATCTCTCCAGCGGTTCGGCAGTGAGATCCCGAGCGTAACCAAAGTCGAGCGGCCTACTTGACTTTCTCAGGATCCGAACGTTTCGCCTTCACCTTGACAACCACGAACCAGGCCACCGCGCCCACCGCGACCGCGATCACGACGTACTGGAAGACGCCGACCGACGACTCCACCACGTGCCACTTCTCGCCGAGCGCGTAGCCCGCGACGATCAGCGCGGAGTTCCACACCAGGCTGCCGAGCGCGGTCAGCCCGAGGAACAGCACGATCGACATCCGCTCGACCCCGGCCGGCACCGAGATCAAGCTGCGCACGACCGGCACGACCCGTCCGATCAGCACCGCCTTCGGCCCGTGCTTGGCGAACCACTGCTCCGCCTTGTCGACGTCCTCGATCTTCATCAGCGGCAGCCTGGCCGCGAGCGCCCTGGTCCGGTCGCGGCCGAGCACCGCGCCCACGCCGTACAGCGCGAGCGCGCCGACCACCGAGCCGAGGGTGGTGAACAAGATGGCGGCGACCAGCCCGAGATCACCGCGGTTGGCGGCGAAACCTGCCAGCGGCAGGATCACCTCACTGGGCAGCGGCGGGAACAGATTCTCCAACGCCACCGCGAGGCCCGCGCCCGGGGCCCCTAGCTTCTCCATCATGTCGATGGCCCACCCGGCCACCCCACCGGTCGGTTCCTGCGTCGCTTGCAGCGCGGTCATCATCACCTGGTTCGTCGAGTTCATGGCGTCGACGCTAGGTCCGCGAACCGTGCTCGCGCCCTGTGGTCGACCGTCGTAATTGCTCGGCTTTTCCACAGTACAGAACTGTGGAAAACCACAGTCTCTGTTCCTCCGGTGCCCACTAGCCTGGTGCGTATGCAGGCCATCGATCCGCGCCCCACCACGTCGTTCGGGCACAGCGCACCAGCCGGGAGCACCACGCCGTTCTGGCGCGGCACGCTGCTCGGACGCAGCGCGCGGACCCTGACCGGCGTCACGCTCGGCGCGCTGCTGGCCGTCGTCGAGCTCGGATTCCTCCTGGTCTTCGCGCTCGGCCTGATCCCGATGGTCGCCGTGCCCCGCTCACGCCGCACGGTGATCAGGACCACCCATCGTTGCGCCCGGCAACTCGCCTCCCTCGAGCGGCGCCGGCTCGCCCGCTTCCACGACGTCCACGACCTCGGCCCGTACGCCGACCGCCAGGCGTTCAGCTACGTCGCCCGCCGCTGGCCGCTCGGCCTGCTCGGCGGGCTGGTCCTGCTGCTGCTCGTCTTCGGGCTGGTGGTGGCCGGGTCGATGGTGTCGGCCTGGATCTTCGGCGGCGCCTGGGGGTTCATCGAGGAGGACGGCGGCACGGTCAGTACGGCGACGATCGCCGTCGCCGCGATCCCCGGCCTCGTCCTGCTCTACCTGAACGTGATGGGAATCGCCGGCGTCAGCCAGCTCGACGTCGCCCTGGCCCGCCATCACCTGACCCCGTCGGCCGAGGACGTCCTGGCGCGCCGGGTCTCCGAGCTCACCCTGAGCCGGGCCGAGGTCGTCCAGGTCGTGAACGACGAACGCCGCCGGATCGAGCGCGACCTGCACGACGGCGTCCAGCAACGCCTGGTCGCGCTGGGCCTGCTGCTCAGCCGGGCCCGTCGTTCCCGTGACCCGGTGCACGCCGCCGACCTGGTCCGCCAAGCCCACGACGAGTCGGAGCAGGCCCTGGCCGATCTCCGAGACGTCGCGTGGCGGGTCTACCCGACCGTGCTCGACCAACTGGGCCTGCACGACGTGGTCAGCGTGCTGGCCGAACGCTCCAGCATCCCGGTCACCTTGACCTACGACCTGCCCACCCGCCCGCCGGCACCGATCGAGACGGCCGTCTACTTCGTCATCTCCGAAGCACTCACCAACGCCATCAAGCACTCAGGAGCACAGCGCATCAGGATCACTGTCCAGTCCGCCGGACCAGCCGTGCCCTCAGGGATCACTGCTCACGCACCGGCGCCAGGTGCCGGGCTCCCGCCAGAGCCACCCGCGGGCACGGGTTCGCCGTACTCGGTCGTCGTCACCGTCACGGACGACGGTCGCGGCGGCGCCGACCCCCGCGGGCGCGGACTCACCGGTCTGGCCGGCCGGGTCGCCGCCTACGACGGCACCTTCACCATCGACAGCCCGCCCGGCGGGCCGACCACGATCCGAGCGGAGCTGCCGTGCGAGTGATGATGGCCGACGACAACATCCTTCTGCGCAGAGGAATGGTCCTACTGCTCGAGGAGGAGGGGCACGAGGTCCCCGCCGCGGTCGGCGACGGCGACTCCCTGGTTACCGCTGTCCGCTCCGCCGTCGACGCCGGGAACGCGCCGGACATCGTCGTGGTCGACGTCCGCATGCCCCCGACCCACACCGACGAGGGCCTGCGCGCCGCCCTCACCATCCGCACCGAGTGGCCGGAGGTCGGAGTGCTGGTCCTCTCGCAGTACGTCGAGAAGTCCTACGCCACCCAGCTCATCACGTCAGGCCAGGAAGGCTTCGGCTACCTCCTCAAGGACCGCGTCATGCGTGTCGAAGAGTTCCTCGAAGCCATGGACCGAGTAGGCGCCGGCGGCGTCGCCTTCGACCCCGACGTCGTCCGCCAGCTACTCGCCCGCACCACCCACACCGACCCCCTCAGCAAACTCACTCCCCGCGAGCACGAGGTCCTCGCCAAGATGGCCGAAGGCCACAACAACCGCGGCATCGCCGCGAAGCTCTTCATCTCCCAAAGCGCCGTAGAAAAACATGTCTACGCCATCTTCGACAAACTGGCCATCCACGACGACCCCGGCTACAACCGCCGCAGCCTGGCCATCGCCACCTACCTCACCAGCTAGTCATCGCCGGACGGCGACACCTATTGGCCGCCGGGACAGGGCTGGGGAAACTGGCCGCCGGGGCGGGGCTAGCCGAACTTTGGTCCCAGGTGCAGACCGCCGCTGGCGTCGACGATCTGCCCCGTGATCCAGCGTGCCTGGTCGGAGGCGAGCCAGGCGATCACGTCGGCGACGTCTTCGGCCCGGCCCAGGCGTCCCAGGGCGGTCAGGTGGGTGATGGCGTCCTCCAGACCGACGAAGAAGTCGGCGTTGACGTCGGTCCGGGTAGCGCCGGGAGCTACGGCGTTGACGGTGATCGCCCGCGAGCCGAGCTCCCGGGCCAGCGTGCGCGTCATCACCTCCACCGCACCCTTGGTCATGGCGAAGGAGGTCTGGGTGGAATTGGCCATGCGGGTGGCAACCGATGACAGGTTGACGATTCGCCCGCCGTCGACCAGGAGCGGCAGGGCCTGCTGGATCAGGAAGTACGGCGCTTTGACGTTCACCGCGAAGAGGCGGTCGAACTGCTCCGGCGTGTCCGTCGCCATCGGCCCGGTCGGGACAGCGGCCGCGTTGTTGATCAAGACATCCAGCCGGCCGTCAGACGCCGCACGGACGGCGTCGACCAACTCGCGGACGCCCTCCTCCTGGCCAAGGTCTGCCTGGGCGGGCGTCGCCGTACCGCCTGCTCGTTCGATGCGGGCGACAGTCTCCTTCGCTTCTGTCTCGTGTCCGTTGAAGTGCACGACGACGTGCAGACCGTCGGCGGCCAGCCGCTCGGCGACCACTCGCCCGACTCCCCGCGACGCCCCGGTCACCAGCGCGATCTTCTTGTTCATCAAATCCCCTTAAGTGGTAGTGACTAACACTTTGATACTATCTACCACATGTCAAGTCTTCGCGAACGCCGCAAGATCGAGACGCGGCGGCTGCTGCAGCGCCAGGCGATCAGGCTGTTCCAGCGCGACGGGTACGACGCGACCACGATGAACGCCGTCGCCGAGGCGGCCGGCGTCGCCGCGATGACCGTGTACCGGCACTTCCCCACCAAGGAGGACCTCGTCACCTGGGGCGAGCACCCGCCGATCAGCCTCGACGCTCTGGTCAACAGTCCCGCCGACGATCCACTGGCACGACGCGTCGGCAATGCGCTGGTCGAGGCCGCGACCGCCGCCACCACCGCGGATCAACGCGACCTGCTGCTCGTCCGCCTGCAGTTGATGGTCGACATCCCCGCCCTCAGGGCGCGGCACCTCGACAACCAGTACGCCACCCAGGACGCGATCGTCACCGCACTCTGGGGCGACGAGCCCGATCCCGACCAGGAGTTCCAGACCCGCGCGATCTCCGGCGCCTGCCTGGGCGCCACCCACATCGCCCTCGTCCACTGGGCCCGCACCGACGGCAAGCAACACCTCCCCACCCTCGTCCACGAAGCCCTCGCCGCGACCTTCCCCGCCGACTTCACCTGAACCGGTCGACAGCTGCCACGAAGCCCTCGCCGCCAGCTTCCCACCGTTTTCACCTGAAGCCGGCAGGTCCACCAGGCGGGGACCTGCCGCATGGGCGACGACCCGGCGACGTCGACTCTCGTCGCCACTCCGATCGATCCCCTCCGGGGGCCTAGCCGGAAATCCGGTCGGCATCAGCAGCAGAGCCGCCTAGGGTGTGTCTGGCAATTGTCGCCGTAGCGAGCAGGTGCTCGGTGCGGCAGCTCGGAGTGCTGGAGTGAAGCCCTCGATGTTTTTCCATCGTGGGCTTTGCTCCAGTGCTCCGAGGTGCCGTGCCGAGTGCCGCGCAGTAGGCGAGAATTGCCAGACACACCCTAGGCTCAACCGGGTGCAGTACACCGACGACGTCATCCCCGAGCACGTCCGCACCCTCGGCTACCAAGCCCCCGAGCTCCTCGCGATCGGCATGCAGGGCGCCGTCTTCCACCTCGGCGATCACCGGGTCGCAAAGGTCTGGTTCCACGTGCCGCGCGCGGAGCTCGAACGCCTGCAGAACCTGTACGCCGAGATCCGGCTCCCCTTCCACACCCCGGAGATCCTCGAGATCCACCAAGGCACCCAATGGCTTGTCACCATCGAGGCCGAGCTCCCCGGCCGCCCACTGCACGAGGTCGCCCCCGCCTTCGGCACCAGCACCTGGCCCGCTGCCCGCGACTGCGTGATCGACGTCGTCGCCGAGCTCGCCACCACTTCCGCGCCGCCCGCCCTGTTCGCGATGAGCGTGCTCGACGAAACCGAGCCGTTCCGCCCCATCGGGCAGTCCTGGCGTGGCGCGCTCTCAGCCCTTCTGACCCGGCGCGTTGCAACGTACGGCGACCAGCTCGACCGCGTCGTCGAGAACTTCGACACCAAACTTGCTTGCCTGCAGCAACGTCTCGCTGCGATCGGGCACACGGCGGACACGCAACTCGTCCACGGCGACATCACCGCCGACAGTCAGCTCGCCTACGGCGCCCTCACCACCGATAACCAACTCGTCCACGGCGACGTCACCGCCGGCAACATCCTCGTCGACGAGAACCTCCGGCCGGTCAGCGTGCTCGACTTCGGCCTCCTGAGCATGGCGGGCGACCCGGTCTTCGACGCTGCCAGCGCCGCAGCCCTCTATGCACTCTGGTCACCGGACACCCGCGCCATCGAGGCCGACTTCGACGCCGCGATGATCGCCCGTCTGGGCTACTCCGCCGACGACCTGCTCACCTACCGCGCGACCCACGCCCTGCTCGTCGGGAACGCCCACGACGCCGACCCCTTCGATCGCGACTCCGGCGTACCGCTCACCGCGAAGCTCCTGAACAACCCGCAGTACGCCGAGTTCCTCAGGTGAGCTGGGAAGTCACGTACACACGACCACTCAACAACAGTCAGGCCAGGCTCGCCCACTCGGCGTCGACCCACAGCCGCCTGGCCGAGCAAGCCCCGTCTCCGAAGTAGAAGCCGGCGGACCAGCGGTGATCGCGTCGGGCGGGCGTATATTCCTCTTATGGCAACTACGTTTGGGGTGCTCGCGGAGCCTCGTCGGCGGGAGATCCTTGATCTGCTGCGGGGCGGGGAGCGGCCGGTGGGGGAACTGGTGGATGGCTTGGAGCTGAGCCAGCCTGCTGTGTCGAAGCATCTGAAGGTGTTGCGGGATGCCGGGTTGGTGGAGGTGCGGCAGGACGCGCAGCGGCGGTGGTACCGGCTGCGGCCCGCGCCGCTGGCTGAGATCGACGCCTGGCTGGAGCCGTATCGCGACCTGTGGCGCGGCCGGCTGGACGCACTCGAGGCGCACCTCGACACGATGGACTGACTCTCCCGCCCCCGCCCCCGCCCGAGCGTCCGAAGAAACTCGACGCGTCCGAAGAAAGGTGCGCTATAGCCTCGGGTCCTTCGGACGCAACGCATTTCTTCGGACGCTGCGGCGGGCGAGGTGGCGGTGGGCGGAGGGCTTCTTCGGACGCTGCGGCAGGGCGGAGGTGGCGGGCCTCGTTGCCCTCGACGCGATGGTGCCCGAGCTAGTGCGCCTCGGCGAGGTCGAAGACGTTGCCTTCGGGGTCGGTCAGCGTGATCCAGTGCGTGCCGTACTCGTTGAACTCGGCCTCCCGCTTCGCGCCGAGGGAGATGATGCGGTCGACGTCCGCGGCCCAGTCGGAGCTGCTGAGGTCGAGGTGCAGGCGGTTCTTGGCACCGGCCGGCTTCTCCGGGACCTGGAGGAACATCATCGCCGGTCCGCTGCCGCCGGCACGGTTCACGGTGGACATGAACTCGTTGCCTCCAGCATCGACATCGGTCTGGAAGACCTGGGCCCAGAAGGTGGCCAGGGCCCGGACGTCGGCGCTGTCGACGGCGATCTGCGCGAGGGAGATGGACATGGTTCAGCCCTTTCGATCAGTACGGCGTGGGGATCCGCTGGATCGGCCAGCAGATCTCGGTCTGGTAGGTGTTCGGATCGGTCGTGTCGGCGGGGCCGACGACGTACAGCTCACGGATCGGTCCCGGAGCAACGGAGCAGTGCTCGGCCACGTGACTACCGAGAGCGCCGTACGTGCGGTCGAAGTCGGTGAACGGGCCGGTGTGCACGGTCACCGCGAAGAAGCCGGCCGGGAGATCGACGAGCTCGACGCCCTCGTACGGCGGTTGCCCGGGCGCGACGGGCAGGAAGCCGACGACCTCGCCGGCGTCCTCGGTGAAGAACTCGTCGCTGTACGTCGCTCCGGCGGTCGCGGTGATCCCGAGCTGCCCGGCGATCGCGCCGAGGCGGCCGAAGGTCGCGCCACACCAGGCGCTGATCTGGTCGCGCGGGACGCGGTCGGTGACGGCGTACGCGCGGAAGGCGGGAACGAAGCGGTACTCGACGGACAGGTCCGTCGGCGCGAGGGTGAGCATCGAGCGCAGCGACGCGACGACCTCCTGGGTGCGGATCAGCTCGCGTTCCATCTGGTCGAGGTGGAGGCGGAGCGTCTGGTCGCGGGTGGCGAGGTCGGGGGCCTCGATCACCTCCCGGACCTGCGCGAGCGGCATCTGCAGGTCGCGCAGCCGGCGGATCAGCTGAGCGGTCGGCACCTGGGTGACCTCGTACCGGCGGTAGCCCGAGCTCGGGTCGATCGCGGCAGGCGCCAGCAGCTCGATGTCGTGGTAGTGGTGCAGCGTCTTCACGCTCAGATGTGTGAGCCGGGAGAACTCCCCGATGGTCACCGAAGCCGTCATGAAGCAAACCTTGCACCCTCCGGCCACCGGAGGGTCAACAAACACCCGCGCGAGCGGGCGGCCCCGGCCCGAAACAGACCGACCGCGTCCCGGGGGCGCGGGGCGCGGTCGGTCTTGCGGGGTCCCCGTGCGGACCCCGGGTCAGGTGATCAGGCGTTCCACTTCTGGTTCGCCGCGCCGGTGCAGGACCAGATCTGCAACGGCGTGGAGTTGGCGGAGTTGTTGCCGGTGACGTCGAGGCACTTGTTCGCCTGCGGGTTCACCAGATCCTTCCCGCCCGTGTACGTCCACTGCTGAGCAGCCGATCCGTTGCACGTGTACAGCTGCACGCGAGAGCCGTCCGCCGTACCGGCGCTGGCGACATCCAAACACTTGCCGAGAGCACGCACCGTTCCGTCACCAGGACGCGACCACTGCTGGGCGGTCGAGCCGTTGCAGTCATAGAGCTGTACGCCGGCGCCATCCGCCGAGTTGCCGGCAGCGACGTCGACGCACTTCCCGGCAAGCCCGGTGATCTGACCGCCGGTCCCACCGCCACCGCCGCTCTGCGTGCCCGACCAGGTGAACGTCGCCGAGGTCTTGGTCGGCAGCGTGTAGACGAAGGACTGCGAACCCCAGTTCACCCGCACCGACTGCGAGCTGCCGGTGGTGTTGAACGCGATCAGCGCCTTCGACCCGTCCGGGTTCTTCCACGCGACGTTCTTCACCGCACTGTTCGCGTTCGACTCGATCCGGGCCGCACCCGGCTTCACGAACTTCGTCAGGTGGCCCATCGTGTAGTACTCGACGGTCTTGTCGACCTGCCCGGCCCGCGCCCCACCCCGCTGGACGGTGACCAGCCCGGTGCACACGTTGCAGCCGGCACCGACGTACGGGAGCATGTTCTGGTCCTGGCCGAGGCTCCACTTCACCCAGGACTTGCTCCAGTTCCGGGTGTAGTCGATCAGGTTGTTCATGTCCTCAACCTGCTGGTTCGCGATCCACGTGCCGCCCGAGTGCTCGGTCATGTAGTGGTTCACGGCCGGGTACTGGTTGTGCACGGTGGTCTGCAGGTTCACGTCACCGCCGTACCCGTGCCAGGCGATGCCGCCGAACAGCGGGTCGCTGCGCAGCCCCGCGTCGGCCAGCGGGACCGAGCCGAGGTCGTTGTAGTTGCCCCAGTTGTAGTCCAGCACCATCACTTTGGTGGTGATCCCGGCCGCGCGGAACGCCGGGAACAGGTGGTTCTTGGTGAAGTTCAGCAGGCCGGCGCCGTTCCAGTTCATCGAGGCGTAGCCGGTGTTGTCGTTGCCGCAGCAGGTCGGCTCGTTCTGCACCGACACGTAGTCGATGTGGTTGCCGGCGGCCTCGTTCTGCTGCACGTACTTCACGAAGTACTGCGCGTACAGCGGGTAGTACTCGGCCTTCAGCCAGCCGCGGTTGGTGAACTTGTTGTTGTCCTTCATCCAGGCCGGCGCGCTCCACGGCGCGCCCTTCACCTTCAGCGCCGGGTTCAGCTGCTTGGCCTGCTTGGTCAGCGGTACGACGTCGGCGAGGTCGTGGTTGATGCTGAAGTCGTTCAGGTCGCAGCACGTGTCGTCGTAGGAGTAGTTGAACCGGGCAAGGTCCGAGGCGCCCATCGGGTTCCGGGTGAAGGCCAGGCCGATCCCGTTGACCGGGTCGAACAGGTCCTTCATCACCTGGTTGCGGGTCGCGGCGGTGATCGTGTTGCTGCTGTTCAGCAGCCAGGCGGCGCTGTCGGTGAACGACGCGCCACCGCCTTCGAAGGTCTGGTACGACGTGTTCTCGTTGACCGTGACGGTCTGGTTGGCGGTGCCGCCGGTCGGACCGAAGTTCACCGGCGCCTGCTGCTGCAGACCGCGGGTGACGTTGCGGCCGCCGGCGTCGTTGGTGGTGGTCAGCCAGACGTTGACCTCCTCGCCGGCGGCGTGCGCGGGCTGCGGGTTGCCGAGACTCAGACCGGTGGCGACGACCGAGAGGGCCGCGAATCCGGCCAGGGCGGGAAGCAGGCGTCGTCGTCCGGGGCGGTGACGACGAAGGGGGCTGGGCATGGGCGGATCTCCCTCTTGCTCAAGGGCCTCTACAGGGGACACAGCACAGGGGACGAAAGAGAACCCCGGATCCGGCGTCTGCCCGCGCCGCAACTGGTGGTCACCAGTAGGTAACCATCGGTGCCCGCCCGAGTCAATGCCGTGCGACTGCTTTTTTCACGCCTTGTATTTACGTGTGGTCTTGACGTGGGAGCGTTCTCACAGTTAGCTCCCTCCCAGCGATTCCCCTGTCTCGTCACGTCCCGCCCCCGCCCCCACGGCCGGACCGCCCTAGTCCGGCCGAGCGAGAAATGAGGCACGCATGAGGTATCCGCGTTCCCGGTTCCGGGCCGCCGCCCTGCTCGCCGCAGGCGCCGCACTGCTCGGCACCGCCCTACTCCAGTCCCCTGCCGACGCCCGCACGCAGGGTGAGCAGGCAACCGCCCAGGCGATGGCTCCACAGGCCACGCTCTGGGAGGACAACTTCGACGGCCCGTCCGGCCAGGGCCCTGACCAGAGCAAGTGGCGCTTCGACATCGGAGGCGGTGGCTGGGGCAACAACGAGCGGCAGTACTACACCAACTCGACCCGCAACGCCGCGCTCGACGGCGGTGGCAACCTGGTGATCACCGCGCGCCGCGAGAGCGGCGGCTTCCAGTGCCACTACGGCACCTGCGAGTACACCTCGGCCCGGCTGCTCACCGCGCAGACGTTCACCCAGACCTACGGCCGCTTCGAGGCCCGGATCAAGATCCCTGGTACGCAAGGGGTCTGGCCGGCGTTCTGGATGCTCGGCGGCGGCAACTGGCCGAACGACGGCGAGATCGACATCATGGAGAACATCGGCCGCGAGCCGAACACCGTGCACGGCACCATCCACGGCCCGGGCTACTCCGGCGAGGGTGGCATCGGCGCGGCGTACCAGTCGCCCAACGGCCAGCCGTTCCGCAACGACTTCCACACCTACGCGGTCGACTGGGCACCGGACTCGATCACCTGGTACGTCGACGGCGTGCAGTTCCAGCGCCGTACGCCGGCCGACCTCGGTGGCCGCCAGTGGGTCTACAACCACCCGTTCTTCATGATCATGAACGTCGCGGTCGGCGGCTACTGGCCGGGCTACCCCGACGGCAGCACGGTGATGCCGCAGTCGATGGTCGTCGACTACGTCCGGGTCTCGAGCCTGGGCAGCAGCGGTGGCGGCGGCAGCCAGATCACCGGCCTGGGCGGCAAGTGCCTGGACGTCGCGGCCGCGAACTCGGCCGACGGCACGACCGTCCAGCTCTACGACTGCAACGGTAGCGCCGCGCAGAAGTGGACCCGGCCGGGCGACGGCACGATCCGTGCCCTGGGCAAGTGCCTGGACGTCGCAGGAGCCGGAGTTGCCGACGGCACCCGCGTACAGATTGCCACCTGCAACGGAAACGCGGCCCAGCAGTGGACGTACTCCGGCGCCCGTGACCTGGTGAATCCACGGGCGAACAAGTGCCTCGATGTCACCGGCAACAACGCCGCGAACTCCACCCCGACGCAGATCTGGACCTGCGGCGGCGGCGCCAACCAGAAGTGGACCGTCTGACCGACCGGTCGTGACAAGCCCTCCCGGACCGCGGTGGTCCGGGAGGGCTTTATTCGTGTGGAAGTCAGCTGCGGTGGGACTTGATCAGGTCGGCGTACGTCGTGCCGCTGGTCTTCATCACGCGGGTGCCGGTCGGGTAGTCGACGTAGGCGAGGCCGAAGCGGGGGGCGTAGCCGTAGGCCCACTCGAAGTTGTCCATCAGGGACCAGGCGAAGTAGCCGGCCAGCGGGGCGCCTTGCTGGACTGCGCGAACGCAGGCGGCGAGGTGACCATCCAGGTACGCCGTTCGCTGGGTGTCGTCGACGGTAAAGGAGGCGTCGGGCTGATCGACCCAGGCGGAGCCGTTCTCGGTGATGTAGATCTTCTCGGCGCCGTACTCCTTGGCCAGGCGCAGGATCAGCTCCTCCAGGCCGGCCGGGTGGATCTCCCAGTCGAGCATCGTGTGCTCGGCGTTCGGGCCGGGGACCTGGCTGAAGCCCAGCACCGGAACGGATTCGTCGGCCTTGATGATCTGGCGGAAGTAGTAGTTCAGGCCGATGAAGTCGGTCGGCGCGGCGATGATGTCGAGGTCGCCCGGCTGCTCGGGCAGCTCGACGCCGTACGTCTCGACCATGTCGGCCGGGAAGCCGCGGCCCGCCGTCGGGTCGAGCCACCAGCGGTTGATGTGCCCGTCGGCGATCTGCGCCGCGCGGATGTCCTCGGCGCTCTGGCTGGCCGGCTCGGTGCCGCTCAGGTTGACGACCAGGCCGACCGACGGGGGCTCAGGGCAAGCATCGCGCAGCGCCCGCACGCCGAGACCGTGCGCCAGCAGCAGGTTGTACGACGCGCGCACGGCGATCGCCGGGTCGGTGATGCCGGGCGCCATCCGCCCTTCCCAGTGGCCGATCCAGGCCGAGCAGAGCGGCTCGTTCAGCGTCACCCAGTCGCGGACGCGGTCGCCGAGCTTGGCGCCGACGACCGCGGCGTACTCGGCGAACCGGTACGCCGTGTCGCGGTTCTCCCAGCCGCCGAGGTCCTGCAGCGTCTGCGGCAGGTCCCAGTGGTACAAGGTGACGAACGGCTTGATGCCCTCGGCAAGCAAGTCGTCGACCATCCGGTCGTAGTAGTCCAGACCGGGCGCGTTGACGGCGCCGGAGCCGGTCGGGATCACCCGCGGCCAGGCGATCGAGAACCGGTACGCGTCGACGCCGAGCTGCTTGATCAGCGCGAGGTCGTCGGACCAGCGGTGGTAGGAGTCGCAGGCGACGTCGCCGGTGTCGCCGTTGTCGATCGCGCCGGGAACGCGGCAGAACGTGTCCCAGATCGACGGCAGCCGGCCGTCGGCGTCGACAGCGCCTTCGATCTGGTACGCCGAGGTGGCGGTACCCCAGACAAAGTCCTGCCGAAGCGGGGAGAGCTCGACCATCGGTGACCCCCAAAGGGTGGGAAGGCAGTTTTTTCAAAGCATAGTTGAAGTCCTGAAGCCGTAGTAGCCGGATTCCGTGTTCCGCAACTCCGTCCCCTGCCCCGCGCTGCGCGCGGGGCAGAGGACCGGAGGGGAGGGGCCGGGGCCGCCCGAAGGCGCAGCTTCGCGCGCCGGGTGGGCGCGCGGGCCCGGTCAGCCTGCGGCGACGCGGCGGGTGCCGCCTTCGCGGAGCAATCGCAGGACCGGGAGCGTCGCGGCGCCCAGGGCGACCGCGTCGCGGCCCAGCTCGCACACCTCGATCGTCACCTGCGCGTACGGCCGGTGCAGGGCGTGCTTGCCGACCGCCTCGCGCAGCTGCGGCAGGTAGCGCTCGCCGAGCAGCAGGCCCGACCAGCCTCCGAGCACGATCCGCTCGGGGTTGACCAGGTTGACGAGGTTCGCGAACCCCGCGCCCAAGTAGCCGATCGTGTCCTCGACGACCTTGGCCGCGATCTCCGACGAGTCGACGGCGGCCAGCAGACCGATGAACGCGGCCTCGTCGTCGTCGGACCGAGCAGCCGGCCCGCCGGCCAACCGATACCGATCCAGTACGCCGTCGGCGCCGACGTACGCCTCGAGGCAGCCCTCGGCGCCGCACCGGCACCGGCGGCCGCCGTACATGATCGTCGTGTGGCCCCACTCGCCCGCACTGCTGCGGGTCCCGCGGTAGCTCGTCCCTCCGGTCACCAGCGCAGCGCCGACACCTGAGCCGACCAGCGCGACCACGGCATCGGTCGCACCTCGCCCAGCGCCGAACCACATCTCCGCCTGGCCCAAAGTGTTCGCACCGTTGTCCACCTGGATCGGAATGTCCGTCCCCGCCGCCAGCATCGCGCCGAGCGGGACCC
Source organism: Kribbella sp. DT2 (assembly GCF_049844575.1). Taxonomy (NCBI): domain Bacteria; kingdom Bacillati; phylum Actinomycetota; class Actinomycetes; order Propionibacteriales; family Kribbellaceae; genus Kribbella; species Kribbella sp. DT2. The sequence goes on along the minus strand of NZ_JBNCLH010000003.1, from coordinate 583,576 downwards.
CGTCCCACCCAAGCGTCTGCGCGTGGACGACAGCATCCGCGGGCCCTTCGACCACACCGGCGACCGCAACACCCAAGCCCAGCACACGATCAGCCCGTACGCCGGCCTGCGCGATCACCGCGTCGAGCCCCTGCAGCACGTACTTGACCGCCAGCTCGGGCGCGGGCTTCGGCGTCTCGATCGGGTAGACCACGGTCGCCAGCACGGTCATCGCGAGATCGAACAATTCGACCCTGACGCGCGTCTCGCCGACCTCGGCGCCGACGACGTACCCGAAGGTGGGCGCGACCCGGAGCAGCACCCGCGGCCGGCCGCCGTCGGACTCGACCGACCCGGCCTCCTCGACGATGCCCTCCTCGAGCAGCTCGCCGACCAGGTTGCTCACGCTCGCGGCGCTCAACGACGTCTCGCGGCCCAGCTCGTACCGGCTCAGCGGTCCCTGCCGGTAGATGCACGTCAGGATCACCGACCGGTTGGACCGCCGCATGTCGCGCACGGTCGTCCGGCGTCCGTCCATGGTGTTCTCGACCCGCCCTCTGCAAACCCGGCTGCCAGGCCACCACGGCGGCCCCTGAAATCGATCCCTCCCCCGCAGTCCATCATGCCGCAGCGCTGGGTCGCCAGCGCTGAGCCCGAGCGCGCGGCGGACTTCTTACAAATCGTGAACTTAGTCCTGGTTTCGTTATCGCGTCGTGATTGACGTGACCTGGCCCACTCGGCTTCACTCTACGGAACCGCTTCCGAAACCGGTTCCGAACACAGCGTTCACGAACCGGCAACAAACCGCCCGCACTACCCCGACCGCCCGAGGGGAGCTGTGAATGTCGATCACGATCGCCGATGTCGCGGCCCGTGCCGGAGTCAGCAAGACCACCGTCTCGCGGGTCCTGAACGGCAAGGGCGAACTCGATCTGCGGACCGCCGAGCGCGTCCGTCAGGTGATCGCCGAGCTCGGGTACGTCCCCAGCGCCCGGGCCGTGGGCCTGGCGCGTGGCCGGACCCGAATCGTCGGCATGCTGGTCCCCTCGCTCACCTGGCCCTGGATGGGCGAGGTGCTGCAAGGCGCTGTCGACGTCGTCGAGACCGAGGGCTACGGCCTGCTGCTGTTCACCTGCAACCGGGGTGAGGAGTCGATGCAGCAGTTCGCCTCGCAGGTCTCGGCGCAGTCGTTCGACGGTCTGCTGGTGATCGAGCCGGAAGGCACGCTCGCCTACATCGAGCAGCTGCACTCGCGAGGCCTGCCGGTCGTCCTGATCGACGACCGGGCCAAGCAACCCGTGTTCCCGTCCGTCGCCACCACCAACCGGGCCGGAGGTGAGGCCGCCGCCCGGCACCTGCTGGAGCTCGGTCGCCGCCGCCCGCTGGTGATCACCGGCGTGGACTGGTTCGGCTGCACCCAGGAACGCCTGGACGGTTTCCGCGACACCTACGCGGCGGCCGGTCTCGAGCTGGACCCACGGCTCGTCTTCGAAGGCGACTTCACCCACTCCAGCGGGCGCCGCGGCGTCCAGCAGGCGCTCGAAGCCGGTACGAGGTTCGACGCGATCTTCGCGCACAACGACCTGTCCGCCGGCGGTGCCATCCAGGCCGTCCGGGAGACCGGGCGGAACGTGCCGAACGACGTGTCGGTGATCGGCTTCGACGACATCCCGTACGCCCAGCACACCGAACCACCGCTGACCACGGTGCATCAGCCGATGCGCCAGATGGGTCAGACCGCGGCCCGGATGCTGATGGACTACTTCGGCGGCAAGCCGCTGCCGGAGGCTCCCCAGGTGCTGCCCACGACGCTGATCGTGCGCAGCTCAACGGCCCCCTCCCGCCCCTCGTAGAGCGTCCGGTGGCGAGGTAGCTGCCCCTGCTTCGCCACCGGCAACCCTTTGGACCGCCGATACCGATCCGTTAAGCCGTCCGCTCTTTCCATGAGAGCGCTTTCACGGCACGATGCGAGCCCAAACGCACCACCCGACAGTCATTCGACCGTCATCCGCCAGCAGTGGACGAACACAGGAGGAACGATGCGAGCACGACGCTCAGTCGCGCTGGCCCTCGCGGGCCTGCTCGCGGCAGCACTGGCTGCCTGCAGCAACGGGGACACGAACAACTCGAACGCCAGCTCCGGCGGCGGCGCCACCGTGCTCAACGTGGGCATGCCGAACGGCCCGCAGACGGAGAACCACAACCCGTTCCTCGGTTCGTCCTCGGGCGCCTCGCTCGGGTACCGGTGGATGATCTACGAGCCGCTGGTGATGATCAACCCGCTCAAGCCGCAGGAGAAGGGCAAGCCCTGGCTGGCCACCGACTTCGCCTGGGCCGACAACTTCACCAAGCTGACCTTCACCATCCGCGACGGCGTGAAGTTCTCCGACGGCAAGCCGATGACCGCCGAGGACGTGGCCTACTCCTTCCAGCTCCGCAAGGACAACGAGGGGCTGAACCAGGACGCGATCCCGTACGGCACGATCGCCCAGTCCGGCAACAAGGTCGACCTGACCTTCCCGCGCTCGCAGTTCGTGAACCAGAACAAGATCCTGGGCGTGTTCGTGGTGCCCAAGGCCCAGTGGTCGGCGTTCAAGGACCCGAGCCAGGACACCGTCAAGGACCCGATCGGCACCGGCCCGTACAAGCTGAAGTCGTTCACCCCGCAGACCACCACGCTGGAGGTCCGCTCGGAGTACTGGCAGGAGCTGCCGAAGGTCAAGGAGCTGCGCTACACGTCGTACAACGACAACAACGCGCAGACCACCGCGCTGGCCAACGGCGCCTCGGAGTGGAGCTTCGTCTTCGTCCCGAACGTGAAGACGGTCTTCCAGTCCAAGGACGAGAAGAACCACAAGGTCTGGGCGCCGGGCACGCTGGGCATCCACGGCCTGTGGATCAACACCACGGTGAAACCGTTCGACAACCCGGCGCTGCGCCGGGCGATGGACAAGGTGATCAATCGCGACGACATCTTCACCCAGGCCGAGGCTGGCTACTTCTACCCGAAGATCGAGTCCGTGACGGGTATCCCGGCACCGGCCGGTGAGTCGTTCATCGCGCCGGAGTTCAAGGACAAGAAGCACGCCGTCGACGTCGAGGGCGCCAAGGCGGAGCTGACCGCGGCCGGCTTCAAGCTCGAGGGTGACACGCTGAAGGACCCGACCGGCAAGCCGGTGACGATCACGCTGACCAACCCGGCCGGCTGGTCCGACTACGTCACCAGCCTGGAGATCATCAAGGACAACCTGACCCAGATCGGGATCAAGGCCACCGTCGACAAGGCCAACCAGGACGCCTGGCTCAAGGCGTTCGACGAGGGCAACTTCCAGGCCGGCATGCACTGGACCAACGGCGGCGCGACGCCGTACGACATCTACCAGAACATCATGGACGGCAAGATCCTGAAGCCGGTCGGCAAGGGTGGCGTCAGCGGCAACTACGGCCGCTACGACAACCCGGAGGCGACCAAGGCGCTGGACGCCTACGCCAACGCCGCCGACGAGTCGGCGCGCACCGCGGCGCTGAACACGCTGCAGAAGATCATGGTCGACCAGATGCCGATCATCCCGACCGGCGCCTCGAACATCGGCGCCCTCTACAGCACCAAGAACTGGGTCGGGTGGCCGGACGACACCAACCCGTACGGGCCGGCCCAGCCGACCCAGCAGACCGCGCTGCAGATCGTCCTCGCCCTGAAGCCCGCAGGGGCCTGACAAAAGTCCGCGGCCGGGAGCTCTCCACCTGGGGCTCCCGGCCGCGGTTCCCTGTGCGCCCCATCGAGCGAGGAGTCGGAAATGACGGCGACGCCAGCAGCACCGACCACGACCGACGACGTGGTCCTCGAGGCCGAGAACCTCACCAAGCACTTCCCCGTACGCCGGGGCCTGCGCGACCTGTTCACCCGTGAGCGCAAGGCCGTGCACGCGGTGGACGACATCCAGCTGACGCTTCGCCGCGGGCGGGTCACCGCCCTGGTCGGCGAGTCCGGCTCCGGCAAGTCCACCGTCGCCCGGTTGATGGCGCAGCTGTACAAGCGCACCGACGGCGACATCCGGCTGCACGGCGACTCGATCACCGTGCACGGCGGCCGCGCGTTCCGCGCCTACTGCCGCCGCGTGCAGATGATCTTCCAGGACCCGTTCGCCTCGCTGAACCCCGTGCACACCGTGCGGTACCACCTGACCCGCGCGCTGAAGATCCACGGCCGCGCGGGCAGCGGCAGCGCGGAGCTCGAGAAGAACCTGAACGACCTGCTGCTCCGGGTCCAGCTGACCCCGCCGGAGCGCTACCTGGACAAGTTCCCGCACGAGCTGTCCGGCGGCCAGCGCCAGCGGGTGTCGATCGCCCGCGCGCTCGGCGCCAACCCCGAGGTGCTGCTGGCCGACGAGCCGGTCTCGATGCTCGACGTGTCCATCCGGCTCGGCGTACTGAACCTGCTGCGGGACCTCAAGGAACGCCTCGACCTGGCCATCCTCTACATCACCCACGACATCGCGTCGGCCCGGTACTTCGCCGACGAGACCTTGGTGATGTACGCCGGCCGGATGGTCGAGGGCGGTGACTCCGAGACCGTCACGCAGCACCCGGCTCACCCGTACACGCGGCTGCTGATCGAGAGCGCGCCCGACCCCGACCGGCTCGACCGGGTCGGTGACGCCAAGGACGCGCCCGAGGACGAGGCCGGGGGCGAGCCGCCGAGCCTGATCGCGCCGCCGACCGGCTGCCGGTTCCACCCGCGCTGCGTGCACGCGATGCCGAAGTGCTCCACCGAGCTGCCGCCGCGGTTCGAGCTGCCGCTGGTCGACAGCGGCCAAGCCCACTGGGCGGCCTGCTGGCTCTACGAGGAAGGAGCGGCGAAGTGAAGTTCCTGCTGCAACGGATCGCCTTCTACCTGTTCACCGCCTGGGCGGCGATCACGATCAACTTCTTCATCCCGCGGATGATCCCCGGTGACCCGGTCACCTCGCTGATCAACAAGTTCCAGGGCCAGATGAGCACCGAGGCGATCAACTCGCTGTACGTGCTGTTCGGCCTGGACAAGAACGCGAGCCTGTGGAGCCAGTACGTCGACTACTGGGGCCAGGTGTTCAAGGGCGATCTCGGGCTGTCGTTCACGTTCTTCCCGACGCCGGTCTCGGAGATCCTCGGCCAGAGCCTGCCGTGGACGATCGCGCTGGTCGGCATCACGACGCTCGCGAGCTTCATCATCGGTACGGGCCTCGGCGTCCTGGCCGGATGGCGGCGCGGGTCCTGGATGGACGGTCTGCTCCCGGTGACGACGTTCCTGTCGTCGATCCCGTACTTCTGGCTCGGCCTGATCGCGATCACGCTGCTGGCCGGTGCGGGCAGCTTCTTCCCGTCGTCGGGCGGCTACGAGCCGGGCCTGGTTCCGAACTGGGACAGCGTGTTCATCGGCAGCGCCGTCCAGCACAGTCTGCTGCCGGCGCTCACGATCCTGATCTCTTCGGTCAGCGGCTGGATCCTCAGCATGCGCAACATGATGGTGACGGTCGCGTCGGAGGACTACATCACGGTCGCGCACGCCAAGGGCCTGTCCGAGCGCCGGGTGATGCTCAGCTACGCCGCCCGCAACGCACTGCTGCCGAACGTGTCCGGCTTCGCGCTGTCGCTCGGCTTCATCGTCGGCGGCACGCTGCTGGTGGAGATCGTCTTCTCCTACCCCGGCATCGGCTACAACCTGTTCCAGGCCGTCGGCGCGAAGGACTACCCGCTGATGCAGGGCGTCTTCCTGGTGATCACGATCTCGGTGCTGGTCGCCAACCTGATCGCCGACATCGCGTACCTGCTGCTCGACCCGCGTACCCGCAAGGAGGGCTGACCGATGTCCGCACCCACCAGCACCATCACCGCGGTCACTCCCGACGGCCCCGAGGTCGCGGCAGTGCCGGCCAAGCGCCAGCGGCTGCGGTTCGTCGCGAACCCGAAGGCCGCGACCGGCCTGGTCGTGCTCGCTTTCTTCTGCCTGATCGCGGTCATCGGGCCGTGGATCGCGCCGTACGACCCGTCCGCGCGCAGCGCCGACCTGATCCAGCCGCCGTCGGGCGATCACTGGTTCGGCACCACCCACCTGGGGCAGGACATCTTCTCCCAGATCCTCGTCGGCACCCGCGGCGTGATGTTCGTCGGCCTGCTGGCCGGCATCGTCGCGACCGCGCTGTCGGTCCTGATCGGCGTCAGCTCGGGCTTCCTCGGCGGCGCCGCCGACGAGGGTCTGTCCGCGCTGTCGAACGTCTTCCTGGTCATCCCGGCGCTGCCGTTGATCATCATCGTCGCCTCCACCATCCCGGGCGCGGGTGACCTGATGGTTGCCCTGGTCATCGGTCTGACGTCGTGGGCGTGGGGTGCTCGGGTCCTGCGAGCACAGACCCTGTCGTTGCGGCGGCGCGACTACGTCGAGGCCGCCCGGGCGACCGGCGAGAGCACCTGGCGGATCATCACCGTCGAGATCCTGCCGAACCTGACCGCGATCATCGCGTCCGGTTTCGTCGGGACGGTGATCTTCGCGGTGATGTCGGAGATCACGCTGGCCTTCATCGGCATCTCGACGATCTCGGAGTGGAACTGGGGCACGATCCTGTTCTGGGCGCAGAGCCAGCAGGCGCTCGCCCAGGGCGCGTGGTGGTGGTTCGTCCCGGCCGGCCTCGCGATCGCCGTACTGGGCACGGCGCTGTCGCTGATCAACTTCGGCATCGACGAGTTCGTCAGCCCGCGGCTGCGCAGCAGCGGGCACACCAAGGTGAAGACCAAGGACGGCCACACGGTCCGGATGAAGGTCGGGTTCACCCCGGTGCTGAACACCACCGATCGCAAGGCCCCGGTGACGCCGGTGGTCCGCGCCGACGAAGCGAAGGGCACGGTCTGATGGCCAAGGAACCAGTGCTGGAGATCAGGGACTTCAGCGTCGACTACGGGCTGGGCGACCAGGCCGTGCGCGCGGTCCGCGACGTCACGCTGACTCTGCACCGCGGTGAGGTGCTCGGGCTGGCCGGCGAGAGCGGATCCGGCAAGTCGACCCTGGCGTACGGCGTGACGCGGCTCCTTCCGCCGCCCGGCGTGATCAGCGGCGGCTCGGTGATCTACCACCCGCCGGGCGACCAGCCGTACGACGTGATGTCGCTGTCGCCGGCCGAGCTGCGCAAGTTCCGCTGGGCCGAGACGTCGATCGTGTTCCAGGGCGCGATGAACTCGCTCAACCCGGTGCACAAGGTCTCCACCCAGATGCTCGACGTGATCCGTGCGCACGAGCCGCAGCTCAGCTCCCAGGCACGGCTGGCCCGTGCCAAGGACATGCTGAAGCTGGTCGGCATCTCCGCCGACCGGATGGACGCCTACCCGCACCAGCTGTCCGGCGGCATGCGGCAGCGGGTGATGATCGGGATGGCGCTCGTGCTCGAGCCGCAGATCGTGATCATGGACGAGCCGACCACCGCGCTCGACGTGGTGATGCAGCGCCAGATCCTGGCCCAGCTGGTCGAGCTGCGCGAGCGGCTCGGGTTCTCGGTCCTGTTCATCACCCACGACCTGTCGCTGCTGGTCGAGTTCTCCGACCGGATCGCGATCATGTACGGCGGCCGGATCGTCGAGGAGGCGCGCTCGGCCGACCTCTACAAGGACTCCCTGCACCCGTACAGCGAGGGACTGCTGAAGTCCTTCCCGGCGCTGCGCGGTCCACGCCGGGAGCTGAGCGGGATCCCGGGCTCGCCGCCCGACCTGCGCGGCATGCCCTCCGGCTGCGCGTTCCACCCGCGCTGCCCGCACGCGTTCGACCGCTGCTCGACGGAGATCCCCGTCCTCGGCGTCCCGGAGGCCAGGAACGACCCGAGCCGCCAGGTGGCCTGCTGGCTGCCCGGCCGCGTCCCTGTCGCCTAACTTCTTCCCGAAGGGAGTCAGTACGGCGCTCCGCGCCCGCCCACCGGCTGGGCGCGGAGCGCCGCACGTCCACCATGAACACATCTGCTGCCCCCACCACCTCCGAGGCGGACCTCGCGGCGCGTCTGCCGAGCGGTTTCCGCTGGGGTGTGGCCACCTCGGCGTACCAGATCGAGGGCGCCGTCGACGTCGACGGCCGGACCCCGTCGATCTGGGACACGTTCTGCCGGGTTCCCGGCGCCGTGCACGACGGCGACAACGGTGACGTCGCCTGCGAGCACTACACGCGGATGCCCGCCGACGTTGCCCTGATCAAGGATCTCGGGATGGACACCTACCGGTTCTCGGTGTCCTGGACGCGGGTCCAGCCGCACGGTCGCGGCGGGGTCAACCCGGCCGGGATCGCGTTCTACGACCGGCTGGTCGACGAACTGCTTGCCCAGGGCATCGACCCGTGGGTGACGCTGTACCACTGGGACCTGCCGCAGGAGCTCGAGGACGCGGGCGGCTGGCCTGCGCGTGACACGGCGTACCGGTTCGCCGACTACTCGATGCTGGTGTTCGATGCATTGAGCGACCGGGTCGACACCTGGACGACGCTGAACGAGCCGTGGTGCTCGGCGATGCTCGGGTACGCGTACGGCGCGCATGCACCCGGCAAGCGAGACCTCCCGGCCGCCGTTTCCGCCGTACACCATCTGCTGCTCGGCCACGGGCTCGCGACCGAGCGGATGCGCGAGGCCGCGCCGCGCAAGCTCGACATCGGGATCACGCTGAACGCCGCCACGGCGTACCCGGCCTCGGACCTGGAGCCTGACCTCGAAGCTGCCCGCCGGGCCGACGGGATGGGTGCGCGGCTCTACCTGGATCCGTTGGTGCACGGGCGTTACCCGGCCGACGTGATCGCCGACCTCGATGCCCAGGGCATTTCGCTGCCGGTCCAGGACGGTGACCTGGCCACCATCTCCGCACCGATCGATGTCCTCGGCATCAACTACTACTTCAGCCAGAAGTTCACCGGCTTCGCCGAGGACGGCAGCACGGTCGACGCCGCCGGCCTGCCGGTCAGCCGGTCCGTCCCGCTGAACCGTCCGCGCACCGCGATGGACTGGGAGATCGTCCCCGAGGGCTTCACCGACCTGCTGGTCCGGATCAGCAAGAACTACCCCGGCCTGCCGATGGTGATCACCGAGAACGGCTCCGCCTTCGACGACGTGCCCGATGCCTCAGGCTTCGTCGCCGACGAGGGCCGTACGACGTACTTCACCACCCACCTCGCAGCTGTTGCCGACGCGATCGAACAAGGCGCCGACATCCGTGGCTACCTGGCCTGGTCCCTCCTCGACAACTTCGAATGGGCCTACGGCTACGAAAAGCGCTTCGGCATCGTGCGGGTCGACTACGACACCCAGGAGCGCATCCCCAAGCAGTCGGCGCTGTATTTGAAGGACCTGGCCCAGCAGCACCGCGCGCGCTGAACCGGCCTGGAGCCGCGTCCCCTGACGGAGGACGCGGCCTCCGGCCGTCCTACGATCTTCAGGTGCCAACCCCACCCGAGAACGCCCTACGGCACATCACCGCACTCTCCTCGGGCCCGCCGCTCGACCCCGCCCTGCGGGTGACGCTGAACTTCCACCCCGACCGCCCAGGTCTCCTTGACGCACTCGCCGACGGCGGCACCTACCTGTCCCAGTTCGCGACCGGCACCAGCAACGGCGGCCTCACCGCCCATCCCGGCGGAGACCGCCGGCGCTGGGAGAGCAGGATCTTCAACCGCGCGTACGACGAGGCGCCGGCTCACAGCCGTCCCGTCTACGGCGCGCTCAACTTCCGCCGTCGACCGGTCGGCGCGGCCCCACGCTTCGGCTCGGGGCACTTCCGGCTGACCGCGGACGTCCTCCCTCGCACCACCTTCTGCTACCCCGACAGCGCCTTCGATCCCACCAGCTTCGGCGTCGCCGCCAAGATGTCCCTGATCGCCCTCGCCGAGGCCGATCACCAGGACCCGCTCGACGACTACATCGAGGCCCAGGTCCACGGCCCGGTCCGCCTCGCCCGCGACGTCGAAGCGCTGGTCCTCGACCCGAGCTTCCGCGGCACTCCCGTCGAACACGCCGCCGGACGACTCCCCTGCCCCCTCGAGTGGCACGGCGGCTTCAAGCTGTCCGTCGAAGAACTCCGACGCCATCCACACTTCCGGGGCCCGCAGTACGTCGTACTGGCCACTCACCTGGCCGAGGACGGTTGGCTGACTCCTCACGTCCTCGACCGGGCGTTCGGCCAGTACGACCCTCAGCACCTCAAACGCGTCTGGCACTACCTCGCCCGCTTCGGAACCGACTCGGTGGTCTAGGGCTTGCCACGGTGGAGCAGCGCCTTTGTCGTGTCCCGACGTGGTCCCGGCATCCGTGCTCACCACTGATTCGCTACGGCTTCTATCGTCTCCTCATGGACCTGAAGGCCGAACTCCATGACTCCCTCCGCACCGCCCGCGCCACCAACCTCCAGAAGGCCGCGGGCTTGTCCGAGTACGACCTCCGCCGCCCGCTCACGCCTTCGGGCACCAACGTCCTCGGTGTTCTGAAGCACCTCGGCGGCATGGAGTACGGCTACCTGGGCGGGGCCTTCGGGCGCGACCTGGATCGCGAGATCCCCGGCGACGAGGATCTCTGGGGTGGCGCCGACATGTGGGCCCGCCCCGACGAGTCGTCGGCGTACATCCTCGACTGGTACCACCAGTCCTGCGCCAACGCCGACGAAACCATCGAGCTCCACGACCTCGACTCCCCTGGCCGGGTCGAACACTTCACCGCCGGCCACCAAGCGACCACCCTCTCGTCGATGATCCTCCGGGTCCTCAACGAAGAACTCCGCCACGGCGGCCACCTCGACATCCTCCGAGAACTCGTCGACGGCACCACGAGCCCGAGCAACATCGCGGTCGACCAGACCGCCTACCTCGCGAAGGTCCACACCGCAGCAGCACCGTTCGCGCCGCCTGAGCCTGCCGAGTAGCCGTTGACTGCGGCTCAGGACCGGCTCTTCTGGCGGGCGAAGCGGCGGATCTTGGCGAACATGTCCTCCAGCAGGAAGCGGACGTCGATCTGTTCGCAGACGTGGATCGGGTTGCCGGTGCCGGGCAGGTACCAGCCGTCGACGCCGAAGCGCGGCGCCGGCTGAACCCGCAAGGCCCCGCTCTGGGGGTAGAGCATCAGCGCGATCGCGGGCGAGTCGCCGAGGGAGCGGGACTCGATCGGCTCGCCGTGGTGGATCGCGTTCCACTCGTGCAACTGCTTGATCAGGTACTTGCCGAGCGGCCCGGCGTCCCCGATCTTCTCGTCGAGCTCGGCGTAGCTGACCGAGACCTTGGTGTAGACGTCACTCGTTACCTGCCAAACCGTCATCCCCGATCCGAACACGACGTTCGCGGCGTGGATGTCATTGGACAGGTTGAATTCCATGCCCGGGTACGACGTGTACCCCTGGTAGCCCCGGCCGCCGATCCAGATCACCACGACGTCACGGTTCACGATGCCGGGGTCGAGCAGGATCGCCGAGGCCATGTCGGTCAGCGGGCCGAGGAACGCCACGAACAGCGGGTCGCCCTTCGAGGCCAGCTTCGACTCCTCGATGATCAGCCGTGCGCCGGGTGAGTCCAGCGGGGTCTGCTCGTCGGGAATGCCGGTCGGCCCGCCGTTCGCGACCGGCACCTTGCCGGTCAGGTCCAGCAGTCCCAGCAGCAGGTCGATCTCCTCCCGGGACTCCTCCATGCTGCGGTCCGACCGCCGGGTACCGAAGTGGGCGGCGATCAGCCCCCGCACGTCGAAGGTCGGCGACAGCAGCCCATGCACGATCGCGAACTGGTCGTCGGCCTCGTTCTTGGCATCGGTGTCGATGATCACCCGGCGTCTGCTCGGCTTCACGCTGCCACCCTCTTCAGTAGGAACTCACTGGCACGACGGCGTTAGCGTCCCCGGTCCCCACCCATCTCATGCAGCCCCACCGACTAGCGGGGCAGCTCGATCGCCAAGTGCCCGTCAGCGGCAACTCGCACGATCCACTCCGTGATCGGCGGCGCACCCGCCCGCTGCCAGTCCGCGAAGACTTCCTCAACCTCGGACCAGAGGTCCCGCCCAAGCATCCGTACGCCGTCCGGCCCGGCCTGAGCCCAGGCGCCGTCGTCCGCGGTGAGCGTGACCTCGCGGTCGTGGCGCCAGAACCACACTCCCGGTCGGCAACGCCAGAAGTACAGCCCGAAAGCCTCGTCGTCGAAGACCTCCGGCGCGAGCGCACTCCCCCGCGTCATCATCGACTCGGCCCGCCGCTGATGCTCCTCCAGCGTCAATTCCGGCTGACGTTGCCCGTCGTCGGCGTACTCCGGCACCTTCCGCGCGCTCATGAAGTACCCGCGCGGCGTCATCAGCCGACCGCTCGCACAGTTGCCATCGGCCTCGATCACGAGCTTGACCCACGCACCGATCTGGGTGTTGGACGGTGGCCGCAGGTCGGTGAGGATCACCGCACCCGGCCTCGCCCACGCGATCCATTCGGCCGGTACGTCGTCCACGGCATGCGTCGACAGGATCCGGTCGTAGCTGCCCGGCACAGGCTTGGTCGACGGCTGAAATCCCAGCGCCGCCAACCGTTCGACCGCCGAGCGCAGCAGGTCCGGATCGATCTCCACCGTGGTCACCGCGGCGTCGCCGAGCAGCCGGCACAGGATCGCGGCGTTGTACCCCGTACCGGTCCCGCTCTCAAGCACCCGCATCCCCGGCGCGAGCTCCAGCTCCTCGATCATGTCCGCCATCACCGACGGCATCGAGGACGACGAACTCCAGACGTAGCTCTCCGGCTGACCCCTGACCGGTTTCGTTTGTGTCATCAACGCCTGGTCGGAGTAGACGGTGTCCAGGTACTCCGGACTCGTCCCGTCCACCACGCCGTCGACTGCGGCGAAGCCGGAAGCATCAACCTCCAGCCGCAGAAACTCCGGTACGAACAGATGCCGCGGCACCTCTGCGAACGCCGCAGCCAACCGCTCGTCCGACAACCTGCCCTTCCGCCGAAGCGAGCCCACCAGCTCCGCGGCTCGCCGGCGCCACTCCCGATCGATCTCAGCCCCACTCACGCCGTCTCCAGAAGGTCCGCCATCGCCGCCGTCATCGGCAGCCCGGTCTCCAGCTCGAGCCAGTGCCACTGCCCACCGGCGTTGCATTCGTACCAGACCCACGTCCCGTCGTACGCCAGCCCGAAGTCGAACGCCCCGAAGAGCAACCCGAACCGCTCGAGGTAGCGGCGGCATGCCCGCTCCACCGCGCGCGGCGTGTCGATCACTGTGTACGACACCTGGTCGTAGTCCCGCCGCCAGTCAACGTGCGGCGAATCGATCCGAACGCTGAACACCTCGTCGCCGATCACGGTGACGCGGACGTCGGCGCGCTTGTCGACCTTCGCCTGAAACAGGTGCAGGGTCAGCCGGATCGACTCGTCGAGCTCAGCCGGATCGACCTCGTCCACCCAGATCATCAGCGCGTCACCGTCCGGACCGGTCAGGTCGGCGTTCTGCAACGGCTTGTAGACCAGCCTGCCGTACGTCGACGCGAACTCGCGGACGTCGTCGTACCGGTTCGTGATGATGGTCGGCGGAACGACGAAGCCGAGTTCGCGCGCGACGGCCAGTTGGGTCGGCTTGAACTCTGCTTCGAGGCTTCGCCAGAGATGGTTGACCCACCGGCCACGCACACCGGACAGGATCCCTGCCATTCCGTGCTTCGCCTGCTCCTTGGCGAACCGGCCGTCCTGGCCGGACAGCACCGCAGGTGCGACGTACGACGATGGGCGGCGGTTGGGTCGCCGGCGCAGGTCAGCACCAGGACAGGCTGCTCCATCCCCATCAGTCCGGTACGTACTCGACGATCTTGGTGTCGTCCGGCTTCCCCGGTCTGGCGCCGTCTCCCCCTCCGGTCGGCAGACTCTTGAACTGTGCGCGTGAGGTCCCGTGCTTCGGCGGCCCGGCCTGCACTTGTCGCCCATCCAGGTCCCGGTAGATCCCCAACTGCGTCTCGGGATCGATCGAGTCGGCACTGAGCAGCAAGGTGTCGTCGGGCAACGAGGCGCACCGCGCTGCTCGTCGTACACCCCACGGCCGGGTGGTCGGCATGGTTGTCATGGTCGATCCCTTCGGCGGCGTCATCACTGGGGGTAGTGGTCGCCACGCAGTGTTAGAGGTGGCTCTATTGCGCCATCTCTCGACACGGATGTCAATAGGACCCCCTCTACTGCCTCAAACACGCCGACAGGGCTACCCTTATTCGACGAAGCTGAGGAGGATGATGACCGGCGGCTACAGAGAACTCGCAGCCACGCTGCGGGACGCCATCGTGCGCGGCGAGTACCCGGCGGGTTCGACCCTGCCGAAACAGGACGAGCTGGCGAAGCTCCACGGAGTCAACGTCAAGACGGTTCGCAACGCGGTGTCGTTGCTGGCAGCCGAAGGCCTCGTCACCCCGGTCCGGCGTCGCGGAACCGTTGTCCGGGACCGCCCGCCGATGCGGCGGCTCAGCACTGACCGATACGCGAAGAGCAAGTGGAAGTACGGCGACGTCGTCGCGTTCATCGCCGACCGCGAGGCCTCCGGGCAGGAGTGGAAGCGGACCGACCAGACGCAGACCGTCGCCACGGCCGAGGCGGACGCCGAAGTCGCGGAGGCCTTCGGCCTCGGGATCGGCGCCCCGGTGCACGAGCGGGCGCGCCTCGTCCGGGACTCCGCCGGCAAGCCCACCCACACTCTGACCAGCTACTACCTGCCGGGCGATGTCGAGGGCACGCCCTTGGTCGACCCGACACCAGGACCGGCCGGACGCGGAGGCGGCTTCGCGGTCCTGACCCGGCAGGGCCTCGAACCCGACGCGATCACCGAGACCTTCCACTCCCGCATGCCGACTCCCGAGGAGATCGCCGTACTGGAGCTTCCGGCCGGCGAGCCGGTGATGGTTCTCCACCGGACGACGGTGACCCGGGACGGCCGGGTCGTGGAGTTCGCGCGCGGCGTCCACGCGGCCAGCCGATTCGCCTGGAGCTACACCTTCCGGATCCCCGAGTGAGCGCGCCCCGGATCCCTTCAGAACTCCGCGCGGCAACGCAGATCCTCTGGGATTACCACGATCTGAAGCACGAGCTCGAGCCGGCGGACGTCGCCATCGGACTCGGCAGCCACGACCTGGGCGTCGCGACCTTCACGGCAGAGTTGTACCAGCGGGGCGTCGTACCGCGGATTCTCTTCACCGGCGCGAATGCCCCGACCACGATCGAGCGATTCCCTCGCGGAGAGGCCGTGCATTACACCGAGCACGCGGTGGCACTCGGCGTACCGCCGGCGGACATCGTCGTCGAGCCAGCCGCCACCAACACGGGCGAGAACATCACTCTCGCCCGTGCGGCCCTGGCCGACCAGCAACTCTCGGTCGAAACCGTCATCCTCGTCTCCCGTCCGTACCAGCAGCGCCGAGCCTTCGCGACCTGCCGAAAGCTCTGGCCGGACGTCCGGCCGATCTGCGCGTCGTTGCCGCTGCCGCTCGACCAGTACGTCGATGCGATCGGCGACCCGGACCGGGTCCTGAACATGCTGGTCGGCGACACCCAACGCATCGAACTGTTCGCTGCCAAGGGTTTCGCGATTCCTCAGGACCTGCCGGACGAAGTACGCGGCGCCTACCGGCTGTTGGTCGATGCCGGCTACACCCGGCGCCTGATTGCCGAGTGACCGGGTGAGCGGTGCCAGATCAGGCCGGCGGCGAGCGCGATCGACGTGGTGAGGGCGAACTCGACCCACAGGCCGGTGGTGCTCAGCTGCGGGACGAGTTCCTCGGTCAGGTTCCAGGCCGCGTGGACGAGAACCGCTGCCCACACTCCACCGCGCAACCGTTCGGAGACGAACAGGATGGTGTAGGTCAGCGGGAACAGGCCGAGGAAGAACAGCAGGCCTTCTAGGCTGATCAGGCCCTTGTCGTGCTGGCCGGTGCCGTCGAGGAAGAAGAGCGGGACGTGCCACAGGCCCCAGGCGATGCCGAGGACGACGGTGACGGCGATGCGTCCGTAGTACCGGCGAAGTCGGGGCTGCACGTAGCCGCGCCAGCCGAACTCCTCGGACAGCGGGCCGGCGAGCAGTGTGTAGGCGAAGGCGCCGAGCGGGCCGCCGGCGCCGGCGATCACCGACGAGGCGTGCGCGGGGATGCCGTCGACGCCCGTCAGCAGTGCCGCGAGCAACGGCGGAGCCGCGCCAAGGACCACGGCCACGATGGGCCAGTGCCAGGACCAGGTCACTTGCCGAGGCATGCGGTCGGTACGCCGGTAGCGCAGCCACATCACCAACGCGGCCAAGGAGGGGCCACTCGCCGCCAACGCGAAGACCAGCGAACCGGCTCCTTCGTCGACGTTCGCACCGACCGCGCCGAGCACGATCCACGGCGTCCAGCTCAGCAACAGGCACACCCCGAAGAACCAGCCCAGCCGCCGGTGCACCACCGGCTTGTCGCCGCCCACGCGTACGGGCTCGGCCACTGCGGTCCCGTCTTTCGTCGAATCCATGCTTGAATCCTGGCGGTGATCCACACGTTCGATGAGGGGTCCAGGGTGCCGATCCGTGGTGGTGCTAGGCCCACCACGTGCCGGGTGCCATACCACTGAACGAGCCCCCGGTACGACGTCCCGGTACGACCAGCGTCGCCCCGATCCGGTCGACCTCGTCACCCGGTACGGTGCCGCTCGTGCCGATGCGAACGCTGATGACGGGAACCGCGCCGGTCTCGTACGCGCAGATCTACGTCGAGAGCTCGAACGATTCGATGCCGGAGCTGAGCCAGTGCTTCGCCGGCCAGCAGAACGGGCTGTGCGGCGCCGTCGCTCCCGGCACGCTGTTCCTGATCACCGGTCTCCACACCGGCGACGTCGGCTTCACCGTCGAGCTTCACGACGAGGAACCGCCTGTCGACGACACCTGGGAGGAGATCGTCGAGGCGTCGTACCGGCCCCGCGGTGAAGTCGCACTCAACAGCTGGGGCGGCGAGGCGAGTTGGCCACTGGAGTTGGACCTCGTGAACTACCGCCTCCGCTACTCCGGCTCAGGCCTGGAGGCCGGCCGCCAGGCCGCCCCACAACTGAACGGCGAACCACCGGTCGACCACTACCTCCTACAGTTCTGGCCCGCGCCGCCGGCACCGGATCGGGTGGTCAAGCAGACCAGCACCGCAGCGGCGTACTGGCACGGCTTCGCGCAGGAAACACCACCGCCTCCGACGCCTGAGCAACGCGCTGAGCTGCAGCAAGAACGCGAACGCCAGAAGGAGATCGAGCGGCAAGCGGAAGAGCTGGCCGCCTGGGGAGGCACGCTCCCGAGCGAACGCCTGCAGGAGATCTGGAAGGCGTTCCACCTGGCCAGCGACTACCGCGAGCTGTTGGACGCCGCCGACGCAGCACCACCGGACACCCAGTGGGAGATCGCCCGCTGGATCACCCGCAGCATGTGCGTCGAGGCTGACCTCGCCCAACTCGACTGGATCACGGCCACCCTCGACCGCCTCGACAACGGCCACGAGAACAAGTGGGAGATCCTCCAGATCCCCGCGGAAGCCTTCGACCCACCCCTCACCGACGGCGTCCGCGTCACCTCCGGCGGCTGGAATCCCAACGCGGACCAAGCAGCCCAGGCAACGGCGCTCTTCTCCGCTTTCCTGTACGACGACCCGCTGCGGGCGGTGGTCGACACCCTGTGGGTCGCCCGAGACGTCTACGGACCAGCCCGAGCCCAGGCCTTCCTGGACGACCTGTGGAGCGACTTCCCGACGCTTCGGGGCAGAGGTTAGGTCCAGGTCTGTGACGGCATTCGGGCGTCAGCAGGTTCGGCCTGTTCCGAGGTTCCATGCGGCGCGGGCCGCGTGGGGAAATTCTGACCGCCGACGGGATAGTTGTGTGGGGATGAAACCGCTCCCCCGGGATTCTCCGAGGGGTGGAGATCTGATCAAATAGCAGGTAGTGGTGGCCGGTGTTCCCGCGAAGTCACCGGCCACCACGCTGGGTTGGGGGTCAGCCGTTCCAGCCGCTGCCTTGTTTGATCCGGGTGCCCAGGGCGTTGGGCTTGCCGGGGTAGACGTACAGGTCGCCGCCGGTGTTCGCGACGGTGATCAGGTCCGGTACGGCGTCGCCGGTGAGGTCACCGAAGCCGGTGAGGGAGCGCATGCCGTTCCAGCCGCCGGTGCCGATCTCTGTGCGGGAGGTGCCGCCGGCGAAGGTCAGGCCCTTGTAGAGCCAGAGCTTGCCGGTCGAGGTGTCGACGGCGGCGAAGTCGGGCTTGCCGTCGCGGGAGAGGTCACCGACGGCGGCGAGCTTGGTCATCTTCTGCCAGCTCGTGCCCAGCTGCTTGCGCGCGGCGAGGCCGTTCAGCTTGCCGGGGTAGACCCAGAGCTTGCCGGTCGACTTCTCGACGGTCACCAGGTCCGGCTTGGCGTCGCCGGTGATGTTGCCGATGCCGATCAGGTCGCGCATGCCGGTCCAGCCGGAGTTGCCGATCAGGAGCCGGGTGGTGCCGGACAGTGACGGGCCGCGGTACAGCCACAGCTTGCCGGTGGACTTCTCGACGGCCGCGACGTCGGCCAAGCCGTCGCCGGTCAGGTCGCCGACGCCGGTCAGCTCGGTCATGCCGTTCCAGCTCGTTCCGATCTTGACGGCAGCGGAACCGCCCTCGAACGACCCCTTGCCGTTGTTCGTGTACCGGTACAGATCGCCCGTCGGCCGGTGCACCGCGATCATGTCCTGCAGCCCGTCGCCGGTCAGGTCGCCGGCGTTGGTCAGGTCCGCGTCCGAGTGCCCGGCGACGTACGAGAGACCGTACGACTGCATCGCCGCGTTCAGCGTCGAGGCCGCGATCGTGTGCGTGCCTCCGGTCGGCTTCCACGGGTCCCAGACGGTCAGCGTCTTCGCGGTCCGGTCGTACCCGTAGACGAGGATCGCGTGCCCGAAGTGGCCGTTCAGCCCCTTGTTCCAGGGCAGCTTCTCCATCCAGACACCGATCATCGGCGCGCGCTTCAGCGTGCCGATGTCGTACGCCGCCCAGTTCAGCAGGTTGGTCGGGTTGCCGGTGGTGTCGCTGCTCCAGATCGAGTACCCGAGCGGGTTCACGTGCTTGTTGACCACCGGCATCGAGGTCCGGTTGTAGGTCCCGTCGGTGGTCGTGCCCATCTCCTTGGCCAGCGTCTGCTGGGTGACGTTCACGCCGTACGTCGACAGCGTGACCTGGCTCGAGGCGGGGACGCAGAAGTAGTTCGTGCTCTGGTAGACGCCCTTGATCGACAGCTTGCCGGACGTCGGTACGGCGGCGACGGCGCGCGCGAGCTGCTGGGACGAGTTGGGGCGCGGGGCAACGGCCGGGCCGGAGACGCTCGACGGCGAAACCGCCTTCGGCGCGAAGGCGGCGGCTTCCGCAGCAGTCAGCGGGACGGAGCCCGCGACGGGCGGGAGGCTTGAGGCGGTCGGGCCAGAATCGGCGGCGGGAGCGCCGGTGTCCGCGGTCGCCATGTGGGCGACTCCTCCGACGACGAGGCCCAGGCTCACCACGGCGGCGGTGGCGAGCTTCCAACGGTGACGCAGTCTCATGCAGGGGTCCTCACGACGTACAGGCGGATGCAGCGAGAACAACCCAAGCACGACGAAGGGGCAGACCGGTCGAACGGTCTGCCCCTCCAAGTGATCAACTCAGCAGGTGGCGGTCGGGACCGCCCAGTCGGCGCGGTCGTTGTAGCCGCCGTCGCCGGCGTCGCCGACGACCAGGTCGAGCACCCGGACCCCGGTCAGGTCGACGTCGACCTGCTTCGGGTCGTCCCGGCCGACGGTCCCGCTGTCGTACAGAACCTTGCCGTCACCAACGACCTGGAAGGTGGAGGTGCCACCGTCCGGACCGACGGTGCGGACGGCGTCGTCGATGCCGACGGTCGCGGTGAACCGGCTGCACTGCTGCCCGACGTAGTACCGGACCAGCGACGGCGACGCGACACCGATGCCGGTCTCGTAGGTCTGGCCGACCAGGCTGATCGGCGACCCGCCGCCGACCGACTCGTCGACGGTCGGCGTCATCCAGCCACTGGTCGCGGTGATCCAGTCGTGGTGTGAGAGCTGCGCGGTGCCGGACGGCGGCTCCGGCGCAACCACGACCGGCGAGACCGTGGTCTGGGTCTGCTCGCCGTACCCGATCGCCTCGTACGACGTCCGCGCCGTCAGCGCGGCGTTCCCCGGTGCCGCGCCCGCCGGCAGTTTCGCGGTGAAGGCGAACGTGAACTGCTGACCCGGTGCAAGCACGATCGGCGCCTTGGTCAACGACTTGATCGTCCACCCGGTGCCACCGGCAAGCGTCGCGGCCGGCTTCAGCACCGGCAGGATCCCGTCGTTGCGGACGGCAACCTCGACGCGGAGCTCGTCGCCACCGGCAACCACCGGAGCAACGTCAGCCGGCTGAACAGCCGAGCCGACCTTGGTCACCTGAGGAATCCCGGCGGTGACGTGCGGGACACCCGGCAGACCACGCGCCGGCTCGACCCGGAACAGCGCCGTACCGTGCGCCGGCACCGCGGCGCTGATCGTGCCCGCGCTCTCGGTGACCTTGTTCGTCCACGCGTTCTTCAGCGTGAAGCGACCGCCACCAAGGCCAACAGCCTTAGCCGTCGTGGTGAGCGTCTTCGCGCTGTCCCCACGGTTCAGCAGCACGACCGCGCGACCACCGTCGGCGAGCCGCTTGACCCACGTCTCCGTCGTACCGGCCGCACCGACGCGCACGGCCTGGACGACCGCCTTGTCCTGGTTGATCGCGAGCACGTCAGGATCGGTCAGCGTCGCGATCGAGGTGTCGCTCAGCTTGCGGACGTCGCTGCCGATGATCAGCGGTGCCGCGGCCACGGCCCACAGCGTCATCTGGCTGCGGAACTCCTCGTCGGACATGCCCAGCTCCGGCGCGAGGTAGTCGGGGTCGTTGAACGCGCCCGGCCGGACGACCTCCGGGTGCCGCGCGTTCGCGTCGTAGTTGCGCAGCACGTCCTTGAACTTGATGTCGAACACGAAGCCGACGTCGGTGTAGGTCCGCCACGACTGCGCGATGTCCGGCGCGTAGGTCCAGGAGTTGATCGACTGCTGCGACTCGGGGTAGTCACCCCAGTCCGGCGACGTGACCGGGTTGCACAGGTTGAAGATCATCGGGCGCTTGCTCGCGTTGTTGCGCAGCGCCTTGGCGAACTCGGTGAACGCCGTCTTCGGGTCGAGGTCGGCGGCGATCCCGCAGAGGAAGTCGACCTTGACCGCGTCGAAGCCCAGCGCGGCGAACTGGTCGGCGTCGTGCTGGTAGTAGCCACCGCCGCTGCCGAGCCCGCACTTGCCCGGGATGAACGGCCCGGCGTCGGTGTAGATGCCGGCCTTCAGGCCCTTGCCGTGGATGTAGTCGACCAGCGACTTCAGGCCGCTGGGGAACTTGGCCGGGTTGGCCACCAGGTCACCCTCGGGGCTGCGCGACTGGTCGGCCTGCCAGCCGCCGTCGAGCCAGACGATGTCGTAGCCGGCCTTGGCCAGCCCGCGGCTGACGATGGAGTCGGCGACGGACTTGACGGTGTCTTCGGTGAAATCGCCACCGAGTCCGAAGTACGTGTTCCACCCCTGGTACGGCGTGGGGCTGAGCACCGGAGCGGCGGGTGCTGACGGAGCGGCGGGCGTCGCTGCGGCCGGGACGGTCGCGGTCACCAGAGAGGCGGACACCAGGACCGCCGTCAGGAGACCGCCGAGCAGGGCGGAAGGTCGTTTCACGCCGTTTCCTTTGCTGCCTAGGACGGACGGGCGGGTCGGTCGACGGAGTCGACGACCAGGCAGTGCGAGTCGGCGCCCTCGGGGCTAACACCGACCTCCAGCAGGTAGCTCCCCGGGTGGGTCTCGTCGCCCACCCGGTAGTTCTTCGACGGGTCCAGGCCGGCCAGCCGGACCCGGCGAGGACGGGTCGGCAGGGTGCCGCGGACGTTGGTGTCGGTGGTGTCCCAGAGGAAGACGACCGACTGGCGTTCCCCGTTGTACTGCAGACCCTGATCGAGGAAGTGCACGTTGCCATGAGCAACTGTCCGGCGGATGTCGCGGTACTCCAGGACATGGCGGCGGGCAACGCCCAGCTGCTCGTCCGACCACTTCGACAGGTCGGCACCGATCCCCAGTCCACCGGCCATCGCGACGTGGAAGCGGAAGTCCAGCGACCGCTCCCGGCCGTCATGGGTGCCCTCGGCATCGGTCACCCACGAGCTCATCAGGTGCGGCGACCATCCGGTCAGGAACCCGCGCTGGATCTTCAGCCGGTCCAGCGGCGCCGTGTTGTCGCTCGG
The DNA here is from genome assembly GCF_049844575.1 of Kribbella sp. DT2. Taxonomy (NCBI): domain Bacteria; kingdom Bacillati; phylum Actinomycetota; class Actinomycetes; order Propionibacteriales; family Kribbellaceae; genus Kribbella; species Kribbella sp. DT2. Next base: position 561,311 of record NZ_JBNCLH010000003.1, on the reverse strand, counting down.
CCAGAGCGTGTCCACGCGCGCGGCCATCCCGAGATCGACCCGGGCGCCACCACCCGCGCAGCCCTCGACGAACACCCGCGGGTGCTCCTCCCGCAGCCGGTCGAGAATCCCGTACAGGTTCGCCACGACGCGACCGTCGAGATCCCGCCGCCGGTCCCCCGCGTCCAGCCGCGCCCGGTTCGCGTCCCACTTCAGGTACGTGATGTCGTACGACGTCAGCAGGCGGTCCAGCATCGACCAGATCCACTCCGCGACGTCGTCCCGGCTCAGGTCGAGCAGCCACTGGTTCCGGATCTGCACCGGCTCGCGGCCCTCGGTCCGCAGTACCCATTCCGGGTGCTCCGAAGCCAACCGCGACGAAGGACTGATCGCCTCCGGCTCGACCCACAGCCCGAAGTCCAGCCCCAGTTCGCCCAGATCGGCGATGAACGTGTCGAGCCCGCCCGGGAACGCGGCCGGGTCGACCTCCCAGTCCCCCAGCGCCGATCGGTCGTCGTTGCGCCCGACGAACCAGCCGTCGTCGACGACGAACAGCTCAGCGCCGACCGATGCAGCCCGCCCAGCCAGCTCCAGCTGGTGGTCGGCCCGGATGTCGAACTCGGTCGCGAACCACGAGTTGTACAGCACCCGCCGCGGCAGGTCCCGCGCCAACGACCGCTGGTAGGCGTGAAAGACCCGAGCGAGCCCGTCGGGCCCGGAAGCGCTGCACCCGCCGACCGCCACCGGGGAGACCCAGGACGATCCCGGGGCAAGGGCGAGGCCGAAGCTGGACGGGGCCCGGCCCGCCTGGATCCGGGTCTGCCCGGTGGTGTCGACGTCCGCGCTCATCCGCCAGTCTCCGGACCACGCCAGCTGGACGCCGTACGTGGTACCGGCCGGATCGCCGGCGTCGCTCACGGACAGGAAGGGTGAGTACGAGTGGCCGGTGATGCCCTGGTGGCTGTCGACGGTGAACCGTCCCCGCCGCAGGGTGACCGACTCCTGCTGGAACTCGCTGTTCCACTCGCCCCACAGCGACCGGATCACCGCGCCGTCGGACGTCGGGACCACGAACCCGGCCGAGTCGTGCTGATGCAACGTCAATGCGACGTCGCCGTCGTTGTGCACGGCAACCCACCGCTCGACGACATCGAGCTCGGCAGGCATCCGGTAGTGCAGTACGACGCGCACCGACCGCAGCGGATCGGCGAACGTCAGCTCCAGCTCGTCCTCGTCCTGGACGGCGTCGACGAACACCGGCCGGCACTCGTCGCTCCCGTCCGGACCGCTCACGACCAGCTCGGCCGGGCTCGTGTACCGCACACCTCGTACGCCGTACTCGAGCGGCTCGACGTCGGCCCGCGGCAGGAAGTGCTCGGTCCCGGCCGGCGCGATCACCGACGGGCCGTCGGCAACGGCTTGCGGGCCCCAGGCAACGAGCGAGGCCCACTGACCGTGCTCCGGCACAGCCACGACGTACGCCGTACTGGCGCCGCGCAACGTCCATCGGGTCACTTGACCGCTCCGATCGCCAGCCCACCGACGAAGTGCTTCTGGAACCGCAGGAACACCGCGACCGTCGGCACCGCCGCGATCACCGTGCCCGCCGCGATCACGTTCCACGACGAGACGAACAGGCCCTGGAGCCCGAGCAGCGCCGGGGTGACCGGCATCTTGTCGCCGGACCGGATCACCGTGATCGACCAGAGCAGGTCGTTGAAGATCCAGGTGAACGACAGCGCGCCGAGCGCGGCCAGCGCGGGCCGGGTCAGCGGCAGGATCACGCTGGAGAAGATCCTGCCCGGGCCCGCGCCGTCGATCGTCGCGGCCTCCTGGATCTCCTTCGGCAGGTCGCGCATGAAGCCGTGCAGCACGAACGTGTAGAAGCCGAGCCCGAACCCGACGTGCACGGCGATCAGCGCGATCAGCGTGTCGTAGTACCCGATCAGCTCGACGAAGCGCGAGATCGGGATCAGCAGGATCTGCGGCGGCAGCAGGTTGCCCATCAGCATCAGCAGCAGGACGGTCCGGCGGAACGGGATATTGTACCGGGCCAGCCCGTACGCCGCGATCGCGGCGAGCCCGAGGCTCAGCAGCACGGCCGGGATCGTGACGAGCAGGCTGTTGACCAGGGCCCGGAACTCGTCCGCGTCCTGCCAGGCCTGCACGTAGGTCGAGAACGTGAACGAGTGCGGCAGCGACCCGAGCCCGTTGGCCGCGACGTCGTCGAAGCTGCGGAACGAGATCACCACCACCCAGAGGATCGGCGCGACCCACAGCAACGAGACCAGGCCCATCGACAGGTGGTAGCCACCGGTCTTGAAGCGGTTCCTCATGTCTCCTCCCGGAAGGCACGGATCAGGTAGCCGAGGATGACCGCGAGCGCGAGCAGGAAGATCACCACGGCGATCGCGGAGGCGTAGCCCAGCTGGGTGGACTGGAACGCGGTCGAGTACATGTACGTGCTGAGCAGCTCCGAGGAGTGGTACGGGCCGCCCTTGGTCATCGACCAGACGATGTCGAACGACCGCAGCGAGTCGATCACGATCACCGACAGCACGACCGAGTTCACGCCCTTGAGCTGCGGGATCGTCACGTACCGGGTGCGCTGCCAGGCTGACGCGCCGTCCACCCGGGCCGCTTCGTACAGCGCCGGGTCGACCGCCTTCAGGCCGGCCAGGTAGAGCACCATCACGTAGCCGATCTGCCGCCAGAGCGCGGGCACGATCACGGCGTACAGGGCGGTGTCGGGATCGGCCAGCCACGGGCGGACCAGGTCACCGAGACCGACGCCGCGCAGGACCGAGTCGACCAGGCCGTCCGGCTGGTAGAAGACGCGCCAGATCAGCGCGGTGACGACCAGCGAGAAGACGACCGGGGTGAACAGCGCGGCGCGGTAGATGCCGACGCCGCGGCGTTCCTTCTGCAGCAGCAGAGCCATCCCGAAGCCGCCGGCGACACTGAGGCCGCCGAAGAGCACGAGCCAGATCGCGGTGTTCTTCAGCGCCGTACGGAAGATCGGGTCCGAGACCAGCTCGCCGAAGTTGCCGAGGCCGACGAAGGTCGGGGCGGACAGGCCGTCCCAGTTGGTCAGCGACAGCCAGAACCCCTGTAGCGCGGGCCAGAACACCCAGACCGCCTCGACCGCGAACGGCACGAAGACGAAGGCGAGGATCAGCGGCGAGACCCCCAGCGACCGGCGCCTGGCCGATCGCTGACGGGCCTTCACCTCGACGGCTGTTGCCGTCACGCCTTGAAGACCTTCGTCGCCGCGGCCTGCCAGTCCTTCAGGATCTGATCGATCTGGTCCGGCTTGTCCATGAACTTGGTCAGCGCCGCGTCGGCGGTCGGCTGCAGCGCGTCGCTGGAGTCGCGGTTGAAGAACTGGGTCAGCTCGGCGGCGCTGTTCACCATCGCCTTGCCCTTGGCAACGAGCGGGGTGTCGGCGGCCTTGCCGTCGGGGTTGGCCGGGATCGCCGTACCGGAGGAGTTCTGCACGTACAGCTCCTGCGCCGCCGGCGTGGCCAGGTAGGTGAGGAACTTCTTCACCGCCTCGGGGTCCTTCGCCTTCTTGCTGGCGAAGTAGCCGTCGGTCGGAGCCTCTTCGGCGACCGGAACGTTCGGGTCGATGATCGGGAACTGGAAGAAGTCGATGTCGTCGAGGGCGTCCTTCGGGGCGCTGTCAGCGAAGAACGTGCCGATCAGGAACATCCCGGTCTTGCCGCCCAGCAGCGCAGAGGTGGCCTCCTGGAACGGGAACGACTTGCCCTTGGGGTCGAAGTACGGCAGCACCTCGCGCCACTTGGTGAAGACGGCCTTCACCTTCGGGTCGGTGAAGTCGCCCTTGCCGGCCAGCAGGTCGCGGTGGAACGGCGCGCCGTTGATCCGGATGTTGAGGTAGTCGAACCAGGCCGACGCCACCCACGGGGTGTCGCCGAGACCGATGCCGATCGGCGGGACGCCCTGGGCCTGGATCTTCTGGCAGACCTCGAGGAACTCCGCCCAGGTCTTCGGCGGGGTCACGCCCCACTTGGCGAAGTTCGACTTGCGGTAGAACATGCCCCACCAGTAGTAGCTGGTCGGCACGAAGATCTTCTGGCCGGCCGCGCTGGTGGACAGCGTCTGCATCGACTTGGGGTAGTTGCCCATCGTGTCCCAGACGCTGGACACGTCGAGCAGCAGGTCCTTCTCGGCGTACGAGTTGGCGACCGAGCCGGCGTACCAGGTGTAGAGGTCCGGCGGGTTGGCCGAGGTCAGGTACGTCGGCAGCTGGGTGCGGAAGATCTCCGACGCCACGGTGTTCAGCTTGACCGTGCCGCCGCCGGTCTTGTTGTAGGCCTCGACCAGCTTCTCCATCGCGGCCTTGGCCTGCTCGGCCGACAGGTTGGACTGCAGCGCGAGCTCACCGGTGGCCGAGCCACCGCTGCTGCCGCTGCCCGAGGTCGAGGTGGCGCACCCGGGCACCAGGGCCGCGGCCCCGAGTACTCCGAGGCCCTTGAGGAAAGTCCGCCGATCTGATGCCATCACTGCTCCAGTGCACTGAGTGGTCCGCTGTCGCCGACGATCTTGCGACCAGTTACTTCACTGTGTCAATATTAATTCATAAATTATGTTGAAGAGCTTGAGAGGACACCTCCGTGCAGGTGATCGTGGTGACCGGCGCAGCGACGGGGATCGGTGCTGCCTGCGTGGAGCGGCTGCTGGCGGACGGCCACGCCGTCGTCCAGGTGGACCTCCACCCCTGCAAGGAAGTCCCGGGCCGCGCGATCGCCGTCGTAGGTGACGTCTCCGCGCCGGACACCTGGGCCGAGGTGCTCTCCCGCGGCCGCGACGAGCTCGGGCCGGTCACCGGCCTGGTCAGCAACGCGTACACGGTCGACGTCCGCCCGGCCCACGAGCTCACACCTGCGTCGTGGCAACGCCAGCTCGACGTGAACCTCACCGCAGCGTTCCTCGCCTTCAGGACCCTGTACGACGACCTCGCGGCCGCGAACGGTTCGGTGGTGCTGGTGTCGTCGGTGCACGCGGTCGCGGGCATCCCCGGCCACCCGGCGTACGCCGCAACCAAAGGCGCGCTGGTCTCGCTCGGGCGGCAGTTGGCCGTCGAGTACGGCGGATCGATCCGGGTGAACACCGTGCTTCCGGGCCCGGTCGACACCGCCGCCTGGGACCGGGTCAGTGCCGAGGGCAAGGAGCAGAGCGCGCGGGCGACCGCGGTCGGACGGCTCGGCCGGCCCGACGAGGTCGCGGCGGCGGTCGCGTTCCTGCTGTCGGACCAGGCGTCGTTCGTGACCGCGGCGACGCTCGCGGTCGACGGCGGCTGGTCCGCGGTGAAGGATTCGGCGTGAGCGGCGGCGGGCGCCGCACCGGCGAGCGTCCGGCGTGAGCGGCGGCGGAGCGGGTATGACGAGTTCGACGACCAGGGTGATGGGGAGAGCGACGTGACGGGGATTCAGCGAGGGACGTCGCGGGGGCTGCACGGGCAGATCGTCGAGGTGATGGCGCAGCGCATCCTGTCGGGGCAGATCGCCGAGGGCGCGACGATCAACGTGCCGGACCTGCAGGCCGATCTCGGGGTCAGCCTGACCGCCGTCCGGGAGGCCCTCAAGGTGCTGACCGCCAAGGGGCTGGTCGACGCGCGGCAGAAGCGCGGCACGTTCGTCCGGCCGCGCTCGGACTGGAACCTGCTCGACGCGGACATGATCCGCTGGCACTTCGACGACGACGTACGGCCTGCGCTGCTCGAGGAGTTGCACGAGGTGCGCGGCATCGTCGAGCCGGCCGCCGCGCGACTGGCCGCGATCCGCGCCGACGACGCCAACCTGGCCGCGCTCGACACCGCGCTGGCCGCGATGGCCTCGGCCACCGACGACATCTCCGCGGCCGAGGCCGACGTGGCCTTCCACAAGGCGCTGCTGGCGTCGACCGGGAACGAGTTGCTGACCAAGATGGAGGTCATCATGGAGACCGGCCTGGCCGGCCGCGACCGGTTGGTGCACAAGGCGAAACCGTCCGACGACCCGGTCCCCAGTCACCAGCGCGTGGTCGAGGCCGTCCGGGCCGGCGATCCCGAGGGCGCCGAGCTGGCGATGCGGGAGCTGCTGGCGAAGGCCGCCGAGGACCTGTCCGACGTACGGAAGAAGCCTGGCGTCGGTCGGGGTCGCAGGTGAAGATCGAGCGGATCGAGACGTTCCTGGTACCGCCGCGCTGGCTGTTCTGCCGGATCGAGACCAGCGACGGGGTCGTCGGCTGGGGCGAACCGGTGGTCGAGGGCCGCGCCGAGGTCGTGCGGACCGCGATCGAGGTCCTGTCGGAGTACCTGATCGGCCAGGACCCACTGCAGATCGAGCGGCACTGGCAGATCCTGAGCAAGGGCGGTTTCTACCGCGGCGGACCGGTGCTGAGCAGCGCGGTCGCGGGGCTGGATCACGCGCTGTGGGACATCGCGGGCAAGGTGTACGGCGCTCCGGTGTCGTCGCTGCTCGGCGGCCGGGTGCGGGACCGGGCGCGGGTGTACGCGTGGGTCGGCGGCGACGAGCCGGGCGAGATCGCAGAGCAGGTCGCCGAGCAGGTCGCGGCCGGGATGACCGCGGTGAAGATGAACGCGAGCGGACTGATCCAGCCGTCGCCGTCGCGGGCCGACATTGTCGGCATCGTGGATCGGCTGGCGGCCGCGCGGTCGGTGCTCGGGGATTCGCTGGATGTCGCGATCGACCTGCACGGGCGCGTCGGGGTCGCTGGAGCTCGGCGGATCCTGCATGCGGTCGAGGATCTACATCCGTTGTTCGTCGAGGAGCCGGTGCTGCCTGAGCACCTGCGGCATCTGTCGTCGATCGTGGACGGGTCTACGGTGCCGATCGCCTTGGGCGAGCGGCTCTACAGCAGGTCAGAGTTCCTGCCTGCGTTGGATGCCGGGGTTGCTGTCGTGCAGCCGGACGTGTCGCACGCGGGTGGGATCTCGGAGCTGCGGCGGATCGCTTCGCTGGCCGAGTCGCACGGGGCGCTGTTCGCGCCGCACTGCCCACTGGGGCCGATTTCGCTCGCGGCGTCGCTGCAGGTTTCGTTCGCTACGCCGAACTTCCTGATTCAGGAGCAGAGCCGCGGGATCCACTACAACGTGGCGAGTGACCTGACGTCGTACGTGGTGGATCCGGCGCCGTTCACCTGGGTCGACGGGCACGCGGAGTACAACCCGCTGCCAGGGCTCGGGATCACGGTCGACGAGGCCGCCGTACGGGCTGCTGATCAGAAGGGGCACGCCTGGCGCAATCCCCTGTGGACGCAGGACGACGGGTCCTTCGCCGAATGGTGAGCGCGACCGTTGGCGTCGACCTGACGGACGGTGGTCGGTGGAACTCCTTGCAGCTCGGCGGTCGCGAGTGGCTGTGGTCGGGGCCGGGGCTGGTGTCCGGGCCTCGGACTGGCGATGTCACCTTCACCGATGCGGGTGGGGTGGACGAGTGCTTTCCTACTGTTCGTGGCACACCTGACCATGGTGGGTTGTGGAACCAGGTGTGGAGCGCGGACGGTGAGTGGGATGTGGTGCGGTGGGGCGAGGCGGAGCTGCGGCGCCGGATGAATGGTGGGGAGCGACCGGCGGGTGTCGTCGGCGGGCCGGCGGGTGTCGTCTGGGCGGACTATTTGCTGACGGCTCCGGCCGGGTATCGGTTCGTGTGGGCAGCGCACGCGTTGCTCGACTGTGTTGTCGGTGCGTCTGTTGAGGTTCCGGAGGGGACTGCTTGCCGGCTCTATCCGGATGCTGGGCCGTGGATTGAGGGCTCTTGGTCTGCTTCCTTGGGGACCTACGGGCCGAGCGACGGGACTGCTGTTGGGGCTGTACTCGCTTGTTCGTCCGCCTCCGTGCGGGATCGCGGGCTCGAGCTGACCTTCGACTTGAGTTGCCCTGGGCAACCTATTTCGACTGCCCTCTGGCGAAACCTCGGCGGGTTTCCGGAAGGCGCGCCGTACCGGAGCTTGGGTGTGGAGCCGATGCTCGGGCGCGTGTTCGGGCTGGACGAGGCCGGGCCGGGTGATGCTGCCGTGGTGCCTGACGGCGGCGAGCTGGCCTGGCGGCTGGTTGTGTCCGCCAGGCCAGTGTGATGTCAGCCGAGCGGCAGGTCGAGTACGGCGTTCGGAACCGTGGTGACGTTGCTGGTGCGGATGCTGCCGAGCTCGGCGGCCGTGAGTGCACGCTTGTAGAGGCGGACCTCGTCGAGCGAGCCGTCGAGGTGGTGCGCGCCGTCGAGCCGTTGGCCGACGTACATCTTGAACGGACGCCCGGGGCTGATCGACCCGGTCGGCGCCGGCGTACTGGCGACCTGGGTGCCGTCGACCCACAAGCTCAGAGTGCCGGCCTTGCGTTGCAGGGCGACGTGGTGCCAGGCGTTGTCGTTGTACGCCTTGGTCGAGGCGACCGCCGCCGTACTACCGTTGACGGTGATCAGCCCGCGGATGCGCTGGTCGGCCGGCTCGGCGCGCAGCCAGAACTGCGAGAACTCGTTGATCCCGTAGCCCCAGAAGATCGCCTGCGGCGCCGTGCTCGCGCCGTACTTGAGCCAGGTCATCGCGGTCAAGTCACCCGAGCCGAGCGCCAGCGACTCGGCGTACGGGAGCTGGATCGCGTCGTCGCTGCCGTCGAGATCGCGCGCCTGACCGAACTTGCCCGCGACAACCGTCGTACCGCCGCGCAGGTAGCTGTTGTTGCCCAACCCGGAGACGTCCGGCGTGGTCGTCCCGCTCGCCCCGTCCGGATGGCCGATGTCGGTCTCGGTGAACCGCGCGAACCGGACCTGATCCCGCGCGTCGACCGTCCCGCCCTCGTACAGCAGTCCGATCTCACCGGTGTCGAGCACGGCCATGTCCGAGTAGCCGGACCAGTCGCTGGTGATCCGCGTGCCCTGGGCAACGGTCTGCCAGGTCTTGCCCTCGTCGAAGCTCGACCGGATCGTCATGTACCGGCGCCGCTCGGGATCAGCCGGCGAGGCGAACAGGATCCGGTTGTATTTCGCACCCTGATCGGTCGCTCTGAGCCTCTGCAGGGAGCCCTGCACGGTCGGCGTGGTCAGGCCGGGGATCGACGCGTACGGCGCTGCGTAGGTCTGCCCGCCGTCGTTGCTGACGGCAAAGGCTCGACTGTTGCCGCCGCTGCCACCGTTGTTGCGGGCACCGGCATAGATGCCGCCGTCAACCTTCTCCACCACGCTGATCTCCTGCGGCACCAACGCATCGGACCGCAGATCGGTCGCACCCTTGTGCCAGGTGTCGCCGCCGTCGTCGCTGTAGACGAGTTGCCCGGCGTGCTTGCCGCCGACGTCGTAGTTCGTCCCGGCCACGAGGCGGCCCTTGTGAGCGCCCCGGGTCAACTGGATCCCGTGCACCGGGCCGGTCGCGTACCACCCCCAGGCCGGGTCGTCGATCTGGTCGCCGATGTTTCGCGCCTTGCTGAAAGTCAGGCCGTCGTCGTCGCTGAACTGCACGTACGGCGTCCGCGGACGGACTGTGCCGGCGCCAGGGTCCATCGTGGTGAGCAGCACGATCCGGCCGGTCTCGTAGTCGACGATCGGCGTCGGGTTGCCGCGGGTGGCGACGGCGTTCGGGTCGGTGTCGGTTCCGGAGAGGACGATCTTCTGCGCCGACCAGGTGCGTCCGTCGTCGGTGGAGCGGCGCATCACCAGGTCGATCTCCTGGGAGTCGGCGCAGTAGGTCCGGCGGGCCTCGGCGAACGCGAGCAGGGTGCCGGCTTTCGTGCGGACGATGGCGGGGATGCGGTAACAGCCGTAACCGGCGCCGCCTTTGTCGAACAGTACGGTCTGGGTGATCGCGGTCGGTTGATTGACTGCTTGGGGCTGGGCGGTCGCTTGGGGCTGGGTCAGCGCGGCCGGGAGCAGCAGCGCGACGGCGAGGAGGAGGCGGAGGGATTTGGGCACGGGATGTCCTGCCTTCCGGGTGAACGGAAAGTAAACAACGGGGCGGATGCCACTCGGGTAACTTTTCTCCAGTTATCTGACAACTGCAAGACCCTGGACCTGATCAACTAGCGTTTGAGCTTTGGAGGAGACATGGATCTGCTGGCCGAACTGCGGCGCCGCAAGGTGCTCGCGATCATCCGCGCGGACGGACCCGACCGCGCCCTGGACTGCATCCGGACGCTCGTCGGCGCCGGGATCACCACGCTCGAGGTCTCACTCACCACGCCCGGCGGCGCCGAGGCGATCGCGAAGGCGCGCGCCGAGTTCGACCCGTCGGTGCTGATCGGCGCCGGCACGGTCGTCACCGCCGCCCAGGCCGACGAGGTCGCCGCCGCCCGCGCGGGCTTCGTCGTCACGCCCGCGATCACCCAAGGCGCCCACCGCAGCGTCGAACTCGGTTTGCCTCTCCTGTGCGGCGCCCTCACCCCCACCGAGGTAGTCGCCGCCCTGGACCTGGGCGCGCTGGCAGTGAAGATCTTCCCCGCGAAGGTCTACGGCCCGAGCTACTTCCGCGAGCTCCGCGCGCCTCTCCCCCACGCACCGCTCATCGCCGTCGGCGGCGTCGACGCCGCGATCACCCCGGAGTACCTCGCCGCCGGCGCCCTCGCCGTAGGCGTCGGTTCCCCGCTACTAGGCGACGCCGGCACCGGCGGCTCCCAGCAGGAACTCGCCACCCGAGCCAAAGACTTCCTGAAGGCGGTCGCGGATGCCTGAAGTTCTCACCCTGGGGGAAACGATGGTCTCCCTCCGGACCCGGGCAGCCATGCGGCTCGGCGGGGAAGCCCATCTCTCGATCGCCGGATCCGAGAGCAACGTCGCCATCGGGCTCTCCCGCCTCGGCCACCAGGCTGCTTGGCTCGGTGCCGTCGGCAACGACGAACCCGGTCGCCTGATCCACCGCACCCTGCGAGCCGAGGGCGTCAGTACGTCGTACGTCCGCTTCTCCGACACCGACTTCACCGGGTTCATCGCGTTCGACCAGCCCGCACACGACATCACGCGGGTCAGCTACCACCGCCGCGGCTCGGCCGGCTCCAAACTCACCGTTGACGAGTGCACCGCGGCCATCACGAGCGCGGCCCCGAAGCTCCTCCACCTCACCGGCATCACCCCGGCACTGTCTGACACGGCCCACGCGGCCACGCTCGCCGCCGCCGAAGCAGCCACCGCGGCCGGCGTACGAGTTTCCCTGGACGTCAACTACCGCGGCCGCCTCTGGTCCCGCAGTACCGCAGCTCATTGCCTCAAGCAACTACTCCCGCACGTGCAGACCGTCTTCGCCTCCGAGGACGAGCTCGACCTGCTCACCGACGCCACCGATCCGGTGGCCGCTCTGCTCGCCGCCGGCCTCGACGAAGTCGTCGTCACCGCGGGCGGCAAGGGCGCCTGGTCGTACTCCGCCACCGGTACCCGCCACCGACCCGCCCTCCCGGTCACCGTCGTCGACAGCATCGGCGCCGGCGACGCCTTCGTTTCCGGCTACCTCTCAGCAACCCTCGACAACCTGTCCCCTGACGAGTGCCTCGTCCGAGCCACCACCTCAGGCGCCTTCTGCGTCGGCGGGTACGGCGACTGGGAGTCCCTCCCCACCCGCGAAGACCTCACCCTCATCACCCACACCCACGGCACCGCCCTCCGCTGAACCGTCCAACCCAGCCGGCCCGCGAGCACCCAGCACCAGCACCAGCACCAGCACCAGCAAGCCTCCCGCATCCACCGCCACCCCTGAGCACTCCCCAACCGCATCCGGTCGCCCCCGCCGACCGCCTGCTCCACGCGGCGCGACCTCGCGGCCGGTCGACCGACAGCCGAGCCGCGCCCCCGGCCGACTGCCGACTGCTCCCCATTCCCACGACTACCCCGGTACATCGCGCTAGTCGTCCAACAAGGCGCCACTCGTCGCACAACGCGCCAGTGGACGAAGCCTCCCCCGACGCCCCGCCGCGTAGCGCGGGCCCGCCGGTTGCGGGTACCTCGGACACCTCGTCGGGACCTCGGACAGGCTATTTGGTGTCCGAGGTCGCCGTTGGGTGTTCAAGGTGCCGCTGCCCGTGCTGTGGCAACCGGACTTGCCGGTAGGTGCAGACCGTTTGGGTGAGCGGAGCGGGGGACGGCGAGGCCGGGCCGAGCGGCGGAGTGGTTGTGCGCGCGGGGCTCCGACGAGCAGGGGTGGGGGCGGAGTGGTTGTGCGCGCGGCGGGGCTCCGGCGAGCCTGGGGTGGGTGGCGGAGGGGTTAGGCGCCGGGGGCGGGCTGTGGGAGCGGGCGGGCTGCGGTGGGTTGTAGGCCGTCGAAGGTCAGGGCCAGGTAGCGCTGCCAGATCTCGGGAGAGTCTGGGAGGGCCGGCGCGGCGGTTTGGTAGATGCCGGCCAGGAGGAGCATCACGTCCTGGCCGGTGATGTCGTTGCGTACGGCGCCTGCTTGGCGGGCGCGGTCGACGAGGTACTCGACGGCTGACTCGAGGCGGGCGATCTTCTTTCGCAGTACGGGGTGCTGGCGTACGGCGGCGCCCGCGGCTACGTCGCAGAACGCTTGGTTGTGGACCTGGAGTTCGATGCCTGCGGTCATGAAGGCGCGTAGGGCTTCGGCGGCGTCGTCGGCCTGGAGCAGGTCCTCGGTCTTCGCGACCAGGTCGTCGACCATCTCGTCGACGATGGCCGCGACCAGCTCGTCCTTGTTCGCGAAGTGGCGGAAGACCGTGCCCTTGCCCAGGCCGGCGCTCGTTGCGATCTCGGCGACCGTGGCCTCGGTGCCGCGTACGGCGAAGACGTCGCGTGCCGCGGTCATCAGCTGCGCCCGGCTCCGTACGGCGTCCGCCCGTTGCGGCCGGGTCCCCTCGCTCGTGTTCACGCCCCCAGCATACCTAAGTTGACCAGCCGGTCCGGTTAGATGCTACGGTTGATCTAAACGGACCAGCCGGTCAGGTTAATCGCGAGAGGAACAAGCAATGTCACTCGAAGGCAAGGTCGCGCTCGTCACCGGAGCTTCGTCGGGCATCGGCGCAGCCGTCGCCACGGCCCTGGCGGCCGCCGGGGCGAACATCGTCGCCGGCGCACGGCGTACGGACCGCCTGGCAGAACTGGCCGCGACCGGGGTCGAGACCAATCAGGCGACGACCGGGGCCAACGCGGCCACGCCCGGCGAGATCTACCCCGTCAAGCTCGACGTGAGCGATGAGCAGTCCGTGCGGGACGCTGTCGCGGCCACCGCCGAGCGGTTCGGGCGGCTCGACATCGTGGTGAACAACGCGGGCGTGATGCTGGTCGGCGCCGTACAGACCGCCGACACCAGCGAGTGGAACCGCATGGTCCAGACCAACCTGCTCGGCAGCATGTACGTCGCGCACGCCGCGCTCCCCCATCTACTGGACAGCAAGGGCACGATCATCCAGACGTCCTCGACCTCAGGCCGCTCCGCCTCGGCCGGCAACGGCGCGTACGCCGCGACCAAGTTCGGCATCAACGCCTTCACCGAGGCGCTCCGCCAGGAGGTCACCACGCAGGGCGTCCGCGTCGTCCAGATCGCACCCGGCATGGTCGACACCGAGCTCGCCAGCCACGTCACCGACCCCGCGATCCAGGAGATGGCCGCGAAGCTCTACGCCTCGGTCCGCACCCTCCGCCCCGAGGACATCGCCGAGGCCGTCCTGTACGCCGTCAACCAGCCGCCCCACGTCGCGGTGAACGAGATCCTGATCCGCCCGACCGACCAGGTCGCTTAAGAGGCGATCCCGTCCGGCCGAGCTAAGCCGAGGGCTCCCCCAGCGCGGGATCCTCAGCGGGAAACAAGATCGGACTCAGCAGGTACCGGGTCCGCTCGGAGGTGGCCTCGTTCGTCAGCACCGGCAGGATCGCGGCGCGCAACCCCTCGATCAGCGTGATCAGCTCTTCGGGGCTCAGCCAGACCGCGTGCTGGCGGTACCCGACAAGATCCTCGACGGGATCCGCCTGCTCGTGGTCGAGGTACAGGTTGAACTCGGCCACCAGCACGGCCATCGCCAACGCGAACCCCTGCCGGTGATCGTCGGCCGTCAGCGTCGCGATCGTCGCCGGATCGATCGACGCCCGATCCGCCCGCAACCGGTAGAGCCGCTCGACCGCCCCGCGCACCCGCCGCTCCTCGGCCACCTCGAGCACGCCACCCTCGGCGAGCGCCTCGACGTGCCGGTAGAGCGTCGCCTTCGAGACGTCCGGGATCGACGCACCGAGCTCCGCGGTGGTCAGCACGCGCCCGCCGCGCAGCGCGTGCACGACCCGCAGCCGCACCGGGTGCCCGAGCAGTTCCAGCGGACCCATGGGCCGACGATCTCACGCCGTGCTACCTTTCTCAAACATTGAGAAAGGTAATTGGACGATGACCTGGACCGAACCCCCGTACGCCAATTCGTTGCGCTTCGAGGAAGCGGACGTCACGCTCGCCGTCGACGACCGTCCTACCCAGGGCACCCTGACCCTTCCGTACGGCGGCGCCCGCGTGGGCGTCGTTCTGCTCAGCGGCGGTGGTCCGTTCGACCGCGACGAGACCAGCGGGCCGAACAAGCCGCTGAAGGATCTCGCCTGGGGTCTGGCGAGCCGGGGCGTCGCGGTGCTGCGGTTCGACAAGCCCAGCTTCACCTACCCCGAGCTCTTCACCCAGCCGGGCTTCACGATGACGCAGGAGTACGTCCCGCATGCGGTCGCGGCCGTTCGCACGCTGAGCGAGTACGTCGAGCAGGTGTTCGTCATCGGCCACAGCATGGGCGGCAAGGTCGCCCCGAAGGTCGCCGCCGCCGCGCCGGAAGTCGCCGGCGTCATCATCATGGCCGGCGACACCCAGCCGATGCACCACGCCGCCGTACGGGTGATGAAGCACCTCGCGACGATCGATCCGGCGACCGTCCCGGCCGAGCTCGTCGAGCAGTTCGAGCGCCAGGCAGCCGTCGTCGACAGTCCGGAACTGTCACCGGAGACGACAGATCTGCCGTTCGGGGCGCCGGGTTCGTACTGGCTGGACCTGCGCGACTACGACCCGGTCGCCGCCGCGGCGAAGCTCGACGTACCGATCCTTGTCCTGCAGGGCGGCCGGGACTACCAGGTCACCGTCGACGACGACCTGCCCGGCTGGCGGGACGGCCTGGCCGACCACCCGGCGACCACGATCAAGATCCTGGCCGCCGACAACCACCAGTTCTTCGCCGGGGCCGGGCCCTCGACGCCGGCCGACTACCAGGTCGAGGGCCACGTGGATCCCGAGGCCCTCGACGCGATCCTCGGCTGGTTGCCGACGGCAACCGACTGATCAGATCAGGTTGGCCTGCGCCTCGATCTCCTGCTGGGGGTCGAGCGGGAGCACGATCTTGAAGACCGTCTTGCCCGGATCGGAATCCACGCGCAGGTCGCCGTGATGCTTCTTGACGACGATCCGCCAGGAGATGTCCAGGCCGAGACCCGTGCCCTCGCCGATCGGCTTGGTGGTGAAGAACGGCTCGAAGATCCGGCGCTTGATCTCGGCCGGGATGCCCGGACCGGTGTCGCCGATCTCGACGACCGCGTAGTGACCGTCGCGCCGGGTGCGCAGCGTCAGCGTGCCGGAGCCGTTCATCGCGCCGACGGCGTTGTCGATGATGTTGGTCCAGACCTGGTTCAGCTCCGCGGCGTACGCCGGGATCGCGGGCAGCTCGGGGTCGAAGTCCTTGACCACCTCGATGCCCTGCAGCTTGCCCGACATCATCACCAGCGTGGACTTCAGCAACTCGCGCAGATCCACCACCTGGAAGGGCGCCCGGTCGATCTGCGAGTACTGCTTGGCGGCGCCGACCAGCGTCGAGATGCGGGTGACGGAGTCGTCGATCTCGTTCATCAGCGACTCGGTGTCGACCGTGTACATCAGCCAGCGGACAGCGCCTTCGAGGTAGTCCGGGCCGACGGCGGTCAGCACGTTCTCCATCCAGGGCACGTCCAGGCCGGCCGCGGCCAGCACCGGCGCGACGTCCCAGCTCGCCCGTACGTCGTGCTCGTCGAGCCAGTCGGCCAGGATGTCCTCGGCGTCGGACAGCTCCAGCGGCGAGACCTCCTTGCCGACGGTCTTGGCCAGCCGCTCGACCGCGGCCTCCTGCAGCTCGACGATCTCGTGCAGCTTGGTCGCGTCCAGCGTGCCGTCGGCCAGCATCCCCAGCTTCGACCGCATGCCGGCCACGCGCTGCCGCAGCGTCGCCGAAGCCCGTACGGCGGCCGCGGCCGGGTTGTTCAGCTCGTGGGTCAGGCCGGCCGACAGCGAGCCCAGCGCCAGCAGCCGCTCGCGCTCGCCCATCGTCTCGTTGGTCCGCCGCATGCCCTGGACGAACCCGTCGATCAGGTGCACGGCCATCGGGAACCACTGGTTCATCATCGTGGCCATCGTCTCGGCGGTGATCACGAAGAACGTCGACGGCTCGAGCACCCGCATGGTCGCGTTGTAGGACTTGCGCTCGTCGGCGCCGAGGAACGCGGTCACCGCACCGGCGTACACGCCGCGCTGGGTGCTGCGGTTGATCTCGACCTCCTCACCGTGCGACAGCTTGCACATCCGCAGCCCGCCGGTCAGCAGGATGTAGCAGCAGACCGCCTCGTCGCCCTCGGTGAAGACCACGTCGTCGTACGCCTCGACGGTGCCCTCGCGGGCCAGCCAGCCCAGCTGCTCGTCGGTCAGGCTCTCGAACAGGAACAGCGTGCGCAGCTCGTCGATGCTGATCCGCTGCGACTCGGGCACAGCCTCGGCACTCATCGAACCGTCTCCTTCGTCACAGCATCTCCAGGTATCGGTGCACCAGGGTCACGGCCATGGCTCCGTCGCCGACCGCCGAGGCGACCCGCTTGACCGACTCGGCCCGGACGTCGCCCGCCGCGAAGACGCCCGGCATCGACGTCTCCAGGTGATACGGCTCGCGCTCCAGCGTCCAGCCCGGCGGCTTGCCCCGCAGGTCGGGACCGGTCAGCACGAAGCCGCGGTCGTCGCGCTGCAGGTCGCCGGGCAGCCAGTCGGTCCGGGGCGCGGCGCCGATGAACACGAACAACCACTCCGAGTTCACCTCCCGCGTCTCTCCGGTCGAGCTGTTCTGCAGGGTCAGCACCTCGAGGTGCTCCGACCCCTTGCAGGAGGCCACCTGCGTGCAGGTGTGCACCTCGATGTTGTCGATGGCCTCGATCTGGTTGATCAGGTACGACGACATGGTCGCCTCGAGCGACGGCCCTCTGACCAGCATATGCACGCGCTCGGCATGGTTGCTGAAGTAGACCGCGGCCTGACCGGCCGAGTTCGCCCCGCCGATGATGTAGATCTCCTGGCCGGCGCAGTTCGGGCCCTCGGTGGTCGCGGAGCCGTAGTAGATACCGCGGCCGCACAGGTCCTCGACGCCGGGCGCCTGCAGCGTCCGGTACGCGACGCCGGTCGCCAGGATCACCGAGTGCGCGGAGATCTCGCTGCCGTCGGAGAACTTCAGCCGCCGGGCCGAGCCGGTCGTGTCCAGCCCGACCACCTGGCGGGCGGTCAGCAGCTCGGCGCCGAAGCGCACCGCCTGCCGCCGTGCCCGGTCGGTCAGCTGCGCGCCGGACACCCCGTCCGGGAAGCCCAGGTAGTTCTCGATGCGGCTGGACTGGCCGGCCTGGCCACCGGTCGCCAGCTGCTCGACCAAGACCGTCCGCAGCCCTTCGCTGGCGCCGTACACGGCGGCGCCGAGCCCGGCGGGCCCGCCGCCGACCACGACCAGGTCGTAGAACGCCTCGGCCGGTGAGGTCGACAGCCCGACCTTGGCGGCCAGATCGGCCTCGCTCGGCGCGACCATGACCGAGCCGTCCGGCGTGATCACCACCGGAAGCGTCGAGCCGTCCACGCCGGCGGCCTCGAGCAGCCGCTTGCTCTCGTCGTCGTCCACGCCGTACCAGCGATAGGGCACGGCGTTGCGGGCGAGGAAGTCACGGGCCGCGAACGACGGCGCCGACCAGCGGTGCCCGATCACCCGGGTCTCGTCGGTGGACGGCTCCGGGGTCGCCTTCCACAGCTCCAGCATCGAGTCGACCACCGGGTAGAGCTTCTCCTCCGGCGGGTTCCACGGCTTGAGCAGGTAGTGGTCGAGGTCGACGACGTTGATCGCCTGGATCGCGGCGTCGGTGTCGGCGTACGCCGTCAGCAGCACCCGGCGGGCGAGCGGGAACAGGTCCATCGCCTGCTCCAGGAACTCGATGCCGGTCATCTGAGGCATCCGGTAGTCGGCCAGCAGCAGCGCGACCGGCTCGCCGCGCAGCTTCAGCTCGCGCAACGCGTCCAGCGCCTGCGCACCGGTCTCGGCCCGGACGATGCGGTTCTCCTCGCCGTACCGGCGGCGAAGGTCGCGGGCAATCGACCGGGACACCCCGGGGTCGTCGTCCACGGTGATGATCACCGGGCGGGAAGTCGACGCTGTCATGCCTCTTTCATACCAGCGCCCGGCCAACTGTGGGAGCGATTCCTCCACAGGCTGACCGGGCGCCCTTTCACGGTAGGGCGGCGAGGTACGGCGCGTGGCTGTTCTGGAACTCCCAGTTGTAGAACCTGTCCCAGTTGATCGACCACGTCATCAGCCCGCGCAGCGACGGGCTGGCGCCGCCGCGCAGGCTGTAGCCGCCGCAGTTCTGGCCCTTGACCAGGCAGTCCAGCGCCTGGTGAACGGCCGCGGGGGCGGTGTGGCCGTTCCCGGCGCTGACGGCGGCCGGCAGGCCGAAGGCGATCTGGTCCTCGCGCAGGCCCGGGAAGGTCTGGCCGGTGCTCGCGACCGGGAAGCCGGCCTTGACCATGTCGGTCATCGCGATGTGGAAGTCGGCGCCGCCCATGGTGTGGTACTGGTTGTCGAGGCCCATCACGGGTCCCGAGTTGTAGTCCTGGACGTGCAGAACGGTGAGCGCGTCGCGCAGGGCGTGGATCACCGGCAGGTAGGAGCCGGTCCGGTTGTCGCCGCTGCCACCGTTGCCGCCGTACGACTGGTAACCGACCTGGACGAAGAAGGTCTCGGGCGCCATCGTCAGCACGAACTTCGCGCCGTACCGGGCCTTGAGGGTCTTCAGCGCCGAGATCAGGTTCACCACGACCGGCGTGGTCGGGTTGCGGAAGTCCGTGTCGCCGGCGTTCAGGTAGAGCGAGTGGCCCTCGAAGTCGACGTCCAGGCCGTCCAGGCCCCAGCGGTCGATGATCGTGCCGACCGAGCTGACGAAGGCGTCGCGCGCGGCTGCCGTCGTCAGCTGGACCTGGCCGTTCTGGCCGCCGATCGAGAGCAGGACCTTCTTGCCGGCGGCCTGCTTGGCCTTGATCGCGGCCAGGAAGTCGGCGTCGCTCTCGACGTTCGGGCACTCGGCGACCGGGCAGCGGTTGAAGCGGATGTCGCCGGACGTCACCGACGTCGGCTCGCCGAAGGACAGGTTGACGATGTTCCACGCGGCCGGTACGTCGGCCATCCGGACGTAGCCCGAGCCGTTGGCGAAGCTCGCGTGCAGGTAGCCGATCAGCGCGTGCTTGGGCAGACCGGTGCTGGCGCAGCCTGCTGTCGTGGCGCTGGTTGCTGAGGTCTTGGCCGACTCCCCCTGGGCGTTGTACGCCGCTACCGAGTAGCTGTGGCTGGTGCACGCACTGAGCCCGTCGATCGTCGTACTGGTTCCGGTGACGGTCTTGACCACGCTGGCGCCTTCGTAGACGCGGTAGCCCGTCACCGTGCCGGTGGAGGCCGGCCAGGTGAGGCCGATCGAGCTGTTGGTGGTGCCGGTGACCGACGGGTTGCCGGGCACGCTGGGAGCGCCTTGGGTCGGCGGGTTGCCGCCGGGGCCGTCCAGGATCACATCGTCCGCCTGGTACGCCGGTTGGCCATACCAGCCGTGCAGGTAGATCTGCGCTGACGTCTGCGACGCCGTCGTGGTGAAGGAGACCGACAGCTGCGTGTAGCTGCCGGCCGACGGCGTCCAGGTGGAGGCGCCGCCGGTCACGCCCAGGTAGACGTAGGAGCCGCGGACCCAGGCCGACAGCGTGTACGCCGTACTGGGCTGTACGGCGACCGTCTGGCTGCACTGGGCGAAGTCGGAGCCGGTCACTCCGCCCTGCAAGGCGTGGCTGCCGGTGCGGACCGGGCTGGCGACCACCGAGCCACCGGAGCAGCTCCAACCGCTCAGCGAGCCGCTCTCGAAGCCGGGGTTGGTCAGGATGTTGGCGGCTTGCGCCGGGGACGCGACGGCGACAAGTCCGGTGAGGACGAGCAGCAACGCGGCCAGCAAGCGTGGTGGGCGCACAGGGACCTCCAGAGGCGGGTCCATTTAGTAGAGAGCTTTCAGAAGTAGGTCGTCAATGCGCCGCGACTGTCGGCTTACCGACGCTGTCCGGATGCCGACGCGTCACTGGCGGTTTCCCGTCAGAAGCCGCAGTCCAGGCATGGCCAGTACCCGCCGCAGCGCACGCACCGGCCGTCCACGCCCGGTGCCGGCAGGTACGGCGGCCGCCGGACGGGCTCGTCGGCCTGGTCGCGCGGCGGCTCGTGGTGGTCGTGGCTGTGCTCGGGGTGGTCGTGGTTGTGCTCGTGGGGCTGCTCGGTCCACCGCACCTCGGTACTGCCGTCCCGGCCGTGTCCGGCGAGCAACGCGTCCAGCCCGCCCGACCACACCGAGACAGCGGTCCCCTGCCCGCACCACCGCACGGCCACCACCCCATCCGCCCACAGCACCCCTTCCGCCACCGCACCACCACCGTCGGACCGCACCAGCCAGAAGGCCCGCGGCGGCCCCTGCTGTGTCATCACCCGTGTCATCCCCTGCCGGCCCACACCACCAAGTCTCACCACCGGCCACATGCCCCACCAGGTGTGATCTGTGGGCTCTCCAAACAGCCCACGGCCCCCAGCCGCCGCTGCCTGCCTGCGTGGGAGCCACTGCCCCACTTTCTGTCGGTAGGCCCTTGTAGCGTTCCAGACACGCACCGCAACCACCGGGCGTGAGCAGTGGGGGGAGGACCTGTGGCCGAGACAGCACTGGAACCGTTCGGCGTACAGCTGAGGAGGTGCCGCCAGGCAGCAGCCCTGAGCCTGCGCCAACTCGCAACCCGCGTCGGCTACGACCACAGCTACCTGTCCCAGGTGGAACGCGGCCGCCGCCCGGGCTCCGCCCATCTGGCTCGCCTGTGCGACCGGGAGCTGGCCGGTGCCGGCGCTCTGGCCCAGGCCTTCCAGCGGGACCGTCAGGCCCGCCCGCTCCCCGTAGTACAAGGTGGGCAGCTGCTGGAGGCCGTGCGGCACGGCGTGACGGAAGCGTTCGTGCGCTCGTCGGTGGGAGCCGAGTGGTCGACGACGACTGCGGACTACGCAAGCACCTTCAGCCTCACGCCGGCTGCGGACCTGCTGCCTGAGCTGACCGCCGACCTCGAGCTCCTGCACCGAACGGCCGGGTCCGAAGCGGCTGACCTCGCCGTACCAGCCGCCGAGCTCGCCGTACTGATCGCGCTGACGCTCTCGTCCTCGGGCAGGTCCCGCGCCGCCGAGCGCTGGTGGCGTACGGCCCGTGCGACCGCCGACAGCTCTGGCTCCGACTGGATCGCGAGTCAGGCAAGAAGCTGGCAGGTGATGAGCACGACCGACTCCGGCGGAGCCGGCCTGCTGGAGTTGGGAGTCGACGCACTCACTCTGGCCGAGCGGCCCCGGGACCAGGCTCGTGCTCTTGCTGCGCAGGCTCGGCTGCTGGCTGTGCTCGGTCGGCCTGAGGAGGCTCGGCTGGCGGTGCGCTTGCTGCCGGGCGGGATCGACAGCTCGGGCTCCGTGTTCGGCTGGGCGGCGCACGAGCCGTCGAGTGTGGAGAGCTTCGTGCACACCGTGCTGGGCGACACCGCCTCGGCGTACGTCTCGCTGGATCGGGCGCTGGGGTTGTGCCCGGCCGAGCTGCGCCGGGAGGAGGCTGAGCTTCGGCTGCTGCTGGCGGAGTGCCTGGTGCTCGACGGCGACGTCGCGACCGGCTTGGCGATGGCGATGCGGACTCTGGTCGAGCTGGAGGACCAGTGGCACAGCCCGAGCTTGTACGACGCGGGCGGCCGGGTGCTGGCCGCCGTACAGGGCAAGGAGCTGACCCGGCCGGCCGTGCGGGACTACCGGGAGCTCCTGCGGCGCCGGCCGTTCGGGGGTCGGAGTGTGGGCAGCGGGTCGAGCACTGGGGAAGGGCAGGGGTAGCGTGCCGAGAGTGACGACTGCAGACGGTGCGACGGTGATGACAGGCGCGTGGGACTTCGAGCTGGAGCTGCGGAGCGATCCGGCGAGTGCGGCGGCCCGGACGGCGGTGCTGGACAAGCCCGGCTTCGGCCAGGCGTTCACCGACCACATGGTGCTCGCGTCCTGGTCGCGGGAGCGCGGCTGGTTCGACCAGAAGGTGACGGCGTACGCACCGCTCAAGGTGAGCCCGGCGGCCGCCGTACTGCACTACGCGCAGGAGATCTTCGAAGGGCTGAAGGCGTACCGGCACGAGGACGGCTCGGTCTGGTCGTTCCGCCCGGAGCTCAACGCGGCCCGCTTCCGCCGGAGCGCCCAACGGCTCGCGCTGCCGGAGGTGGAGGAGCAGGACTTCATCGCAGCACTGCGGGCGCTGCTGACCGTCGACGAGGCCTGGGTGCCGGAGACGGGCAGCGGTGAGAGCAGCCTGTACCTGCGGCCCTACATGATCGCCACCGAGGCCGCACTGAGTGTCCGCCCGGCCAACGAGGTGCTGTTCGGCGTGATCGCCTCACCGGCCGGCGCGTACTTCGAGACCGGTCCGAAGCCGGTGTCGATCTGGCTGACCACGTCGTCGATCCGGGCCACTCCCGGCGGCACGGGCGCGGCCAAGTGCGGCGGGAACTACGCCGCCAGCCTGGCCGCCCTGGCCGAAGCGGTCGCCAACGGCTGCGACCAGGTCGCCTTCGTCGACGCGGTCGAGCGCCGCTGGCTGGAGGAGATCGGCAGCATGAACCTGTTCTTCGTGCACGCCGACGGCTCGATCGTCACCCCCGAGCTGTCCGGCTCGATCCTCGAGGGCGTCACCCGCACGTCGGTGATCGACCTGGCCCGCGACCTCGGCCACACCGTCGTCGAGCGCCGTGTCTCCGCCGACGAGTGGCGCGACGGGGTCCGTTCCGGCGACATCACCGAGGTCTTCGCCTCCGGCACCGCCGCCGTCATCACCCCCATCGGCCGCCTCGCCTGGCCCGACGACGAGGTCCTGATCGGCGACCACACGGTCAACCACGGCGTCGGCCCGATCACCGCCACCCTCCGCAAGACCCTGCTCAACCTCCAGTACGGCCGAATCCCCGACGACCACGGCTGGCTGACGCGCCTGGTCTGAGGCCGCGCCGGGGCCCGGCGGACGCAGCCAGAACCGGCCACGCACAGATCCGGGGGACCACGCACGCCTCACGGGGACTCCGGGACAGGTCCCGGGACCACGTGCACCTCGCGTGGACCACGCACGCGTTCCGGGGGATCACACCCGCGCTCCGGGGACCTCGGACAACAACTGGGGACCGAGGACAGGCTATTTCTTGTTCACGCTCCCGGGTGGGTGTGCAAGGTCCCGGCCGGTGGACCAGCGGAGCTGCAGCACTCAGCAAGTGGGGTTGCGGAGTGGAGCTCTCGCCTGGGCGGGCGAGCGGTGAGTGGGTTGTGACGGGTTGGTGAGTGCTGCATGTCCCCTGGGGCGGTTAGGTTGGCTGTATGGCGGAGTCCTCGGCGGGGTCTACGGGTGCGGCGAAGAAGAAGGCTGCCAAGAGCAAGTCTCCGGCGATCGAGCTCGAGGTCGGGGAGCGGATCGTGCGGATCTCCAACCCGGACCGGGTGTACTTCCCGGCGCGGGGCGAGACCAAGCTCGACCTGGTGAAGTACTACCTGTCGGTCGGGGACGGGATCGTGCGCGCGCTGCGGGAGCGGCCGTGCATGCTGCACCGGTTCCCCGACGGGGTGGCGGGCGACAAGGTGCACCAGAAGCGGCTGCCGAACGGGGCGCCGGACTGGATGGAGACCGTGCGGGTGAAGTTCCCGCGCTACAACCGGACCGCCGACGAGCTGTGCGTCACCGAGGTCGCGCACGTGGCGTGGGCGGTGCAGATGTCGACGGTCGAGTTCCACCCGTGGAACAGCCGGCGGGCCGACACCGAGAAGCCCGACGAGTGGCGGATCGACCTCGACCCGATGCCGGACTGCCCCTTCGATCGCGTACGCCGGGTCGCGCACGTGACGAAGGAAGTGCTCGACGAGCTGGGCGCGGTGGGCTACCCGAAGACCTCGGGCGGTTCGGGCCTGCACGTGTACGTCCGGATCAAGCCCGAGCACGGCTTCACCGACGTACGGCGGGCCGCGCTCGCGTTCGCGCGCGAGGTCGAGCGACGGGCGCCCGAGGACGTCACCACGACCTGGTGGCGCAAGGACCGGGATCCGAAGAAGCTGTTCGTGGACTTCAACCAGAACGCACGGGACCACACGATCGCGGCGGCGTACTCGGTGCGCGGCAACCCCGAGGGCACGGTGTCGGCGCCGATCCGGTGGGACGAGGTCGACGACGTCGAGCCGCGCGAGTTCACCATCGCGACCGTGCCCGCCCGCTTCGCCGAGCTGGGCGACCTGCACGAGAAGATCGACGACGATCCGTACACGCTGGACACGCTGCTGGAGTGGGCAGATCGCGACGAGCGGGAAGGCGCGGAGGAACCACCGCCGCCGGAGGAGTAGGCCGGGCCGGAGTCAGCCTCCATTCACTCGCCCCGGCTCAGCTGCCCGCGAACCCGTGGTGCAGCAGGTCGGTGAGTAGCTCGATCGCTTCCTCGTCCGGGATCGTCCGGCCGTCGGCGGCGTTCACCACCAGCCACTGGTAGGCGAACCCCTCCAGCAGCGCGTTCATCGCCGAGATGTGCGGCGTCGGGTCCGCCGGCGCGTCGGGCAGGTGCGAGAAGTGCTCGACCATGTGCGCCCGGTCGTCGTTCATGATCTGCTGCAGCCGCAGGCCGACCGCCGGGTCCACCATCGCGGCCTGCTTGAGCGCGACCATCTCCGGCAGGTGCGCCTGGTAGAACCGCCAGAACGTCGCGACGTGCCACCGGATCGACGACCGCTCGCTGAAGTCCGCCGAGTGGGTCGCGTCCCCGAGCACCGCCTCGTCCGCGGTCGCCAGCATGTCGGTGAGCAGCGACTCGAGCAGTTCTTCCTTGCTCGCGAAGTGGTTGTAGAACGAGCCGGTCGCCCGCCCGGCCGCGGCGGTGACGTCGGTGATCTTGGTGTTCAGGTACCCGCGCTCGGCGAACACCTGCCGCGCGGCCTGCTTCAGCGCGGCCTCGGTCCCGGCCGCCTTCTCCTGGCGGCTCCCGGTCTGCACCACGACCACCTCCTTGACAGCGAAGCCTAGCGACGCGCAAACTGAATTCAGATTCAGTGAATCATAATTCAGTGAAACGGAGAAGCACATGACCGTATTGATCGCCGGCGCCGGCCCGACCGGGCTGACCCTGGCCATCGACCTGGCCCGCCGCGGGATCGCCGTCCGGCTGGTCGACCAGGCAGCGTCGTACTTCGAGGGATCGCGCGGCGACGGACTCCAGCCGCGCACGCTGGAGGTGTTCGAGGACCTCGGCGTGCTCGACGAGGTGCAGGCCCAGGGCATCCCGGTCCCGGCGATGAAGGTCGTGATCGACGGCACCTTCGTCCAGGAACGCAGGATGGCTCCGATCGTCGAGCCGACGCCGGACGCGCCGTACCCGAACGCGCTGATGCTCGGCCAGTCCAGGACCGAGGCGATCCTGCGCGCCAAGCTTTCCGAGTACGGCGTACAGGTGGAGCCCGGCACCGGGCTGACCACCTTCGCCCAGGACGCCGACGGCGTCACCGCCCAGCTGTCCACCGGCGAGACGCTGACCGTCGACTACCTGGTCGGCGCCGACGGCGGCCGCAGCACGGTCCGCCGGACGCTCGGCATCCCGTTCGTCGGCACCACCGACGACTCGATCCGGATGCTGCTCGGCGACGTCGCGGCCGACGGGCTCGACCACGACTCCGGGTACTGGTTCGCCCGCGGCACCGACCCGATGACCGGCGTGATCATGACGCCGCTGTCCGGCGGCGACCAGTTCCAGTTCGGTACGCCGCTCGACGACGACCACGTCGACCCGACGCTGGAGATCCTGCAGGAGCTGGTCGACCGCTTCGCCGGTCCCGGGGTCGCGAAGCTGCGCGACCTGACCTGGTCGACGATCTGGCGCCCGAACATCCGGCTGGCCGGGCGGTTCCGCGACGGCCGTGTGTTCCTGGCCGGCGACGCGGCCCACGTGCACCCGCCGACCGGCGGCCAGGGCCTGAACACCGGCGTGCAGGACGCGTACAACCTCGGCTGGAAACTTGCCAGCGGCAACGAGGAGCGGCTGGCGTCGTACGAGCCGGAGCGCCGGACGAACGCGGAACGGGTGCTCGGGATCAGCACCGGACTGATGAAGAAGTACCAGGACGGTGACGAGCGCGCCCACGAACGCGGCCGGGACACCCAGCAGCTCGACATCACCTACCGCGACCTCGACGACCCGGCAGTGCTGGCCGTCGGCGACCGGGCTCCGGACTCGCCGCTCGTCGACGCCCAAGGTAACAGGACGCGGCTCTTCGAGCTCTTCACCGGTCCGCACGAGACCCTGCTCCGCTTCAGCCCTGATGCCCCTGGCAACCACCCCCACACCGTCGACATCGCCCACTCCCCGACCGCCAACGCCTACGCCTCACCGGAAGCCTTCACCTACTACGCCGCGAACGACGGTGACGAGCTGCTGATCCGCCCGGACGGCTACATCGGACAGGTCCTACGATGATCCAGTGCATTTCACCGAGTACCACACGCGGCTCGCGGCGTACGCGCTGATCGTCGACGACGCCGAGCAGGTCCTGCTCACCTGGTACAACGGCAGCGGCCGGGGCGAGGCCTGCTGGAGTCTCCCCGGCGGCGGTGTCGAGTACGACGAAACCGTCGAGGAAGCCGTCGTCCGCGAGGTCCTCGAAGAGACCGGGTACCAGGTGGTCCTGCACGAGCCGTTGGCCGTGCACTCGTTCACCGCAGGCGCCGAGCCGGACCGGCCCTTGCCGTTCAAGTCGCTCCGGGTCGTCTACCGGGCCTCGATCGTCGGCGGGAGCCTCGGCACGCTCGAAGTCGGCGGTACGACGGACTACGCGGAGTGGTCCGCTCCGGACACGATCGAAGGGCCGCGCGCCGACATCGTCGACGTCGCCCTCGCCGCCTGGCGCGGTCAGCGCGCCCGGTAGCGCCGCATCGCGTGGTGCAGCGTCTGGTTGACGACGCCGGGGAGCGTCAACTCCCACTCCCCCAGCGTCTCGACCACGTCGCCGCCGGTCCCGAGCTTCCACCGCAGCAGCCCGAACTCGCGCCGCTCCGGATCGAGGCAGTCCGAGATCCCCCGCATGTCGTAGTACGCCGCACCGTGTTTGAACGCATCCTGCATCATCCGCCACTGCAACGCATGGCTCGGCCGCACGTCGCGCCGATGGCTCGCGGACGCGCCCGTCTGGTACCAGACCCGGCGCCCGACCACGTTCATCGTGTGCGCCGCCAGCACTTCCCCCTCGTACGACGCCAAGTACAACCGCATCCGCCCGCCGGCCTCGGCGTTCAGCGCCCGGTACTGACGCTGGTAGTAGCCCAGCGATCGCCCGAGCCGGAAGCCGTTGCGCTGCTCGGTTGTCTGCAGCAACTGGTAGAACGTCGGCAGATCACCCTCGTCGCCGATCCGGGTCTCGATCCCGGAACGCACCGATTTCTTGAGGTTTCGCTGCCACTCGCTGTTCATCGAGGTGAGCACGTCGTCCAGCGAGCGCAGCGGGACCTGGAAGACGAACCGCGGCTGAGCATCTCCGCCGTCGTCGCACCGGCTCCAGCCCAGCGAGCGCAACCGGTCACCCACCGACGACCCGACCGGCTCGACCAGATCGGGCAGCACGTCCCCGATCCGCAGCGACGGACCGGCCGCCGCCTTCAACGTCGACGCCCTCCACCTGCGCAACGCGGGCGGCGGCCCAACCCGTACGGCGAACGCGCCCGCCGCGACGAGGTGCTCGACCAGCGGCGCGAGCCACCGCTCCAGCGACGGGTCGATCCAGTCGATGTCCGGACCCTCCGGCAGGTAGGCGAAGTAGCGCTTCAGCCCGGGCACGGAGCGGTAGAGCACGAGCGCCGTACCGACGATCTCGTGGTCCGCGTCGCGCCAGGCGAGCAGCTCCGGTCGCCAATCGGGCTTGACCTGCGCCCACGACGGGTTCTGCAGAAAGCTCCGGCCGCCGTACAGCTCAGCGGCGGCCAGGTACGTCACCGAGTCGACAGCTCCCACTGTCAGCCGGGCTTGGCGAGTCGGACTCAGAGTTGTGGCCAGCACAACGCACCTCCGGGTCGGTCTGGTCGGCATCCCTTGTAGACAAAGACGTCAAGACCCACGAAAACGTTCTGGTCGCCTTTGATCTCTTCGACGCCGTGGACCAACCGGAGTGTCACAGCTCAACTGAGCCGGGTGATCCGATCCTGGATCCTGAACTGCAACCCGTCGGCCGCGGCCAGGTAGACGTCCTGGTCGAGCAGGTTGCCGTCGAGCCGGAGCAGCCCGCGCGGACTGCTCCAGAACTGCCCGCTGCCCATCGCCGCGACGTCCGCGATCGCGACCGAGCCGGCGACCTCGCCGAGCCGGGCCAGGAAGTGGATCGCTTCGTAGCAGGACTCCCCGACCGCGTTCAGAGCCGGAGCCCAGGCTCCGAACCGCGCGTAGTAGTCGCGGGCGAACTCGCTGCTCTCGACCGTCGCCATGCCGTCGAAGTACGCCGCGGCGGCGTACAGGCCGTGGTTCGCGGCGGCACCGGCGCCGAGCAGCGTGTTCTCCTCGACGGCGGGACTCAGCCGGACCAGCCGCTCGCTCAGTCCGGCGCGCGCGAACTGGCGACTGAAGTGGACGGCGTCCTGTCCCATCAGCAGCATGATCACGCCGTCGGCCGTACTGCGGGCGATCTCACGCAGCACGGGACCGAAGTCCGTCGTTCCGAGCGGGACGTACGACGTACCGATGACCTCGGATCCTGAACCCAGCAAGGCAGACGTCGCCACTTCCCCGGTCACGCGTGGATAGACGTAATCGTTGCCGACCACCACCCATCGCCGGACGCCGTGCTGGTCGCGCAACCAATGGGCCGCGGGCAACAACTGGTTGACCGGCCGTTCACCGAGCATGAACACGCCCGGGGTGTCGTCGCGGCCCTCGTGCATCGCCGCGAACGCGTAGACGACGCGGCCGCCGATCCGCTGCGTCAGCGCGACGCGGACAGCGGAGATGTGCCAGCCGGCGACGGCGTCGACCCGGCCGGTGTCGACCAGCCGCCCGACCTCCTCGGCGACGACTGCAGGCGCACGGCCGGCGTCCACGTGAACCAGCTCTACAGGGCGGCCGGCAATCCCGTTGCGCGCGTTGAGCTGCTCGACCGCGAGCTGACCGCAGGCCAGGCAGGACGGGCCGTAGATCCCGGTCGGCCCTTGCCGCGGCACGACGAAGGCGATCGAGATCACCTCCGCGGGCCCTGGCATGCCGACCAGTGTGGGCCAACCGCGACCGGATCTTCGAGCGCTGAGCTATATTCGCCGCACCGTGAGACGGCGTACACGACCCCGGGGAGGATCATGGCGGCCAGTCTGCTGCTCCTGCTCAAGCAGGCCGAGCGCCGGATCGAGCTCGGGCTGCTGCCGGAGCTGGACGAGTTCGAGCTGACGATCGAGCAGTGGCGGGTGATGTCCGCGCTGCACGAGGAGCCGGGCCTGCCGATGACGACGCTCGCCGAGACCGCCGTGCTGCCGCCCGCGAGCCTGACCCGGTACGTCGACAAGCTGGTCGAGCGCGGGCTGGTGCTGCGCCGGATCCACCCCTCCGACAAGCGGCGGATCGTGACGGCGCTGTCGCCGGTCGGAGCGACCGTGGCTCTTCGTCTGCGCGCCGCCGAGCGCCGGGTCGAGTGCGCGCTGGACGTCGGCGACTTACTTCCAGATGGAAATACAAGAACGTAGCGGTTGCGTCATCTGCCGGTAACAGACGGTTCCTAGGTTCCTTCCATTCGGGTGCATCGACTGCACCACCCGCCTGAAGGTGCCCGCCAGGAGTTCGTGATGACCGTTGAACCCTCGCTCGACCAGCGCACTGAGCCACCCGCCCCCAGTACGGCGACCCGCGAGACGCTCGAGGACTACACGCTGCGGTTCGCGCCGCGCAGCTACCGCAAGTGGTCGACCGGCGTGGTCGGTGTCTCCGCGCTCGGCGGCATCGCCTACCTGGCCGACTTCGCGATCGGCGCGAACATCGGCATCTCGTACGGCACGACGAACGCGCTGTGGGGGATCGCGATCTTCGCCGTGGTGATCTTCGCGACCGGCCTGCCGCTGGCGTACTACGCGGCGCGCTACAACGTCGACCTCGACCTGATCACCCGCGGCAGCGGCTTCGGGTACTACGGGTCGGTGGTGACGAACGTGATCTTCGCGTCGTTCACGTTCATCTTCTTCGCCCTCGAGGGCTCGATCATGGCCCAGGGCCTGGAACTCGGGCTGGGCGTGCCGCTGTGGCTCGGGTACGCCGTGTCGACGCTGGTGATCTTCCCGCTGGTCATCTACGGGATGAAGGTCTTGTCCACGCTGCAGGTCTGGACGACGCCGCTGTGGCTGGTGCTGATGGTGCTGCCGTTCGTCTACCTCGTGGTCTCGCACCCGGAGTCGGTGTCGTCGTTCTTCGACTACCAGGGCGAGAACGGGCAGGGCGCGACGGACGTCGGCTCGATGCTGCTCGCCGCCGGAGTCTGCCTGTCGCTGATCGCGCAGATCGCGGAGCAGGTCGACTACCTGCGGTTCATGCCGCCGAAGACGCCGGAGAACTCGCGCCGCTGGTGGTCCGCGATGCTGCTGGCCGGGCCGGGCTGGGTGATCTTCGGCGCGCTGAAGCAGGCGATCGGGCTGTTCCTCGCCGTCTACCTGATCGCGAACGTCGCCGACGGCGCCGCGGTCGCGAACGAGCCCGTGCACCAGTTCCTGGAGATCTACAACGGATTCCTGCCCGGTTGGCTGGCGATGACGCTGGCCGTCGTCCTGGTCGTGATCAGCCAGATCAAGATCAACGTCACCAACGCGTACTCCGGCTCGCTCGCCTGGACGAACTCGTACACGCGACTGACCCGGCACTACCCCGGCCGGCTGGTCTTCCTCGGCCTCAACCTGGTGATCGCGCTGGTGCTGATGGAGGCGAACATGTTCGACTTCCTCAACACCATTCTCGGCTTCTACGCCAACTGCGGCATCGCCTGGATCGTGGTCGTTGCCTCCGACATCGTCTTCAACAAGTACCTGCTGAAGCTGTCGCCGCTGCGGCCGGAGTTCCGCCGGGGCATGCTGTACGCCGTCAACCCGGTCGGGTTCGTCTCGATGACGGTCGCCGCGGGGATCTCGATCCTGGTCTTCTTCGGCGGTCTCGGGCCGGCGATCAAGCCGTACTCGCCGCTGGTCGCGATCGGGCTGGCGCTCGTGCTGCCGCCGCTGCTGGCGCTGGCGACGAAGGGCAAGTACTACCTGCGTCGTACCGACGACGGCATCGATCTCCCGATGCTCGACGAGCACGGCAACCCGTCGGGCGTCGTACTGACCTGTCATGTCTGCCGGCAGGACTACGAACGGCCCGACATGGCTGCCTGTGTGACGCACGACGCGTACGTGTGCTCGTTGTGCCTGAGCACCGACAAGGTCGCCGATCACGTCCTGCCCGCTTCATGAGCTTCACCCCCAGCGAGGTCGAGAAGTTGCTGCTGTCGGTCGCGGGCTTGGTCGCCCGCGACCGGCTGTCCCGAGGTGTTCCGCTCAACCATCCCGAGGCCGTGGCACTGCTCAGCACCTGGGTGATCGAACGGGCCCGCGAGGGGGCGCTGGTCGCCGACCTGATGGAGAGCGGCCGCACGGTGCTGTCCCGCTCCGACGTGATGGATGGGGTCGCTGACCTTCTCCACGACGTACAGGTCGAGGCGACGTTTCCGGACGGCCGCAAGCTCGTCACCATCCACCACCCGATCATCTGAGGAGCTGTCCATGTCAGCTGAAGGCCCTGGTGCCGTTCGGGTTGCTCCCGGCACCATCGAACTGAACGCCGACCGTACGCCGTCCGAACGGCTGCGGCTGGTAGTCCTCAACACCGGCGATCGTCCCGTGCAGATCGGCTCGCACCTGCACCTGCCCAATGCGAACTCGGCGCTCGCCTTCGACCGGGAGGCGGCCGCGGGGTTCCGGCTCGACATCCCCGCCGGCACGTCGCAGCGGTTCGAGCCGGGTGCTTCCCGCGAGGTCGCCGCGGTCGCCCTGCGCGGGCGGCGCGTCGTACCGGGTCTGCAGGTCAAGCATGGTTGAGATCTCGCGGACCGCGTACGCCGCCTTGTACGGGCCGACGGTCGGGGACCAGGTGCGGCTGGCCGACACCGATCTGTGGGTGGAGGTCGAGCGGGATCTGACGGTCGGCGGCGAGGAAGTCGTGTTCGGCGGCGGGAAGTCGATCCGCGAGTCGATGGGTCAGGGGACCACGACCCGCGCCGAGGGTGCGCCCGACACCGTGATCACCAACGTGCTGGTGATCGACTGGTGGGGGATCGTCCGCGCGGACGTCGGCCTCCGGGACGGGAAGATCGTTGCCCTCGGCAAAGCCGGGAACCCGGACATCGCCGACGGGATCCACCCCGATCTGCGGATCGGACCGTCGACCGACGTGATCGCCGGTGAAGGGCGGATTCTCACCGCCGGAGGGATCGACTCGCACGTCCACCTGCTCTCGCCGTCGCAGCTCCACGAGGCGAGCGCGTCGGGCATCACCACGATCGTCGGCGGCGGCACCGGCCCGAGCGAGGGCTCGAAGGCGACCACTGTCACTCCTGGCGCTTGGCATCTTCAGCAGTTGCATCGCGCGCTCGACGACTTCCCTTTGAACGTACTGCTGCTCGGCAAAGGAAACACCGTCAGCGTTGCAGGCCTGGCCGAACAGGCACTGGCCGGCGCTGCCGGTTACAAGGTCCACGAGGACTGGGGATCGACACCTGCCGCGATCGACGCCGCGCTGCGGGCCGCCGACGACTGGGGTCTCCAGGTCGCCCTGCACGCGGACTCGCTGAACGAGGCCGGCTTCGTCGAGTCGACGCTCGCGGCGATCGACGGCCGGTCGATCCACGCGTTCCACGTCGAGGGCGCCGGCGGCGGGCACGCGCCCGACATCCTCTCCATCGCCGCGCACCCGCACGTCATCCCCGGTTCGACCAACCCGACGCTTCCGCACACCGTCAACACCGTCGCCGAGCACCTCGACATGCTGATGGTCTGCCACCACCTCAATCCCGAGGTCCCCGAGGACCTCGCCTTCGCCGAGTCCCGGATCCGCGCCACCACGATCGCCGCCGAAGACGTCCTGCACGACCTCGGCGCGCTGTCGATCACCTCGTCGGACGCCCAGGCGATGGGCCGCATCGGCGAGGTGATCACGAGGACCTGGCAGGTGGCCCACGTGATGAAGGCCCGCCGAGGACGGCTGGACCTCGGTGGTCCCCCGGACCTCGGTGGTCCCCCGGACCTCGGCTCCGACGATCCGACGGGCCGCGCCGGCACGCCGGGCCGCGCCGGCACGCCGGCGATCGGCTCGCTCGCCGACAACGATCGCGTCCGCCGGTACGTCGCCAAGTACACGATCAACCCGGCGGTTGCTCACGGCATCGACTACCTGGTGGGGTCGGTGGAGCCGGGGAAGCTGGCCGATCTGGCGTTGTGGGAGCCGGCGTTCTTCGGCGTCCGGCCCGCGCTGGTGATCAAGGGCGGCACGATCGCCTGGGCCGCGCTCGGGGATCCGAACGCCTCGATCCCGACGCCGCAGCCGGTGCTGATGCGGCCCGCGTTCGGGGACGCGATCGGCGCGCGGACGTCGTACACGTTCGTCGCTCCGGCCGCGCTCGAGGACGGCCTGGCCGAGCGCCTCGAACTGCGGCGTGAGCTGCTCGCGGTCCGTCCGACGCGTGACGTCGGGAAGGCGCAGATGAAGAACAACGACGCCCTGCCGTCGATCGAGATCGACCCGGAGACGTTCGCGATCGAGGTCGACGGCGACCTGATCGAGCCCGCGCCGGCCGACCGCCTGCCACTCGCCCAGCTCTACCAGCTGTTCTGATGGGCTCCCCCGAGCTGGTCGCGATGATGCTCGCCGACGCGCGGCTGCCGACCGGCGGTCACACGCAGTCCGCCGGCCTCGAACCAGCGGTCCGCGCCGGACTGGGTGCCGATGGCAACAAACTGGAGGAGATCGAGCAGTATGCGCGTGACCGTCTCCGCACGGTCACCCGCGTGGAGGCGGGGACGGCGGTGGTTGCTCGTCAGCTGCTGGAGGAGCTTGAAACTCTGGAGTGCGCCTGGGCGGCACGCGTTCCCAGCCAGGTACTCCGGGAAGTCTCACGCCGGCAGGGCCGTGCTTACCTGCGACTGGCCGGCAGGGTCTGGCCGCGCGTCCTGCTTCATCTGCGGGCTGATGCCGAAGTTCCCCGTCCGATCGTCGTCGGCGTGGTTGCCGCGATCAACGGACTGTCCGCCGCGCAGACCGCCCGACTGATCGCGTACGACGACGCTCAGGCGGTTGTCGCGGCGTCGCTCAAGCTGCTTCCGGTCGATCCCGCCGAGGCGGCCTGCTGGTTGACCGCGCTCCATCCCGACATCGAGGACCTGGTCGCCGACGTGGCCGACCTGACCCGCGCGACCGACGTACCGGCGTACGGCGCTCCGCTGGTCGACGTGTTCGCGCAGAACCACTCCATCGAGAGAATGAGGTTGTTCCATGCCTGAGTCCAGCAGGTCGTTCCGGCTCGGTGTCGCGGGGCCGGTCGGTACCGGGAAGAGCTCGCTGATCGCCACCGTCTGCCGCGAGCTCGCGTCCGAGCTGCGGCTCGGCGTGATCACCAACGACATCTACACCGACGAGGACGCGCGGCTGCTGCGCTCGGCCGGCGTACTGGACGCCGAGCGGATCCGCGCGGTCGAGACCGGCGCCTGCCCGCACACCGCGATCCGCGACGACGTCACGCCGAACCTGATCGCCGTCGAGGACCTCGAACGCGACTTCGCCCCGCTCGACGTCGTCCTGGTCGAGTCCGGCGGTGACAACCTGACCGCGACGTTCTCCCCCGCCCTGGTCGACGCGCAGATCTTCGTGCTCGACGTCGCGGGCGGTGGGGACGTGGCGCGCAAGGGTGGGCCGGGGATCGCGCGTGCTGATCTGCTGGTGGTGAACAAGACCGACCTGGCGCCGTACGTCGGGGTGGACGTTCCGCGGATGGTCGCCGACGCCGAGGCCGCGCGCTCCGGGAAGCCGGTGCTCGCTCTGTCGCGGACGGATCCCGAGTCGGTCGCGGCGCTGAAGCGCTGGGTGCTGGAGATGACCGCGATCGTGCGCGGGGGTGCGCACGTGCCGGTCGATCCGGGACCGATGGCGCCGCACTCCCACGTCGGCGAGGACGGCGAGATCCTCACCCACGTGCACAGCGCGGGCACGGGCACGGGCACGAGCGCGGATCTGCATGCTCACTCGCATTGAGGTCGTCGCCGATCCGGTGCGAGCTCGGTGCGTCCTGCGGACCGGCGACCTCTCGCCGCGGCGACTGCCCGCGCCGGACGGCGTGGTGCGAGTCGCGCTCGTTGCCGCGGGCGCGTTGTTGCTTGCTGGGGACAACGTGCGGATCGAGGTGGTGGTCGAGGGCGACCTCCGGCTGGAGATCGTGGAGACCGCCGGGACGGTCGCGTACGCGATGCGGGGTGGAGCAGCTCGGTGGGACGTGGACATCACGCTGACCGAAGGTGCCGAGCTGACGTGGCACGGCGAGCCGTTCGTGGTGGCCGAGGGCGCCGATGTCGGGCGCTCGACCTCGATCGCGCTGGGCGACGGGTGCCGGGCAACACTGCGGGAGTCCCTGGTCCTCGGCCGTCACGGCGAGGCCGGCGGCCGGCTCCGGACCAGAACAAGGGCGATGCTCCTGGCGAGCGAACTACTGGTCGAGGATCTGGACTTGTCGCCCGGCGTACGGTCCGGCTGGGCGGTGCTCGGCGACGCCCGGTGTCTGGACAGCATCACCACGCTCGGATACCGCCTGCCGGACGACGGACAGACTCTTCAGCTCGAAGGCCCCGGCTCGATCGCGCGTCGCCTGGTGGTCGAGCAGCACACCAGCGACCTCGGCGCCCTAGGATCTGGGGATGCGCTCACTCGACCCGGCTGCCGCCCGTGACCGTGCTGTCGAGCTGGCCGCGCGGCCCGAGCGCGCGATCCTCGGCATCACCGGAGCGCCCGCGGCCGGCAAGTCGACGTACGCCGAGCGCCTGGTCGCGGAGCTGGGCGCGGACGGGTTCACGGTCGTGCTGGTGCCGATGGACGGGTACCACCTCGCGCAGTCCGCGTTGGAGACCCTCGGGCTGGCGGACGTGAAGGGAGCGCCGCACACGTTCGACGCGGGTGGGTTCGTCGCGCTGCTCCGGCGCCTCAGGCAACGCGACGGCACGGTATGGGCGCCGCGGTTCGACCGCGAGCTGGAGGACTCGATTGCCGCCAGCATCGGGGTCGGTCCCGAGGTCGACCTGGTCGTGACCGAAGGCAACTACCTGCTGCTCGACCAGGAGCCCTGGGCAACAGGCCGGTCGTTGCTCGACGAGGTCTGGTATGTCGAGCTGTCCGAGGACGTTCGCCACGCCCGCCTGGAAGCCCGTCACCGCCGGTTCGGCCGCTCCCCCGAGGAAGCCCACGACCGCACGTACGGCTCCGACGAACGCAACGCCCACCTGATCGCGTCCACCAAACCCGCGGCAGACGCCGTACTCCACCTCAGCTAGCTGCAGGTCCGTTCGATGAAGCCGGCGACGCCGTCGAGGTAGAGCTGGAGGCCGAAGTCGAAGTCGGCGTCCTCGACCTCGTCGAACTCGATCTCGAGGTCGAACACACCCGCGTCGAGCACCTTCGCCACCGCCGGGAACTGCTGGCGGTCGACCACCTTCGCCAGGATCTCGCCGTACCGGCTGAACGCGTCGGGATTGTCGGCGTAGCCCGAGGCCAGGTCCATCGACAGGCGGATCTGGCCGTGCACGTAGGTCAGCAGGCCCATCACCACGCCGACCTTGCCCTCCTCGCTGAGCCCGGTGCTCTCCAGCGCGCCGAGCGCCGAGTCGAACCAGGCCAGGTTGTTCGGCCCGGCCGGCGGGCCGGAGACCGGGACCTGCGCGTACCAGCGGTGGGTGCGCAGCACGGTCAGCACGTTGTCGGCCCAGAACGTCAGCGCGGTCCGCCAGTCGATGCCCTCCGGCATCGGTGACGGGCGCTCGAGCGCGGCGTCCGACATCAGCGTCAGTAGCTCGTCCTTGCTCTTCACGTGCCGGTAGAGCGCCATCGTGGAGTTGCCCAGCCGTTCGGCCACCCGGGCCATCGACACCGCCGCCAGGCCCTCGGCGTCCGCGAGCGCGATCGCCGCCTGGGTGATGTCGTCGATCGACAGCGACGCCTTCGGCCCGCGCCGGGTCACCTCCCGCAGGCCCCACAGCAGCGTCACGTCCGCCGGCAACTCGTTCATCTCCACCGCCTCAGTCTAGAAATCTGTACTGCGTACCTGCTACGCTATTTAGCGTACCCAATACGCAGTAGGGAGAACCCATGATCGTCGAGGCCACCGGCCTGACCAAGTCGTATGGCGGCACCGAGGTGCTGACCGGGGTCGACCTGACCGTCCGCGAGGGCGAGGTGGTCGCCCTGCTCGGCCCGAACGGCGCCGGCAAGACCACCACCGTGCGGATCCTGACCACGCTGACCCGCCCGAGCGCGGGCACCGCCACCATCGCCGGGTACGACGTCGTCCGCGCGGCGACCAAGGTCCGCGGCGTGATCAGCCTGACCGGCCAGTACGCCGCCGTCGACGACAACCAGACCGGCCGCGAGAACCTCGTCATGGTCGGCCGGCTGATGCACCTCGGCCGCGGCCCGGCCCGGCAGCGCACGCTCGAGCTGCTCGAACGCTTCGGCCTCACCGACGCGATGGACCGCCGGGTGAAGACCTACTCCGGTGGGATGCGCCGCCGCCTCGACCTGGCGATGAGCCTGATCGGCCGGCCGCGGGTGATCTTCCTCGACGAGCCGACCACCGGGCTCGACCCGGCCAGCCGGCTGACGATGTGGGAGGCGATCGGCGAGCTCGTCCGCGACGGGACGACGATCCTGCTGACCACCCAGTACCTCGAGGAGGCCGACCGCCTGGCCGACCGGATCGTGCTGCTCGACCGTGGCCGGATCACCGCGGAGGGGACGGCGGACGCGCTGAAGAGCCAGATCGGCGGCGAGCGGATCGAGCTGTACTTCACCGACGCGGTCGACGCGCAGAAGACCGCCCAGGCCGTCAACGGCGTCGCGGACGGCGTACTGGTGAACCTTCCGTCGGACGGGACGGCGGCGCACCTGCACGCCGTACTGGACGAGTTGCGAGTGCAAGGCCTGCAGCCGGCCCGGGTCTCGTCGCACCGGCCGACGCTCGACGACGTCTTCCTCACTCTGACCGCCAAGGAGAACGCATGAGCCACGAGGGGTTCGGGGCTGCTGTCAGCGACACCGTGACGATGATCGACCGGAGCGTCAGGCTGAGCAGGCGCAACGTGGACACGTTGTTCGTGTCGATCCTGCTGCCGTTGCTGATGATGATGCTGTTCGTCTACGTGTTCGGCGGCGCGATCGAGACGGGGACCGAGTACATCAACTACGTCGTACCGGGCATCCTGCTGCTGACCACCGGGTACGGCGCGTCGAACACCGCGATGGCGGTCGCCGACGACATGACCAAGGGCATGATCGACCGGCTCCGGTCGTTGCCGGTGCGCAGCTTCGCCGTCCTCACCGGGCACGTCACCGCCAGCGTCGCGCGGAACGCGGCCTCGACCGCGATCGTGCTGCTCGCCGCGCTGGCGATGGGTTTTCGCCCGAACGCGTCGGTGGGCGAGTGGTTCGGCGCGATCGGGCTGCTGGCGCTGTACGTGATCGCGCTCTCCTGGCTCGCGGCCGGGCTCGGCGTGATCGCGAAGACGGTCGAGTCGGCGAGCACGCTGAGCTTCTTCATGCTGTTCCTGCCGTACCTGAGCAGCGCGTTCGTGCAGCCCGAGACGATGCCGGGCTGGCTGCGGCCGATCAGCGAGCACCAGCCGATCACGCCGGTGATCGAGACCGTGCGCAGCTTCCTGACCGGTACGCCGCTGGGCAGCAGCGGGTGGATCGCGCTCGCTTGGTGCAGCGGCCTGCTGGTCTTCTCGGTGACTTTCGCGTCCGTGCTCTACCGGCGCCGCAGCAACGCCTGAAAAAACGAATGCCCCGATCGTGATCGGGGCACTCGCCCGTGCGGGTCCCGGGGGGAGTGGGACCTCCACACGTGGGGGGGACTACGAATCTATCGCCTCCGAAGGGTCAGCCCAGAATCGAGACGGCGATTCTCGAAACACAGTCCGCTGAGCGGTCGATCGGTGCGCCCAACGGTCGCCATTTTCCTTGACAACGATTGACCTTCCGACCGGCCGAAAGTTTCTGCCGCGGTCTTGTCGATCCGGGCGGCTCTGATCCGACGTACCAGTAAGAGCGAGAAGCCGAGGGAGAGGGTCAGCATGAACGAGAACAGCGCCAACCAGATGATCGTCACCATGCTGGCCGAGGGGAACCCGGTCTGGTACGTCGCGGCGATGGTGAACATGCGCAGTCACGACGTGTACCTGATCGGCCAGGCGGCCGGGTATCCGGACCAGGCGAAGCTGCGGCGAACTGTCTGGGCCGAGAAGAACCGGGCTCGCGCCGCCGCGTGAGGCGGGTGGGGGCGGTGCACCCGGGGCAGGGACCGGATGCACCGCCGGCTGTCATGCCGTCTTCAGCAGGGACTCCATCCACCGGGTGACCGTCGGTAGCATCAGGCTGCCCGAGTGCGCGGCGCCCTCGACCACGTCGAAGGTGACGTTCAGGCCGTGGGTGCGGAAGTTGCGCTCCAGGGTGCGCAGGCGCTCGATGCGGGTGCTGCCGGTCTTCTCGACGCCGTCCATCCAGTTGGACTCGCCGGGGTTGTTGATCTCCCAGGTCTCGACGTCCTCGGAGCCGACGACCATCTGGATCGGGACCCGGCGCAGCGCGTCGAAGTCGATCGTCTGGCCGAACTTCTGCTCGAAGCCCTTCGTCCCCAGCCACCACTCCAGCGTGTCGTCGAGCTGCGTGATCCGCCCGGGCGCGCCGATCGACGCGGCGGCCAGCCGGTCGGGATGCAGGTAGAGGAACCGGTGGGTGAACTGCCCGCCGCCGGAGAAGCCGTGCAGGTAGAACTTGTCCGCCGCGACCGGGAACCGCTCGGCGACCTCGTCGACGATCGACAGCAGCATGTGGTCGAACCGGATGCCGTGGTACTCGATGAACTTGAAGTTGTGCAGGTCGTTCGGGTCGATCAGGCCGGCCGGGAAGATCGGCGTCAGGATCACCACGCCGTGCTCGTCGGCGAACGGCTGCAGGTGGTCGCGGTACTTGGCCGCGGTCCGCGCGGTCCCGTGCTGCACGACCAGCAGCGGCGCCTTGTCGTCGTCCCGCAGCTGCTGGGGCACGTACAGCAGGTAGTGCAGCCGGGGATCGACCTGTGAGGCGAAGATCGGGATCGAACCGCGCTGGTAGAACGTCGCGGTCGGGGCGACCCTTTGGGTGTCGGTCATGAGCGTCCTTCGGTGAGTGCGAATGCCGCGCGCAGCTCGGCCACGCGTTCCGGCTGCCAGCCGGGTCCGGGGGCGGAGGAGAGCAGCATCTGGGTGTAGGGGTGGCGGGGCCGGCGGAGCAGCTCGGCGGTGGTGTTCTGCTCGACGTCGTCGCCGCGGTACATCACCAGGATGTGGTCGGTGACCTCACCGACCACGGCGAGGTCGTGGCTGACGAAGACCAGCGCGATCCCGAGCGCGTCCCGGAGGTCGTTGAGCAGGGCAAGGATCCTGGCCTGCACCGAGACGTCGAGCGCGGAGACCGCCTCGTCCAGCACCAGGACCTTCGGCCGTACGGCGAGCGCCCGCGCGATCGCGACCCGTTGCCGCTGGCCACCACTGAGCTCGTGCGGCCGGGACGCCACCAGCTTGCTCGCCAGGCCGACCTGGTCGAGCAGCTGCCCGACCTCGGCGGCCGCGGCCGACTTGTCCAGGTCCGGGCGGTGCCGGTTCAGGACGTCGCGCAGGCAGGACTCGACGCTGAGCCTGCGGTCGAGCGAGGTGTAGGGATCCTGGAACACCATCTGGATCTCCCGGGCCCGGCGCAGCCGGGCTGCCTTGCCGCGCTCGGACCGGCTCGTCTCCCGGCCG
The DNA here is from genome assembly GCF_049844575.1 of Kribbella sp. DT2. NCBI lineage: Bacteria > Bacillati > Actinomycetota > Actinomycetes > Propionibacteriales > Kribbellaceae > Kribbella > Kribbella sp. DT2. The sequence continues at coordinate 519,951 of NZ_JBNCLH010000003.1, read as the reverse complement.
TCGACCGTGACCGTGCCCTGGTCGGGGCTGGACAGGCCGACGAGCATCCGGGCGACGGTGGTCTTGCCGGAGCCGGACTCGCCGACGACGCCGAGCGATCCGCCGGCCTCGACCGCGAAGCTGATGTCGCGCGCGGCCACCACCGGCGCCTGGCCGCGCTTGCCGTGGAAGGTCTTGCACAGCTTCTCGACCGTCAGCACCGTCATTGCGCCACCACCTCGTCCTGCGCCGGGGATTGCTCGGGCAGCGTCGGTACGGCGTCCGACAGCTGCCGCGTGTACTCGTTGGCCGGGTTCTCGAAGATCGTCGCCCCGGGCTGGTGGTCGACGATCAGCCCTTCCCGCATCACGTACACGCGGTCGCAGTACGCCGCCGCCAGGTGCAGGTCGTGGGTGATGAACAGGACCCCGAGATCGCGCTCGCCGCGCAACCGCTTGAGCAGGGCAAGCACTTCGGCCTGCGTCGTCACGTCGAGCGCGCTCGTTGCCTCGTCCGCGAGCAGCAGCTTCGGGTCGATGCTCAGCGCGGCCGCGATCACGACGCGCTGCAGCATCCCGCCCGACAGTTGGTGCGGGTACTTCTTCAGCAGGCTCTCCGGATCTCGCAGTCCCACGTGCTCGAACAGCGTGAGCAGCTTGGACCGCGCGGCCTTCTTGTTCAGCCCGTGCACCTGGACCAGCCGTTCGGTCGCCGAGTCGCCGATCCGCCGCACCGGGTTGAGCGCCGTACGGGGTGCCTGGAAGATCATCGCCGCGTCGTTGGCGCGGATCCGTTGCACGGTCGCGTCGTCGGCGGACAGCACGTCCACTCCCCCGACGCTGACCCGGCCGCCGGCCTGGGCCTCGTCCGGGAACAGCCGCAGCGCGGCACGAGCCGTGGTCGACTTGCCCGAACCGGACTCGCCGACCAGCCCGACCGTCTCACCGGTCGCGACCTGCAGCGAGATCCCGCGCAGGATCTCGACCGTCGGGACGCGCAGCGTCAGGTCCTCGATCTCGAGCAGCATGCTCATTTCCTCACCGCCAGCTTGTCGGACAGCCGGACGCCGACGACGTTGGTCGCGACCACCACGATCGCGATCGTCAGACCGGGGATCAGCGCCGGGCCGACGATGCCCTGGATGACACCGGTCCGGCCCTCCTGCACCATCAGGCCCCACTCCGAGCTCGGCGGCTGCGAGCCGAAGCCGAGGAAGTTCAGCGACGCCAGACTCATCAGGCCCTCGCCGAACAGCACGACCAGGTAGCCGACGAGCGTGGGCATCAGGTTGGGCAGCAGGTACCTGGCGCACAGGACGGCCCCGCCGACTCCCTGCAGGCGGTACGCGTCGACGTACGGGCGAGCCATCTCCTCGAGCGCGATCGACCGGGTGAACTTCGCGATCGCCGGCGCGTAGGCCAGCGCCATCCCGAGCACCGAGGTCAGCTGACCGCGGTCGAACACGGCGATCACCAGGACGACGAACAGCAGCCCCGGGAACGCGAACATCACGTCGGTCACCCGGCTCAGCGCCGTGTCGACCCAGCCGCCCTTCCAGGCCGCGGTGATGCCGATCAGTACGCCGAGCACGGTCGCGACCGCGAGCAGCGCGATCGCGCCGAGCAGGCTCGGCCGGGCCCCGTGGATGATCCGCGACAGGATGTCGCGGCCCAACTGGTCGGTGCCGAGCCAGTGCGTCGCGTTCGGCGGCTCCCAGAGCGCGCCGAAGTCGGTCTGGGACGGGTCGAACGGCGACACGACCGGCGCGAAGACCGCGGCGATCACGGCCAGCGCCAGCACGGCGGCGCTCAGGTAGAACGGCCACTCCTGGCGACGGCGGGCCGTCGTCGCGGTCAGGACGGGCGCGGACAGATCAACGGTCATGAGACGCTCCTGGCCAGGACCCTTGCGTCGAGCAACGGATAGATCAGGTCGACGATCACGGTGACGGCCATGTAGGCGATCACCATGTAGAGCAGAATCGCCTGCACCACCGGGAAGTCGTGGGTGTTGATCGCCTCCACCAGCAGGCTGCCGATCCCGTTCAGCCCGAAGACTCCCTCGACCACGACCGTGCCGGCCAGCATGCCGGCCAGGATCAGCCCGCACATCGTCACGATCGGGCCGAGGGAGTTCCTGAGGACGTGCCGCAGTACGGTCTTCCGGGACTGAAGACCGTAGCTGCGGGCCGCCTCGACGTGGTCGAGACTCTGCTGCTCGACCATCGTCTGCCGGGTGACCCGGCTGACCACCGCGATCGCGCCGAGCGCGAGCGCGATGGCCGGCAGAGTGAGGTGGTGGATCCGGCCGAGGAACCCCTCGCCCGGACCCGACACCGAGAACCAGCGCAGCTTCACCGCGAACACCGAGATCAGCACCACCGCGACGACGAAGTTGGGGATCGAGGTCGCGAACGTGGTGACGCCCGTGATGAGCGAGTCGACCGCGGTGCCCTTGCGCAGCGCGGAGAGCACCCCGAGCGCGACACCGATCACGATGAACAGCACCCCGGCGTACGCGACCAGGGACAGCGTCACCGGCAGCCGGCTGCCGAGCAGGTCGGTGACCGGCTGCTGGTAGATGAACGACGACCCGAAGTCCCCGTGCAGCAGGTCCTTGGCCCAGATCAGGTACTGCTGCAGGAACGACTGGTCCAGGTGGTACTCGGCCCGCACCGCGGCGATCCGCTCCGGTGTCATGTTCTCCGGGTTGCCGATCAGGAACGCGACCGGGTCACCGGGCGCCGCGTACATCCCGGCGAAGATCACGAACGAGCTGATCACCAGGGTGAGCACCATCGCGCCGAGGCGCCGCAGTGCGACCATCGGTCAGGCCCCCTTGGTCCCGAGGTCGGCGGCCCACGGCGAGTAGCGGTAGCAACCACTGGCCGGTACGCCGGTCACCTTCGACGACAGCGCCACGGTGCTCGGGCTGTCCACGACCGGGATCCACGGCATCGCCTCGGCCCACTTCTTGGCCAGCTCGATCGCGATCCCGGCCCGCTCGGTGTCGTCCAGCGCGCCGCGGCCCCGGTTCACCAGCGCGTCGTAGGCCGGGTCCTTGAGCAGCCACTGCACGGTCGAATTGCTGGCGCCGTTCTTGTAGAAGCCGACCGGGTCGTTCTTGGAGACGAAGTAGTCGTCGGTGAGGATGTCGACGCTCTTGCGCACGGTCTCGTCGTACGGGTCGTACTGCGCGGTCGGGATCTGGGTGATCGTTGCCTTCAGCCCGATCTTCTGGGCGGCGTCGACGAACGCGTTGGCGATCACGTTGCGGACCGGCGAACCGTCGCTGGCGATGATCAGCGGCTGGGTCTGACCGACCTCCTGGACGAGCTTCTTGGCCGCGTCCAGATCAGCCTGCTCGGGCTTCGCCGGGAGGCCCGGCAGGGCGTCGTACGCCGCCTTGAACTTGTCCTTCTCGTAGCCCCAGGCACCGGAACCGACCGGCTCCTTCCACGGCTGACCGAGTCCGGAGAACGCGGCCTTCGCGACGCCGGCACGGTCGATCGACATCGCCAGCGCCTTGCGCAGCCGGACGTCCTTCAGGCCGCCGCGGTCGGTGATCATCAGGCTCCAGACCCGGGTGTCCGGGCCCTGGCTGACCGTCGTCGTACCGCCACCGGCGAGCTGCGTCGCCGACGACAGGTTCTCCAGGTACGAGCCGGTCGCCTCGCCGGTCTTCAGGGAGTTGACGATCACGTCGTCGCTGCCCCACTTGAAGGTGATCTCGTCGGTCTTCGCGGCCTTCGGCTTGTTCCAGTAGTTCGGTGCCTTGGTCAACGTGATCGACTTGCCGGACTGCCACTCCTTCAACTGGAACGGACCCGTGCAGGCGTCGGTGCCGGTCGGCGTACCGAACTTCTTGCCCTGGGCCTCGACACCCTTGCGGCTCAGGACGACGCCCGCGTCACCGGCGATCGCCTCGACGAAGACGGCGTCGGACTGCTTGAACTTGACCGTCACCTCGTTCGGCCCGGTCTTGGTCACGCCGGTCACGTTCACGTACTCGTCGGACTCGGCGGCGCCGTCGGCGCGGTGCCGGTCCAGGCTCCACAGCACGTCGTCGGCGGTCAACGGGGTGCCGTCGTGGAACGTGACGCCCTGGCGGATCGTGAAGACCAGCGTGGTCTTGTCCTTCCAGGCGTACTTCTCGGCCAGGCCCGGCTTGAGCGTCAGGTCCGCCTGCAGCTGCAGCAGCCGGTCGCAGACGTTGGCCATGATCAGGTCGCTCTGCGAGTTCGCCGCGTCGTTGTCCAGGTCGAGCGAGCGCGGCTCCTTCGCCATGAACCAGATCGCCTTGTCGAGCTGACCGGCGGCGGCCGGAGTGCTGTTGACCAGCTTGATCTGGTCCAGGGCCGGGGACTGCGCGGGGCTGCTGCCGTCACCGCACCCGGCGGCGACGAGCACACCGGCCGCGGCCAGCGCCGTACCGGTGGTGAACCTCTTCCAAGAGGAGGCGGACATGGGTGCTCCTAGTCGTAAAGATTGAAGGGCACGAGCTCGTAGTCGTGCTCGCACGGAGTGCCTGCTGCGACGCGGTAGTCGCCGGTGGTGAGATCGACCAGGCTGGACAGCACGGTCGACCATTGGCTCAGCGCGCCGAGCCGGTCGTCGGGATGGGCGCAGAGCGAGTCGGGCTGCCCCAGGTGGTCCGACATCGCCGTACGGACTGCTTTCGGTACGTCGCTGGTGGTGGCCGCCTCTTTCAGGCCTCTCCGGGCCTGCGGCACCCGGAGCAGGGAGTTGGGTGACATCGGGCGGTGCTGTGCGGCCAGCTGCGGCGGCACGAACGCCTGGTAGTGGTTGCCGTGGACAAGCAAGCCGTCGACCGGGTACTCCCAGCCGTGGGCGCCCGGCGTGGTCTCGAGGTCGATGCAGAAGCCGGATCGGTCGGTCAGCAGGGCGTTGCTCGCGATGTGCGCTCTGGTGCGGATCAGCACCTGGAGGGCGTCGGAGATCGTCGTGGAGTCGAGAACGAGGCGGCGGATCACCGTCTGCGGGACGCCGACAGTGTCGTCGAAACGGCCGCCGAGGCCGTTCGCGTTCAGCGCGAACCCGTTGCTGCTGGCACCGTGCCGGCCGATCTGGCCGGCCTCGGTCTGGATGATCACGGTCGGCTTCGGGGGCTGGACGATCTTGAGGACGACGACGGTGTCCCTGACGGCGTGGCGCCAGTCCCAGTTCTGGCCGGCGTAGACGTGGGCGTCGGAGGTCGCTTCGCCGGTGAGTGCGAAGGAGGTGCAGCCGTCGGTGCTGTCTTCGTCTGGGCGGCTTGCTTTTCGGTACGCCGCTGCGTCGTACACGATCTCGCCGCGGCAGTTGAGCACGACGACCTCGCGGACCGTCGTACCGGCACCGGCGGCGATGCCCCGCATCTCCTCGTACAGTTCGGGGAAGTCGGAGGCGATCAGTCGTTCCCACGGCGCGGACAGGGCCTGGATCTCGGTCCAGGTCCGGCCGAGCTGGCTTTCGAACGCGGCCGCGTAGTACGCGATCGACGCTCCGACCAGGTCGGCAGCTGCGCGACCGTACTGCAGTCCGCGATCATAGGCCGACGGACTCGACACCTCGATGATCCTCATCAGGACGGAACTCCTTGTGGGGACTTACCATTGCATTACAGGGGGGCCGTCTTTTGAACGGTTTGTTACACGCTCGATGGGATCGGATGATACACAGATGACCGATGAGGTAACAGGGGCTACAGCGAAGAATCCCGCGATCGCGGAGCTGCGAGCGCGGATCCGTGACCACTGGGACGAGTTCACCCCCGCCGCGCAGGCGGTCTGCCGGTCACTGTCCGAGATCTCCCCCGAGCGGCTGCTCTACCTGTCGGCGGCCGATCTGGGCGTCGAGAGCCGGACCAGCAACGCGACCGTGATCCGGACGCTGCAGGCGCTCGGGTACAAGGGCCTGGCCGAACTGAAGGACCAGGTCGCCATGCCGTTCGGCACCGCGCACCGCGAGCAGCGGCTGCGGGACCGGATCACCTCGACCGGCGGCGACCCCAAGCACGTCTGGGACAAGGTGATCACCGAGGCGCTCGAGCGGATCGAGTTCCTCAACGAGGGCTTCCCGCTGGACGCGTACACCGAGGCGGTGCGCCTGCTGCTCGACGCGCGCGAGATCGTCTCGTACGGCTTCGGCGCGAACTACGTCGCCGCGGAGCACCTGACCCTGAAGCTCCGCCGCCTGGGCCGCCCGGCCCGCGCGATCACCACCTCAGGCTTCCGCCTGGCCGACGACCTGCTCGGCATCCAGCAGGGCGACGTCGTCCTGGTCATCGCCCCCGGCCGCCTGATCCTCGACGCCGAGGCCGTCATCGCCCGCGCCCGCGCGGTCGGCGCGCACATCATCCTGCTCAGCGAGCAGAAGGTCGCCGAACGCCTGGCCGGCGACGTTACCGTCGCCATGCACGTCCCGAACACGGTCACCGGCATCACCGCCGAGGTCCTCACCTCGATCGTCGTCACCGACGCGCTGGCCCAGGCGGTCGCTGCGGCGGACACGGAACACACGCTGGAGTCGGCCCACACGCTGGCCACGATCCGCCAGCAACTGGGCTTCTGAGCGCACACCCCGGCCCGGGCAAGGAGCTGCCGCTTCCAGCCGTGCACCAGCCACTACGCCTGACGTTCCATCCCACGGCGGAGTGGTCAGGCAGTACAACGACCGGCAGGTGCCCCGGGGGCTGCCGCATCCAGCCCTGCACCAGCCACCACGCCCGACGTTCCATCCCACGGTTGGGGTTGGGGCAGACGATGGTCGGCAGGTGCGCCCCGCCCCCGCGGGAACGCTTCGTCGGGGCGCCGCGCGCCTCACGGCCCGGCGCACTGCGGCTAGCCGCCGCACACCCTGCCTAGGCCGCCGCACTGCCGGGGCGGAAACCTGCCCGGGCGGCTCAAGTCCTTCGCGCTCGGCCAGTGCGACCTCGGCCCAGGCAACCTCATCGGCCGCCTGCCCGCCGACGTACGGCAACCGATTCGTCCGACCGAGCGCGCCCCGAACCGCGCGTACGTCGGTAACATCCGCTCCATGATCTTCATCACCGCGAAGTTCCGTGTGCTGCCCGAAGATGCCGGCAACTGGCCGAGCATCACCGCCGACTTCACCACGGCGACCCGCAACGAACCAGGCTGCCTGTGGTTCGACTGGTCCCGCTCGGTCGACGACCCCACCGAGTACGTCCTCGTCGAAGCCTTCGCCGACGACGACGCCGCCTCGGCCCACGTCACCTCCGACCACTTCAAGGCCGCCCAGACGAGCCTCCCGCCGCACCTCGTCGAGACCCCCCGCATCGTCAACTTCAAGCTCGACCAGAACAACTGGTCCGAACTCGGCGAACTAGCCGTCAACCGCTGACCCGTCCCCCAGCCGCTCCATCCCCGCGACGATGGAGGGCTGGCCCCGGACGAAGCACGAGGCCCCGAAGGTGTGCTTCGGTGGCTCCCGGACGCCGGTGCGGCGGCCGGGCGCGACCATGCCTACCACCGATTCGTCACTGTGCGCGACGGTTCGGCGGACCCGATCCGCGAACCTTGTCGGTTTCGTTACTCGGCGACGACGACCGTGTTCTGCGCGGCCGCGATCCGCCAGACGCCGTCGTCCTTGGCGAGGAAGTACACCGGGCTGCCGTGGTCGAGCACCTTGTCGCCGTCGCGCCGCAGGTAGGTCTGGTTGACGTTGAGCACGGCGATGTCCGGCCGGACGAAGAGCAGATGATCGGCCTCGTACGTCGCGTAGGTCTCGGCGGTCGCGCCGGGCAGGACCTTGCGGGTGAACTCGCCGATCGTGTCCCGTCCGTACAGCCGCTTGCCGTGCCCGGTCACCCAGAGCCCGTCCTCGCGGAAGACCCCGAGGAACGCGTCGGCGTCCTCGGTGCGTTGCGCGCGGTCGACCGTGGTCAGCAGCGCGAGGATCTGGGCGACGTCGTCCTGGCCCGGGATCGTTCCGATGATGTCCATGGCAACGATCCTCGGAGTTGAAGTCCCCTTGAGGTCAACTCCGGCTTTCGATCTCGTACTGGATCCGCAGGTCCTCGAACTCCCCCGGCCGCCCGGGCCGCAGCTCGACCCGCCGGTCGCCGACGACCGGCGCCACGCGCCGTACGATCTCGTCGGCCTTCTCCGCCGACGTGTAGAGCTTGAGCACCAGTACGTCGTCAGCGTCGTCGTCGCCCACCGTGAACCCCCACGGCACCTCGCACGGCCCGTCGTGCTCCTCCACCGGGCAGATCGTCCGCGCCACCGGCTCCTGCCACTCGAGCCCCGCACCGTGGATCCATACCTCGTAACCAGCAACCATGGCCCCGACCGTAGTCGGCGGTAGTTGCCCAACGCATCGGGATAATCCCGTTGACTCCCCTGACCCGATCGGGTGGGATCCCCTGATGAGCCCCCGACTCGTCGTTCTCTGCGGTACGTCGTACTCCGGCAAGAGCTCCTTCGCCGCGGCCCTTGCCGAGCACCTCGGCGCCCAGGTCGTCAGCCTCGACGAGATCAACGAACGCCGCGGCCTGTGGGGCGGCGACGGCATCCCGCTCGAGGAGTGGCAGGCGACCCACACGATCGCCACCACGGAAGTCCGCGACCGCCTGACCGCGCCCCCGACGCCCGACCGGGATGCTGTGTCGAGCCCGCCGGTCCTCGCAGCACCGACCGTGATCCTCGACGACACCAGCTCACCCCGGTTCCTCCGCGACGGCTGGCGAGCCCTCGCCGCGGAGCTGGGCGCCGAGTTCCACCTCATCCACCTCGACGTCGACCACGCAACCATCCACCAACGCCGCACCGCCAACCAGGCAAACCCCGACCGCCGCCACGTCTCCGACGCCGTACTGGCTCACCACCTGGCCGACTTCGAACCCCCCGAACCCGACGAACACCCCATCCGAGTCCGCCCCGACGACCCACTGCCCGACCTCTGAACGCCGCCGCGCCGATCGCTCCCCCAGCGACCGGCGCGTTGTCGTGTCAGCGGCGGCGGCCCCACTTGGTGGACGAGCCGATGCCGGCCAGGTGGAGGGCGATGCAGAGCAGGCCTGCCATGAGCAGGGTCTGCGGGGTGAAGGCGTCACTGACGGTGGCGTTGGCCCAGTCCAGAATGAGGGCCAGGCCGAAGATCACTGCGGCGATGATCGCGAACATCTAGTGCTCCTTAGCGGATACCAGCAGGCGGAAGGCGCTCATCTAACTCCCGAGCTGACGGCCGCACAAGAGCAGGGACCGTTAAGCCGCCGAAGACCTGAAGGACGGTTGAACTGGCTCGGCGAAGCGGCGTACGGGTCCGCCTTCGAGCGACAACCTCAGGTGGGCTCGAAGGGTGGGAGGTCGAGTACTGGGAGCAGGGCGGCCGGTGGGAAATCGGGCCAGTGGGTTGGGGCCGACTGGTTGGGATTGCGGAGGTGGCGGTCGATGAAGGCTTGGGTGTTGCGGAGGACCTTGACGGCGGTGAGGGTGTCGATCGCGCCGGCTTGGAGGGCGTCGCCTAGTTCGTCGAGGTCGAGGAGGTCGTAGCGGATGGCCTGGGGTGAGATGAGGAGGTCGACGTACAGGTCGTGGACGATCAGGCGGTTCGGGTGTTGCTCCTCGAGGTCGATCAGGTCGATGTACCAGCCGCCTTCGTAGGTGCCGGTGAAGGTGTTGGGCTTGGTGAGTTGGACGCCTTCGTCGGGGAGGACGAAGCAGCGGTCGGTGGTGGGGCGGCCGGGGGCTTGCCACTGCGGGAGGATCGGTACGTCGTACGCGATGACGTTGCCGGGTGTGCGGACGCCGGGGCACCACTGGTTGGTGCGGTGGAGGACTGTGACCTCTTCGAGGATCACGGGTGCGAGAGTCGCAGGATGAAGTAGTCGGCGTCGGGGGCGGCGGGGTGGCCGGATTCGTCTTCGATGGCGGTGACGCGCAGGCCGGTTTGGTCGCAGAGGGTGCGGGCTGTGGACTGGGTCTGCCAGTGGATGACCCAGTCGCGGTCGGCGGACTCGGCAGGGCCGGCTGGGGTGTGGCGTTCGTAGCGGACTGTTGTGGTTCGGGTCCGGTGGAGCTCGTCGTAGGTTTCCGAGAGTGGCGTGTAGGTGAGGGTTGCGCCCTCGTCGTCGATCGCCTGGCGTTGGACGCCCAGCTCGGACGGTGGGGTGGGCTCGGGGATCCAGAGGGGGATCAAGGCCTGGCCGTCGGGAGTGAGGTGGTCTCGGATGGACCGGAGGGCTTGCTGGGCGGTGTCGTCGTCGGGGAGCAGGTTGAAGGTGGGGCCGGCCAAGTAGATCGAGCGGTAGCGGCGGGGCAGGCTCAGGGCTTCCATGCGCTGGTGGTGCAGGGTGACCTGCAGGCCGAGAGCCGCCGCGTTGGCCTGGCAGCGGGTGAGCATGTCCTCGGACGAGTCGACGCCTTCGACGTCCAGACCTGCCTGGCGCAGCGACAGCATCGGTTCGCCGTCTCCGCAGCCGATCTCGAGGGCCGGTTCGCCGGCCGCGGTGACGAAGTCGGCGTACGGCGCTGGGTCGAAGCTCGACGACTTCAGCTTGGCGTAGGCGTCGACGACGATTCCTGTGTAGAACTCTGCGGCATCCATGTGCTCCGGAGCCTAGGGCTCCCCCACAGCCGGCGGCCAGCGGGTTTTCTCGCGTCAGAGACCGGCTCTGACCGAGGCCGCTGTGGCGGGCGGGGTTCCCAGGTCCTCGACCGGTACGTCGGTAGCAGGCTGGGTGGTGAGGGTTGCGCGGTCGACGCGGTCGAGCCGGAACCAGCGGATGGCTTCGCGGGTCCGGCAGTAGGCGATCAGGAACCAGTGACCGTCCCTGAAGGCGAGCAACTGCGGGTCGACCCGGCGCGATGTCGGTTCACCGAGCTGGTTGCGATAGCGCAGGGAGAGCACCTTGCGTTCCTGGAGGGCGCGTTCGACGGCTGTGCGGTGACGTGGGGCCGCCGGCTCGGTGGTGGTGTGGTTGATCCAGATGCGTTCGGTCAGGGCGTCCGTCTGCTGGCGAGCGTGCGGGTCCATCACGCCCAGGACCTTCACCAAGGCCGCGCGGGCTTGCTGGTCGAACGGCTGGCCGCGGTGGGCGGCGATCGCCGCGGCGAGGGCGGAGGCTTCGGCGGCGGTGAAATTCACCGGCGGCAGCGTGGCGGCGGGATCGACGACGTACCCGCCGATCCGGCCCGTGCGGGACCAGATCGGGAACCCGGCCTGTTGCAGGGCGGAGATGTCGCGCTTGACCGTACGAACGCTGATCTCGAACGCCGTCGCGAGCTGCTCGGCGGTGCGGCCTCGCGGGCCGGCGCGGCGGAGGTCTTCCCGGATCGCGTACAGCCGGTCGGTGCGATTCATGGCTGAACAGTGCCATAAGGGTGACATCTGTTGCCTGGAGAATCTGGGGTATGAATCAGGAACCCCTGCTGTTGGTGAGCGGTGCCGGACTTCCGAGCTGGATCTGGGATCAAGTGCGCAAGGAACTGGCCCCATCACACCCGACCGTGGTCGCCGAGCGGCCGCGTGATGCCGGCGCTTCGCTGAGCCAGTACGCCGCTGCCGCGCTGGCCTCGGCACCCTGGGAGCGGTTCGCGGTCGTCGCGCACTCCAGCGGCGGGACGGTCGCGGCGGAGATGATTGCTCTCGCACCTGACCGGGTGACCGCGCTGCTTGCGGTCTCGGCCGTCGTACCGGAACCCGGGCACAGCTTCATCACCTCGATGCCGTTCCCGCAGCGACTCGTCCTGAGCTTGGCGATGCGCCTGGCCGGAACTCGTCCGCCCGACGCGGCGATCCGGCGCGGCGTGGCCGGCCGGGTCGACCAGGAGACCGCCGACCGGATCGTGGCCGACTTCATCCCCGAGTCGCCCGGCCTCTACCGGAACAAGCCACAGGGTCGCGCTGTCCCCGAACGCCGGGGCTACCTCTCGACCAGCCAGGACGCGGAGCTTCCGATCACGCTGCAACGCCGCTTCGCCCTGAACCTCGGTACGCCGTGCAACGAGTCCCTTGCCACCGGCCACCTACCGATGCTCGAAGCGCCCGAGGCGCTCGCTCAGCAGATCGAGAGCTTCCTGGCCGGCTAGGACGTCACCCGAGGTCGGGCATCGACCCGAAACGGCGAACCTCCTGGGGCCAGCCGCAGCCTTCCGCCACCTTGCCCGCCCACACCTTCGCGGCCTCGTCGTCGGCGACGTCCACCACACAGAACCCGCCGAGGAACTCCTTGGTCTCGACGTACGGTCCGTCGGTGATGAGCGTCTCGCCGGAGGTCGCGTCGGCGCTGTAGATCGGACCGTCCTCCTCGAGTCCTCCGGCGAACAGGTAGACGCCGGCCTCCTTCATGTCGTCCACGACCGCCTTGGCGAGCGGCCCGCGGCTGCGGAACCACTCCTCGGTGTGGTCGCCAACCCACTGCTGGTTGAAGTAGATGAGGTACTCGGGCATGCCGGCTCCTTCGGCTCGAGCGGACCCGCTGTCCGCCGCTACCTACGCTACGAACGGCCCCCGGCGATTCCGACAGGCGACCCGCGGGGATCTTCCCGGAACACGACGAAGGCCCGGACCTGTTGGTCCGGGCCTTCTGTGGTAGCGGGGGCAGGATTTGAACCTGCGACCTCTGGGTTATGAGCCCAGCGAGCTACCGAGCTGCTCCACCCCGCGCCGCTTTCTTACCTTCGTAAGTCTAGATCATGGCCCCTGAGCGTCCAAATCGGGTCCCCCGAAGGCGAAGGCCCGGACCTGATGGTCCGGGCCGATCACCACTCCAGATCACTGATCTTGACTCAGGATTCCTGTTCTAGACCGTAGCCTTACCCGTAGATTTCAAGTCGGTGTTGTGGCGCTCTCGATAGGCTGCGGTCACCGCCCTGATGTCGGTCTTGTCGGTATAGCTGGTCTCGTTCGTCTCGACGTCGTGTCCGAACTGAGCGGCGCGGTCGGCCTGCGAGACGCCGGCCTCCTTCAGGCGCATGTTAAGGGTCGTCCGCCACAGGTGGGTCCGCTGAAAGTCCATATGGACAGCCCGGGCCTTCTTGGCCACCTTCATGTACAGCTCCGCCAAGATCTGGCTGGCACCGCCGTTGCCTGTCTTGCCCCATTGCTTTAGAGGATCGGACGGAGCGCCGACAACGAACTCGTCATCACGCCGAGCACGCGCACGACGCTCCTCGAGACGCGTCTGTACGCGACTATCAAGCACCGCGGGTTGACGCGCGATACCGGTCTTTGCCACATCCTTGGACACGTTCACACGCATGACACCGTCTTCGTCGTAGAAGACGTCAGTCCACCGCAGCGCCAGCGCCTCCTTGAGCCGTAGACCAGTCCCGATCTGCAGAAGCGTCAGGTCGATGGCACACTGCTGCTTGGCTCTCCTGGTCTCATACGACCAACGCCCTCGCTGCTTTTGCGGAATCCCCTCGCCAGGGTCCAACTCGAGGAGATACACGAGGACCCGTTCCTGCTCAGCCTCGCTCAGGGCCACCCCACCGCGCTTGGGCCCTGTCAATTGCGGAGCGTGTATCCGCAGATTCAGGCTCATCCCCTCGATCGGATCATGAGTCAGTAGCCTGTGCCGCCGGAGCGGCTGGGCGACGTACTTTGCATGGAAGTGCTGCGCCTGTCGCCCGGTCTCGTGGCCATGCTCGGCGGCGATGCGCTGGATAGCCGTGACCAGAACGTCAGGCACCTCGGCTGTAGCGATGGCGTGGCCGGCCAGCTGCTCACGGAGCAGCTTGAGGAGCCGCTGATACTTGCGCCTCGAGTCGGGACGCAAACGCGCGTTCAGGATCTCCTGCGATGAAACCTCGTCGAGGTAGCGCTCAATTGGATCAGTCGGCGTCCATTGACTTCCGCCACCTTCGCTGGCGAGCAGTCTCTTGGCAGTCGCCTTGGCCTTGCGTCGAACCTCAGTGGCCGTACGGCCTTGGGTGCGCTTGTTCTCCAGCAGACGCCCGCTGAGGAGTCGAATGGACCAGTCCAAGACGATTACCTGTTGCCCCTTGAGAACCCGTTCGGTCGGCGTATTTCGGTCGATCGAGTGCTCACCCGGCTCAAGACGGGTCGTTGCGGCCCGACGCCGCGGCTTGCTTGTCATGGGCCATCACCGTGGCAGCGCTCAGCAGTCTCAAGGCCTTGAGGGTACGCACCCAACACCTCGACACGGCAGAAGACTCTGCCGTGTCGGACGCTCGCAAGGTTGCCCCCTCCGCGCCATCGGTCGAGTACGTGGGCAGCGTCAACCCGTTGAAGCGTCAACAACTCTTTGAATGGCAGACCAGCGCCCATCAGCAAGTGCATGAGGTCGACAGCCCACCGCTGTGTGTCAGTCCTGGACTTATACGTCGAGCGGCCATGCTGCTTCTGCTGAGTCCCCCTACCAGGGATCTGCAAGAGCAGGCGCATGAGAAACCGCTGCTGCTCGGTCTCTCTCAATTGGGCGGGCTTGGGCCTGAACATGGTCGCCTGAAATGCGTCTGCCTGCGGGTCCACGATGGGCCGACTGCGGATCATCGCGCGCTTCGTGCAAGAAGTCGGATCGAGGAATGCGGCTCGGTCGTTCGGTTCAGGACAGGTCGTGGCAGCCCCAGGAGAAGGCAGTTGTGTCACTGGCTGCCACCATGCTGATCGATCTCATGATCGCGAAGGTAAGCATCTAGGGCCTCGACGCGGTAGTAGATCTTCCGGCCAATACGGCCAAACGGCGGGCCTTCACCGCGGTGACGCCACTGAGCCAGTGTTCCTTCTGTCGAGTCGATGTACGCCGCGGCGTTCTTCGGTGACAGTGCCCCACGTCGATTCATAGTCGGTTCCAAGGATGTCGACATCGTATGGCTCCTCTTCCGCCCGGCGGAGAGGTGTCTCGATCTGCTCGCAGCAGGACACCTCGCCGGCGCCTCAAACGCACCGCCTGCTTGGCGGACGCCCAGTTGTCCAACCGCTGCCCCACCAACCTCGAACGAGCTGAGGGCAACAGTGGCCAACTCGACCGCAGTCGACTGCGGCTGTCATAGATAATACGGATAGATCATTCGGAGTCAATCCCAATGATCATCTAATGATCTATCGACAGAGGCGAGGTCTGAACTCGCTCACCGTCTGAAGACGCTGCTCGGCATACCCGGACATGCAGTGGCTCGTGGCCTCGACATCGAGCCAAGCTGGCTCCAAACAGTCTTGGCTCCAGCGGAGCCACGGCCGCCCGGATACGTAGATTCCGAGCAGCCACCGATGGGCGCACGAGGGGCTGCACCGTGTCTCTACAGCGTGCGTAGCCGGTCTCTGGGGCGTACTCACAGGGACAACGAAACCTCCTGGACTATCCCGGGTTCTTATCTGGTCGCAACGACGGCGTTCCCCCGTCTCAAAGCAGCGCTCAGCGCCGTATGGTCT
Organism: Kribbella sp. DT2; assembly: GCF_049844575.1. Lineage (NCBI taxonomy): Bacteria > Bacillati > Actinomycetota > Actinomycetes > Propionibacteriales > Kribbellaceae > Kribbella > Kribbella sp. DT2. The sequence goes on along the minus strand of NZ_JBNCLH010000003.1, from coordinate 504,610 downwards.
AGCGACCAGGTCCGACTCAGGGCTGATGACTGTCAGATCTAGCCCGTCCCCGAACACAGTCGAAACCATGAGGGCCCTCTGATGCACAGGCGGTGGTCGCCTTCGGGTCTCGACGCAAAACGGGTTCCGAGCAGCCTTATTTCTGCTCGGGCCTGGGTAACGCGTGCTCGCGGTATGTGAGGGCGCTTTTGACCTGCCGCCGGGCAGGCTTTGGCGGCGTCGATGATGGCGAGGTGCGACATACTCGCCCCATGACGCTCGTGGAGTGGACCCGCCTCGAACCTGGCCAAGTAGAAGCCGTGGTCGCGATGTTGATCAACCGGGAGCACCCAACGTCTGTGCGCATAACGCCCTCGCGCGGAGACGGTGGCGTCGACATCCTGGACCGTGGACAGGGCTCAACCGGCGGCGATGTCGTCTACCAGGTCAAGAGCTACACCGAGGGTCTGATCCAGCGACAGAAGGACAACATCGAGGATTCCCTCACCACGCTCGGAACCGACGAGCGATGGGCCGGCCTCACTGTTGAGGAGTGGCGACTGGTCACGCCGTGGGACCCCTCGCCCGAGGCCGAGAACTGGCTATACGACCTCGGCCAGGCCGCCGGTCTAACGACCGTGTGGCACGGCCTGGACCATGTGGAGCAGCTCGCTGCCAAGTACGGCGACGTCATCGACTACTACCTGCGCGGCGGCCAAGCGCGCATCGCTGCCGCGCAGGCCGAGGTTCTCTCGCTTGTGGGCCTCGAGCGCGTCAATGACCAGCTTACGGTTGAGGAGGTGGCACAGCGCATCCAGCAGGCTCTCGGTGTCCTCGACCACGACCCGCATTACCGGTTCGAGTTTCGCTTCGGTCAAGGCCCATTCCCGGCGCCCAGCGAGCGGCCGGGGCTCGTCATGCACAGCCTTCGAGGAGACCAGGCCGCCGACCGATGGGTCACGATCGACATCATCGCGCGATGCGCAGCCTCAGCCGATGTCCACCCCATAACCATCAACGGCACCATCAACATTGAACGCGGCACATCGCTGGCCGAGCAGTGGGAGGCCTTTGTGACCTATGGAGCCCCGGTCACCCTTCCCGCTGGCTCATTCGCCGGTGAAGTGAACGCGCCGGCGGGGCTGGGCGGGTCGCTCGACGGCGCCGTCCTTCGAACCGGTCCCGCCGCGCACGCCGAACTCGGCGACAACCCCGAGATGTACCTCGAAGTACTGGACCCCGAAGGGCACGTGCTCGCCTCCGCCGACATGGAACGGGTCGAGCGAAGCCAGGGCATCGGCGGCGGTATTCGCGCTGTGCTCCGCGAGACCCACGGCATTTTCACGATTGAGGACCGCTACAACCTCGCGGAGACAAGCACCTCTCGCAACCTCAGCGTCAGCGACATCACCGGCCTTCCCGTCAGGACCGCCCGAGCTGGCGTCGAGGTCGTTTTCCACCTCCACGCGCCCAACCAGCTCCGCATCAGCACCCGGCACACGCCGCCGGAGCGCGGAATTATTGACACCAATGTCGGGTTCGAGTGGGAAGCCGAACGGTCCGCCAACCTCGGAGCGATGCTCCGCATCCTCGAAACACTCTGCGAGATCCAGGCTGGCACTGACACGCTCCTGCGGGCGCCAGACTTCACCCGCGCGAACAGTTTCAGAACTGGCGAGTCGCCGCCGCCCTACTGCGTGGCGAAGAGGTCAGGGGCCTATACCCGGTGGGACACGGCCTGACCATCGACCTTGCCACCGAGGTCACACCAGGCGAAGACGGCCTCGGCATCTCGCTCCCGCACACGGTCCAGATCGACGACCAGATCATCAACCTCGGCCGCTACGAACTCTGGCTCGCGAATCCGACACTGGTCGATCGCCGAGAAAGTCCGGAGGGCGGCGTGGCGCACACGTTTACTACTGCCGATCGCTCCTTCATCTGGCGCCGCCACGACCCAACAGACGATTAGCCTTGGCGATGCCGTTGTTGCACCCGCAGGCCTCGACGAGCCAGAGGGCCGTGGTTATCCGCTCGTCGGCAGATCCGCTGCGGCCGGCTTCCCCATGTCGTTGCCAGACATCCCGCCCGCCGCACATCAGCTGACGGAATTGTGCAGCCAATCCATTAGCGGATCACAGGAGGCCAATCAGGACTTGCCGCAGGCCCAGCCCGTCTCTCGAAATACACGGCGCAACAACCTCGGAATAGACTCCACCAACGCGCAACAGCGCAATGTGTCCTGGCCCTGCGGCCGGGCCTTATTCGTCGCGGACCGGGGTTGCACCCGCGGCACCCGATCCGGGCCGGCCGCCTAGCTCGTTCGTTCCACTGACGCTCTGGATCAGTCGGGTGAGGCGGCCGATCTCCTGGCGCGTCTGCTCCCACTGGTGGTGCGCCGCGGCGAGATCCGCTAGGTATTGCTGCTTGAGCGCCTCGTTCTCTTCGGCACTCTGGTCGGCGAGGAGTGCAGCGAGCGGGACACCGAGGACCCTTGCCATCGCAACGGCCTCATCGAGCTGTATGGCGCGGGTCTGCTGCTCGATGCGCGTCACGGCGGATGGATCGATATTGGTCCCCAGCACCTCAGCCATCCCCTTGGCGAGCTTCGCCTGGCTCATGCCCTGCCTTTCTCGCTCGATCCGGAGACGGCGGGCGAAGGCATCGGAGGGCAAGGAGGACATAGGAGGCTTCCGGGTTCTGTCGGGGCGCTGCATGGGGTTGGCAGTACGCACCGTACCGAATGAGGCTGGCCGCATCTACAGCCCCCGCGCGTCGACCTCCGGCCCGATTCGGGTCGTATCCGTGCCAAAACCTGCGATCTAGTCCACGGATAGCCGGCACCCAGCCCCGGTGAAACTTCCACAACCTTTACGAAGCGACCGCCAGGCCTCCGATCCAGCAGCAGCAAGGTCGCCGCCAGGCAGGCGCCCACCCGGAGCCGTCCTCTTTGTCCGGGTATCGCAGTTGTCACGACTCATGTTTCAATAGTCATTCGATAGATCAGTCGATACGCTGTCGATTCAAGTCGAACCGTGCACACGGCTCTGGCGACTGGTCGATACATGAGGGGAAGAAGATGAATTGGATCTGCGAGACAGCCGTCCTTGCGCTCACTGGAGCCCAGGGATCCCTGCCTGATGCGGCCTGGGACGTCAAGTCGTTCCTGGAGAACGCCAGGACCTACATCCAGACGGTCGGTGGCCTGCTGCTGATGTTGCTCGGCGCAGCCGGCCTGATCTGGGGCGGTGTTCGGCTGATCCAGAAGCTGATGGGCGGTCAGCAGCACGGCCAGAGTGAGGGTTGGGGGCGAATCGCCGCCCTCATCCTTATCGGCGGTGCACTGGGAACCGGCGGCTGGACGCTCATCAGCGCGGTGGGTTCCGGTGGTCAGACCACGATCGAGGATCTCGGCGGCGGAACGATCGTCGTCGCACCCGGACCACTCGAAGGGCGGTAGCTAGTCCGCCGGCTCCACCCCCACTCGAACGGACGACGCACAGGACAGACATGGGCATCCAAGACAGGCTCGCGAGGTTCGGCAAGGTCTTCAGGCTCGACTCGCACCACACCATCGAGCGCTTCGGCCTCTTCTTCGGCGCACTCACCTTTGCTGGTGCGCTCATACTCATCGCGTCGGGTTTCTCGGCGCTCATGGCGGGTCGTGACACGCTCGCCGAGACCGCGTTGTGGACCCCGAAGTTCACGACGTCGAAGACCCAGCTCAGTGGTGTCGTGGACGGTGTCTACACGAACGAGCTCAAGAGCAGAGTGCTCGTGATGATGCACTTCGATGACCGGGCGAAGATCTCGTACGACGCTTCCGACTACCGGGCTTTCCTGCTCGGATCGGACGACAACCTGAAGTCCGAGAGACTGGGAACGCCTGGCGTCACTGGGTCCTTCTACGTCTTTGGTGCGACCGGGTACGTCGGTGTCGTTCTCGAGGCCAAGCAGCCGTTCGCGCCGCAGGTGCTCAATCTCACCGTCCGGGCAAACGCGGAACTGTCGTTCAGCAACTCGCCGACCGGCCGCGCGAACACCGAGGACTCAGTTGGTGATGAGTCGTTCGCGAAGTACGACCAGTGGCGCGTGTTCCTCAACCCGGGAGCGTCGCGTACCACGGCCATCGCTGCGCTGGAATCTGCGACGTTCGATCCGGCCAGCGCCTATTACGAGGTCGTTCTCAAGGCGCAGGAGGATGCGGCTCGGTCCGAGCTCGACGACAAGCTTGGCGAGATGCGCACGAACCTCACGCAGATCAGCTCGTATAGCAGGGATCTGGCCACCACGAAGGTTGACGGCCTCTTCCTGCGCCCGCCAGCCGTTCCGGCGATCATCGCCGGGGATCACGTCATCGGAGAGACAAAGGCAGAGTCCAAGAGTGGCGCTGCGACGCTCGCACTGAACACGAACCAGGTCGTGCCGGGTGGATTTCAGTTCGATTGGCGCTCGGGCAACATCGGCGACGGCTACCTCAATCAGCTCATGCCGAAGGGCCAGAGCTACGTCGAGTTCCTCCAGAACAAGGCCACGGAGACCTCGGGCACGAGCAGCACCTCCAGCGGGATCGGGAACATTGCCTGGATCTTGTCGAACGGGAAGAACCTCGCCGCCGACTACCGGACCTCGGACGTGACCTTGCGTCCTCTGACGACAGTGATGAACAACCTGTCCCAGGCCTACCAGGACTACTACACCAACAAGTCCACGTACCAGTCCGACCTCCTGCTTGACCTGCTCAAGCTCGAGGTGGACCTGCGCGACGTGCGTTCCAACAGCACGACCAACACCGGCGAGGCCTTTCTCGTCACCTACGACTGACCGCTCCGACTGCGCCGGACGACGGGGTGCTCGATCACTCGGACGATGTGGCGTCTCGTCGAGACAAGGAAGAGGGAGACATGGGGGACGACGTTTCGAGAGTCCCGGAAACCAAGGAGCACACTACGAGCGCGGCAGGACAGCACCAGGCGGACTTACGCGACGCACGGAAACGCGATGACGCTGCGACGCCGGCGGACGGCACAGGGAACACCGGACCCATTGGTGACGTGCCGGTCGACAGCCGTATTCCTGCCGCAAGCAAGTCCAGGGACAGCAAGAGCGTCGCGGCGGGAGCTGCAGCTGAGACCGCCGTTGACGGCGCCGTCGGCGAGCGACTTTCTACCAGTAAGAAGCGATTCCTGACTGCTGCGGCCCGTGGCGCCGCCGAAGGTGCAGTGCAGGGTGGCGCCGCAGCTGCGGGCACCGGGGCTGCGAAGGAAGCCGGTCTCGAGGCCGTGCGACATTCCCGGGAGCGGGAGGGCCCGGCCGTCGAACCAAGCATCAGTGACCGAGCCGGCGACGACCAGTCACATCCCTCGGCACCACCGCCCGGTGAGGCGAGGTCCGGAGAGGACCTCGGAGCAGGCGGAACGAGCTATGAGCGCGACCAGCTCGCCGCCGATGCCCTCGCGGGCGGAGCCAGACCTGGTGCGGGTGGACCCCCGACGGCCAGTCGCACCAAGGGCGCTGCCCTGGCCGGAGCCGCGTCCGCCACGCCCCCAGCTGCACTGCTCGCATTGCTCACTCTGTTTCTGAACTGGCTCAAGTCGTTCTTCTTCGCCATGCTCGCGCAGGCACTGTCGTTCCTGCAGTTGATGCTGCAGTGGATGATCAGCGCGGGCACAGCGGTATGGAACGTCGCCACGAAGCCGTTCTTGGCGGCCGGCGCCACAGTGGCCAAGGTTGTCGCTGCACTCTCCGGCGGAGCAGCGATCTCAACGACTGTCGCGGCGGCGGGCGTCGCAGCTGTGTCCGGGGTCAGTGTGCTCGCACTGATCGGCGGCCTCCTCGGCATCCTCAGCACGACCTTGACCGTGCACGACGGCACCCCCGCCGCGGACTGCAACCAGTCCGGCAGCAGCACGCTCCCGGTCGGCGACAGCGGGCGCGTCGATGCGAATGCCGACAAGAACGCTCGAGCCGTGTACTCGGTATTGAAGACCTGGGGCATGCCCGACGAGAACATCGCCGGCATCCTCGGCAACTGGACCCAGGAGTCCGGGATCGATCCGACCAGCGTGCAGAACTTCCCAACCGGGACGTACGTCATGACCGACAAGAAGAAGAGCGCTGCACAGAACACCAGTAACGGCATCGGTCTTGGCCAGTGGACCTTCGGCCGCAACACCCTGCTGCGCAACTACGCGACCGCTAAGGGCGCCGACTGGTGGGATCTCGGACTGCAGCTGCGTTTCATGGCCGACCCGAACGGCGGCGACAACCCTGGAGACGTCCAGGTCTTCAAGGGCATGCTCGTCACCTCCCAGGGCAGTCCGGCACGGGCGGCGGTCTACTTCCACGAGAACTGGGAACGGTCGGCCGACGGTTCTGCCGGGATCGTGGCTCGCAGCGCGAAGGCCGAGATGTGGTTCGCGAAGATGAGCGGCTGGACAGTTGACAAAGGGCTGGTCCGCCAGATCGTCGGCGACTTCCTCGATGGCGGAAGCCAGATCATCGATCTCCTCAAACCCGCAACGTGCGCCAGCGGGAACAACACCGGAGCTGTCTCGCCGAAGAGCGGCGGCATGTCCCAGGACGAGGCACAGGCGCTCGTCGATCTCTTCAACCAGGAGGGCGACAAGTTTCTCGACAGCAGGTACGGCGATCAAGGCGGTCCCGGATCGTGTGGCAGTAATCACGCCATGAACTGCACGAGCTTCAGCACGTACTTCGTGAACAAATACACGTCGTTCCAGGCCTACCCCGCAGGCGACGGCATCCGGACGGCGTACACGATCGCGGAACAGACCGGCAAGAAGATGCAGTCGACGCCCGTCCCGTACTCGGTCGGCTCCGGCCCGGCCTCGACCTCATGGGGTCACACGCTCGTGGTGCTCGGCGTCGAAGGCGACAAGGTTATCCTCGGCGAGGCGGGATATTGCGCCTACATGGGCAGGGTTCGCGTCGACAGCGCCGCAGCAATGGCGGCCGAGGGCTGGATGTTCGTGGACGTGTCGGACCTAATGCTTCCAGCCGACCAGGTCAAGAAGTCATGACGCCGAGGGAAGAGTCAGAAAGTCTCGAACAGGCCGAGATGATCGGCGAACCGAGCGACCCTCGGGCAGCCACCACCGACGCCGCCCCGGACAAGCCCTCCGTACCGAAGGTCGAGCACCGCAAACTGACCGGGCCCGAACTCGAGGCGCGGTTCTCCACCTGGGCGACCCGTCGACACGAACGCTTGGCCGAGCGGGCCGCCGCACGTACGCCCGAGATCCGGGCACAGACAGCCCGGCGAGGCATCGCTGTGACGCTGGGGCTGGTCCTGGCGGCCACCGCAGTGCTCAGCGCGGTCTCCAGCACTGCCTACGAAGACCAGACTGCGGCAAACGCGTCGCGGATCGCTTCGCTCCAGAGCCAGGTGCCTAGCCCGGAGACCACACCAGCCTCAACGGCCGAGCCCGTCGGCGCCAAGGCGCTCGCGGCTCTGAGCGTGCGAGCCGCACAGATCGCGCGGGAGGTGGCCGAGAAGCAGCAGCGGTACGCCGCTCTCTTCCACGCAGTCAACGATGCGCCGAGTGCCGGCAACGGTAGTCCGAACGAGGCAACGCTCAAGACCGTCAGTCACCGTAGGGCGTTGGCACCGTACTGGGACGCAGAGTCCTTTGTCGTCGAGGACTCCCTGGCCTACACCTTCACGACGACGCCGTACTTTGACCGGGACGACATGGACCCGCGCTTTCCTTGGTACATCCGCTACGACGGGCTTAAGGCCTCAGATCCACGCTCGTACAGCTGGAGAGTCGAGTCGGTGATGCCGACTATCGACGCACCGTCAACGGCACGCGTCGTGTGGGTCAGCAGGGATGTGCACGGCACGGTGCTCGCCTGGGCCAGCGCCACCTACACCGACTCAACGCGGAGATTCAGCCGCCTCGAACTCGTCGTCACGGCCGCCGGGCAAAAGCACCAGTACGAGACGGATACCGCGAAGGCCGACAAGATGCCGCGGCTCAGCGAGGGCACGGAGCAGACGCCATGACGAGGAGAGACATGACTGGATTCTGGGCAAGGAACAGCTGGGTCCTCCTGCTCGGAATCCTCGTGGCCGCCGGGGTGGTTGCGGCCGGCACGAGCGCCGCGACCCGGTCGACCGCTCTGGCAGCACAGAAGTCTCAGATCAGGTCCCTCGAAGACTCGCACTCCCACGAAACTCAGAGGAAGGCCGACATCTCAGAGAAGAACGGCCTTGAAGGACTCGGCCTCAGCGCATCCCGAATCAAGGCCGACTCAGCAACGATCGCCCAGTTGCTCACCATGGCATTCACCTGGGACTCCGGCCTGGCGTACGAGACCGCCCGCGAATCACTCCAAGACCGCTTCGACCTGTCTGACAAGAGCGCCTTCTTACAGACCTTCATGCCTCCGTCGCGGTTCAACCACGACGCCAATGGTAAGCGGTACTACTACATCGACGCGGTAGGTCTGAACTCGGCGCTCGGTCGCAACATCGACACCGAGGTCGTCGCAGTGACCGGCACGCGGTATCGCTACGCGGTCATGGCCGACGTCGTGGTCAGCGCTGACGGACCAGCACAGACAGATAGTCAGGGAACAGCACTCCCGCCATCCACGGCGACCCGGCGAATACTCCTCTACATCACACTCGACGCTCGCGGGACTATCTCGGACCTGGTCGGCGTCCCTCCATCCGGCCCAGCCCGGACCTCACGTTGATCCACTCTCTATCTGAATGCTCTTTCGACTCATCTATTGATAGCTTTGAACCGATCTTTGATTGATCCGCCGGCGCGTCCCACCGGTCACGTACCGGAGCGCTCTTGAATCGGCAACCACGAACCCAGACGAAGGACCGGACAGATGGCCACAATGACCGACGGCAAGAGGCCGGCTATGAAGACCGCAGAGCGCGCGGGCAGCACGCGCGCCCGGACAGGTGCCGTTGCGCGGATCCCGTTCGCAGCACGATGGGCGCGAGTCAAGATGGTCACGCCGGTCCTGGTGTGGGCGGTCGCGATCCGGCTGGCCACGATCCTCGTTGACTACCTGCTCGTCGTGACGACAGCGCTGAGTGTCATCCCGATGCTCGGGGCGTACCTGCACCGACAGTCGGGCGCGTCATTGGGCGAGCCGACAGCGAGCGGCGCGGTCGCACTGTGGCTTGTGCCGTTCCTGTTCGTTGTCGCCTTGCTCGCCGTCGCGCAGATCGCCTTCATGCGTTGGCTATGGCGGACCGGATCTGCCCGGATCGCGGGGATCAAGCGCGCCCGGCTCCACGACCAGAGACAAGACCTGGGCAAGGGCGGCCGCTGACATGAAGATCGCGGGAATTCCCATGAATGACATCTGGGCACACCGGGTGCTGCGCGAGCGGGGCGTGGAGACCGCACACACCGAGAACGGCAGCGCGGACATTGTGGTGCTGGTCGAGTCGATAGCACTGGGGCACCACGACGCCGGGCAGAACTACCGTCCGTACCTCCACCTGAACGGCGAGTTGCGCTCGGTGCGCCCACACCAGCGGTTGCCCTACGGTGTCGACGAGGTCACCTTTCCTGCCGGCGGTGGCGAGACTGTCGACGTCTTCTACGAGTTCGACGACGAACAGCTCGCACAGCTGACCCGGAAGGGGTACTTCTCCCCCGCGTTCACCCTGCCCAAGCAGGTGACGGGTATCGAATGGGAACTGCCGGCCACGATTGACGCGCTCGTGCTCGCCCCGGAGGGCGACCCGGTGACCTCGGCGTCGGACGCGCCTGACGTGCCCGTGGTGTTCGTCCGCGTCCACGACCTCGGCAGTCTCGACGTCGACCTTGAATCGTCGGGTTACGACCTCGCCGAGTACTTCGCCGACCGCAGCTCGGAGGCCGGGCAAACACCAAGGCAGCGTTCCGCCGATGAGGTAGGTATGCGCGCCCGTTCGGACGCGATCATCCCTCTGTTCGACGAGGCCGACCTCGAGCGGGCGCAGACGAACAGGGCTAGGTGGGTTCCTGCGACGGAGAGCGACGCCGCCAAGGGTGCTGTTGCCGCACGGATGGAGGCAGTCGCCACCGCGCTGAACGCCGAGGAGGAGCAATTGCGCCTCCAACGCGAGGCGCAAGCCGGCACTTCCGAGAACATCTACCGTTCCCGCGTCGCCGGCGCCCTGGCGGACCCGCCCACTGCGGCAGAGGCCACCGAGATCCTCACGCCTGTCAAGGAACCCGGAGTTCTGGACCTGAGGGGGGACGAGGCCAATCAGCTGGGCGTCGCACCGGTGCGTAGCGAACGTCCGGCTGACACGGTGCGGCTGAACGAACTCAAGCACGAGGTGACGCTGCGCGCGGCTGATCTGGACCTCGGCGACTCAGAGCAAGCTGCAGAGCAGCAGCTCTGACCCAAAGGCCGACCCACGGCTCCGGCACGCGACCAATTCCGCTGCTGTGACCGCGGTCATGGAACACCAGGAGACATCGACGTGGGCCTGAAGCAGGACGTAGTCGTCGTCAACGAGTTCTCGATCAAGATGCGGGATGGTTCAGGTTCCCGGGGCGCGACACCGGGCAGCTACGTCGAGCGCTACATGGCGCGACCGCAGGCCACCGAGTCGCTCGCCCCGGTGCAGCGGCTACGCACCGACGATTTCATCCTCCGCTACATGGCCCGGGCGTCGGCCGTCGAACGCGCAGGCTCACGCGTCGAGGTCAAAAACACGATGCGCCAGGCACAAGGCGACGGCGGCGTCGCGTTCGGGTACGGCTCGGTGTCATTGTCCGACGAGCAGCTGCGCGCGGCCAGCAAAGACATCCAGCGCCACTTCGACGCCGGGCGTACGGTGCTCAAGACCGTGCTCTCGTTCGACGAGGCGTACTTGAAGAAGCACCGCATCGTCGATCAGGACTTCCGCTGCGAGGCCCGGGGAGACTACCGCGGCCACATCGACCAGATGAAGCTACGCATGGCAATCATGCGCGGCCTGGAAAGAATGAGGTCAGGCAACAGCGGCTTCGACGACCTCCGCTACGTGGGCGTCATCCAGGTCGACACCGAGCACGTTCACTGCCATCTGGCGATGGTCGATGCCGGGACCGGCACAGTGACGCAGAACGGCACGCAGCGGGGCAAACTCTTGGACCGGCACAAGTCCAGACTGCGCAGGGGCATCGACTCGTGGCTCGACGAGAAGCAGGTGGTGGCGCACCTGTCCAGCGCCGTCGGCTACGAACGGCGCAACGTCACCACCTTCATCAAACGCTGGGCGCATGAGCGGATGCTCAATGATGCCCTGCCCCAGTTCCTGATTGCCTGCCTGCCTCAGGACCGCAGGCTGTGGCGCGCCGGTAGCAACGACCACAGAATGCGCAAGGCCAACCAGCTGGCGACCGAGCTGGTGACCGAGCAGCTCGAGCGTCCCGGCTCTCCAATGCCGCAAGCGATGGAGCGAATCGTCGACTATGCGAACGAACGTCGCGTGAAGGAAGCCTTGAGCACCGCCGAGTGGCGGCAGCTCGTGGACCGCGGTCGCGCCCGCGTCGTCGAGCAAGCGGTCAATGCCGTCTACCAACTTGTCAGATCACTGCCGGCCAACGAACTGGTCATCCGCACGCCCATGCTCGACGTCATGGGCATGGACTACGAGCAAATGGCCGCTCTGGCTCGCGATCAAAGCACCGACGGCTCGACCGAAGAGACAGATTTGATCTCGTTCGCCTTCCGGCTGCGCAGCTACAGCTCGCGGCTGGAGCACCACAAGGAGCGCGCCGCGGCATACCGGGATCTGGCCCGGCAATGGGCTGAAGCCGCAGCAGCTGGCGTCGCGGCCGCAGACTCACGTCCGCTGTACGACTTCTACCGCTTCGAGCTGGAGTACCACCGCAAGCTCATAGCCAAATACCAGCACTTCCTGCCGTTCGTCGCCGACACCGGGACGTGGTACGACAAGCACAAGCAACTCTCCGACTACGGGAAGCGACTCCGGTCACTGATCAGCCTGCGTGGGGACGCCTCGTTGCAGCGGATGAAAGACGCACACGAGGCCGAGCGGATCGGCAGGGAGATCTACCGACAGCCTGGGGGGCGCCTACTGACGGAAGGCACCAGCGGCAGGGCTGCGCTCGACCACCGGATTCTGACGATGCAGCGGCTCTACAACGAGCGTCTGGACCAGCTGCGGACCGATCTGTACGGATCCGGGCTGGCACTGAGACCTGTTCGCGCTGCCGGCGGGCCACCCGACGTAGAGATCAGACGAGGCGCAGACTACAAGTTCGACGACGTCAAAGCGCTCGACCTGCACCATCTGGGCTACGACTTCTTCTCCGATGTCACGGTCGGCGTCCAGGCCCGGACGGCCTTCGCCGCCGAAGCTGGGCAACGCCGGCGATTCTTGGTCGCAGCCATGGCCTATCTGGACGATTCCGGGCAGTCGCAGGCGATCGCGGACCTACCGGTCGACGACGTCGCGGCCATGACAAAGGTCGCCTCCCAGCTCGCACGCTCGGCGGACCCAGCGGGCCGAAGCGTGCTCCCGAGCCGCTTCGCGCAGCTGCGCGCCCAGCAGGAGCCCACCCACCGACAGACGACCTCGGCACTCGACGCAGGCCTGGTTGTCCGGCTCCAACAGCAGATCGATCAAGCCGTGGTCGAAGCGGGTATCCGGCCGAGCCCCAAGGCGCCGGACACCCACAGAAACGAGCCGGACCGGGAGTCCGAGACCAGCCGAACGAACCAATCATGGCTCGAATGATCATTCGAGGCTCTATCGACTCTTGCGCGAATCATTATTTGCGAACTAGTCTATGGATCATTCGCAGGCTGGGTCGAGTGCCCGCAGCGGATGTTGCCGATCGAGACCGGCTCGTGGTCGAGCTGGGCCGAACCAAGGAGAAGAGATCATGGCACTGCTCAAGGGCAAGGGCGCGATGACCGGCGTCAACCTGCTGGCCAAGACGTTCAACAACAACCTGACCAAGGACGGCAAGACGCGGTTCATCGATGTCCAGGTCGACCACCGCGACCCGCGCGGACCGGAGCAGACGAACCTGCACCTGGTCTCCCAGCGCACGCAGGACAAGGACGGCCAGACCCGTTTCAACAACGGCGCACCGTACTCGAGCGGCCAGTTCGTCAAGATCGTCGATGCGGCCGGTCCCAACTCCGAGCCGATCCTGGACAAGGACGGCCAAGAGGTCGGCCGCGTCTACGCGGTCAAGGCGAACGTGATGCCGTCATCCAAGGGGAGCGGGCTCGTCCTCAACTCGGAGTCACTCACCCAGTCGGACTTCAAGATCGACGCCAAGACAATGGACGGCCAGTTCGCCTCCATGAAGGCGGCGAAGGAGGCCGCGGGTAAGCCTGCCGAACAGCAATCGGCGGGGCCCGTCGCCGAAGCGCAGGCGACCGCCGAGCACGGCGACGTGCCGCTGTTCGAGGACTCCGCGATGTCTGCGGACGCCGAAGAGCTCGCGGTGGGCTAAGCGGGATCACGTCGCCCACCAGGCCCGGACGCGGGATGGGGTTCACCCGGTCCTCGCAACACCTCGATGGAGGCGTTGCGAGGGCCGTTTCATGACTGCAGACAAGGAGCAGCCGACGATGTTCGACGATGACCGGCTGGATGCGGCCTACGGACTGCTTGCTCGCCTATCCAGCCCTGTGAAGCAGCCCGAGCGGGAGGTCGTGGGCCGCGGATACGAGACGACGCAACTTCTGTCGGCGATGCGCCGGGCCGAGCTCTGCAACGCTCTCCTGCTGGCTCCGGCCGGTTCTGGCAAGACCGTCCTCGTTCAGGGCCTCAGCCAGGTGGATACCGAGCGGCTGTACCTCGAGGTCGACCCGTCGCGGATGATCTCCGAGGCCGGCAGCTCCGACCAGATGGCCGCGCTACTAAAACGCTTCTTCGACGATGCCGAACGCTTCGCCGCCGCCGAGGGGCGCGAACTGGTCCTCTTTATCGACGAGTTCCACCAGATCATCCAGCTCTCAGACGCAGCGGTCGAGGCGATCAAACCCGTGCTCGCGGCTTCTGGAGCCCGCGGCATCCGGGTGATCGCAGCGACGACCTACGAGGAGTTCCACCAGCACGTCGCACCGAACCAGCCACTTGTGGAACGTTTGCAGCGCATCAACCTCTCACCTCCGGACGAGGAGACCACGGTAAAGATCCTCCAAGGCATGGCCGCGCGCTATGGAGTCGTGGACCAGTTCCCCGACGACCACATCTTCCGGCTGATCTACGAGTACACCCAGAGGTACATGCCAGCGAGCTCACAACCACGCAAGTCCATCCTGGTGCTCGACTCGATGGTCGGCTGGCACCGGCACACGAAGCGGGCCATCGATCGCGACCTGCTCTCAGATGTACTCATGGAATCCCTGAACGTGAATGTAGCGTTTCGGGTAGATGGCACCATGATCAAGCAGCAGCTCGATCAGAAGGTGTACAGCCAGGATCTGGCCACGTCGGTCGTTGCGCGGCGGCTACAGCTTTGCGTTGCGGATCTCAACGATCCGTCGCGGCCGATGGCGTCGATGCTGTTCGCCGGGAGCACCGGTGTCGGGAAGACCGAGCTCACCAAACAGCTGGCGAAGTTGCTGTTCGGCGACGATCAGCGACACCTGATCCGGTTCGACATGACCGAATTCGCCTCGGACGACTCCTTCGGCCTCTTCCGCTCCGAGCTGACCAAGCGCGTATGGGACCTGTCTCACGCCGTGCTTCTGTTCGACGAGATCGAGAAGGCCTCGCCGATGGTCACCCGCGTTCTTCTCCAGGTCCTCGATGATGGCCGGCTGTCCGACGACAACAACCGCGAGGTGTCGTTCCTCAACGCCTACATCGTGCTCACGACGAACGCAGGCAGCGAGATCTTCGCGACGATCGCGCAGTACGAGCCAGATGACACCGGCTCGGGCAAGAAACTCAGGGACTACGACAAGCTGATCCGACGATCGATCTCGACCACCGCAGGCGACAATCGCTTCCCGCCCGAGCTGCTCGGGCGGATCGACTCGATCGTGCCGTTCCAGCCACTGTCACTGGAAACGCAGCGAAAGATCGTGAAGAACAAGCTGCGGAGCCTGGTCCAGGAGGTCCTGGTCAAGCACAACACGCGGGTCGTCGTCGACGAGCGGGTCCTGCAGTACCTGGTCGACGACAAGGGCGACTCCGACTCCGACGCAGGTGGCGCCCGGACGGCCGTGGCGAAACTGACCGACGAAGTCAGCACAGAACTGGCACGTTTCATCAACCAGTACCCCGGGGAGCGCCGACTACGGATCGACGTCGAGGGCCAGCTGGCTAGCGATCACAAGTCGATGCGGACCTCGGACGCGCACATCGTGGTCTCGGCGATGAGATAGCCAGCTCCCCACCTAGCGTACTCTCGAATGATCTATCGAGTGATCTATTGAATGATATATTCGGATGGTGTGGCATAGACCCCCTGGTAGACGAGGCAGATCGCGCTATAGATCGAAGGGACCCACTGGCATGAGCATCCTGACAGGGCCGAAGCATGCCGTCCGGAGGAAGGAACGGCAGAAGAAGCCAGACGAACTGCTGTCCTCAGTGGTCCGGGAGACCGCAATCCCGGCAGCGGTCGAGTTGCTCCGCAGCAACGAGCGCTTCACCTTCCCGAGCGGGACGGCATGGGTGGTGCTGGTGCTTTCGGCGGAGAGCATCGGCGGCCTGAGCAGACGCCACGGCCGCGACGAGGCCAGGGGTTCCATCATCGAGCTGATCGAGAACGACTCGATCCGTACCCTCGCGACAAGCGACATGCTGGACGAGCAGATCTTCGGGATCATCCCGACGCCCGGGACTCTCGAGCGTATGGACGAATACGGGTTGCTCACTGGCGCGGACTACACCTGGGCCGTGGTCTACCAGCGCGGCGCGCAGGAAGTTCAGGTCGAATTGGCGGCGGCAGCAACCTTCCCGCAGGCGCAAGGAGTCTCGCAGGGTCGGATCGATCTCAAGGACGTGGTCGGCGCCGAAGCGTGGGCCCAGCACAGCGGCGAAGCGAGCGTGGATGGCGGGTTTGCCGAGGCGGCGGACGGCGGCGATGTGGACCTCGGTACTCTCACCGCCGCCACGAACCCAGGACGTGGCGACGAGGGCGACCCCCTGTTCGACGAAGTGCCAGCATTCGGCACCGGACTGGACGAGGACCCTGACTTTTCGGTTGCCCTCGGTGATGACGAGGTTCTCGACTCCCCCGCCTTCGAAGAGGCTGGTATCCACGACGAGGTCTTGGATGGCCAGTCCGGGGAGATCATTGATCCCGGCGAGGCCCTAGGCGACGAGGCGTTCGCCAACGAAGCGTGGAGCCGGCCTACGGACGACCTGGTGGAGGCTCCCGTGGCAGACCAGGCTCAGGTGCGCGGAAATCTGGCCCGCAGGTTCCTCAGTGAGGACCTCGACTTGCAGATCACGCTGGACGAGTTCGCGGCATCGTTCGGTGTCGGCGCGCTGACAGTTCAGATCGAGGTACCCACCGAGGCGACCTCGTGGCTCGGGGACCAGATTGCGCAACTCGTTCGGCAGGCGAACGCCCAGCTGGCACAGCTGCACGCGGACGGCGAGACGACTTTGCAAACGCACTTCGTCACGCTGATGAGCCTGCACGCCGAGCAGGTCATTCGTGAGGTCTCCATCGACCGTGACGGCAGCATCTACCGGGAGCTCACGGCCGGCGCGAAGGCCGAGTACCGAGACAGCCTCGCCGCCAAGGAAGACACAAGCCGGCAGGCTCAGGCCGAGATCCTGCAGGCCTTCGAAGCGGCCATCACTCGGATCGGCCAGCAGGCCGCGGCTCACGCAGAAGGTCAGTACCGCGAACGGAACAGGGCACGGATCCAGCGTGAGCAAGTCGACGCCGTCGCGGCGATCGAAGCGAAGATCGAGAACGACTACGCCTACACCCAGCAGGAGATCCTTGGTCTGCGCCGCAAGGACGCGCAGCGCAAGATGGCCATCGGCATGACGCGGGTTTTCGAGGTGCTGGCCGAGCGTCAGGAGGAGAATCTGGCAGCCGAGCGTGCGCTGCTGGTGCACCTGACCGACGAGATCCAGCGTGTCATCGACGAGAACCGCAAGAACGACATCAGTCGTGCGCAAGCGCTGCTCACCGAGCAGGCCACCTTCGACCGGGTCAGCGCGCTCGAACGCGAACAAGCCGAGATGATCGCGCGGCTGCGCGCAGAGCACGCGGAACAGCTGCGGAGGGCCGAGGATGAGTTCGAGCGCGCGCGCCAATCCGCGATCGAGCAGTTGCGGGTCCGGGACGAGGAGTGGCAGCACGCCCTCAGCCTGGAGAGGGAGAAGTCGACCTCACAGACGAACCGTGTGACCGACCTGCTCGCCCAGATGGACCACATGGGCAAGTCGTTCCGCAAGCAGTACGACGCGCGGATCAATGATCTGCAGGCAGACCGCCAGGCCTACATCAAAGATCTGGAGCGCTCGAACCTGATGCAGTCGCGATCCAACGAGGCACTGATCGCGATGGCAGTGATCCTCGCGTTGCTCATGCTGGCCGGCGGGTTCGTCATCGGCGCGGCCGTCACCTGAACACATCGCAGCACCCGAGCGGCTTGCGGACAGAAGCAAGGATCGACAGCAGCGCCCGAGGATCATCTCGGGCGCGCCGTCGTCGACGACTCAGCGATAGCGGAACCACGAGGAGTGCACCATGGCGCGAGGTAAACGGAAAGCGGCGCGGCCGACGGCAAGCAACTGGGACAAGATCTCGGCCCGGGAGTCCGGCCAGACGCTGACCAACCGCGACGTGCACGAGGGCCAGCAGCTCGACCGTGGCCAACTCAGGACGAGGCGCTCCAAGCGCGCCGGGATCATCGCCGCGATCGTTGTCGGCATCATCGTCGCGATCGTGGCCTGGGTTCTGTACTCCGTGATCGCCCTGGCAGCGACAGGGCTGGGAACAGTGGTGTCGAACGCCGGCAACGGCGACGACCAAGGCCGAAAGTACTACGTCGAGTCGACGCGCACCGTTGAGGGTGGCGGTGTCCAGGCGTGCTACCAGCAGCTCGACAAGAACGGTCAGCCCGCCGGGAGTTGTTACCCGCAGATCGCCGACGTACCTGTGCCGAAGTGGTATACCGCCAAGCAACGCGACGCTACGAATCCCGGACATGAGGCCGCCGCTACGACGAGCCTCGGCACCGAACTGGCCGAGGGGTCCGGCCTCAAGCTGTTCGTCTCACTGGGAACCGGACTTCTGTCGGCAGTGGCGCTGGCAGCCTGGGCTTCCCGGCGGGTGGACGCCGCCAACCTTATGCACGACACCACAGACATCAACCAGTACGAGAACGACCAGCACATCGCACTTCCCGAGGAGATCCAGCGCAAGTTCGACTGGTTCCCCGATGCCGGCGCGCACTCGGCTGTGCAGGTCTCCTCGATGATCAGCCACATGATGCTCCAGAAGAAGGGGCTCAAGAAGGTCACAGTGCCCCGCCGCGCCGGCAACGACGTCCTGGACGAGGAGGGCAACGTCGTCTACTACGCCGGCGAGGCACTCGACGACGACAACGGTGATCCGCTGGTCGACTCACTGCCGATCATCGACGAGCAGTTCGGCGACGACCTCTTCGAGACGTCCGGGCTGCCGAGCGACCGGCGCCTGCGGACCAAGTACAGCACCGCGGCGATCCCGTACAACGAGGATGGCAAGGACCGCGACAAGCTCGGGCCGTACAAGAGCGTCGCCGAGCTGATCAACGACGACTGGGAATTCCCCGCCTATGAGGTCCAGCGCCCCGCCGGGGCGTACATCGTCGACACCGCCCCGGTGAACACGATGGTGCTGGCCATCACCCGCGCGGGCAAGGGTCAGACGTACATCGAGCCGATGCTCGACATGTGGTCGCGCGAGAAGCGCCCGTCCAACATGGTCATCAACGACCCCAAGGGCGAGCTGCTCGTGAAGAACTACATCCCGTTCGTCACCCGCGGGTTCGAACCGGTGCAGTTCAACCTCATCAACGCCATGAAAACCGACATCTACAACCCGCTCGGTATGGCAGCCGATGCGGCCCGCGAGGGTGACTCGACCAAGTGCGCCCTGTACGTCGAGAACATCGCCGATGTCTTCTTCCCAGTCGACGGTGGCGAGGACCCCGTGTGGCCGAACGCGGCGAACAACGCCTTCAAACGGGCGGCCTACGGCCTGATCGACTTCTATCTCGAAGAGGAGCGCGAACTGCGCGAGCACGCGGCGGCGACGCGCATGGATCCCGAAACGCTCGAGAAGCGGCTCGACGACATGTGGGGGCACGTCACCCTCTACAACTGCTATCAGCTCTTCGTCCAGCTCACGAGCAAGAAGCTCAAGAACCCTGAGGCCGAGCTGGAGAAGAAGGTCAAAGCCGGTGTGTTCGAGAACGACGAAGCCGGGCTCGAGGCAGCCCGCGACGATGCCGAGCGGCAGGCGTTCCTGTGGGAAGGCAAGGCAGAGCAAGACATGCTCACGCTCTACTTCAACGCGACCGAGGCGCTACCGACCAACACCATGCGCACGCTCATCGGCAACGCCGACAACGCCCTGCGCGCGATGGCCGGGGCCGAGAAGATGCTCGCCTCGGTCTACGGCATCGCGATCACCGCTATGAGTTTCTTCACCGACCCCACGATCTCGACCCTCACGTCGGGCAGGCCCTCGCAGAACACGGACCTGGGCGGGCTGTCATTCCCTCGCCGGCTCGGCGTGCGCTTCTCGATGAACTACCTCAAGCGTGACCACCTCATCGGCCAGCAAGCAGTGTGGTCGGCCTACGCCGACCCGAAGTTCAACAAGCCCCTGGGCGCGGACTTCGACCACTCCGACATCGTTTCGCGCGAAGGCTGGGCACGGTACTACTTCAAGGGGAAGTTCCCCGGTGACGAGGCCTGGCTCAAGCTCGAACTAGTGAACCCGCAGTCGAAGATGCTCGTGCGCACCTTCTACTTCCACTTCAAAAAGAACTATCAGGTCTCGCTCAATGGCCGCCACTACGTCGCCGAGCCCGTCACAGGAAAGAAGATCGTCAAGAACGGTGTGATCCGCGAGCTCCGACCGATCCACCAAGACGGGAAGCCAGGCGGGACGATCACTGGATTCCAGCCGGCCGACACCACCTACCCACAGGATCGTCTCGACCTCACGGCATCGGGTGCTCCCGAGAAAGTCAGGGGACGGGCGCGCGCCATTACACAGACGATGGTGCGGTACTCCGAGGCCCCGAAGGCCGTGTTCCTGGTGACCCCACCACACCTGATGAAGTACGCGAAGCTGATCTTGATCCTGATCAAGCAGCTGGTCGACCTCAACTTCGACAAGTCGTACATGACGAAGAGCAATCAGAAGCCGCTGTACAAGACACGGTTCATGCTCGACGAACTGGGCAATTTGCAGTCCGACGGGAACGGCATCGCCGGCTTCGAGACGATGCTCTCCATCGGCCTTGGCCAAGAACAGCAGTTCACCCTCATCCTGCAGACACTGCAGCAGTTGCGCGACGTCTACGGCGAAAGCGTCGACAAGATCGTCCAGGGCAACACCAGCAACATCGTGTTTCTCAAGTCGACCGACGACTCCATGCTCGAGACGCTCGAAAAGATGAGCGGCACCACACACAAGTCGTACATCGACTCCAAGCAGGTCAGCCAGGACCTGGACAAGGTCATCGGAGGCAGGACCGAGGGCCGGGTGTCCTACACGATGAACACCAAGGAAGAGCCGCTGATCAAGTACAACGACATGGCCTTCATCTCCGAGCGGAACTCGATCGTCTTCCGCGCGGGCGACGCACCGGTGTGGAACCGCAACGCGACGAGCCTACCGATGGCGTACCGGCTGTTCAGGGACACGATTGTCCACCCCGGGCACGACTACTCGCTGCAGACCATCCCGACGTTGAGCTCGGCGCTGGAGTTCGACGTGCGCATGAACCAGCCGGACTTCCGCAAGATGCTCGACAAGCGGATGAAGCAGGCGATCCACTCCGGAGCCGCGAAGAACGTGTACCAGGAAAGCTACGGCTACGCCGATGTCGACATCGCGCGACTGGACCCGGACATCTATTCCGACGAGGTCATGGAGATCGTGCAAATGAAACTCAACGTCGAGCAGGGCCGCGACCCGCACGCAGTCCCCGAGATCGACGCCGACGAACTCGACGTCGCCCTGATCTACGACGACGAACAAGTCGTCGACAACGTTGAACTGGCCGCAGAGGTCGCTGCGCGCGGAGCCGCGGCAGCGGCACGCGAGCGCCTCATCTACGCCGAGGGCACGATCAGCAAAGACATGCTGGTCAAACCTGACGGGACCGCGCGGATCAAGAGCCTGGACCGGCAGATCACCGAGGCCTACAAGTCGGCACTCGTCGAACTCCATCAGGACCGAGACCACTTCTCGGTCGGCCCAGGCAACGAACTGCGCAGCGCCGACGGTTCCCTGACCTACATCCGTCCACTGCGCTCATCCAGCTTCGCCGAGGCCGCTCACAAGCTCAACGACGCGGCGCGCGCGAGCGACTCGCGTGTCTATCTCGACGACGAACTGAGCCTGACGGACCTGCAGACGCTGGCAACAGTGGAGATCTCCGCGGACTTCTACCGGTTCCTCGCCTCGCTGCCGACCTGGGAACACCTGGCCGGCGGCGCCTTCGACCGAGCCATGGCAATCGAGATGCTGGGCCGCACATCCCCCTAGACAGCACCATCGTCGATCCATCATTGAATGCTCACTCTAGTCATTATTCGGAGTCTTCCGATACTCTCTATTGGATGCTTATGAGCCGATCACTCCGATGGAGACGATGACGATGAAGACAGGGCACGGACTGCGGCGGTACTTCTACGAGTACGTCGCCTACGAGGCGATCCGGCTGGCACGTGAGAGGACTGGGCGGATCATCCCGATCTCCCAGGCCAAGGCCGTCAGGCGGCGGACCGACGACCGTCTGGCCGAGCAGGGCAGGTCGGTTGCCGACCCGAACCTCGGCGTGCAGGACCTCCTAACAGCTTTGGAGGCGTCAATCCGGGAAACTGTGCCGGGCTGCGAGCCGATTTTCGCCGACCACTCGGTCATGGACCCCCTGCTACAAAGCCTCCAGGCACAGTTCATGCGCCAGGTAGGGCTGGGTGATTCGGCCAAGGCGACCCCGGCGCTGCCCATCAGCCCGTACGACCCGCAGTGGTCCCAGCGCGCAACCGTCAAGAGCGCCGGCACAACTATGGTCTACCTGCCCGACGAGACGATCGAGCAGGACATGGGCGGCGAGACCAGCCGTGCGGCGAGCCCCAAACACGGGCAGGCGACGCTGTGGATCGCTGACGGCGACGGCAAGCTGTCCGAGGCCGGCCCAGCGATGACCGACGAGGACGCCTGCGGGCTGACCGCGCTGCGTGACCTGATGAGCGTCCGCGAGTACCAGCAGGTGCGCCAATGGGTACTGGACGGCGGCCGCGACCCGCGCACCGGCCGCGTGGACCGCGACAGGTTCATGTCTCCTCTCGCCGTCGAGCGATCCGTCGCGATTCTGCGCGAACTGCAAGACCAAGGTCTCGGCTATGAGGTTCGCCGCGACCAGAACCCCGGCCAGATCAAAGCCCGCGTCTCCGGAACCGGGATGGAGATCCGCCTCACCGAGCCACGGGCGCGCGAGGACTACGCCGGCGCGCGCATCTACGACAACGGCCTGGTCGTGCGCTACTCAACCAACCACAAGCTTGAGCGAGGCAAGACTGCGGTCCACTCCCCCACGCCTGACGAGGCCGTCGATCTGCTTCGCTTCGCGCAGGGGCGGGCAGTGCCGCGCCGCGACCGTCCCGAACTCCTGGCCGGCCAGATCGGATCGACGCACCTCGAGACGGCCCGCAGAGGCCGCCGAGGAAGTGCGGAGTCGACCGAGGTCGAGGACAGCTACCACGTCGGCAAGGAGTCGATGTTCGTTGTCAAGGACTACCGCGCACCGGGCCAGCATCAGCGCGAGGGCTCGAAGGTGATGCTCCGCCGCGAGGCGGCCGACCGCAGCCTGCCCGAGTTCTTCGTCAACGCCGAAGTCGCCGAGCAATACCTGTCGCAGGCCGTGGAGAGCGCGCGGGTGAATCTGCGGATCGCGCTCGACGCCGAAGGCCTGATCACCGCGTTCGAACAGCAACGAGCCGATGGACTCAACCTCGTCGAGTTCGAGCCGCCGGAGCATTCCAGCGACCCTGAGGTCGCCGCCGTGCAGCGCGCCTACTGGGACGTTCTCACCGGCCATCGCACCGAATTGCTACGCCCCGGCGCGACGGCCGAGATGTACGAGGAGCGTCTCGGCATGATCGGGGAGTTCCAGGCCGCCGGGCCGGGCATCCAGCCGGACTTCGGAAACCTCGTCTACGGCGGCACCGCCGAGGAGAAGGTCCGTGCGCACGCCGAGGAGATCCTCGACGAGCTGGTCGGCAACCTCGAGCCCGAACCGCGCTTGGTAGACGACGACCTCGTCGAGCAGCGCTTCGACCCAGTGCGCGTCGCCAAATACATGACCAGCCCGAAAGGCCAGTGGTCCAACCTCGACGAGCTGGCCCAGGCACTGCGCCGCCTCCATGCCGGACCGAGCGAGATGCTCGGTTCCGGGTTCCAGACCGACCGATTCAAGGACCGGCTCGTCCGTTTCGACCAGACGACGGCGGTGCCAGTGGACACGCATGGTTCGGCGTTTCTGCGCCGCATCGGCCAGACAGTCCATTCCAGTCTCGCGCGCAACGCTACCGAGCCGGGCGAGGTCCTCATCGACGAGCAGGGCGTCATCAGATGGACCGCCGAAAAGATGAGGCGTGACAGCTCAACCACGGCGGTGGCCGGCGAGATCGGCCAAGTTTTCGAGCCCGGTGAGTACGGTGAGATTCTGACCCGTTTCGCCAGCGGCGACAACGGTCTCATCGTCCCCGGCTACGAGGCACGGATCGCGCCTCAGGTTCCGGGTGAGACCAAGAGCGTAGAGGAACGGACGCTGCTGCGCGGCTACGAGCAGGCCATGACCGAGCGGATCGAGTACCAAATCGCAGGCGATCTCCTCTCCGGTCGTAGCGAGGTCGGAGAAGGCGCGTCGCTCAACCGTGTGTACTCACAGCTGTACGGCACCAAACACCCGGTCGACTTCATCGACCGCGCCCGTGGGGAGAAGTCCGGTGAACTCGATCCGTGGGCGACAGCCATCCTCGCCACCGAGGCCAGACGCGTCCGCTACTCCAACGAGATCAAAGCCGGCTCGACGGTCTACGCCGAGCACCAGGCGGGGAAGGGGGAGTCCGATCCCGCCGACGACAACCACTTCGACGCTTGGAAGCTCACCGGCGGCCGGAACATGGCAGTGCTCACGGGCAGCGACCAGAACGGACTGACCGCGCCCGGGGGCTACTTCGACCCAGTGATGACCGGCGGAGCAACCAACCAGGGCATCGCCCGCTACCTCACCGAAGACGCACAGGTGCGCCCGGACGGCCGGATCGTCCCCGGCGACCCGGCGACGGCGACCGGTGCGCGTGCCCCGCTGATGAACCGCCCCGAACTCGAGACGCTCCGCTATGACCCGTTCGACCGTCAGCAGATGACGGCATCCACCCTGATGCAGTCCTCGAAGATCACCGCGGCCACCGGCACCGCGATGATGACGTTCGGCGGCTGGACCGCCGATGACCCGATCGTCATCAGCCGCGAGTTCGCACAGACCAACCAGATCCGCGGTGCGGGCGGCAACCTGCGCGACCTCGTCGTCGGCGACAAGCTCTCGGACCTGCACGGCAACAAAGGCGTGGTCTCGCTGATCGTGGACCGCGGCATAACCACGCAAGCCGCCGAGCGGGAGAACCTCGGACGCGAGGCCGCCTGGTTCCGCGCGAACCCGGACCTGCACGTGGTATTGAGCCCGTTCTCGCTGATCTCGCGGCGCAACGCAGGCTCCGGGCGCGAGCTCATATCCGGCGGTGCCAGCGACCTGGTTGCCCCGGACGGGAGCGCGCAGGCGGGAGGCCTGGGACGGATGCGGTTCATCGTCACGCACATGGCGGTCGACGAGAAGACGAAGGTCTACGACGACGGGGCGGTGCTGTCCGGGAAGGGACGCAAGGCATCCTCGCAGCTGGCGTGGGCACTCGGCGCCCAGGACTGCCCAGCGATCATGCAGGAGTTCTACGGTTCCAACGCCGGCGCCGAGACCAATCTGCGCGAGTACATGCTCAGCGTAGGCATCGCCATGGACGCCGACGGCACTCTGCACGTGGTCGGCCTTGGCGAAGAAGACCGCGGAAGAAGCCAGGACACTGGCGACGAACTGCCCGTACGTCGGCTGTTCGCGATGCCCGAACTGACGCGGACCTCGAACGGCGGACTCCACACCCTGGCAATGCGCCGAGCCTTCGGGGCACTCATCGGCGACAAAGGCGGCGACCTCGAGATCCCGTTCCCGCTCAGTTACCCGACTTCAGAGCAGACCGAGGCAGTCTCCGAGACTTCCTGGAAGCTGCCGGTGCTCTCCTCCCACCTGCGCTCGGGGCAGGAGTTCGACGACGGCAGCGTGATCACCCACGACTACACCAACCGCTACCTAGACATCCATGAACAGGCGTGCCGTTACCGCTGGCTGCAGGAAAAGCTCGAAACCGGCGGGTCGCTCAGCCAAGGCAAGCGCGAAGAGCTCGTCGACGGCATGAACGAGGCCGCCGCACGTGCCCAGCGCAGCTTTGAGGCCATCAACTCCGACCTGGAGCAACGGATCTTCAGCGGAAAGCACAACATCTTCAAGACAGGACTCATGTCGAGCCGACTCGCTGACTCCGCGACGGCCGTCTGGACCGCCGATCCCCGCCTGGACATCGACCAGATCGCGCTCAGCCCGGTCATGGCCGACCAGCTCGGCCTGGCCGAGGGCGACCACGCGCTGGTCTGGCGCGACCCGGTGCTGCGTGATGCAGGCGTGCGCTACCTGCGCGTCGCGGTCGACCAGCGCCTCACCGGCGTGGCGATCAACCCGGTGATGGACCAGTGCTTCGACGGCGACTTCGATGGTGATGCGGTGGCCGTGGTGAAGCTCCACAGCCAGGCCGCCAGGATCGAGGCCATGGCGAAGCTCTCTGTGCCGGCGAATCTCCTGGACACAGGAGCCCTGAGCCACCGCGGCACTCACCCGTTCGCCATGCAAATCTCCCTCGACACGCAAGTGGCGCTCTCGAAGAGCCCCGAACTGCGCCAAGAGCTGGACCGCCTGAGTGGTGCGACAAACCTCATCAAACAAGGTGCAGGCCATGAGGACGCCGAGACGACTCGCGCGCGCCAAGACGACGTGACGAGGCAGCTGAGTGGCTTCTACCGCAGCGCGCAGCGCAACGAGTTCGGAACCGCTTTGTCCTTCGCGGACCTGCAGTCGCACCTGAACAGCGTGCGCGATGTCTGCGTCACCACCGGCGCCAAAGGCAACGTGCAGAAGCTGACCGACTACGCCAGGTACCTCGGCGGCCGCAGCGGACGCTCAGGCATCACCCAGGCCGACCAAGAGGCCTCCATGTTCGCCACAGCGATCAAGACCCACGGCACAGGACTCGGCGGCTCCTACAGTCAGCGCGCCGTCCGCGCGCTGCGCAACGCCGACCTGAAGGCGGTACTCGAGGTCACCTATCCCGTCACACAGTCGATCCTGCAGGCCAAGCACGACGCAGGCGAGGCCAGACACAAGTACGAGATGCTGCAAGGCCCCGGCCGCGATCTGTGGCGCGGGCGCCTGCTCGAACACCTCGGCCCGGGCAAATGGCGCACGGTGTTCGAGGACGGCGCACCGGTCCAGGCAACCAAGGAGCAGTGGGCCGACCAGTTCGTCGACTTCTACACGGCAAGAGACGGCTTCGGCGTTCTGGTCAACCCCGAATACGTCGACCGGGTCGCCGAGGCTCTGACCGACCCCAGGACCGGACTCGTTCGCAACCTGGAGGACGACCCTTCGCTGCAGGGATCACTGATGGATCGCATGGCCTACGGCGGCACCCTCGGCGACCTGATCATCGCCGCCGCCAAACGCGAGAACCTTTTCGACGGCGAGAAGAACGAACAGTTCTGCTGCGCCGCAACGCGGCGCTCCCGCCGGACTCCAACTGCACAGCCGGAGGACCTGGGTCACAGCACCGGACCCCGCGCACAAACCATTGCCCCTGCTCTCGTGTGGCGCGACGTCGTCCCCGACGAGCACGTCGCAACGCAGGCACGAGGCAGCCAGCGCGGCTCGGCACACGCCGTCGCCATGACCACACGGCAACGGCCAGCCCGCATCCCGCCCCGGTCCTCTGTGCCCTCGATCGACATCGACCCGCCGGCGACTGCCGACGGCTCTGACTACGAGATGGGGAGCTGAGCACCATGGCAGAACGAGACAACCGAGGCCGGAAGGCTCTCCCGATCACGCCCGCCAGGATCGACGAACCAAGGCACAACCGGGACCAGCGGCCGACGGCCCAGGGAGAGCCAGTCGACGCCGAGTGGTGGGAGGAGGACACCGCGGATGGGACTGGTGGCCCCAGCTGGCAGACCCGCTGGGACCGCACCCGAACGTTCTTCACGACAAAAGCGCAACGCCGGCACGAGGAGCGCGCCCGCCGACGCGAAACCGAGCGCGAACGGGCAAACTCGGCAGAGAATCTCACCGAGCACGAGCACTTGAGACTGTTGCGGGACAACGTCCGCGACGCCGGCGACAAGTACATGGAGTCGCTGCGCAGGTCGATGATCCTCGTGCCCGGGTTCAACGACGACGAGCGCACCGAAAAGCTCAGCGCGATGCAGCGCGTCTACGCCGAGACGATGGTGATGGCCGGCATGCGCCCTCTCAGTGAGGGCGTCACCGCGGCGTCGGTGGTTCGCGTGATGTCCACGATGGCAGCGATGTACATGCTGTCGCCGAACTTCCGGCACGTTGTCAAGGAACGCTTCGAACCGATCTCGACCGCCATCCAGCAGCGGATCGACGCCAAGGCCGAGTCGAAGATGCACTGGGCCCACCAGCAGGCCGCGCAGCTCAATGCCGACATCATGAACACCAACCCCGCTGCGAAACCTGTCGATCCCAACGCCTACCTCTCCAAGAAGTGGCAGCAGCGATACGACGACCTCAAGTTCCGCGAACGTGGGCACCGTGAGATGTATACCGCGCGCTCTGCGGGAATGACCGAAATGGCGCTAACCGAGAACGCGTTCGCGGCGCTGCGCGAGCCCGGCGCGGACACCGAGACGATCATGGCGAGCTACACCACGATGATCGACAGGCTGTACCGGCAGGCCGAGGAGGACGGCGTGAACCGGGAAGAGGTTGCGGAGGCCTCGCGCGTGGTGCTCGGAGAGCGCATTCTGGAGGACCCTCGTGTACAGGTGATGGTCGACGGGTTCGCCCACGGCCAGTGGCGCATGTCTCCCCCACATGACGTGCGGATCACCGGGACGGACCATGTGCAGAAGGTCTGGCGCGGCGACTTCCAGGACTGCACCGGTTGGCCGGTCGATCCAACTCGGTACGAGGACGCCGAGGGCCGCAAAGGCGTGCTGGGCGCATTCACTCTTCGGCCTCAGATGGGTGAGACGGAGCACCAAGACCGGATGGCAGAGACCATGGCTACGACCATGTCGCATGCTGCAGCCCGAGGCGACTTGGAGACTTTCAACCAAGACCTCGTCGGCTACATGCTCGGCTGCGTCGCCCGCGCACAGAAGGTCGACGGCGAGGAAATGCCCGGCGTGATGCCGCAACGCCTTTTTCAGTCGCGCACGATGCAGGCAGCGATGGCCGCGGACGGCGTCAGCGAGAAAGGGCAGCGGCTGCTCTACTCCAACGCCTACGCCGATGCGCTGGAAGCTGTCGACGCCGCCTACCCGGAGTTCGCCCGTCAGTGGGCACAGCGGTACGCGCAAGACTGGCAGCAGTTCACAACCCACGTAGGCAACGACCCGGCTGAGGCCTACGACCGGTGGCACGCACAGCAACGAGGCAGGCCAGGTGCCACATCCAGGTCAAGCAGCCCGAGGGCCGGCCAGTCTTCACCCAGGCCGGCAAATGAGTACGAGTACCAGACCTGACCCGAGCGGACACCACCAACGCTGTGGCCGAACCAGACATACCGGCAACGGCAATCGCCGCCCACGGCGCGCAGTCCGTGCACCAGCACGGCGCAACGGTCTCGTCCTCACCGCCCCAAACCCCCAGGACCACAGCCACGAGATGGAGAGTCTGAAACCATGAGCAGTCAGCAAAAAGGCAACGGGCTGCCCCGCCCGAGCCAGATCGCCTCCGGATTCGGTTTCGTCACACCGAAAGACCGAGCCGAATGGGAACAGGCCCGGCAGCACCAGCAGGAAGGCCGGACGCGCTCCGCTGCAGCCGAGTTCGTGACCTCATCGATAGCGGCCGCCTCCGAGCTCGGCCGCGAGGGAATACAGGCCAAGCTGCGTGCCGCGCACCAGGTCGCAGCCCACGAGGAACGCGACCAGGCCAAACAGACCCGGCGAACCATCACTCAGATCGAAACCATAGACATCCAGGAGCGTGATGGCCGGGACCGCCTCGAGGAGGGCTTCGAGTTCTGAGGGGTGAGCCAGCGGACCGGATGCGAGTGACTTCTCGGAGAGCCAGATCGATTCACTCCGGTGTCCACACCGATCGGCCTATATCAGCGCGAACCGTTCTTTCGCAGAAGTAGAGAAAGCAGGGGCCATGACCATGAACATGTCCGATCAGCGTCAGCGCATCTCGAAGCGAGAGTTCATCTCGCGCGTCGCAGCGCGCAGCGGATGGCCGATCAAGACGGTGAACTCCGTCTACGAAGGGATTCTCGACGAACTCATGGACGCGGTCTCTCACGATGAGACGGTCGCGCTAACTGGCTTCGGACGCTTCTACCGCCAGACGCACAGGGGCCACAAGGTGCACTTCGGACAGTCCGAGGTCGACGACTACGCGGTACTGAAGTTCTCCGCCTCGCGGATCGTGAACCGGCAGCTCGAGCCACAGTCAGCATCCGAATCCGGGCGGAAACTCGTCGGCTCGGCGTAGGCACAGGCTCGAAAAGAGAACCCCGGGCGCAAAAGATCGCGCTCGGGGTTCTGTGTCTATCAAGGCCCAGGTAGATGGTCGTCAATCGTCGGAGAGAACCGCGATGATGACGAAAATCACGACCAGCGGCACAACGACCGCCGCCGTCGCGGCAACGAGGTGATCCAGGTCCAGAGGTGCCTGCAGCCAGGCGAGGAAACGGGTGCAGGTTCTGCTGGCGCCGGCAATGACTCGGCCGAAGAATCCAGTGAGCCAACCGACAAGGACCGCGGCGATGCCGCCACCGAGCACACTGACTGCGACGAAGCGGCGAGTCGTGCTGAACATCAGCCGGCTTTCTCGTCCTGATGGTCATCACCCGCGGCCTGGTCGCCGACATATCCACTGAGGAAGCTGTCCTCCAGCGGGTCGAACCCGCTCTGCCCTGTGAAGTCCTCGTAGTACTCGACCGGATCTATATCGCCGGGATGGGGGCGCACATTGGCGATTGCGTTCGCGATCCACGTTAGCTCGTCAGCGCCCCGCCACTTCGGCTTCGTGCCAAGTCCAAGCGCGATCGCATCGACGACGTCGGTGTCGGTCACATCTCCTTGGGCACCGGCACGCCGAGATGGCGGCTCGGAGGGCTTCAGGACGAAGCCGACTGCCTTGAGCACACCACCAGGGAGTCCCTCTGAGGCGCAGATCGCGAGGTACTCATCGCTGGGCGCTTCGCCATTGGAGAGGCCACCAGCGAGGTAGGCACAGTAGCCACCGATCGTCAGCGACGTTGTGCACCGGCCCTCCAGCGCATTCTTGAGGTCGTCGAGAACGCGGCGTCCATGCGTCTTGAGCACCTCGACGTCGGTGAACTTGAGTGAGGGCTCTTCGGGGATCTCGCCATCTTCGTCGACAAACTCGTCCTCCAACTCGAGGTCGAATGGGTGCCAGCCGAACGCAAGGGGATCGGCGATCTCCTCCAGAGCGGCTGAGCCGGCGCGCCAGTTGAGCTCGGTGTCGGGAAGCGAGGCGACGTACGCCACGCACATTTCTTCGCCCATGGCGGGCTCCTTACATGGGTTGAGTATCGAGTGGTGAGAAGCAGGTCAGGCGATGGCGTGCGGGAGTCGCCAGGATTGGTCGTAGTCGCACGGCTCGGTGTCCAGCGGCGCGGCTTCCCCAGTTGCTGCAACCTGGGTTCACGAGTACGTCCGGTGGGCAGAGCCACCTGGCCCAACTACCAGGAGGCTGGGCCCCGCGACACGGAATGGCACCGACCACCGTATCGAACGCGACGAATGGAGGAACGTGTTCATGGGTGGTCCTCCGATGCGGTCTGGCGCAGTTGCTCGAGCCCTTCGGCGATGTCGTCGCCTGCGAGGTGGCGTACGAGTTGCAGGCTCTTGTTGTTGCCCTTGGTCAAGTAGGTGATGGCCAGGTCCGAGGCTGCCTCCAGCGCGGTCATCCGTCTCAGACCGGCGGCGTGCAGGGCCTGTTTGACGGCGGACTCGATCTTCGTGCGGGTCTGGCGATTTCCGACATTCGGGTCTCTCGCCGAACCGATGATGTGATCGCGGCTCACTGGCTACGTCCCTCCTAGGTGGAACCGCCCATTGCAGGCGGACGGAATGGTTGTGCCCCGGAGCCTGACTTGTCCTGCCCCGGGGCGGCCGGTCAGTACTTTGTGCGGCGGCGCTGCAGCCGCCAGCGATACAGCGCGCTCGGAACGCGGTTCGACTTCCGCTTGTTGTGCCGGTTGCAGAGCAGCTGTCCGTTCCATAGGGCGGTCTGTCCGCCGCGGCTCCAGGGGACAATGTGATCGGCTTGTGTTCCCCGTGCTGGGCAGCGACGCCAAAGAGGTGACTTGTGTTCGCAGCGTCCGTTGGCCTGACGGATCAGCAACTGCTTGTCGGGCCAGCTGTAGAACCGGATCGGGTCCCGCCAACGCCGTTCGCGACAGGTGATGGTCGCCAGGACCAGGATCCCGGCCGCTGCGATCGCCAGGCAGGTGATCAGGAGATGTGTCTGCATCGCGCTCACTGCAGATCGTTGCTGAAGGCCACTACCGCACGTGCCACGGCCAGGACGCCCTGCCACCCGGTGGCCGCGGGATCGTCGGTGAGCCGGCGGATCTCGGTACCTCGGGAAACGTGGAAACCGCGCGCATGGTCGTGAACCTCGACCATCGCGTAGGGCTCGTCGAACTCATTAGCAAGTACGGAGATGTCCAGGCCGGGCACGAACCCGGACTCGCGCAGGCCGAAGACGACCTGTGCGACGACGGTGATGAAGTCAGGGTGCCGGTGGAGCGGTAGGTGGTCGTCCTTGAACGTCTCGGGAGCTACAAGGGGCTCGCCGGTCGGCGAGCAGTCGGCCTCGCTGAGGGCACGGCTGAGTCTCTCGTCGGAGAAGGTGTGCCCGGGATGGAGCTCCTCGACGGTGGTGATGCGGCGTTCACAGTGTGGGTCGGTATGCCGAGCCTCATTGGCGGCTTCGGTCAGGCTCCCTGCTTCGACGACTGTCACGATGCGGGCCTCGTCCAGGCGCAGGCGGGTCCCGCGGGAATCGCGGCACTCAGTGCCGGGATCCAGTTCGGAAATGACGCGATACTTGGGCATGAACAGGCCTGCTTCCCGGTCGGTGTCAGAAATCGATGGACTGTTGTCGTGTCCGGCGCAGTACCACCGAGATGGCGGCACGGGGCTTCTCGTCGTCCTGCCGGTCTTCTTGGTCGCGGGTGTCGACTGTCTCGAAGGCACCGCGCGGCAAGAGGTAACCGTCCTTCGACGGCACGGCGTCGCGCACACGGAATCGCAAGGAGATCTCCAGATCCCAGACGTCGATCGACTGCATGCCGTCGCGGTTGAACAGGTCGACCTGACCGGAGACCACATCGGTGTCGCCGTCGTCCCAGGTGATGTAGGCATCCACGTACGGGGTGAAGCGCTCGTTGCGCTTGATATTCAGGTCGCCGATGACGTCGGCGAACTTCTCGCCCAGCCCGAGTTCGAAGGCGATCGCGCGTAGGTGGTCGAAGTTCACGTCGTACTTGCGGGAGAAGTCGACGATCTCGGCGATCTGCTCGTCACGAATTCCCGGCACCTGATCGCGGAGGTAGTGGGCAACCATCTCGGCGTCGGGGTACGCGAAGCGCATGTGATAGTGGAAGCGGCCGGGACGATTGATCATGTAGTCGCTGATATGACGCAACTCGTTGACCGAGACCACGTAGAGACGCTTGGTCGTGCTGAGCCCGTCGAAGAGGCTCAGGAACTGGTTCTGTGCTTCGTTCTCGCCTTCGTTCGGGAAGACCTTCTCGAACTCGTCGAACACGACGACGGCCTCACCCAACTCGTCGAGGAACGAGGCAAGTCCCGGGGTAGAGTGCTGGACGAGCACGGTTGGTAGGCCGCGTTCATCGCGCATTCTCTCGGCGATCATCCGGACCATAAGGCTCTTTCCCATGCCTTTGTCACCGGACAGGATGACTCCCAGCGACCGGTTCATGGCCGCGTAGCCGCTGGCGATCCGGCGTACGCGCGCCGCGTGGTCGCCGTAGATGGTCTCCTCGCCCTGCGCTAGGGGGTCGGCGCGGTGCAAGGTGTAGCCGCTCAGCTCCGAGAAGGCGATCGTGTAGGTGGCGACCGGCAGTCGCTCGTAGGTCTGCACGGAGTCGCCGTACAGGCGGTACGTACCGCCGGAGGAGACGATCGTGGAAGCAGGCATGAAGAGCTCTCGCTTTCGCAGGGTGTGTGAGTAGTTGAGGGCTGGTGCACTCAGCAGTGGTTGCTCACTCGGCAACCCCAATGCCCTCGCGTGTCAGCCGGCTACCTCGTGGCCGGTCGGGCGTCAGGCGACGACAGCTCGTCGCTGACGTCCAGCTCCGCTTCGTGGCGTGTACGCCGGAGGGGCGCACCCGGCCGATTCGCTGGGCTCGCTTTGTAACCAGTTGGGCCGCCAGGACGGAATCGACCGACAGCGACTGTCTCGTCAGCTCCGTGCACCCGGTCACAAGAACAGTTGCGCTTGGTGTCGCGAGGTCCACTGCGACTTCCGTTGCCGTGCTCCCGTCCGCAGGGGCACTTCTTCCACCTGTAGTCCGGGAGGAGTTCGGCCGTAATTTCGGCGTTGCTGGTGTCCATGGGGAGCTCCTTTGACTGGGCGATCGGCCCAACCTGTATCGGCTGGTCGCGCCGGCGGCCGATCCTGTCCGCGTTCGAGAGACGACAGGCCCAGCCGAGCGACTGTCGGTAGTGGCTGGAAGACTTCTCGTGAGCCACACGAAACGGGTCTATGCCAGCTATCACGAAGCGTTCTGGGGAGGTTGCGATGGCGGCGAAACACAAGCCTGAGGACTACGCCCGATGGGGCATCCCCAAGCTCGCCAAAATGCCACAGGTGTATGCGGTCGATGTGTCATCGCAACACCGGCGAGTGGTCTTCCTTCGCGCAGGTGGCAAGGACCAGCCTGTGCCAGGCGATGAACCCAAAGGCACCATCGCAGAGCGAACCTCCAACAAGGCTAAGAAGCACTTCCACTGCTTGGTTGACGGTTGTGGACCGTTCTCCCATGTCCAGGCCGGCAGCAAGAGAGATGGCTGGGTCCACCCGCGCGACAACGACGCGAACACGCAGGACGACCACAGCCCGGAGAGCCTGTGGCATCGCCACGTGAAGCACATGTTCGCTAGCTGGGCCTGCGACGAGCTGGGCAGCAACAACATCAGCGTCTGCCATATCGACGACCGGGTCTTGACGACACCGCTTGGTGAGGTCAAGCCCGACGTGTATATCGAGACCCTCGACGGGCGGCGGATCGCGATCGAGATCCAGCGATCGGCCGGTAAAGCGATCAACATCGCGGACAGACACGAACGCTACGAGTCAGTCGGTGTCGTCGACTGGTGGATCTTCTCCAGCCTTCAGGAGACCTGCAACGTGTACCGCGGCGGAGGGCTATATCAGCGTGTCGTGCCGACCGCCTCCCAAGCCGACATGATCAGCCGCGGTCAGCCCTTCTACTGGTTCAATCACGCGACCAACCAGCTAGCGACGCCTTACAGCTTCCACCAGCCGCGGTATGAGCACCGAAGCGACGAGGCCTGGGACGGTATCGATCTGCCGGGGCTGATGCACAAACCGATGAGGGGCCGTCGGCACAAGTCCTACATCTACCTCTACGTGGACGATCTCAACGCCTGCGAGATAACACCGCAAGGGCATCTGTGGTCCCCCGGCGACGAGCGCATCGTGCGAGCTCAACGCAAGGCAAAGGCGATGGAGCGGGGATTCAGGCAGAGAGCCGCGGCGCAGTACCGCGCACTAGCTGCGGCGCAGGCGAGCGCTACACTCCATGTTGCCCTGACTGTCGCTGCCGACTCCGCGGACCCGCGTGTCGAATCGCCTCCGACGCCCTCGGCAGCCCGCCCTCTGCCCTCCCAGGTGCTGGAGGCTCCACCAGGTGCGGCCCAAGATCGCGGTCGACCAGACATGCTCGCGCCCGCGAGCAAGGCGCGAACGTCCGGCAAACCGATCTCCTCACCGAGCACTGCCCAGCGAACGTCCCCGTGGCGTCGTCTGCTGCGCCGATTGGGAATGGCAGCAGAATGAGCGCGGAAGAACCTATCGCCGTCGACGACGGCAACACAGTCGTTGAAGACCTTGTTCACTAGTAGGGCCGCATCGTGGAGCAGAGGCCAGAGCCCAGCCGGGCGGACACAGTCTCCGCCTACTTGAACGCATGGCCGATCGCAGGGACGATGCCGCCTCAGCCCAGCCACAACGATCCAGCAGCTCCAGGCTGTCCAAGCTCAGTCCTAATGCCGACAACACGCTGCACCGAGGCGACGGTCCTAGCTGCTTCAACAGCAGCCCTGGATGCGCCAGGTTGGCATCAACCGGCCCTGTTGTTCGGGCTGAGGACTCGTCGCAGGGGGGTGGGGATCTCGGTCGGCCGGTACACGCCGTCTGTTTCGTCGAGTGCGGACTCGGTGAGTGCAATAGTCGCCGGCATGAGGAAGGTCGCCACGAGTGCGGCAAGTCGCTGCTCGTCCGACAGGACGAGGTCCGGAATCTGGCCGGGAGCGGCAAAGAACTGTTCTGCGCGGTCGGCAAGACTCGCTGTGCGGGACTCACGGTCGGGAAAGTGCTCGGCGATGGTCTGGCCGGGACCGTATTCGGTGATGACCGAGAAGAGCATCTGCGGTGCCGTGATCCGGTCCGAGGCGACGGCTTCGCAGCTCCGCCTCGAGGTTGTGCTTTCGTAGACTTGGACGTCCCATCGTCGGCATAGTTCGGCGATCTTGTTGACGACTCTGTCGGGGTCGGTTCTCCCCTGTGCCATGTGCAGGTCGCGCAGTTCGTGGATCAGGGAGGCGCGTTCGGCGGTGATCGGGCCGGCCAGGAGCTCGGAGCTGGTGAGGATCCCGATGCACTGACTGAGTCGTTTCTCGCGTGTCTCGTACTGGTCGCGAAAGACAATCCTGTTGTCGTGGCAGATGATGAGGTCGTAGGTAGCGAACCGGCTCTGGATGAGTTCGTCAGGCTCGTGGCGCATGCCGATAGCAGTCATAGCGAACTCCTTTGAGCTGCGGTGTAGACGTGGACAGGGAGAGAAACCGCAGGGGTGAGGTGGCTGCTGGAGGAGTCACCTCACCCCTGCGGTCGGTGTGCGGCAGGTCGTGGTCAGACGGCCTGGGCGACCGTGGAATAGTCACCGGCCACGTCGGGATCGGCCTCGTCATCGTCCAGAAGATCCGGGTCGATGCCGGCGGCACGTGCGGCGGCTTGGGCATCACGCTTGGTGAGCAGGGTGATGATCTGCTCGTATCTGCTCTCGATCGGTGGGTTCTTCACCGTGCCGTAGGACAGGATGTATTCGGTCTTCTTGGCGCGGGTGAACGCGACGTAGAACTCACGGCGGCTGGCCTGAGTCATCGCGGAGTTCTCCTTGTGCAGGACCACGACGTTGTCGAACTCCATACCTTTGGCACCGTGGATCGTCGAGACCAGCAGATCAGCATCCGACTCGGCGTTCTTCGCCTTGCGCTCGCGGTTCTTCTGGTTCACCATCGACTGGCGTACCGCGTTGTGTCGGATCTCGAACGAGAGCAGGCTGTCTCGCAGGCGCTCGAAGAAGTCGGGTTGCGTGAGCGTTCCCTGTAGGTAGAGCTGTTCCCATCCACGGACTGTCGTGGCGTTCTCCAGCCACCACTTCGACACCATGCCGATCACGGCCGTGGCGACCTTCTGGTTTCCGGCGTTCCTGGTGAGTTTGTCCAGGTTGTCCTTGATGCCCTGTGTCACTACGAATGAGGCGTCGGACGGGCGGACCTGGAGGACGTCGTTCCAGAACAGCTTGATGTACTTGGAGAAGACGTCGGTGGCGAAGACCTTGTCGCTCACGAGCGAGGCGATATGCCGTTGCGGGTACTTCTGCTGAAGCGCGGTCTGGATCACGGTCACCTCGCGGCGCGAGTACGCCAGGAAGCACACTTGTTCGCCGCGGTCCAGGCAGTCGTCCACGTACCGCGAGATGGTGCTGCTGACGATGCCGGCCAGGTCTTGGGTGACGAACGAGGTCAGTTTGGAGACGGCTCGGTAGTCGAGCGTGACCTTTTCCTGGAAGGATTGGGCTGTCGGGACCGCCAGAGAGTTGGCATGTAGCTGGATTCCGGCGAACTGATTGGTCTCCAAGTCGCCCAGGACGACGTTGGCAAAGTCCAGGATCTCCTGGTTCGAGCGGTAGTTGGTCGTCAGCTTGAAGGTCGCGAAAACGCCGGAGCCTTCCAGTGTGTTGAGCGCGCGGGGGTTCGCCGAACGGAATTCGTACAGCGTCTGGCTGGCGTCGCCGACGATGAACAGTGACTGGGCGTGCTTGGTGATGTACTTCAGCACATAGATGAACTCGAAGATCGAGTTGTCCTGTACCTCGTCGATGATCAGGTACTTGCACTGCACGTGCGCCGGCTCGGCCATCGTGTCGATCCGCTGGTAGCAGATGATGATCTCCAGCTCGAGCGACGTTTGCTTGATCGTGTCGAGCATGGCGATGACCTCGTCGAAGTGGTTCTCGATGTAGGTGTTCAGCGCCGTAAACGCACCTGTCTTGTTCTGGTCGACCTCGAGCAGGCGCATCCGGAATCCGGCGGCAAAGTTGCTCTTCGGGTAGAAGATGTCGATCGAGTTGATGATCGTGTCGATACTCGACAGCTCGTGGGTCGGGTGGTTCAGCTGGTAGATGTCGTTGATCATCCGGGCGATGGTCATCGATCCGACATCGGGATTCTTGGCGGTGATGTTGTCTGCCGCGGCGTTGGTGAAGCTCAGCACGGTGACGTCGGATGCGGTCACACCGCAGCTCTCGAGGTACTTGATGCGCTCGAGGATCACGGTGCTCTTGCCGGTGCCCGCGCCAGCCTGGACCATCACGAGGGGTTCGTGTGTGGTGAGCGCGGCGCGTTGCTGGATGGACAGGTGCGCGGGCAGGGCCGGGGCGCCTGCCGGCGGGCTGGCGGTGGTCAGCTGCGCCTTCATCCCTTCGAGGTGGGACAGTGTGTGGCTCATCAGCAGGTTGAGGTTCTGCTTCGAGAGCGCCGCGGCGGTCTCGTCGCTGAATGTGGCCTCGATCTTCTGGTGGATCGAGCGGTACGCCTCAAGCGGGACGTTGTAGTTCTCCAGATAGCGCAGCTGCACGGCCAGAGCGTTGAGTTGCTGGTCCGTCGCCGAGCCCGGGAGGCCGTCGATGTAAGCGAGGACCTCCTCGGCAATCACCTCGGAGTCCCAGATCTCGGCTTGGTGGGTGATGCGATCGTGGACGTTGAACTCGCTCGTCAGCCAGCCCGCCAGCACGTCTGGGTTGCGGTGCGTCAGGCCGACAGCCCGGAGAACGTCGGCCACGAAGGCAGCGGCGTTGTCCATTGGGCTGGTGTCCCAGCTCACGAGAACAGCCGCGTCGCGGCCCGCCAGGCCGGACGCCTCCGCAATGATCGGTGCACGCTTGGGCTCGGCGGTCGCCGTCCTGACGAAGAACAGCTCCATGCGGTACTGAACGATGAAGTCGCGGCTCATCCTGGAGACACCGTTCGCGCCGCCGTTGGCGTCTTCGAAAAGCTTCGCGCCCTGTGGTGTCATGTCGAAGGCGATGTCCCAGTCCGCCGAGCCGGTCTCGATGGTGCAGCGATCCTGAGCCTGAGGGGTCGCGAGAGTGAAGGCGCCACCAGGCTCGCTGAGCGCCCGGCGCAGCACCGGGGCGAACGGGATGCTCATGGTCGTGATTCCATGCTGGGTCGAGCTCGCCTTGACCTCGATGTGATCGATAGCGACCGCGGTGTAAGCACTGTTGTTCGCGACGCTGGCCGGGCGCAGCTCGCCATGCAGCAGGCCAGTCATGTGCTTGCCGTTGCCAGTGAGCTTCGAGGAGAAGAACTTCGGGTCGACTGCTCTGGCCGTCGTGGCCGCGTTCGTGAGATCGATGTCGTCAAGCAGGAGGGGCATGGCGCACGCTTTCTGGGATCCGGCGAATGTTGACTGGGATGGCGTGCCGCGAGGCACCGGTGTGCTGTGTGTGAGAAGTCAGAACTCTGTTCTCTTCACCGACAGAAGGGCCGGCAGTGCGTATCGGGCACGGCGCTGGCTGGGCGCGCAGCGATGAATGCGAGGTCGAAGCCGCCCCTGGCTGACCGCAGTCGGGCAGCCGGAGGCCAAGGTCTCGACGCCCCACCCGTCGGGGCCGTCAGGCCCCGAACACCGCGCGCCGCAGGCAGCGCGCGGTGGATCGCCGCCTTCACTTCCCTTGGCAGCCAACCGGCCTGCTTGCCAGCTGGGCTCAGACGCTGAGCTCCAGGTCCTCCCCGGTGCCGCAGATCTGGGAGGCAGGCACGACTGGGTAGGCTGCTTGCGCGGCGATCAGGGTGTTTTCGATCCAGGCTCTGATGGCGCGTGCCGCGGGACGCGCACCGTGACTAGGCACGAAGGTCTGCTCGGCAATGGCAGACAGCTCACCGTCCGGGATGGTTGCGGGTAGCACCTGGCCGAGCCGCGGCTTCGTAGCAAGGATCCGACTGCGCTGTTGCACGTAGTGCGCTGTGAGGATCTGGCAGTAGACCTGCGCATCGATGAAGTTGAATCCGACGATCAGTGAGAACCGGCCGAGCAGCTCGGTGTCGAAGAACTGCGCGAGGGCGGTGTTGAGGCTGCGCTTCGAGACGGTCTTCTGGCCGGAGCCGAAGCCGATCTGCTTGCCGTCGAGCGAGTCCCGCGCAGCATTGGTCGTCGCGATGACGAATGCCTTGGAGAAGTCGATCCGTTTTCCCCGGGCGGTAGTGATGTAGCCCTCGTCGAGCGCCTGCATGAACAGGCGCTGCACCGCACGGTCGGCCTTTTCGAACTCGTCGAGCAAGACGACTCTGTGCGGGTTGGATTCGAGTGAGTCGAATGGCAGCTCGGCGTTCGAGTCCGATCCGACGTACCCGGGAGGCGCTCCGATGATCCGCGACATGGACGAGTCGTGGTGGAACTCGGTCATATTCAGCGCGATCGGCTCCTGGCCGGTCAGCTGCTCGGAGATGATTTTCGCCGTCTCGGTCTTGCCAACGCCGGAGGCGCCCGCGAACAGCCACGCCATGGGTGTCGTGCGCGGGAACACGTCGAGCTCTTCGCGCGAGATGCGGTCGACGAGGATGGCGAGTACGGAGTCTTGTCCCTGCAGGCGCTCCGTCAGGGTGGTGCTCAACAGGGTGAGGTCGACAATGTTCTTGATGCTGTTTCCGGTGAGCATGCGCCGGGCGACGTCGTGGACCCGATTCTCGGTGAGAGGGACGCACGGGATCGCCTGTAGCGCCTGCACGGCGGCGGTGTCGCCGCTCACGATCGCTGCGGTGATGAGCCGCTTCTGCTCGAGGACTCGGTCGGCCATGGCTCGATCCAGGAGCGTGATCGCGTTGTCGGGCCTGTGGGACCCCGCATGGGAGTTCTCATCCGCGACCCGGACCACTGAGGCCAGGACTCTGTCGTCGACCGTGATCTGCTGCCGGTAGTGGGCCAGCAGGCCCGGCCGGATCTTCTTCAGAACGTCGTGGGTCTGGTCGGCGGTGATCTCGTCGACGACGAGCCGGGAGAACCGGCGCTTGAACGCGGGGTCGTCGTCGAGCGAGCGGGCCTCTTGCGTGGTCGTGGCGCCGATGACCTGCATGTCGCCGCGT
This sequence comes from Kribbella sp. DT2, assembly GCF_049844575.1. Taxonomy (NCBI): domain Bacteria; kingdom Bacillati; phylum Actinomycetota; class Actinomycetes; order Propionibacteriales; family Kribbellaceae; genus Kribbella; species Kribbella sp. DT2. Next base: position 463,385 of record NZ_JBNCLH010000003.1, on the reverse strand, counting down.
GCCATGGCTGGCTTGAGGATCTGCGCGATCTTCGCGTAGGTGCCACCGTCGGAGCCAGCGGTCAGCTGATGGATCTCGTCCATGAACAGGATGACCTTGTTCTTGGGGTCGGAGGCGTAGTCGACGATCGACTTGACCTTCTCCTCCAGCGCGCCGAGCAGGGAAGACCCGGCGACGAGATTGGAGATCGGCAGCTCATAGACCGTGTGGTTCTTGAGCCGGTCCGGGATGAGGGTGTCGCCAAGGGCGATGCGCCGGGCGATGTCTTCGACGATCTTGGTCTTGCCCACTCCGGCGGGACCGACGAGTAACGCGTTGGGCTTGGTCTTGCCGATCAGGATTGACAGGACCTGCTCGATGATCCGATCGCGAAATAGCGTGGGATCGGCGTTCTGGTACTTCTCGTTGTAGTCGATGAGCATCTCCTCGACCGCATCGAGGTCGTCGCCGGAACCACCGCTGTTGCCCGTGGGCAGGCCGGAGATCGCGAAGCCGGGGGGCACCGGAGAGCCGCCGGATCCGGTCGGCGAGTCTGCGTCATCATCGGGACGGCCTGTGAAGTTCTGGAGGCCCATGGATCGTGCTCCTTCGCGGGAGGTGTGGGTGACAAGATGCGACGACGGCGCCAACCGGAAAGTGAGTGGCACCGTCGTCGGGATACGACGACTCAGGCGATCATTCCCAGCAGTCGCTGCGCGGTGGCCGGCTCGATGTGCTGCATGGACCTCGTGAATTGCCTGGCGCTGGAGACCATGGCGTCCCAGTCCATGGCGCCGCATGGTGCGTAGTACAGGTTGGCCGGGTGGTCCTCGCGTGTGGACGGTGGTGACCATTCGAAGTCGGTGATGACCAGGCTCAGCCGGCGCTTGCGCACCGCGCTCGCGTTGATGTAGCGCCAGATCTGCAGGTAGTCGGTGCCGCCATCGACTTTCGGGACCTTGCGGAATTCCCGCCAGATCTGGGTGATCGACTTGTTCTCAACCTTCAGCAGCGTCTCCTGCGAAAGCACGTGGCTGAATGAGTTGAAGTACAGGTTCACGTTGAGCTTCTTTGCGATCCGGATCAGCATCAGGACCGCTTCCTGATAGTTGGCCTCCGTGATCGATCCGGATGTATCGACGTAAACGTGGAGGTCCGGCATGTAGCTGACGCTGATGATCCGGCCGGCCTTGTTGAAGTCGTCGGGGTCACGACGGTTCGCCTTGAGAAACGTGGTCTTCGATTTGCGGAAGATGTTCTGCGACCGGTTGACCTTGCCCATCCGCATCAGCACCCGTGTAAGCGCCGCGAACAGGTCGACCTTGGAGGGCGGCTGCTTGCGGAACAGCACTCGGGCTGCCCTGGCTGCCTGTCGGCCGGGCTGCTGCAGGCTAGCCATGGCCTTGGCCTTGGCGGTTGCCCGTTGCAGGGTCGTGAGCTTCGACAGGGCCTGGTGCGAGACGACCTTCACCGGCGCGGCCAGTGCCTGGTTGATAATTCTCCATTCGCTGGTGACCTTGCTGGCGCGAGCTCTTGCATGCGCTTCAACGCTCACCAGGACGAGCGACCGCGGGCAGAACAGTTCGCCGACCGTGAACGGCAAGATGCCGGCGGTGTCGACAACTGCTGCGGTCTGGGACCGCGCGTGAGCCCCTTGCTGCTCGACGTAGACCATCAGCATGTGCACAATCAACCGGGCGAACGAGAACTCGTCGTTGCCGTCGGCGTCATCGGCACGTAGCTGCAGCGACTCGGTCAGGCCTTTGAGTGAGAGTGCGGCGAAGTCGCCCATCAGCTTCACAGTCTGAGCAGGCAGCCCCGCGCTCATGGATTGGACCTGTCCGGTGAGCCACGCCTTGAAGTCATCGAACGCGGCCGCCGACTGGAACCAGAATCCGAGCGTGTCCGGGTGGTAGGCGTAGGCCAGGGTCGCGAAGAACTCGTCAGCGCTGCCGGATCCTGACAGGAGCCCCTTCGCGGCGGGGATCACGTCCTCGCGGGCCGTGTAGATGACAGTGCGGCTCGGAGCGGGCAGCTTGTGTGCTCGCCCAGCCTGGGCAGCGAACAACTCGCCGACCGGTAGCGGTGTGCCGTGGTCGTAGCTGACCAGGGTCTGGCCGAGCAGCTCCTTCATGGTCTGCTCTGCCGACGGCTGGGCGGTGTCGGTCAGACAGGACATGAGCAGCTGCTCGATGTCTGGGCCAAGGTCATTGCCGTTGGCATCGGTGATACTCACCGGTGCAGTGGGGTTGAGCGGGGTCCGCAGCGGATCAACGATGACGGAGGTGATGGCAGGCAGTGGGTCGTAGTCCCCCTTGCACGAGATGGTGTGTACGGGGTCGAGCACGGCCGGCTTCTGGTTGGTGACGATGATCGTCATGACGGCGCGTCCCTCCTATCAGGGGTGTCTGATGCTCGGCCGCGGATCAGAGAAACGCCGAGATCATCGGCTTGACCGTGTCCGCCACCCTCGTTCCGCTGTTGAGAAGGGCCTCGACGTTCTGCGTGTCGGTCTGCTGCGCGGACAGCATCTCGACGAGCGTCCGCATGTGCGCCGCCTCGATCTGATTCGTGGCCTGGGCGAGCTGTTCGATCAGCCGGCTGTTGTCGTCGTGCTCCTTCAGTGCGTAGAGCAGCGAGCCGGACTTGTCGGAGTCGGTGAGGTCCGCGATGAGCGCCGCCAGGTCGGTGACCGATTGCGCGGCTTTGAGGTCGACGTAGCAGTTCGGTTTCGGGACGTTGATCTGGTTGGTTGCCGCCTGGCCGTTGCCGCTGGCGAGGTCCTCGGCGATCACCGAGACGACCTGCACTGCGAAGGTCGTGTTGCCCACGTGTGACTCGACGGCTTCGTTGAGGACCGTGGTCTCGCGGTCCCCGATCGTCGTCTGCATGGCCAGGTAGCGCGACAGCTGTGCTCGGTCGGCGATGTTCAGCCAGCGTGACAAATTGTCGATTGTGCGCGGAGTCGTGAGCTGGTTCATCTCCTCTCCGGAGTCGAACAGCTCGGCGAACGAGGAGGTGGTGGCGTCATCGTCATCGTCGGGGCCGTCGGCGGCGACGATTCCCGAGATCGCCTTCTGGAAGACCAGCGCCGGGAACTGCGTGAGGACCTTCTTCACCCACGGGTTGAGCTCGTCTCCGAGGATGCTCATGAGCGTCGCGGCCTCGGGCTCGACACGGTAGATCGAGAAGCGGGACAGGCTCGCTTCGTCGAGCGTGGTGACGTTGCCCTTGTCGTTGCCGGCCACGATGATGCGGACGTTCTTGGGCAGCTCGACGTGTCCCATGCGGCGCAGCGTGACCAGGGTCAACGCGCCGGAAGTGACATCGGAGGTCGTGCGGTTGATCTCGTCGAGGAACAGGATCGGCCACTCGCGCGGGTTCGCCTCGGCATAGTCGATGCAGTCCTGGATGACGTGGTGCGGGTAGAAGACCTGCTTGTAGGACCCGCTGTCGGTCGGAACCAGCCTCGCACCTGTGAGGTCTGCCTTGTCTGCGAGCTGGTTGCAAGGGAGCACGAAGGCCTTGGTGTTCATCGAGTACGCCAGTGCCTCGACCCACGACGACTTGCCGATGCCGGGCTCGCCCATGAGGGCAGGAACGATGTTCATCTCGAGGTCCTGACGGATGATCTCGGACAGCGTGTCGTTGAAGCGCATGGTGAGGGTGCCTTCTGTGGTGGGGACGGGGATGTCAGGAGTCGGAATTCTGTTGCGCGACCATTGCTGCTGCGCGGTCGAGCAGGAACGGACGCCCGTTGCGGCGTTCCCTGTGCTTCGCGCGTTCGGGAAGGACCTGCTGGGCTGCCTGAAACAGCAGCCAGGCCAACTCGCTGCTGGAGTAGCTGCGGCCGAGCGAGATGTGCTCGACCAGGTGATTGAGCATCTGGCGGTGGAGCGTTCCGAGGACTGAGAACTCGTATCGGGAGTGATCGCCGCCAAAGTCGTCAAGCGTCTTGAATCGGTGACTTGCAGCTGCGACGGTCTGGCGGATGATCTGCGATCCGCCGGGGATTTCCGGCGCCTCAGCTCCGGTACCGATGTCGGCGGCGGATGCGGTTTGTACCCGAACGCGCTGGGCGAGGAAGGCATACACGTCCGCGACCGAGGTGAACCGTCCCGGGGCGGCCGTGGCGGGACGGGCCGCGGAGGCGGGGTTCGGCGCGCGACGCGTGAAGGTCACCCAGTGGTCAAGCAGGATCTCGTACCAGCCGTGCTCCTCTCGGAGCACGCGTTTGCCGGCGGCGATCGGGAACGCGCTGAAGTTGTCAGGCAGCGGTGTCACGAGGTGAAAGCCGCGCCCCGACATCGACTGCTCGCAGTAGACGACCTCAGGCAGCGCGAGCAGCTGCGCTGAAACTTCCGGTGGACACTCGGACTCGATGTCGATGACCATGAGACCGTCGGTGGAAGCGCGCAGATAGAACGCGGTGTTGGTGGCCGTGGGGAGCCTGTCGGTGAGTTCGTCGAGAACGACGAGGCACTGCTCGTCGACGGACCAGGCACCCCGAAGCCAGTTGTCGTCGAGCAAGGCGCGCAGGTCGATCGGCGCCTTCCGCGTGACCTTCGGATCGTCGGGATCATCACCGAGGCGGCCCGAGATCGTCCACCGGGCGGCACCCGCGAGCGTGCGAATCGCAGGGTTGTCGTAGAAGGCTGTGAACCTGATGCGGGGGTCGTCATTCGTCATCGGCGGCTCTCGCTGTGGGATGTCGGACAGATCGGTGAGGCGAGACCGGACATGGCTCCCTGTATCGAGGCTCGTTTGCAGGGGCCATGCCGGTCCGGGCAGGGATCAGCCCTGGTAGGTGATGCCCGCCGTCTCGCCAGACGATGAGGAATCGCTCCAGGGGTTGGCCGGAGCGGCCACGGCCACCGGGGCACCGACCGCCGAGCCGGCATCCTTGAGCGCGGCGTTCTCGGCCTCCAGGCGCGCGAGCCTGTCCTCGAGGCTCTCTTCCCGCGACGTGGCCGGCGCAGCAGCCGGAGCCGTGGTCGGCGTGCTAGTAGCCGCAGCATGAACTACGGCACCAGCTGGGGCCGCGTGCTGCGGCTGAGGGGCCGCCGGACCCGGAAGGGCGAAGCCGTTCTCGTCGATGACTGTGCCCGTGCCATCGTCGACCGCGGTAGCAGCCGCCGTATCACTCTGCTCCCCCGCTGGAGCCGCGGCCTGGACGGTCTGCGGCGGAACGGCAAAGACGATGCCGCGCGCGGCGAGCTCGGCGGTGCTGGTGTTGCCTGCGTAGTAGCGAACAGGCTCGTTGACGATCACCTGATCCAGCGACAGGCCCCGATTGCTGTACCCCTTGGGCTTGTACACACGCAGCACGAGGGTGACGTCAAGCCCCTGGGCCAGCTCTCGGCCGGACGTGTCCGGCACAACCTTGCCGTCGTCGCCGGGTACTGCGATGCCCGGGAGGTTCTTGCCCTTGGAGTCGATCGAGTAGTTCGCGCCGGTTTCAGGCCGCTTGGCGGAGCCGTAGCGTCGCTCGGCGACGAACCGTTCCTCGACAGTGGGGTTGGCGGGATCCTTGCAGATGACCTCCGCGTGAGTAATGGTCGCGGTGGTGTGCGGCACCTTGACGGCGTTCATGCCGTTCTGGACCTTACGGGCGTCGGATGCCTCGAGGGCGGCACCGTCGATGAGGCGGGTGAGGCGGGAGAAGCCGAGCTTGCCGCGGACGAGGACGAGCTCGCCCTCGGTGAGCTCGCTCGCGGAAACAGAGTAATTGACCATGCTTGGACGCTCTTTCTGTGAGATTGGCTAGCCTGTCTGGATCTTTTGAGACAGGCGGTGAATCGGCAGGCCGGCTCCTATTGAGTGAAGGGCGACTCACGTCGGGACAGAGCTCGTAAACGAACACGCATCGGTGACCACAGCCATCGATGAGAGATGGCAGTGCGCCGCCCGGGCAGAACAGGCGACCGACTGGTTCCTGCGACCCGCGCACGGGGTCGGCGCTGCACCATCGGCAGATGGCAAGTCAGCGGACCGCCTGGTCCAGCAGCGGGCCATTCAGCCGGCATCGATGGAGGCGTCAGTCTGCCGCGGGCTCACAGCTGGAGACTCGACGCGCAGACACAATCAGGAACGAGATCAATGAGCTCGTATCCAGCGCTCACCATGCGAAGCTGCGGCTCGGCCAACCGTTTTCTGCCGGGATGACACCACCGGCCCCGCCGTGCTCCTCGCCGTACCCGTGACCGACGTCAGTCGGTCTGCAGTTGCGCGCTGGGTACCACCGGGATGAACGCGTTCCCTCACTCGACCCCACGGGATCTCACTGAGGCGGTCGAGGTGGCGTCTTGTCGAGATACGGACGGCTATCGTCCCCAATTCACATGACGCGATCCTCAAGGGCGACCCTGGGGCTCCACAGGGGACCCGGAGGATAGACAGAGGTCGTAGATAGGCAGAGCCCGGGCGGGGGCTCTGGTCTTGATTTAGGCGATCTGTAGCGACGGATCGCTCATGCTGCGCCGGCATCATCAGACTCGTCGGGTCCGAGTACAAAGCCGCGGGCCTCGCCGCTTTGCATCAGGTCCGGGAGGTGCGCCAGCACCACTGCCTTCTGGGTGGCTCGACGATCAGCGTCGATGTCGTATTCGCGCACCGCGTCCATGTTGACGACCCACCCGTCCTCGCGGGCTACTGCCTCCTCGAGCTCCGAGCCGGGTGTCACGGGCATCTCGGTGTAGTCGTGGTCGAACTCAGGTGCGACAGCGAGCTGGTCACAAGGCTCCACCACAGGGAGCGTGTCCGCGCTGACACGGCGGCCCTCATCGTCGAACGCAGTGAGGAACACCCGGTCTGCCCGCTTGGTGTTGTTGACGTGAACGGCTTCGACAGAGGTGTCGACGATAAAACTTGTCAGCCCAAGACGCTCGCGGACGCGAGCCCGAGTCTCGTGGCACCACATGATGCATCGTGCCTTCTTGAAGCCCTCAAATTCTCCCGCGCTGGACGCCTCGGGTTGCTGGTAGCTCATCGGTGCGCCCTTCAGGCGTGCGGTCGAAGAACTCGGCGACACCCGGCGCCGGCTCGTCGATGACCGATGTGGTCCCAGTCCTCGAGCCCCCTACCAGCGCACCGTGTCCGAAACACCCGCTGACCGCCGTTTCGCACGGCAACCACCTCCCATGTAGTCGCAGTTTTGGCCCCCCTCCCTGCTCCCCCAGCTGGTCGCTGAACCAGCAACAGAAGCCTATCCGCTGGTCCTACCTGTCGCGGAGGAATTGTGTGGAGCTGTGGATAAGTACGTTGACACTGCTTGAGCATCGCTTCCCGACCCCCGTCGAGCTGTCCGATCGCGTGTGTGTCTTCTCCGGGCCGCCGCACCCTGTCAGCGTGTTGTACGCGGCCGCCCGCACTGCCGTCCACACGACCTCCGCCACCGCAGGCGCCAAGTACCGCGATGGGCGGGAGGAGATGTGGAAATAAGGCTCCGGAACCTTGGATGTTCTCGGCACCCAACCTCCAAACCGCTGAACAGGCCGACCATCATTGCCTCCGGCAATAGACAAAATCAAGACCTATCGGTCTCGATTGCACGAACCTGCAACGCACATACACCGGCGTGTCAACTCCCTTAAATGCGCCCACACAACCGTCAGCACCCGCACATGCACGTGCATCCGCACGGCCATCGCCATGTGCAGGCATGCATAACTGCATCAACCGACGCCGGGAGCGGCATTAACATTTGATCAAATTAGCAGCGAGTTATGCGCCGGGCACCCATTGTGACGAATACCAGAAATGTGAAGAAGTCTCGCCAATTGCGGACGCGCGCGAAGGGCCGTCGACCACCGCGGCGGGAGGTCGTCGGGTGCCTGTGCACTGGCAACGGGCTACCGCTCGCACCCGCGCCGGCAGCATCCCGCTCGGCGCTGTGGTGTCGTCTCGACGGCGTCGGACGCGGGTGCGGATTCAGGAGGGCCAGCGCCCCGTGGAGACGAGTGCGTGCTAGCAGTCGAGGAGCTCGCAGACCGGACACTCGGGCGCCCCTTGCGGAGGAGCGTGCTGGACGGTGAACCCACAAAAGCAGCCGGTGGGGGTGCCGTCGGTGACGTGCATGAAGGCGTTCTCGCGGCCTCGGATGTGAGCGCGGGCATCAACTATTTCCTTGGGTTCGGCGAAGCTGACGCCGCTGACACCGAGCGGCCCGAGGAGGCCGGAAATGGCTTTTCTCAGAGTTCCGGTTGCTGTCTGGCCTCCGCCAATATTCATGCCATTGGAGAAGGCTGCCAGTTCGGCATTGTTCGAGGATTGCTGCGATTGACCGGGATTTGAGTTCTCTGTGTCGCCACGGGATGTGAAGTCACGCATAGGTGTTTCTCCCCTGTTGCAGGTGATATACGGGAATTGCGCGGCTCGCCATTACCAGATCACGCCTTTATGACTCAGATTGGTGTCGGCGCCGTCTTCGAACGGATTCTGCCGAGCGTTGGACAGTTTGCCGCCATGGACGATGACCAGCGGCGCAACCGTTGTGGCGTCGGTATCGGTCAGGACTTCGTCCAGCACGGCGCGGCCGCTGTACCAACCGAGCTGGGGAGCGTCGGGATTGCCGGCCCGCCACACCCAGAGGTGGCGTTGATTGCTGCCGTCGATCAAACGGGACTCGGCTGGGAAGCACTCCATGGCCTCGGCCTCTGATCCACACAGTTCAGACTTGATGCGCTGGATATCGCGCCATGTGATCGGTTCGGGTTGGCGATCGCGGCGGCGGAACGACAGGTGCACATCATGGGTCCCTTCGAGGCCTGCCCACCGCACGCTTCGGTCGTGGCGAGTCGCTACCAGTACCGTGTAGCGGCTGTTTTGCCAGACCTGCTCGCCGGTGGTGGTGTTCTGGTGTCGCGCGAAGGGCGTCCACGGTTCTTGGTGACCTGCGGCCTTGGCCGGGTTGCCCGACCTTCTTCTGGTCTTGGGCATCTTGGTTGCCTCCTATCGGTTGTGGTGTTCTCCTGAGTCGGCGCTGCCGCGGAACGGCAGACGTAGCCGTTTCGGACGATCGACTGACAGCCGACCGCCCGCTCGGTTGGGGACTCAGTTCGGGCCCTCTTGTGGGCTAAATCGGCGATGCGAGATACTGCGATTCGAGGCGCGTCCGGTGGGTGGGCTACGCGAGCTCAGAGCCGCGTGGTCAGCCAGAGGTCGTTGAGGTCGTCGCGGATCTCGTCCTGAAGCGCGGCGAGCAGGGCGGTGTCGACATCGACGGCCCGGATGAGCCGGTCCTGTGTCAGCCGCTTGGCAGACAAGACCAGTGGCATTCGCTCGTCCTGGGTGCCCTCGCAGATGAGCTGGAGGATGCGTACAGGTTTGGTCTGTCCGGTGCGGTACACCCTGCCGTTGGTCTGTTGGTAGTGCTTGAGGGAGAACGGCAAGGTGTACCAGATCAGGGTGGAACCGCCTTGCTGGAGATTCAGTCCGGCACCGGCAGAGGCGGGATGGATCAGCATCACTGGGATGTCTTTGGCGTTCCAGCGCCGGGTCATCTTGCGTGAGCCATCGAACGCCTCGGTGTGGGTACCGGCCTGGTTCAGGTGCGTGAGCAAGCGTTCCTTGTCGGACCTGAAGTGGTAGGCGATCAGGATCGGGTCTCCACCGTGGTTGTGGATGAGGCGTGAGGCCTTGTGGAGCTTCTCGTTGTGGATGGTCTCGTACCGGCCGGCAGTGCTCGGGTCATCTGGGTCGGCGGTGTACAGCGTGCCGGACGCGAACTGCATGAGCTTGCTGGTGAGTACGGCCTGGTTTTCAGCGACGACAGTGCTGACCAATTGTTCGTCGGGATCCTGGAAGAACTGGTGGATCCGCGCTGTGCGAGACGATTCGTCTGCTGCGCGCAGCGCCTCACCGGTCAGCGTCGCGAGCTGGGCACGGATCGTTTGGGCATCCGGCTCGGCAGAGTTCTGCAGCCAATCGTCGTAGGCCGCGTTCGCGGCCCGCAGCGCGGCTTGGTTGACGATGTCGATGACCAGGTCACGCCTGAACTCCCGGTAGGCCGTCAGCACGTCGGGCGTCAGGCTGACGCGGACGTCCTCGACGGTGAGGTCAGGCAGGTTCAGCGACGTGTTCTGCGCACTCATCACCAGATGTGCGATGGCCCGGTGGATTTCCTGCTCGGCGCCAGGCTTGGGCAGCCACTTCGCCGGCGTGGTGGTGCCCGGGACCATCTTCGGCGTGAACCAGCGCTCGCGGTACTCCGTGATCGTCGTACCGAGCGCCTGACCCTGATCGAGGAGGTACGTCTGGCTCCATAGGTCTTCGAGGCCGTTCGGTGCGGGGGTGCCGGTGAGCTCGATGAGCCGGGTGATCGCAGGACGTACGGTCTTCAGTGCCTTGAAGCGGTTCGACGAGTGGGACTTGAACTCCTGGCTTTCGTCGATGATGACTGTCTGGAAGGGCCAGATGATCGTGTCGCGCCCGTCGAGGTGCTGGATCGGCATCTGGTCGACCAGGCCGGTCTGGCAGTGCAGGCAGGTGTGCGGGTCCGGCACACCGTTGCCGTGGCAGGTTGGGCAGTTCTTCTGCGGCGTGCGCGAGATCAGTTCTTGGTTGATGAAGTACATGGTCGGTGGGTCGGTGAACACCTGGCGGAACCGTTCGAGACGGTCGTCGCGGCTGAGCTTCCTGTCGCGTTCATCCGCGATCAGGGACCGGACACGAATTGGGATGCGCCGTTCCTCGATTTCGTCGAGCCAGGTCGACCGTGCAATCGCTACGGGAGCGATGACGAGGATGTGTCCGATTGGCCGGATGTGCTGCAACGCGGTCAGTGTGCTGAGGGTTTTGCCGCCGCCGATGTCTACCCAGATGCCGGCGAACGGGTGCGCGATCATGAAGTCGACTGCGTGCTGCTGGTGTGGCATGAGGGCGGGCATCTGGGGTGCAACTGTGGTGAGGGTGGTGGTCATGCAGATTGGGCCGACCTGTGCCGGCCGGCGCCCTCCTCTCGTGGTGGATCGGTATAGGCGTGGCTGTCGGCGGTCATCGCAGGAGTGCCCCGGCGGCTGCGAGGCAGACGAGGGACAGAAGGACGATGAGCAGGATCACCGGGACCGGTAGGTCCTTCTTCTGGTCGTCGCGGCGATCGTTGTGGGCTTGCCGTCGTGGTGCTGCTTCTTCATCCGCGCCATCTCTGGGCTCCTTTGGTCCGTGAGGTTTGTTGGCCGTGACGCCCAGACGGTGGAGTGGGGCGTGGGGCCGCTTTGAGTGGCCCCACTTCACGTCGGCTTCTCTGGCCCGGGCCTTTCGAAGGCCCGCGGGGGTCGCCGGGCTCGGTCGCTCCGCCTGTGGAGCCGTTGAGTTCACAGCGAGTGCGCCGCGACTGCGGTACTGCACAGGGAGCAGGTGCTCGCTGCCCCTGGATTGACCACTACCAACGTGGGTCGGCCGCGGCCGGTGATTCGGTGTGCTGTCGTGGTTGAGCGGGACGTCTATCTCGGGGTCCCCCGGCAGGCCGCCGGCCTGCTCGTCCAGTCACGGCGCGGTCTGGACGGCCGAGTGTGTCCGGCGTGGCTCGCAGTGGTCAGACGGCTTCGCGCTCATCAGGTTCTGCAGTCTGTCGACCACCGGCGCTGAGCTCGAGGATGAGCCGGTCGACGCTTTCGTGGTCGTCGACGAGATGGACAGCGGCCCCGTAGCGTCGGAGCTTCGAGTGCATCACGTGCTGAATCTTGCGCAGGGTACCGCCGGGCTTCTTCAGCTCAACGAACACAGTCTTGGCCTGTGTTACGACGATGCGGTCGGGCACGCCGTTGCGTGCCGGTGAAACGAACTTCAGGCACAGGAATCCGTGCTTCTTGCACTGTTCCCGGAAGTACTGCTCGATGTCACGCTCACGGCGCCCCATCTAGGCGTTCATCCAGTTCTTGGTGAAGGTCTCGGCAAGCATCTGCGTGTACGCTCCGAGGTCGAGTGCCTCGATGATCGCCGTGAGCGCCGATGGCTCCAGAGTCTCCAGATCGTCGTTGCAGATGACCATCGACCAAGCGGGGTCGATGCCGTTGATCTTGCGGATGGCCACATCGCGGTCGTCTGGGACGAGGGTCAGTCGCGGGTTCTGTGAGTTCATCCACCGGGTTGCGGCCCAGCCGTGGTGGGCGAGAATCGACACGGCGGTCTCATCCGGCGCCGGCCGCTGGGCACCCTCCCGGCGCTTGGCCTGCGTCGCGGGCGGGATCTTCCAGGCGCCGGCGTTGTGGAGACTGACGGTGCCTTCGATGCCGTGGCGTACGACGAACACCCGGTTCACCATTTGCAGCGGCTGCGGGTCAACGATCGGCATGTTGTCGACGCTCGTGTTCGGATCCATTGGGGCAGCAGCGAACGGGTAGGTAATCGAGCCGCGCGATGCGGCGATGACGTTCTGGAACAGCAGTGCCGTGCGCAGCGGGTGTTCGGGGTCGATGGCTTCGCTCATGATCTTGTGTCCAAGGCCTGCGTCGAAGGTCTCCGACAGTGCGGCCTCACCGCGGCTGGCCACGGCCTGCAGGTAGCGGGCCAGGGCGAAGTCGATCACGGCCGGGTGGGCCAGTGACTTGTCCGGGCGGGGCCCTTCGTGGCAGGCCAGTGTCCCGCCGGAGGCGCTGATGATTCGGCTCTCGGTGAGTGCTCTGCCTTCCTGTGGGGCGGTGAGCTCCAGGCGGTTGTTCGAGTCCTTGCTGATGAGGAACATCGGCTCTGGCTCGATCTCGATACCGATCAATGCGGCCTGCTCGGCGAGCACCTGGTCGTTGGTCTGTCTGTCGAGCATCGAGTAGAGACCGTCGGTGTTCGTGGAGATGATGCGGGCGCCGGCGAGGGTTTGTGCCTGGCCAATTCGCCAGCTGAAGAGCTGGCCGATGATGCGCATCGAGATGATCCGGTTGTTCATGCGGATCGGGTTCTTGTGCGAGGCGTCGCCCGCGCCGGACGCGGCGTTGAGGATGAGCTTCGTCCCGTTGCGCAGGGTCGTCAGTCGCTCCTTGTCCGACCGCTCGAGCCCGGGCAGCTTGAGTTCGCGTCCAAGGCGCTCCTTGTCGAAGAAGATCGTTGCGTAGCGGTCCTCCCCCAGCTCGGGGTTGTAGAACGCTCTCATGTTGCGCAGCAGGTTCGGGTAGTAGCTCGTGAAGTCCTCGTGCGTGACGAGACCGGCCGAGGTCCGGGCGTATCGGGGGTGCAGCTTGGTGGACGCATCGTCCCTCATGATGAACAACTCCGGCGCCTTCTTCGCAGGCTCGGTGCGATACTCGGCCGACTTAGTCGCAGACTTCGCCAACACCGCCTTGCCCCGGATGACGAACACTCCACCTGGGCTCATGCTGTCGGCGATCGCTACGTCGAGAGCCTCGTCGGCCGGACGCTGTGTCGCCAGGAGATCCGCAGGGTCGGGGAACTGTTCCCGGGCGTGTGCCACCTGCTCAGCCTGCACCGGATCGTCTTTCCTCGGCTTGCGGTACCGGACCTTGTCCGGCTCGGAGCCGATGAGCACGAGCCGCTTGTCGACGGTGGTTCCGTCGGGCAACGTGAGGGTGTTGTGCTGGCGTTTGGCTTCGGCTACGTAGTCCTTGGCATCGGGGTAAAGGTGGCGGGCGAGATCGAGCATCATCTTGAGGGCGAGATGGTCCGCGTGGTCTCGGTCGAACTGAGCAATGTCGGCCTCGGCGCCGTGGATCCCGCCGGTGGAGAAGGTGGCGAAGCACGACGACGGGGTGCCGTCAGCGAGGTAGTACGGCAGATTGTTCGGTGACTTCGGGATCTCCCGCAGTGAGCGAGCAGGCAGGCTGTAGAGCTCGCCGTACTCGTCGGAGTCGTTGAAGTTCTGCCCCTCGATCGACCGGTAGTATGCGACGACCTGCATGAAGTCGGCGTGCGCTTTCGCGTGCGCGAGGTTGGTGGCCCGATCGGGCGCAACGTCTTGCTCGAAGAAGCGCACGCATTCGTCGAGGACGTTGACCTGGGCGATCCCGCGTTCGTGGGCTACCTCGGCGGCGGGATAGAGGTACGACACGTTCTCGATGTCGCTGAGCGCTTCGTAGGGGGCAAGAATCCGGCCCACGAACTTCGCCGAGGAGGAGTCGACGGTGAGCCGGTCCCTGCGTACCTGGCCGCTACGGGCGAACACTGTCTCGGAGTATTGGGCCAGCAGACCGGCCTTCAGATCGAAGGCGCTGGAGTACGTGGCGTGCTTGAAGAGGCGGGCCAGACCCACACAGTCAGCGACGTTGTAGGCCAAGAGCTCGTAGAGCTCTTCGAGCGTGGTGATGACAGAGTCGTGGCTGAGCTTGCCGGACTCCTTGATCTGGTACCCGAGCATGCCGAGCAGTCGCTTGAGGCTCACCTTCCACTGCGCCTCGTTCAGCCGGGCGACGTCGAGATGGCGACCGGACTGGAGCATGGCCCGCCGGATTCTTCCCTGTGGTGTGTCCCAGCCGAGGTAGCCGGGCATGTACTCGATGTTCTTGGCGTCGAACAGCTCGTCATTGTGGACGCGCAGTGCGGCCGCCGTAATCGGCCTGAATTCCGGGCGCTGAGCAACGACCTCCAGCAGGAGCTGTTCGGTCTCCGCGATGCGCTGCGGCGTGCTCGCGTTGCGGCGTTGCTGCCGGGCGTGCGCCAGGCGCGCGCGGTGGTCGACGACATCGGAGTACACCTCGGACAGGTACAGCGCCAGCATCGTGGTGTCGTAGTTCATCGAGTTGTATCCGGCGAGGAACGGGTGGCGGCCCGCGGGGTTGAAGCCAGGATCGGTGTCACAGACCGGGCGCAGGTCGTCGGGGTAGGACGATTCCTGTGCTGGGTCGCACACCTGCTCGGCGTCGGACAGACCGACGAGCTGCGCCAGCCGCAGGTTGCCTCCGACCGTGTGCAGGTCATGAAGCAAGACGTTCGTCTGCCGAAGCCCCGGGTTGCCGGCACGGATCGCGCCGACCAGTGCATGACCGTCGACGGCTGCGGCCAGTGAGGCGTCGTCGACGAGAAAGAACACCTCGACCACGTCGCGCCCGGTCGGCAGGCCGGGCGTGTAGGCGGCGATGCTGAAGACGTTCGACAGTGACTCGATGTCGTAGAAGGTGAACAAGGACGAGTTGGCTGTGATGCGGGGCAGCCGCGGCGCCTGAGTGCTCTGTGCTTGGGCAGGCACGGTGTCTCTCCTTTCGCTGGGGTTCACGCAGGGCAGGCCGCGGTTTCGGGGAGTTGTCGATGCGGTGGTACACCGTGGGGGCAGTGCTGGCCTGAGGGGCATTCCGGCCCGTCCCTGGGGTCGGAAGGTGCGGGTTCGAAGGCGTCTTGGAACGAACGAATCGGTCGAGGCACGAGTCAGGCTCCGTCGTCGGTGTCTGGGTGGACGGAGACGTTCGCGTTGGGCGTGGTCAGCGCCCGGCGGAGCAAGCCGCGGTAGCTCGCCTGTAGCAGTGGCTTGCCGATCCTCTGCGGGTTGGTGCCCTTGTAGGCCGGCGCGTACCAGGTCTTCAGTTCGTAGTCGGCGATCAGTGGCTCGGCGACGTTCATCAGCTGGCCGGGACGGACCTTGCGGTTCTTGTTTGGGCAGTGCCAGTCGGGATCGGTTTCGACGACGGCAACGAGGCCCGACACGAACTTCTGCCGGCTGATCACGGATCCCGACGGCGAGACCCGGATGAACCAACTTTTGAACAGGTCGTAAAGGAACGGGAACGGCAGCAGGTCCCAGACGAACAGCTCGCGAAACTCCTCCCAGAAGGATCTGACCGGGTCGTTCACTTCCTTGTACTCGGCGAGCACGGCGTTGGTGGCAACCGGCTCAGACAGCTGGTAATAGTTGCCCGGCTCTGCAGCTCCAGCGCGATTGATCGCGTACCACAGCGCGTACTCGAGGACTTCCCTGCGCTGCAGGTAGTCGTCTTTGATGTACTTGCGCTCAATCCCGCTGAAGCTCTTGGTGAAGGGCACGAACAGCTGCCTGCGGTAGAAGCTCTCCGACTTGTCCTTGGTCTTCGGGAACTCGTTGAGGCACTGCACCATGAACCCGAAGAACTGGAACGCGATCGGCATCCTGTACTTCCGGTTGATCTGGATGACATCGCCGGTCACGATCGCTTTGAGGTTGGCGGCCTTGTCGATAAGCGTCCCGACGTCGTTCTCGTCGACGATGATTGCGTTGGCTCGGACGAGGGGTTCGAGCGCGAAGTCCTTGCCGAAGTCGGCGAGCGGGATTGCGGTGTGCGTGCCGTCGCCGACAAGGTTGCGCATCAGGGCGCAGAGCGTGCCTTTGCCGTTGTTGCCCCGCTCGCTGTAGAACCAAGCGGTCTTGCCCCAGCGAACGTGCGGCCGGACAATGGCGCCGATGATCTCCCAGATCAGGTCGGCGAGCCCCTCCTGGCCGGGCTCATCGAACATCTCGTTGAGCCAGGCAACAATCTCCCAGTCGCCGTCGTCAGGGTGCGTGATCACCTGCACCGGGGCGTCTTCGACGTAGTCGACACGGCTCTTGGAGAGGAAGACGATGGCCGGATCGAAGGGGTGGATCTTCTTGGCTTCGAACCGGAACGTCCGGCCATCGATCTCGATGTCGCGATCCTCGGTGCCGTAGAAGACGATGCCGTTGTTCACGGCAAGGAGATCGCGGTGCATGCAGCGCTGGGTCCGCGGGCTGTCCTCACGCAGGATCGCAAGAACTTCTTTGAAGTCATTCAGCGTGAGCTGGGTGTTGTAGCGCCGCGCTGCAGTACGTAAGTCATCCTCGCTCACGGTGTAGGTGCCGCGGTCGACACCTGTGGTGTTGTACATCGCGAGGAGGTCGTACTCGCGATCGGTGTCTTTCGCGTTCGGCGCGATCCGGATGACGTGGTGCAGACGCAGAAGGATTTGTGCGATCTGCCAGTACGACAATCGTTTGGCGAGTGGCAGCTTGCCGTCACCCTGCGGGATCTTCGCGTTCTCGGCCTTGATCACGGCGTTGCCGGCGGCGAGCAATTCCTGTTCGAGCAGGCGTGGAGCCGGCGGGTTGGCCGGATCGAGGCGCGACAGGTACGTAGTCGTCACGTGGGTGACGATGAGATTTTGAGGGGCGGCGGCCTGCGAGCGGTGGTTGAAGAAGTCGAGCAGGTCGCTCAGCAGCGTCGCGGTGCGCATCGTGGAGGGCGAGGCACCGGCATCGGCCGAAGATGCGGACGTGCTCGTGCCTGTCCCGGGATTGGTCATGCGTCGTCTCTTCCCGTGCTGCAGGAGACCCGTCGGCAGGAGTGGGAAGCCGACACGGACTCGGATCTGAATGGAACGTGTGCTTCAACCCTATGTCATTCGATTCATCATTCGCAATCATTCCGACTGAACACGATAGATCATTCGAGTAGCTGCGCACCGGACTTGTGCGACAAGAGGCGCGAGAGGAGCACCACGATCGGGGGCGGCGTGGCGCGGATCTCGGGACCGTATCCAGCGCTACGCCGCACACAGCCCCGCGGGCGGCGTCAGCCGCCCGAGCCACCGGCGAGGGCTCACGGTCAGGGTGGGAGACGTGATGACTACCGGACCGATCGCCCACCACTGCCCATACCGGCAAATGGGCCTGTACCACTTCGCGTGGTACAGGCATTCCCGCAGGTCAGAGCAGAAGTTCACTGGACCTGCACTGACGGTGTACCACTTTCCCAAGTTGAAGTGGTACACACATAAACCCAGGTCAGGCAGGGTTTTATACCCCTTGTACCACTCGTACCAGGAAATTCAGACCTAACGTGCGCATCCGTACGCGCGTGCAGCAACCGGCCCACGACTGCCCAGCAAGGTCCGGCACGTCTACGTGAATCCCCGCCAAGACGGCTAACTTCTGCCACCTCATGAACGTCGGCCTAGGGAGAAGGTCGATGCACCGGTGGTACATCCGGTACATCGACTCAAAGTGGCGCCTGACCTGGGGAAATTGGCGTACCAGTCGGATCTCGACAGTGGTACATGCTGATCGCGAGAAGCTGGTTGAGCCACCTGTATTCCGTGGTCAGGCAGGGTTACAGGGTGTACCAGAGACCGTGGTACACACCTCGACGTCAGATTGCGATCAAAAAGGCGAGCCCCGGATGAGACGGGAGGGTCTCATCCGGGGCGAACCAGCCGGCAGTCGCCGGCTCGAGATGGAATCAGATGCTGATGTTTTGAGTCTACTGTGAGCCACTGCAATCGACATGGATTCGAATGCCTTATCTCAGCTTGTCGAGAGCCCTTTCAATCAGCTATTGTGGTGAGTAAGCGAGAGATCGCGGTCGCCGTCGCGCTTGGCGAATGGGAACGTGTAAAGAAGGGCCGGAGGGCATTCCCCGTGGGAAGGGAGCCTCTCCGGTCCTTCTCGCGTATCCGGCCGCCGTGATGCGGTGATTGATCATCGTGGGATCAGTACTGCAGCTGTCTCCGGCGCGAACCTCAGCTTCCGAAGGTCTTGCTGGTAGTCCGGATATGGCGAGTCTGGTCGCTGTGTTCGCGAGCCTGTCCGCTCGATCACGTACATGATTTCGTAGGTGACCGAATGGTTCCGGTTGCTGTGGATGTAGTCCTCGCGCTTGTCGAGCTTGATCGTACTGAAGCCCTCGACCTGGTTCATCTTGCGGTAGAAGCGGCCGACCTTACGTTTGATGCGACGCTGGGCCTCGTCGTGGGACCGGCCCCATGCGGTGATGCGGAAGATGTGGGTGTAGCCGATGTCGAAGGTCGGAAAGTGCTTGGCGCCGGCGAAGGCCAGGCGTGCCTTCGCCTCGAGCGTCGGCAGGAGAGCTGGAGTCATCAGTTCGCCGTCGACATAGACGCAGGGTTCGATGACGGCCACGATGATCAACTCCTCTCACTACGCTGATCGAAGGCCAGGTTGACGAAGTTCTTCTTCTCAGCCATGCCCCCGGTGACCGGTTGGACACCGGTCACCCAGGCACCACTGCTGCGGCACCTGTTGACCGAGCTCGCACGAACAGGGGCGCGAGGCATACTGTCCAGGCCGCCGCCAGAGGTACCACATAGTGCGGGGCTGCCAGGGCGTGTATGGCTTGAGGCGGAACCAGCATCGCGGCGAGGTTGTATGCCGCGTGCACTACGACGACTTGCCACAGCCCACGCGTGCGCTCCGCAACCAGTGCGAGCACGATTCCCAGGGGCGCCGTGGCCGCGGCTTGAACAAGGTTGCCGTGCACGCAGGCGAAGACCAGCGTCGTGATCAGCGTCGCCGCCACGATGCTCGTGCGCCTGCGTAGCAACGGGTAGGCCAGCCCCCTGAAGAGGGTCTCCTCGCTGAGCGGAGCGACTACGAGCGTCAGTGCTACCACGAGCGCCGTCGCTGAGGCGCGCTCGACGTCGAGGTGCCGGTCGAAACCAGCAGAGCCGATGAGCCCGTACAGCATGAGCGCGTTCGCCTGGCCGGCCAGGAACGCCAGCGCGGCGGCGAGCGCTGCCCACCGCCAGAAGCCGCGCTGGCGCCGTGCGTCGCCCGGAGGTAGAGGCGCAGGCCCGTATGAGACCAACTGCGGCCGCAGGAGGCGGACGCAGCCCACGGCGACTACGACGATCCCACCAACGGTCATCGTGGCTACGACAGGGCTCGTAATCCATGCGGCGATCGGCAGTGCGAGCAGGGTGTAGCCACCGATGACGCCGAGCACCACGGACGCGCACCAGCCGACGCGGCTTAGGGACGAGGCGAGGGGATGCGACGGTCCGGCGATGATCCTTCCGGTCGTCATAACGGCTCCGCGATGACAACCTGAAGTCGGGTCTCTCCCCTGAATGTGTTCAGCTGAAGCCTGCCAAGGAACCGCAGCAGCCCTGAGCTTCTGTGGGCAATATTGAGCAGCTGGTCATGCTGCTCGTCGGCAGCGTTCCACCACAGGCAAGCGAGGCCGGTGCGGGTGACGAGTCGTAGATGTTGCTTCTCGGACCCGATCCGGTCCACCCTGAACCCGTCGATCACGATCTCGAAGAGCGGCTCGACGAAGCCGTGCCCGAACGGACGCAGCGTCTCGATGCGTCGCACCAGCTCGATCAGCGGCTCGACGTCGGTCAGCGGCGCATCGCACTCGGGGCCCGCGCCGAGCACGAGATCGCCGGCCGGCTTGACGGCGTCACCCGCGACGAGCATCGCGGCACGAGTGGCGTCCGCGAGAACCTCCACGAGCTCATCGAGCGCCTCAGCCGTGCGCAGCTTGACTCCGCACGCTTGCTGGTGGCCGATGGCCTGCAGGTCGTCGTGCTCCTCGAATGTGGTGATGATGTCGAACCAGTCGGGGGCTCGTCCGGATCCGCTGAGCGGTTCCGAGAGCGTCGTCGGCCGGTTCAGCACGATCACCGGGTGCCCGCTCCGCTCCATCAGCTGATTGGCCAGCAGCCCGTACATGCCTGCAGGCGCGTCGGAGAAGTAGACCCAGGGCGCCAGCGGCTGGTCGCCGGTGGTCAGCTCCTCCAGGTGCTCGACGACCAGTTCCTTGCGACGCTCGTTGTTGGTGATGATCCGCTGGGCTGCCGCGAGTTTCTGAGCTGTGACCGGGCTGGTGAACAAAGTGAAACAGTCGGACAGGGGCGTGCCAATGCGCCGGGGACTGTTCATGGCTGGGGCGATGTAGAAGCCATAGAAACCTTCGTCGATGTCATCAACGCTCCGCACCTTGCCGGCCTGCGCGAAAGCCTTGAGGAGTATCGCGAACCCCTCGAAGGCAGCGAGGTACGCCGGATCATGTCCGCCCTGCTCGGCGGCCAGCAACTGCATGAGCGTGGCCTTGGCAACGTCGATGCTGTCGGGGTCAGGGTCCAGCCCGCCGTAGCGGTTCGGGATCAGGTTCGGTGCGGGCGCACGAAGCAGCCGGGCGATCGAGAGGGAGTCACGCACGAGCTGCCGGTTCTCGTACAACACGGGCATGACGTCGGAAACGGTGCCGAGGCCGGCGAACAGGCGGAGCAGGCGAATGGCCCATAGCTTGAACGGCTGGTGCTCCGCGGCGTAGGCCTCTAGAACCTGGTAGAGGACGTGAGCGCCGCAGATCCCGCGAAGTGCGTAGGTCTCGTCGAGGCGACAGGGGTTGACGGTGACATCGGCTGCGCTGCCGGGTGCAAGTTCCTGGTGATGGTCGGTCACGAGGACCTTCCACCCCATTGCTTGTGCGGCACGGACTCCAGCGTGAGAGTTCACTCCGCCGTCGCAGGTCAACAGCGCGGTCGTCGCCGGGTAGGACCGGTGGATCTCGGCGATGTCTTCAGGGGTCAGGTCGTGCCCACGTCGGTAGTCGGGAACATGGAGATTCACCTCGAAGCCGAGCTCCTTGAGCCCCGCATATCCGAGGACGCCGGAGGCGATGCCGTCCATGTCGAAGTCGGGAGCGATCGTGACTGTGCTTCCGGAGCGGCGGAGGTCTTCCAGCGCGGCGACCATCGTCTCGAGGTCCTTGAGCGCGTCGTGCTCCTCTTTGTCGATGGCCGCGAGGTACTCGTCGGTCCATCCTCTGCGCTCGCACAGAAGAGAGAACAGGTCATTGGTGATTCCGGCTCGATCCAACTGATGATCGGAGTCGGCGAGAGTGGCGGTCGTAGTCATCATGTCCTTGCTGACTCACTAGGGACTCGTCATGCGATTCTAGCAGTGATAGCATCCGAATCATGCTCGGATCGCAGCGCATGTCGACTGTTTGATCAAATTGACGCCGAATGACTTCTCACATGCCAGTCGATCGGTTAGCGTCGGCGGCATGGCGAAGAGAGAAGTGTTCGAGTCGGACATCAGCGGCAAGCCCGACGCCGCGACGGTCACCTTTGGACTCGAGGGTGAGTGGTATGAGATCGACCTCACCGACGATGAGAGGAAGCAGCTTGAAACGAAGCTGAAGTCCTACTTGACGAAGGGTCGTAAGGCGGCGCCCAAGCAGCCTGAGAAGAAGCGTACGGTCCCGACCATGACCCCGGAGGAGCGTGAAACGATCCGGGCATGGGGACGGGAGAACGGATTCGACGTCCCTGACTTTGGCCGGATCCCGAAACAACTCCAGGCCGCCTACGACAAGGCGCACAAGATCGATAGGGGCAAGTAGCCTCCACCTGCACTTAGCTTCGCCACAGAGCCCCGCTGCTGTTCTTGCAGCGGGGCTCTGCTCTGCCCCCAAGTCGCGGCGGCAGTCTCAGATTGGCAGCAGCGAGGGACGGACTACGTCGACGGTCTCGATACCTGCCCGGATGGCCTGGCCGCGGCAGTGTGCGGTGCCATGCGAGAAGTGCCCGGGGAACCTCGGCATGAGTTGCTCGTCGCGCCTCTGGCGACATCCGGGCTTGCGGCATAGGTCGTGGAACGCCGCGCAGACCACGGTGCTCCCCTGCATGCTCAGGCCGGCGACCAGGTCGACCATCTGCTGATTGCGGACGAAGCCTGCTTGCTTGCCGTACGCCTTCCACTGGGCGGGAACGGGCAGGATGTCGAAACCCTCGGCTCGCCACAGCATCTCGGCCATGGCGTCCGCCCCGCGCCCGTCGGAGTCGGCCGGGCAGTGCCCGGATACGAGCAGCGGACTGGTGACGCTCGGTGGTCCCCAGACTTGCCATACGTCGCGGAACGAGGCACGCATCCCTGCCTCGTCTTCCCAGGTGCGCGCGCCCGTGACGAGGAGGACGTGGGAGTAGCACCGGCCTGTCGGAGACTTCACGACTCCCGCTTCCGCCTCATGTGGCGCGACGTCTCGCATGACAATTCCTCTCCTGGGTGAATGATTGCGGAAATGATTTCGAGACAAGTCCGACTGACTATCGTGTGGTCGGCGGGTACAGCAGTACCTGTACGCCAGCCTCAGCGACAGGGCCCATGGACTGCACGATTCGGCTGGACACCTCGCCCCAGACGAGTCCTCCGAGACCGCAGCCGAGAGGCGGCACAGCAACAGAGCTGGCTTCGGATTCTTCGATCATCCGCCGCAGAGCGGCAAGACCCGACTCGATCCATTGAAGTTTCGACGGGTCACGCCAGTGCTGCTTCGTGGGGAAGTTCGCGATGATCACTCGGGTCGGCAACCCGCCCTCCACAACGTGTACGTCGATGTCTCCGACGTGTACCAGTCCTAGCCGGCAGCGATCGCTGTAGGCGGCAAACATGCTCGGGTAGCGCTGCTTGAACTGCTGCGCCAGGCCGGCACCCATGACTCCGCGTGTGTTGACGGGGTTGACGAGGATCTCCGCGCTGCTGTCGAAGAGGTCTGTTCCCGGGTCCTGGAAGATGATCGGCATGCGCGCTCCAACTTGTGTTGGTGGGGTGAGGCGGCGGCTCGCGTGCGCCGCGGGACTGTCGAGCTACTCGATCCTCGGCTCGGTGGCTTCGTAGGCCAGCACGTGCGCGATGGTGTCGATGCACCCGTGCTTCTCGACCAGGTGGATGAACACGACTTGCTCGAGCTGGCGGTTGCACAGGATTGAGTCACAGTCAGGCTCCGGGCATTTGGCCGAGATCGTGATCACGGGCGCGTCGATGGTCACCGAGCGCCCCCACCAAAGCGAGTTGGGCGGCGGCGGTCGGCTCGTCGCCGGGGCGTGACGTGCGCGCACTGGTCTGAGGCGTGATTCACGATGCTCTCCTACTGGTCTTCTTCGCGACGGATGGCAGCGGCGGACCCGACAAGGCCTGTTGCTGCGTTCTGCTTCTCGTCGAGAAGTCATTCGGACCTCTAGGCCTGCTCGACGAGTGCGGTGTGAACAGGGAGTCGGCCTGGCCTGCCTTCTCCTGTTTCGTCCCGTGCCAGCTCTGCTGGCTCTGAGACGCCTCCGCTGGTTCGCGGTCGTCGCCACCGCGACTGTGTCGACGTGCCCGTAGGGCATTCACCTCTTTCTCGCCGGCGACGAGCGCAGCGGCTCATCCGCCCCATTTGGGCATGCCGAGCGCAGCGAGGTGAGGGAGCGCCAGCGACCGGGGAACCCGTCGGCTATGCCGACCAACACGTCCTCGCAGCGCAGCGGAGAGGCCGAGCGAAGCGAGGGTCCGCAGGACACGTGTTGCCAGGTTTCCTTATGCCCTTCTTCTCCGCCTTCTGTTCCACGTCCGGAGCGTTAGCGGAGGACTGGAACGCTGGTATATCAGGGGAACTTCTCGGTACGTACCGGTCCGGACTTCGTGTCATCTTGCGCGAAGCGCGTGTACGGTCCGGTGCCGTTTCCCTGGTCATGGCCCTCTTGGGGTGTTCGGTCTGATCGAGGCCCGTGGCACCGCCGTACGGATGCTCGTTCGTGGCTCCGCGAGGCACGAGCGGCGTGCTCTTCTCTCATCAGTACGGGTAGTCCTCTTCGGGGACTTTGGCCCCCTGTCGCTTCGCGACGTCCCGATTGCCGCAGCCACGCCACCCCGTGGTTTTGACCTTCTGTCGCGGCGGTCGCCACCGCTGGGATCGACCTCTCGCTGCGCCGCGCCGCGGCTCCCGCCACATCGTGCGCCGGCGCCTGCTACCACCTCCGGCGGCGGACAGTCGTTGGCGTCTATCACCTCGTGGCCTGTCCATCGTGTCGGCGCTTGTTGCACCGCGCCCGAGGCGGGCCGCAGGTCCGTTGTTGCTGCCTGCGCAGCAGTCGTGGGCGCAGTAAGAGAGGGATGGCCCGTGCTCCCGAGGAGCATCTGTGTCCGGGGCAGAGCAGCCGATCGCGTCGACTCTCGGCCTCCGGGTCGAGGCTGGAATCGCTGGATCGACAACTGGCAGGACCAGCGCGACGAGAGCTCGGAGCGGGGGAACAGCCCCCGGTCTTCATGGGACTCGTCAGGGGCGCAATCAGGTCTGTGGCTCGGCTTTTGCACACCGGGACAGGTCGTCGCCGGGACCGGGTGCATCCACGCGGCAGTCCAGAAGATGCGAGGTTGGCTCATTCTCGGTCGCTGGGTGTGCTTCTGGGGCTGGCAGGGCTGCGCCGCGTCTTTGACGGTCGCTGCCTGGGACGTGTCGGTGCACATGGAGGGACTGCGACGAGCCCGGGACCGAACTGTGTGCCCCTCTGGGCTCGATGAGGGCTTCGTTTCGCCTCTTTCGCGACCACTGCCGGGTAGTACTGAGTCCTCGATCCGTTTCGGGGCGATACAGGTGTCCGGGCTGGGCCGCATGCGACACACACCGAGACCACGAGCGTCCACGGCGCAAACGGACAGGCGGGGCGTATTCCGGTCCGTGCGGCGTCCTTGGCAGACCCATCGTGCGCCAAAGGCCAGTAGGGCATGGTCATCCACGGTCTTGGGCCGGGCCCTTGCTGGTCCCGCCGTGATTGCGGCTGCGACATGCGGAGCTGCCACGGGACCGCGAACCCCCTGAGCGGACCAACAGTAGGCCTTTCAATGGCTCATTTGAGTGATGCGGATAGACCTTTCAGAGACCATGCGATAGATTGCCGATAGGCGACTCGGAAGAGCCCCGAATGAGCCCAGGAGATCACGACGAACAGGGAGCGTGTATGCGATGAGTAGGAGCGGTGAGTCCGAGACGGCGGAGCCTCGGCGGCTTCGCTGGAGCGTTCCCGCGGCCGATGTATCGGTGAACCGGTGGCTCGACGTCCAGGAAAGCATCTCAAGCTCCCTACGGTTGCTGATCCGTGAATCGATCGAGCGCGAGGGCTACATCGACGTAGTGAACAAGCCTGTCGAGCAGTTGCCGCGGCGTGGCCGCCCTCCACAGGTGGAGGGTCCTGAGGCTGGTCAAAGCAGCACACCACAGACGCAGTACGTCGGTTCGCCCGCACCGACGACACACGCCGGAGCGCCATCGAGCCACTCTGAGTCTTCTGCGTCGATCGGAACCGCGGCGGACCGCGCAGCTCCGGTGCCAGCAATCGTGCCTGTAGTTCCTGAACCCGAACCTGAGCCTGCGTCCACACCGGTCAGACCGCAGGCCTCGATCGACGAAATCATGTCGTCCACCCGCCGGTAGTCCAGTGCCCGCCGTACTGCCGCAGATCACCAGACCATGCAGAAGAAGGATCCAGAAATGAGCGCAGAGACCATCACCCTCACCGGCGGCATCGACGTCGGCAACGGTTACGTGAAGGGCGTCATTCGCAACACCGAGACCGGCGTCTTCGATGAGATCGACCTCCCATCGGCGGTGGTTTCGACAAGCCGCCAGAACCCCAAGGTGCCACTCGCGGACGCGACCGCCGCTGACGTGCTCGGCGACGCCACCGCGGCATCGGGCGACGACTTCTACAACCGGCTCGACTGCACGATGACCACTCCCCTCATCACCGCCAGCGATCGCCGCATCTTCGGTCGGTCGTCGCTCCACGCGCGCGGGTCGAAGTTCACCGAGTTCGAGGTCCTGGGCAAGCACAGCAAGGTCGACCAGGAACTCGCCAAGGTGCTCGTGCTAGGCGTCTTTGCAGCTAAGGCGCTGCGCGACCACGTCCGCGCAACGGGCGCGCTTCCCAACCGCGAGCTGCGCGTCAAGATCCGCGCCGGTTTGGCTCTGCCCATTTCGGAGTTCGTCGCGCGCCGCCACGCCTACGCCGCCGAGTTCATGGGGGCCGCTGGCAACACTGAGCCGGTGGTGCACCTGGTGACGATCAAGAACTTCTCGACGCCGGTCTCGGTCCGTCTCGAGTTCGTCGACGTTCAGGTCATGGCCGAGGGAGCCTCGGCCCAGTTCGCGATCACCGACAAGGGCGAGCCGCTCGCACAGGCCCTTCTCGACGACCTCCGCGCCCGCCAGGGCCACCTGGCCGAAGGCGTCACCGCTGCCCACCTGGTCGCGGTGCGCAACACGATCGGTATCGACGTCGGCGAAGGCACGGTCAACTTCCCGGTCTTCACCGATGGCAGGTTCAACCCCGAGGCAGCCTTCACGCTCGAGCAGGGTTACGGCACTGCCCTCATGAACGCCATGGAGCGCATGAGCGAGTCGGATCAGGCTTTGCAGTTCACGTCGCGCAAGCAGCTCGCAGACTTCCTCCAGGGTGAGCCGTCGGTGCTGCAGAAGGCGCGGCACGAGCGCGCCGCCGGGTTCGTGACCGATGAAGCCACCTACCTGGTCGACGAGATCGTCTCGGCTTTCGGTGACGTTCTCTCCCAGGCCGGCGCGACGACTGAGGTCGTCTATGTCTACGGCGGCGGCGCTGGCCCGGTCCGCGAGTTGCTGCACCCGGCACTCCTGAAGGTCGCTGGGGACATTCCAGTGCTGTATCTCGACTCGAGCTATTCACGGCACCTGAACCGAGAGGGGATGTACATCGCAGCGCGCCACGTGGAGCTCGGCTCCACGGCGCAGAGCGAGACCAAGGTTGAGGTGGCCGTGTGATGTTCTCGCCGGTGCAGCGCTCCTCGAGAATTCGCGGGGCGCGGATGGTCGACAAGGCCCGCATCCTGCCGCGTACCGGCGGTGGCGTGGGCCATCCCGCCTCGTGAGCGGCTACAAGGAGATCGTGAAGCTGCTCGAAGCGAACGCCGGCGCGAAGCGAATGTCGGAAGTGTTCGACGACTTCGTCGAAATGTCCGCGCTGACCTTCCGGAACGCGGTGGATTCCTGGGGGTACGACGAGCGCGAGGCGCAGTACCTGCGCACTGCTGGGCGGTACGGCCGCGAGGAGCTGGACCGCTTTGCGCACGCCCTCGCGCTAGTCGTCACAGAGATGGACGAAGAGCCTTGCGATGTGCTCGGCCGTCTCTACATGGAGCTCGAACTCGGCAACGGCCGTCTCGGTCAGTTCTACACTCCGTACGACGTCGCCAGGCTCATGGCCGGGATGCAGATCGACGCAATTGCCGAACGTGTCCGCTCCCACGGGTTCGCCAAGCTGTACGAACCTGCGTGTGGGGCAGCCGCATTCATCGTTGCGGTCTCTCAGGAGATGCGCACCGCCGGACTGAATCCCCAGACGCAACTGCACGTGACGGCAGAAGACATCGCACCTCAGGCCGTGCACATGGCCTACATCCACCTGTCCCTGCTTCACGTTCCCGCGGTCGTACACCGCAGGAACACCCTCGCCCTGGAGACGTTCGACACCTGGCGAACACCCGCCCACATCCTCGGCGGATGGCGCGGGAAGCTCCGCCATGCCGATGTGTTGAAGGAGACGCAGGAGCTCCTCGACTCGAGGCCGCCACAAGCTTGCACACCCTCGTTCACCACGGCGATCCGAAGGCCCCAACCAAGATGCGACAAGCCGGATCTGGCCCGCGGTGAGCAGTGGCTCTTCCGAGAGGCGCGTCTCAAGACAGTGACGTCCTGATGCCGCTGGGGACGCGACTGTAGGGATACGGCCTCAGCGAAAACGAAGCCCTCCCGGATCAAGATCCAGGAGGGCTTCTTCGGGTGACGATAGGGCTGTTCAGTTGTGGTGCGCGCGGACGGCCATCAACAGCTCCCCGAGCATGTTCGTGCCAGGGACCCGCTCATGCTGCGGGCAGAAGCATGATCCCCAGAACTGGTCGTGCCAATGATTCGTCTCGACGAGCCTGAGGTCCCCGGTGCCAGCCAGCAGCGTCGAGAGAGCAGGGGCGGTGAACTTGGCCGTGAGCACCAGCTGCATGGCCCAGACCCGCCCGCCGATGTCCCAACCGCGCCGAAGCGCGACCCATCGGCCGCGGCGCTTGCTCTCTCCCGGTGTGGGAGCCTCGAGCACATAGCGCTGCTGGCTCGGGTCGACGGTCTTCAACGCATTGAATGCATGCTCGGCCGACGCGACCTCCACGTCTAGCAGCGGCATGCGGAACGGCGTCTGGTCGAAGTTCGACAGGAAAGCGAGCTCTCCGGCGAACATGGGTGTCTGATCGAATTGGCCCACGGCTATCACTCCCGAATCTCATCCACTCGTTCTAGCCACGCGCGGCCCGAATCAGCTGCGCTGATGTCTCAGGAGCACAGCTGAGCCCACGAGGGCCGATCAGCGGTCGTAGTGGGACGTGAACAAAGCTGGCTCGATCAGAGCGGGGCAGTTCACACCGCGATGCTGTGCTCGCCGGCCAGTTCTTCCAGCTCCGCGGTGAGCCGGCGCAGGTCGGCTGCGGCCGCGACCCACGCGAGCGCAAGCACTCCCTCGACGTCCATGGCACTCAGGCTCCTGGAGACCTCGCGCACGCACGGCAGGTATTTGCGGAGCAACCGCAGCATCCGCGCGTCCTGCCCTTTACCCAGCTGATGGCGGATTGATCCGGCATTGTCCTTCAGGTCGCTGGCCTTGATCAGCACCGCCGGCGTACCCGACCAGGCCAGCGCCGCGATATGCAGCCGGTAGGTCGTCGAGTCGACCACGCTGGCTGGATTGGTGACCTGCGCAACATGCTCTGCCGTGTCAGCACCAAAGAGCCTGGCCAAGCACCGCAGCGCTGTCTCGTTCGGCTGACCGAAGACACTGAGCAACTCCTCGGCGCAGTCCTCGACGACATCGTGCAGCAGAGCTGCCGCGACAAGGTTGGGATCCTGCACACCCCAGCGCAGCAGCCGGAGCGCGACGCGGAGCGGGTGCTCGATGTAGGGCACGAGCGGCAAGCCGCCTCGAACGAACCTCGTTTGCCGCCGGTGCAGGAATGACGCCATCGTTGCGGCCGACGTGACGAGCTCGGCGGCCTCAGGCATAAGGCTGTGCGCCGCGCGATCGAGCTCGAACACGAGCATCGACGGATCCATGTTCTTCAGTGGGACGTGCGGAAATTCGATGGGCTGTGCGCTCATGGTTGTGCTCGCATTCTTTGTGGGAACGAGCTACTAGATGGTCGCTACTCCCCCGGCGCTGCGATGCAGCGCACATGTCCCGCCTCGTGATGCACGAGGAACAGATTCCGCAACCGAAGGCGTGCCGACTGGCGCCCTCCGCCCGTTGCTTACGGCAACGACTGTAGGCGAGTGCACAATTTCACAAGCCTGTCTACGATTGCATCTGACCTCGCCCTGAGGGACGATGGCCTATGTCTGGGAGCACTCTGCCTCTGTGATGGATTGGTGGAGCCAGTGCGACTGGATCATGAATGCCCCGTCTGATGCAGGTGTGAAGCACAGGTACTCCCTTCACTTCGCGCTTTCCGGCCGGGGCATTCGCCTTCCGAACGCCTTCACGCCTGTGACCGTTGGGTCGAGCCTGAACCCAACTGATCAACAGCCGTCGCCACTGCCCTGCACCGAGGCATCTCCGCCCGACGCGAAACTCGACAGTCGGTCTCGATCGAGGCAACGGACACCGCAACGAGTAGCTCTGTCGTCGAGACCGATCCCATTCAGGAGGACGCATCCGGGCATCGGGCTGATTCGGGGTACAAGAAGGCCCCTGCCAGCCGAAGCTGGGCAGGGGCCTCGTGCAACACCTCTCAGTGAGCGCTCGGATGGTCGCCTTCCTGATCTTCCACGTCGACTAGGTGATCCAGCTCGCCGCCGCTGACGTTCGGCGAGGGGCTCCCGTCGTGTACCCCGCACGTGGGGCAGCCTAGGTCAGCGAGCACAACCTCCAACCAGGCCTCCGGATCGCAACTGCCGGCGATCTCGTCGGGGACACCAGCGCTGTGGCTGTCCTTCCAGTGCACCTTGCCGCCGAGCGGATGCGTGCAGTTTCCGGGCGACCCATGCCAAGGGGAATGCTTGTCCTGCCAGCTCCCGTCTCCGAACTTCACGATGCGAGCGCCACAGTCGACGCACTTGAACCAGCCCATTTCGTGTCGCAGATAGTGCGCGTCCCACGGCCTCCCGCAGCGTGCGCAGGTGACATCAGCCATTCCATACTCCCTTCAAGCTGCCGCCTGGGTGATGGCCAGACGGCTGCTGCCTGAGCGACAGCGGGCCAGACGCCGGTACAGGGCCGGCGCCTCACCCTCAGTCCTCACACCCGGGGGTCAGCAGGCAGGATCAGTGGCGCTGATCGGTAGAAAAAAAGTCCCCCGCCGACAGAGCGCCATGCTCGATCGGCGGGGGTCCCCGCATTCGTGTCGGTCCAGGTCAGCAGTGACCTGCCGGGGTTCGCATCCCCGCGGCCGTCGCCGCATGCGGCGCTCCGCACCGATCGGTCTCTGCTGGCCTGGCTCGGTCAGCGAGTGCTGCGCGCTGGCATGAGCCCGGCTTCGCCGGGTTCGCCTGCGCTATGACCGCGCATTCAATGCGCGGATCGGATCAGGGATTGTTTCCAGCCAGTCCGTCGTCGTACGGGGACAGCCCTTCGGAACCAGTTAAGGCATCAGGATGTGCTGCTAGGTGGTCGACCATGCCGTCGCGGTCGACGATCAAGACCCGCCAGGGCGCCGGAATGCCACTCTGCTGACGGGAGTGGCGATGCAGCTCTGCACTTGCTAGAGCCACCGCGTCGCTGGTGGCCTGGGCGGCACTGTCGTACCCGGTCTTCAGGGTGACAGTGGCAGTGATGCCACCTACGTCGGCGAACAGCATCACGTGGCCGCCGGGATCGGCGGCCGCCCGGCGCAGGATCGTCGCGACGGTGGCCATGGGAATCGTGTACTGCAGTTCGGCGTACTTGTGGACGAGGTTGGTCAAGTAGCGCTCCTCTACTCGGCGGGCTCGGCACGTTGCGCGGCTCGGACGTCGACCGCGGCTCGCTCCTGGCTGGTGGCGTCATCGACGCTGATCAGCCAGGTGAGCGGCACCGAGGTCAGCATCAGGGTCGGGTCGACCGGGTCGCGCAGGATCGCGAGTTTCTGGCCTGTGGTTTGGGTGGTTGCCACGCCGACCCATCGAGCGGTGATGCGCTGGGTGCGGTGCCGCAGTCTGGCTTCGTGGTCGAGCCAGCCGGGTCGGCGCAGGCTCACGGTGACAAGGTCATCGTGACGCGTCGCGACTTTGGCCTGCGTTTGCGCGACGATGACACGGCGACTGGCTCTCGCACCGGCGATCGCTCTAGCCATCGACCGTTCCCTATCCCTGGATCTCTCGATCGCTGGCGATTCGTTCGGGCTGCAATGTGGGGTTCTGCGGCGATTCCGCTGCCCAGGCACACAAGGTGGCGAGGTTGACCGCAGCAACGTCAGTCGAGACCATGACCGCGCCGGTGAATCGGTCGCGGATCACGCGGGAGAAGATCACGTGCTGCTCGAGTGGCTGATTCAGGCCACGCTGCGCGCCGCGAGGCCAGTGTCCGTTCGCGGTGAACGCGCGCCCCTCAACTCTGGCGTCCAGATAACAGTCCGCGGCATGCTGCCAATCGGTACTGCTCAGATTGTCATCGGTGAACAGTTCGAACTCGGAGCGGTCGGTGATGATCTGCATCGAGTGCTATCTCCTATGGATCAGTGCCACAGATCGAGCGGCGCGATCTTGGGCAAGTGCTGGGGAAGAGATGTGAAGCTGCTGCCCCTTCGGCGGTGACCCGCGGGTCAGCGCCGGCACCTCCAGCGCATCAGGCAACGGGAATTGGACGTACTCGTCGGCGCGGCAATGCGCCACGAAGGGGAGTCGTCTCGGCATCACTGCCAGGCCCGACTCCCCTTGACCGACATCGACAACTGGCTGGTTGTGCTTGTGCGTGTCCGATCAGCCGAACGGCAGCTCGGCCCCGATCGGCGAGTTCTGCGCGCCGGCGAGTACCTCTGTCGGGGCAGGCGCAGCAGCCCGGGCTTCCTGGTTGGTCTGCTCGGCGGCGGCGACGCGCTCAGCCAAGCGGGCCTGGGTGATCTGGCGGGACTCGAGGAAGGTGATGTCTTCGACAACAACCTTCAGGTCGTATACGTTCTCGCCGTTGCGGACGTAGGAGTCCATGCGCAGCGCGGTGTTGAGTGCGACCTGGTCGCCGCGGTGGATGTTCGCGAACGGGGTCTTGGAGAAGTCGGTCTCCTTGCGCACGAACGCCTCGACCGGGATCCCATCGGACAGGACCTCTCCTTGGGCGTTCTTGAAGTTGCGGTTCGCGAAGACCGTGAAGACGACCTTCTGTGAGCCGTCGGCGTTGCTGAAGATCTTCGGGTCACGAGCGAGGCGACCGACGAGGGTTCCGTGGTTGACCGGGTTCGACATGTTGTCTCCTTGATGATTGTGGCTGAATGTCGCGGCCACGGGCGACTGATGGATCCCTGACGCGTCGCCGGGGATAGCTTGCTGAAGGCGGTTCAGGTGTGTGCCACGGCCTGACTTGAGTCAGGTCGTGTTGATCAGGTGGTGCGTCGGGATCTGCTTGTTATCCCCACGCCCGCATCGGCTACGCCGATCGAGTGCTGAGCTTTCGTTCAGCGCTGTTGTCGAGACCCTGATCAGCTGTGCTGGTTTCTGATGTGCCCGCCCGGCTGGACTTCTTGGGCATGAGGCGGTGGTTGATCTCCCGATGGAGCGCTGCAACAGCCTCGTCATCTGCGCCGGGTCCTGTCGGCTGCTTGAGCGCCGCATAGAAGGCGATGAGGTTCTGGGTCCTCAGCTCGTCGCGAATCTCTTGCTGAACTTTCACCTGCGCCTCAGTAGCTGTACTCAGGCGCTTGTGCTGCACGATGAAGTCGATCTGGAAGTCGCTCGGCTCGTTGGCGCGCATGGGGCAGTCCTCCTGGGAACGTCGTGGGCCCCTGTCCGCCGCGGCGCCAGGCACAGGCGACGGGCGAGGGACGAGTAGATACGACGAGCAGGCGGCCGAAGCCGGGATCGGCAACACCGGGCCTACTGTCAGAAAGGAACCCGGATCAACTTCGTTGATCCTTGCTTGGGCTATTGCTCGGCCGCTCTGCCCCATCGGCTCGCGAGCTCAAGAACCGGACGTGGCCATCAGTGCAAGAGTGCTATTCGGCACGCGGGCGTCGATTTTCTTCTCGCAGAGATGCTCGGCGTCGATCACTCACTCGTTGCAGCAGGCCTCACCCTGTGTGGGCCCCGACGCTCGCGGTCTCGAGGTATGCACTCCTTGTAAGGACCGAGAGCCGGGTCTGTCTCGACCCGCTAGTCAGCCGTCTTGCTTCGCGATGATGCGCAGGCGCACGGCCCGCGATGAGAACGGTCCAACGAGATGCTCCCCCACGATCTCGGCAAGGCCGGCGTCGATGAGGCTCTGCGCGATTCCCTCGCCTTAGGACCAGTCCTTGACGAACACCTCGTCGTCGGCTTTGGGCAGGATCCCGTAGGCCGCGAGCGAGATGCTCAGGTATTCCTCCGGCTCACCGTCGCAGGTATCCAGTACGAGCAGGCCGGCGGATGGATCATGCAGCACCGTACCGACGAGTTCGACCAGTCCTCGAGCGAAGCGAATCGGAATCTTGGTACCAATTGTGGTCAGGGCCGGGTCGGAAACGGTCATGTTGGCCTCCTCGGTGCTCTTCAATGGGTCGTTCGCGAGCGCACAGGGTCGCGTGCTCGGAGTCCTGCGTCGCAGTCCGGGAAAGATGTTCAGGACCGCGTGCTCCTCCTGGAGCGGGAAGTCGGCGAATCGATCGTTGGCTGAGTCGCGGTGCGCTGGTGGGCTGACAGCCGCAATCAGCACGATCAGAAAGCGCCCGCCACGGGGCAAAAGACATTCCCCGCGGCCAGATGCGGTGAAGCATCACCAAGGAGCTGAACGCGGGTGAGCTCAGAGCTGAGCCAGATTTCGTTGTCGAGGCGCGGATCGTCCGCGTGGACGTTCGCCTCGTACTCGTGCAGCACCCGACGCGCTGCCGCCTCATTCTCGGCGATCACCACCATGCTGATGATTGGCGCGTCGCCGTCTACAGATTCACCGTGATAGATCCGCATGTCAGCGTCCCTGTCTGTCGAAGGATGTGGTGGCGGCTACAGACGGGCCACGGCGGAGAGGTCGACCCGTCGGCCGCGCGCTATCTCGGCGGCCGTGACGACAATGCGGTGGCCGCCGACCGGATAGCTGGGGTGGTCCGAGGCGACCACAGCGCAGGTCCAGGTGCCGGAGTTGCGCTTTCGGGGCAGCGCCTCGTCGTTCTGCTCGGGGTGCGAGTCCGGCCGGTACTCGATAGGGACGACGACGACACGATGCTGCTCCACTGCGGGCAGCCGTTGCCAGGGCAGCTCGACGAGTACATCCTGGGGCCACTCGGTGATCATCACCGGGAGGGTTGACAGTTGATGGTTGGTTGAGCCCGCAGGGCATCGGGCGAGTCTTGCGCGTTCCTGCTCCTCGGTCTCGAGGTAGCCAATGCGCTCAAGGAAAAGCATGGTGATCAGAGCTCCTGCTTCGCGACGTCGACGGCTGAGTGCACTGTTCAGGCCTGTGCGTACTCGACGGCGTAGACCTGAATGTCCGAGCACAGTGCGTTGAAGGTGGTCGGAAAGCGCGACCAGTCAGCATGCTCATCGATGCCGATGTGCACCCGATCGCGGTAAGTGACGACGTACGAGGCTGCCTGGCCGTCGACATAGGCGGCGCTCTCCCCCTCGAACACGACCTGGTGCCAGGTCTCGCCGTCGACGCTCACCGGCAGCACCAGGGCAGTCAGCCCGGCGTCAGTCCGGCTCGCGGTCACAGTCATGGTCGTTGCAGGCATGGCAATGCTCCTCTGCGTCGTATCTATGGGTGATTCAGGGCTGGCTGAACTGGTGGCCGGACCACGATTCCTGCTCGGCGATGAGCGGCGCCGGTCTCACCGAACGCACTGAGAGCAGCCAGGCCACTTCTTCGGTACGGTCCCCGGATCGACTCCGTCGATCAGACAAACTAGTCGCCAGACGATTCGATAGGCACTGTGCGACAACTCAAATGATGAATAGAATAGATTCGACATGCGAGTCGCGCGTTGATCAGAGGAGAGTCCGGTATGTCCACTGTCGTCAACCAGGATCGCCGGCAGCGCGCGGTCTTACGTCTGGATCCGGACGTCAAGCAGCGGGCCGAGTACTGGGCAGAGCGGCGCGGCTACCGGTCGGTCAACGAGTACATGGCCGAGGCGGTAGACGAGAAGATCCGGCGCGAGAATCTCGACTACGATCTGCCGACCCTCGAGATCGCGCGGCTGAACCAGCTCGTCGACGAGATGAAGGCTCTGTCGACCAATGCCGCCAACCTGGAGCGGGTCGTTACACAGGGGTTCGACTCCCTCATCGGGCTCACCCGGGGGGACAATTACCTTCTCGACGCTGAAGAAGGCGAGTTGTCAGCATGAGCGGCAGCAGCTTCCAGGACATGCTCGACGATGCGAAAGCCAGCTCGCCAACGGACGTCGACACCTCGTTCCTCGACGAGTTCCGTCGCACCGGCGTCGCACCGTCCGTTCAGGCCGGTGAGCCCACAGCTGAGAACCGGGACGGCGTTGCAGACGAGCCCAAGTTCGACGATGCCATCGATCCGGCTTCGGTGGCGCAAGGGCTACCGGCGGAGCCGGAGCGAGGCGGACCGGTGGTCGACGGAGAGACGGCCGGCCGGGCAGGGGCAGCGCGCATGGGCCGCGGCAATGGCCGCGGCGGCGCCGCCACAAGCGGTAGCCCGGCGGCAGGCGGCTCCACCACAGCGCAGGCGCAGGCTCCAGGGCCGGCGTCAACTGCTTCACCCTTCTCGGACGGCGCAGGTGAGGGACTGGATGTGGGCGCCGACGAGGGACCTGGAGCAGTCCAGGAACTCGACTCAGCCCTTGACGCCGAGGCTGCGCAGAGGCTTGACCACTTGGCCGAGGTCGAGCTGTCAGCACACCGCA
The DNA here is from genome assembly GCF_049844575.1 of Kribbella sp. DT2. Taxonomy (NCBI): domain Bacteria; kingdom Bacillati; phylum Actinomycetota; class Actinomycetes; order Propionibacteriales; family Kribbellaceae; genus Kribbella; species Kribbella sp. DT2. The sequence continues at coordinate 426,931 of NZ_JBNCLH010000003.1, read as the reverse complement.
AGACCGACCAGCAGGACGCGATCCAGGCAGCAACGGGGACGAAGCGAGGCAGTGCCAGCAGCACCCCAGCGACTCTTCCCGAGTCAGGCTTCCGGATCGAGGGACCACAGAGCCAACCGATGGTGCGGAACCTGCCCCGTCAGCTCGTGGAGGCAATGCGGGCACAGGTGCGCGCGGCCGCTGTACGCGAGCGGGGTGTCAGCGACGGCGCAGCCGAAGCATTCAGCCGGCGGCTCAGCCAGGGCGCCCTGGTGACGGCCTTCCTGCTGGCCCAGCTGGACGTGCGCATCGGCACGGACCCAGCGACCGGGACGGCCGCCGAGTTGTTTCGCTCACAGGACCCGCTGCTCGGCGCGGTGGCCGACCGGATGGAGCGGCTGGAGCAACTGGAGCGCAGCCGCGCCGCACAGCTGGAGAAGCTGCAACAGGTGGTCACGGATGTGCAGGAGACCGGCGCGGTGATCGAGCAGGCAGTCGCGTATTCCATCGCGGACCGCACGGTGAACTTCCTACGCGGTTCGCACGATATCCACGACGCGCCGATCACCCACGAGGACGCGATCTACATCCGCGACAGGGTCCGCGACGAGACGGAGAAGCGCAGAAGGCTCGAACGTGCTCGGGACGGACGACCCATCCGATGACTCCGAAGCTGGCCTTTCGAGCGCCGAGTCCCTCCGATGCGTGAGTCAGGCCTGGGGTCCCAACATGCCACCATCGCGTGAAGGTTGGTCTCCTACAGGCGGACTCGACCATGGACCGGAAGCACCGCCATCCGAGATGGTGGTCATTCGAATAATGATTAGATAGACGATTCGATTCCTGTCCGTATAGGCTGCTCGTTGTTCAAGAGTTGCCTGTCGAGACAGGGGTCGATATGACTGTGGGGATCCTGACCGAGAAGCCGTCGGCTGCGCGTCACTTCGCAGCGGCGTTGGGTGGCAGTAGCGGCAGCTACAAGGGCGAGCAGTACGTCATCGCCCACGCGCGCGGCCATCTCTACGAGTTCGTCGACCCGCACCGGATGGTTGCTGACCCGGCGCTGGTCACGAAGTACCAGAAGTGGGACCTGGCGAATCTTCCCTGGGATCCGGAGGACCTCAACTGGGAGCTGGAGCTCATCAAGGGCGCTGGCAGCGTGGCCCAGGACGTGAAGCAGACCCTGTCGGGTTGCGACGAGATTGTCATCGCGACCGATGTCGATCCCACAGGCGAGGGCGGCATGATCGCCGTGAATCTTCTCGTTGAGCTAGGTCTGCAGCCGAGGTCGTGGTCGCGCATGTACTTCACCGACGAAGCTCCGGCGTCCCTGCAGAAGGCCTTCACCTCACGCAAGACCATCCCGTCGCTGCAGAGTTTCGACGAGTACAGCAAGGCCGTCTACCGCTCGAAGTTCGACTTCCTCTCGATGCAGTGGACTCGTTGTGCAACCAACATGGCGCGTGCCTCCGGGCGGGACACGGTGCTGCGGCAGGGCCGGCTGAAGTCGGCGATGGTGAAGCTCGTCGGTGACCAGCTGAAGGCGTACAACGGCTACGTGAAGCAGCCCTTCTTCCAGAATCGCTTCCGCGATGAGAACAACGTCATGTACACAAATCCGACGGAGCCGCGGTTCGGCCAGAAGAACCAGGTGCCGCAGCCGTACTCGGCTTCACCGGTCGTGGCCGACAGCACGGCGACGAAGAGAACCGCCCCGCCGCAGCTGCTCGACCTTGCAGCCTTGTCGTCGATGCTGGTGGGCAAGGGCGTGAAGGCCAAGTTTGTACTAGCGACCTACCAGAAGATGTACGAGGCGCAGGTCGTCAGCTACCCGCGCACCGAGGACAAGACGATCACCCCGGAGCAGTTCAACGAGCTTCAGCCGCTGATCGACAGCATCGCGGCAGTCGTTGGAGTCGACAGGGCGCTCCTGACACATCGCGGGCCCCGCAGGACCCACGTCAAATCGCAGGGCGCACACGGCGCGAACCGGCCTGGCCCGAAGGTTCCGGCTTCACTGGACGACGTCGCGCAGCGGTTCGGCCAGACCGGCCGGCTCATCTACGAAACCCTCGCGAAGAACTACCTGGCCATGCTCGCCGAGGACTACGTCTACGAGCAGCAGAAGGGCCACGTGCAGCGATACCCGGAGTTCGTCGGGATCGCGAACGTGCCGAAGAGCGCAGGCTGGAAGGCCGTGTTCGACCCCGATGCCGGCGACGGACTCGCGGACGGGAACAAGAGCCCTGCAGATGACTTAGGTGCGGCCGAGAACAGCAGGGGGCTCGGTCAGCACGCCGAACCGTTCGTCTTCGAGGGCGCGAACAAGCGCCCTGAGCACCCGAGCATGAAGTGGCTCATGAAGCAGCTCGAGAAGCGTGACGTCGGCACCGGTGCGACGCGGACCTCGACCTACAGCGAGGTGACCTCGACAAACACGAAGCACCCGCTACTCGTGGAACGCGGCCGCAAGCTCACGCTCGCCAAGGCGGGCGAAATGAGCTGGCTGCTACTGCCCGGAACGCGGATCGGCGACCTGGAACTCACCGAGAAGGTCTATGCCGACATGCGTGACATCGCCGCAGGGACAGCGACCGCAGAGGAGCGCCTCGCCGTCGTCGCTGGCTGGGTCCGTGAAGACATCGCGCAAATGGAGAAGAACGCCGCGGCGATGCGCTCCACTCTCGGCCTCAAGGAGACCGATCTCGCACGGAAGGAACGTGCCGACGGCACCTGGGCGAAGACTGGCCGCACTGTGGGCTTCGCACGCTCATGGGGTGGTCACCGCTTCAGCGACCTGGAAGTGGAGCGGCTGCTGGCCGGCGAGACTGTCGAGTTCCGGGCCACGAGCCAAGAAGGTAACACCTACGACGTGTTCGGTCAGCTGGCCGAGCAGACCTTCAGAGGCAAGAAGTTCGTCGGCTTCAAGAAGCTCGGACTCGGCCGCCGCGACGCCAGCGGCGTTATCCAGCCGCCCACGCAATGGTGCTCGCACGCCTTCACCCCCGAGGAGATCCAGACGCTCGCGGCCGGCGGCTCGGTGGAGGCCAGCGACTTCGTCAGCAAGCAGGGCAACCCGTTTCAGTGCAAGGTCTGGTTCAAGGAAGTGAGGGCCGGCGAGGGCAAGAAGCTCGTGCCGGACTTTGACGCCTCGCTGGACTCCCCGCCGGTGAGCTGGTGCAAGCACACGTTCACCGACGCAGAGCGTGCCGCGCTCGCACGCGGCACGAGCATCCACGTGAAGGGCCTGACGTCGGCACGGGGCAGGAAGTTCGACGCAGACCTGACCTGGAAGGACCAAGGCGGCAAGAAGAAGATCGTGCCGGCGTTCGCATGAGCCACGCGGCAGACACGGAAAGGGTCTCCTGATGACGACCACTCAGCCTTCGAGCACAGTGATGTGCTCGGACCTAGCATCGAGCCCAGAACTGGGCGGGCGTATCGGCCTGATCGGCGACGCCCACGGCGACGCCGGGTTCCTGCGGGGCGCCACTGCACTCCTGGCGCAACGCGGCTGCACTTCACTGGTACAGCTCGGCGACTTCGGGATGATCTGGCGCGGCACCCGCGCCGAGTCACGCGCACTGGATCAGCTGAACAGCGCGCTCGCCACAGCCGGCCTCCGGCTCTATGTCGTGCTCGGCAGCCTCGAGAATTACGACCTGATCGACGCACTCCCCCGCGACGCCAACGGCATCGTGCGGATCTTCTCGCATATCGGGCTACTGCCCCGCTCCGGCGTCGTGCTCGCGGGCAACAACGGTCCCTTCGATCCTGTGCACGCCATCGGCTGGCTCGCGGGAGCCGCGAGCAGCGACCGCGGCACACGCACGCCCGGCAGGAACTGGTGGCCCGCAGAGCTCACGACCGATACGCAGGCTGCCAGTCTGCTGTCCTCGCCAGCCAGACCCAACGTCGTACTTGCTCACGAGGCGCTGGCCACACCGGGCCTGCTCGCCCGACTGGGAGATGCTTCAGACTCGGATCCGCGCGACCTCGCCTATGCGCGGACAGCGCAGCGCGAGCACACCGATCGCGTGCTCTCGGTGCTCGATCCGGGCAGAGAGACGCTGCTCGTCAGCGGGCACTACCACTTCCGTCACTCCGAACGCGCGATCCTCCGGCGGGCCACGGCCAACGGGGGAATCCAAGCAGTCCCGGTCCGCCAGGAGATTCTGGACCGTGAGCGGACGCTGGGATGCCTCGCGGTGATCGATCTGAGTGGTCCTGCTCCGCTCTTTGAGGCTCCCTGACAGACGCACCGCTGGTCTCCTCACGCCACCGGTTCGAGGACACGGCCGACCACCGCTTCCCAGTCCGATGATCTGCGCCTCCGATCGATAGCTTTATGCGATAGAGTCTGAATGATCATTGATTCACCTATCAAGCTCTATCTGCTTCTGGCTACGGGATGGAACCGAAGTAAGGACAGCAACCATGGCCCGCCACTCCTACAAGATCCCAGCGCCGCTGAACAGGTCGTTCCTCGATCACGAGATCTCGTTCAGCGTGGGCGGCTGGCAGGTTCCGGCATCGCCCATGAAGCAGATCCTCTTTCTGGGCGCCGGGATCCTCGTCACGCTGTGGGCGGCAACGGCCACGTTCATCAAGTCGGCCAACCCGGCACTCATCGTGCTGTTCGTCGTCTGGTCGCTCATCGCGGTGTTCTATCTCGGCGGGCTGACCAAGACCAGGGAACTGCGGTTCATGACAGTGCCGGCGTTGCTCTCCTATCTGCCGCGGAGTGCCCGCCTGGTCCTCACCCGGCGCAGTGCGGATCCAAGCGCCTTCTACTCCATCGTCGGTGTCGACGGCGTGGCCGAAGATGGCTCGATCAGTTTCTCCGATGGCAGCGTCGGGCGGGCCTATCTCGTGGTCGGCTCCGCGAGCTACCTGCTGTTCGACGAGGACCAGACCTCGATCCTGAACCGGGTCGACTCCTTCTGGAGGAAGGTGCCGACAAGCTGCGAGCACGTCTTCATCACCACGAAGGAACCACAGCGGATCTACCACCAGGTCGCAAACCTGGAGCGCCGCAACCAGGCGCTTGAAGTGCGCGACCCCGACCTTCTGGAGCTGCAGGACGAGCAGTACGACATCCTCACCGGTCACGTCGGTGGCCGGTTCACCTCGATCCACCAGTACGTCGTACTCAAGGGCAAGAGCGCCGACGCGCTGCGCCAGGCGCACCTCGTGCTGCAGGCCGAGGTTGAGGGTTCCTCACTCATGATCAAGGAGGTCACGATGCTCGACCGAGACGAGTCTTACCAGATGCTCCGGGTCCTCTACCAGGGCAGCACAGAAAGCCTCTTGGGCTAGCGCCACCATTCCAAGACAGCCAGCAGAGGACATCCCGACGATGGCACTGACGACAAAGTTTCGAGCATCACTCAGCACCCGGACGCGGCAAGATGACCTGCCCAACCCTGGTGGACAGCGGACGCTGGAAACGGCCGCTGCAGCCGTGACGACCGGGAAGGATCGAGCCGTCGACACCCCTGGCCGGGCGGAGCCGGACAAGAGGCTCGCTTGGTGGCGCCGCCGCCAGGAGGCGAAGCGTCTCGAGGGCGAGTTCGAGTCGTACCCGCACCTGATTGCGCTGAAGCCGAAGGAGAAGTATCTCTTCCGATCTGACTACTTCCAGGTCGACGGATCGGTTGGCTGTGTGCTTGCGTTCTTCCACGACATGGCCGCCCACGACGGCTTCGCCCCGTTTTGGGGGATTGGGCGCATTCCCGATGGCCTCGACGAACGCGTCACTGCGGTCGTCCTCGAGCAGGTCGCGCGGATGACCGACAAGTGGATCGACCAGTACACGAAGCAGTCCGAGAAGCTCGACAACCTCGAGGCCGGCGAGCAGGCCGACGGCGGCACAACTTCCTCGAAGTTGAAGGCGAAGAAGGTCGCGGGTGATCTCGAGGTAACGATCAGCGAGATCCAGGAGGGTGCGTCGTACCTGTCGGTGCACAATCGGCTCCTGCTCAAGGCCCCAGACCTGGCGGCGCTGGAAGACAGTATCGAAAGGATCTCGCGCCTCTACATCGACCGTTTCGGCACTGTCAAGGCTGCGGCGTACGCCGGCGAGCAGCGCCAGGAGCTGTCTGGACTGCTGAAGAAGAACGACAAGAAGCGTGGCCGCGGCTTCCACTTCACCTCGACGGAGTTCGCCGGCTCGTACTCACTTGTCACGAACGGCCTCAACGACCGCAGTGGTGAGTACGTCGGCTACATGGTCGGCGACGTGAACAACTCGGCGGTGCTCTTCGACAGCAACGGCTACGACCACCACGTGGTCCTCGCGGACGGTGCGATCTCGGACTACCTCGACCGCACGCAGATCTCCGACATGTGGTGCTCGAAGCTCTCGCAGTCATGCTTGCTGAACAACGGCCACGTCGTGCACCTGGTGCTCGACGGCGCCGACCTGGACAAGTTGGGTCCCCGCTTCGACGGCCTGACCTCGCGGGTCGACCTGAACACCGGTGACGTGAACATGTTCGAGATGTTCGGCGAGGAAGCCGACGAGCTGTCGGTCTTCGCGGCGCAGATGCAGAAGCTCACGCTGATGTTCGAGCAGCTCTACGAGTCCGCCGATGGAGGGGTCGGGTCCATCATCCGCAACGAGCTGGAGAAGACGGCGACGCAGTTCTACATCGACCAGCGCATGTGGGTACGCAATGCAAAGGCGCACCGGCACCGCCTGCGCGTCGTGAGCATTCCGCACGAGCAGGTCCCGCGCCTGCAGATGTTCGTGGCCTACCTCGACACCGAGCACAAAGCACTCCTCAACTCCTCCAGGAACGACCCCGACCAGCTGCGCGCCTACAACGTGCTCAGAAGCGTTGCGAAGAACCTGCTCGACAACAACGGTGACCTGTTCAACAACCACACGGCTGCTGCCGTCGACGGCATCCGCGACGCCAAGCGCGTGGTCTACGACTTCTCACACCTGATGCGCCGCGGCCGCGGTGTCGCCATGGCGCAGCTGGTCAACATCGTCGGCTTCGCGATCGGCAAGCTCGAACGCGGCGACACGGTGATTATTCACGGCGCCGAGAATATCGACGACCGGGTCAAAGCCTATGTCGAGTTGCAGTTCGAACAGCTCTACCAGCGCGGCGGCCGCGTGGTGTTCAGCTACAACGACGTCGACAAGATGCTCGCCGACGTGAAGTTCAATCGGTTCGACGCCGCGGACTACACAATCTTCGGGGCAATGCGGGACAAGACCGTGGCGGACTACCAGCAGCTGCTGCACCAGCGGATCCCGCCGGATCTTGCCCAGCTCATCACCCGCAAAGGCGAGAACCTGAGCTACCTGCGCCGTGGGGTGTCCAACGTCGTGTTCCACCTGGACCTGGCCTTGGGAATCAATCCGAACCGGGAGAAGCAGCGCCGCGAGCTGCAGCGCGCCGCACGGCGGGCCGAGGAGGCGTCGAAGTTCGACGCCGTGATGACCATCAAGCCGGTCCCCGGCGCGAACGTCACCTCGGTGAGCGGTGCCGGCAACGAGACGCAGGACCGTACAGAGCGGAACCCGGATGCAGCCAATCCGGGATGGCGGCGAAAGAAGACCCTCGGTGCCGGGACGCAAACGGAACTTCAATCCGGCCCGCGGAGAAAGACGCGGCAAACGACGATGAGGAAACGACGAGACAGGAATACGCGATGACTCAGACAGCCATGGTGGCTGAGGCGATCACACGGACCCGTGTGCGCGCCCTCTCCGCCGCCGGCGCGCAACCGGCCGGGACGCGGACTATCGCGGGCATTCTGCTCTCGGCACTACTCCTGGTCCTGTTGCTGGTTGCCATAGCGCCGGTGGCGCACGCCGACGACCCGAGCGACAAGGATCAGAAGGACTACAGCCTCTACCACCTGGCCTCGAACGCGAGCGTGTACTTCAGCGAGAAGAGCGCGCCCGAGAACGGCGGGAAAGGAGTCGGCGACTCGTGGCAACCTGTGGTGTCCAACCCTGCACAGGCCGGCTCCATGCTCGGCTACGCCGACGACGAGGGCTTCGTCAAATGGCTGTTCTCGACGATCTCGGGCTCGTCGCAGACGATCAAGTACGACGCATTCGACAGTGCCAATGCTTCTGGCATGAAGGACTACTCACACTTCGGCGCAGCGCTGCGCGACCTCGGCTTCGACGACATGGTCTCGTCCGCGGGCTTCGATCCGATGATCCACGCGGTCGGCGGCTCGCTGATCTGGCTGGTCTACGCGCTCGCTATGGGCGTCTCGCTGCTGTTCTGGATCTTCATCCAGATCCTGAAGCTGCTGAACCCCTTCCTCTGGTTCCACAACGGCATCGCCGCGGTCTCGCCGACCTACAAGGTGTGGGCGGACGGCATGGTCACCACGTCATCAGGCGTCAACACGACGCCCGACGCGCTCTCGGGCCTGGCTGGTTTCGTCTCACAGTGGTACAGCACGCTCGTGTCGTTGTCCTGGGGCGTGCTGGTGCCGCTGTTCATCGGCTTCCTGCTGATCGGGCTGGCGTTCTTCAAGAAGATGGACCGAGGCGCCGCTATCAAGAAGCTCGTTGTGCGTTTGGTCTTCATCGGCGTCGGTCTGCCGATCATCGGCGGGATGTACACCTCGATACTCAACCAGTTCGACGATTCGCTGCTCTCGCAGAGCGTAGGACCAACCAAGGTCGTCCTCTCGACCTACGTCGACTTCAGTGCATGGATGAACACCAACCGGCTGCACATCCCCGCCAACGCATCCATCACCTGGGACGCAGAAACCGGGCATGCCCAGCCTGTCTCGGTCTTCTCGGCCAGGAACTCCGCACTTGCGATCAACGCGCAGACCGGGAGCTATCCCGGAATCAACGCCGGCGGGAAGATCACCGATGCCGGCAGCGCCTGGGCGAACAACAACCCGAGCCTGAAAGACAGCGAAACCGACAAGAACGCCGCGTTCGCGACCCTCGGCATGCTCGGCCGCTACATCCAGGGCCAGAAAGTGAATGCCTCAGACTTCGAGTCGAACATCCAGGGCGCAGTCACCGCTATCCCCCGCGACGACGTCAACTGGGACCTGAAGAAGAACTGGTTTCTCGGCAAGAGCTACAAGGATTCCAAGGACTTCGGCGACGGCAACAACCCCGTGTCACCGAACGAGCACCCACTCGTCGCAACAAGCGGAACCGGCCTGACAGCGAACACCAAGGGCGCGACCACCGAGTTCACCTCGACCAGCGGCAACCCGAACTGCGGCTTCACCGTGGTCGAACCGAACACCAATGGGAAGCCCGCGGACTGCAACCTGTCTCCGCTGGCGGCCTACAACTACCTCAACACCGAGTTCAACACGGACTCGATGACCATCTTCTCCTCGAACAAAGTGACCTCGGGCTTCACCCGCTCCTTCCACTCCTCCGTGGCGCAGATCGGCAGCGGGCCAGCGTCGTTCATGTACTGGGCCAACGCCTTCACACTGCTGAGCTCGATCACACTGATCGGCTTGTTCTACGGCCTCGGGATGCTGACGGGCGCGCTGCGGCGCACCTTCGGGACCGTGTCAGCGATCCCCTTCGCGACGATGGGCGCGATGGCTGGCATCGCCAAGGTGATCATCTACTCGGTCGCCATGATGCTCGAGGTGCTGGTCACCTTGTTCCTCTACCAGTTCGTCTCGGAGTTCCTGGTTTCACTGCCGCAGATCATCGAGGGACCGATCGCGAAGCTGGTAAGCAGCAACCCCACCGGTACCGACCGAGGCATCACGAACATCTTCAGCAACCCGGTGCTCGGATCGATCGCCGTCGTCGTGATGACTGTCGTGTCGATCGTCCTCATCATCAGCGTCACCTTCACACTGCTACGAGTGCGAAAGTCAGCGCTGAAAGCCCTCGACGAGGCCGTGACCAAGCTGGTCGACAAGTTCCTCGACACGACCACCCCGCCCAAACAAACCAATAGCGGACTGCTCCCGGCGCTCGCCGGCGGTCTCGGCGCGGGCGCCGGGATGGCCACCGGCCAGGGCATCATGGGCAAGCTCGGCGGAAAGCCGCCGAAGCCACCACTGAACAAGCCCAACATCACAGGCCAGCCCAGCTCCACGTCGACCAACGCAGGCGGGACGAACGGCACCCCGACGCTGACGAGAGGCAACCTGGGCGAGCTCACCGGTCGCACACCCGGCGAACTCGGCAGCGGTCAGTCCGGACCGCCTCCTCTCTCAGGCGACGGCGGTCCGTCGGGCGGATCCGGCGGCCCCCGAGGTTCCGGCGGCCCAGGCGGACCCCGTGACGCGGGCTCTGGTCGCGAGCTACCCGGCGGGCCCGGCGCGGGAAGCACGGGAAGCACGGGAAGCGCGGGAAGCACGGATAAGTCTGCTGGGAGCAACAGCACCGACGGCGAGGGCACCAGCAAGAAGGGCACCAGCAAGACAGGCCACAGCAGTGCTCCCGTGGCTGACACAGGGTCACCGATCGCGAACAGCGACAGCAAGAACCGAACGCAGCCCAGCCGCCCACAGGACGACCGGGCACTCGCCGAGAGCGTCAGCAATCAGGGTGGACTGACCGATCTGGGCGTCGGTGGACAGGACCGCAAACTCCGCAGGACCCCCGGCCAGACCAGGCCGCCGGCAGATCAGAACATCGGCGGTTCCAACGGCCAGGGCAGTCGCGGCGCCATCAGCGCCAGCTCGAGCGCCAACGATCAAGGCCGCTCGCACCCCGCCCGTGTGCCGGCGAGCGCATCGCAGGGTGGACGCAACCAGAGCCGCAGCGGCACGACGAGCACGCCCGGTAACACCGGCGCACCGAGTACACCGGCTCTCACGCGCCCGCAACGCACCGAGCGCTCAGCCAGCCCTCCGACTAGAGCCGTTCAACCCGTGCAGCAGGCCAGCCGGCCGCCTGCCGCACCCCGTGTCTGGGAAGTGCCACCCGCCCCGGAGCCACCGCAACAGAGGAAGCCGGCGCGGCCCATGCCACCAGCCCCTGAGCCACAGAATCACCGACGTGCCGACCAAGGGCCGCAGAAGAAATAGTCCGCGGCCGCAATCGAGAACCCCGTGGAGCCAGGGCAGGCTCCACGGGGTTCTTCAGTTCGTGCAGTTTCCTCGGGTCGTTCGATCAGCCGCACATGGGCTGGTAACTCTGGAGAGCCTTCTCCTTGTCCATCTTCGCGTACTGCTTGCCGTCGATGTCGACGGTGTCACCGCTCTTGCTCGAGGTCACTTTGCCAGTGCCCTTGCCGTCCGACCAGATGACCTGATCGCCATCCTTGCTGAGCTCGCCCGAGGACGACGCCTCGCTCTTGATGACCGCGTTGCTCTTGCCGGCCTGCTCGCACCCGAACGCGTAGTAGGCAACCGAGCTCCCGTCGATCACGAGCTGGCCCTCTTTGTCGTAGTACTCGCCGCTCAGGCCGTCGGAGTCGCCACCACAACCCGCGAGCACCAAGACGAGAGTCGAGAGCGTCGCGGCGGCCGGGATCACGAAACCCTGTTTCCGGAGTCGGATGCTCCTGACGATCATGCTGTCGGCCCCCTCGTGCCTCGGTGGCGCGTGCCCCTGCGACACACAACCCTCCTGGCCTCATTGTTCCATACGCAAAACAGCAGCTGGCTACAGCGCGTTACAGGCGCCGGGCAGCGGGGGTGGCTTCAAAGGCGCAGACCAGCTGTCCGGGATGGCAACATATGGCCTATGCCCACCGATGTCGTCCATCACTTGTACCGGCGTCCCAGCGACCTAGTTCCCTACTGCGGCGTGACGCCCGCCCGAGATCGACTCACGGGCGATTGGCACACCGGGCACAGCCGCGACGATCTGTTGACATGTGTCGAGTTCGGCCTGCCAGTGTGCGCGACGTGCCTGTCGCCGCAGGCTCTCAGTGGCTTCACTCCCCTCATCATGGACGAGGAGCAGTAGCCGCAAACGAGAGCCCCGTAGGCGCCGCTCTCACGACCATCAGCGTCCGACAACCCGGGGCGGCTACCGGACGGCACCGAACGATCAGCCGCGAACCGCTCGAACTCCTGTTCTATTATGACGCCATGGGGGCTCGAGGTCGCGTTTGCACGCCTCCAGAGCCGCCGCCGGACGAACGGCAGCGGCACTGCTGGGTGCGCGCCCGCGTGAACGAGTCCGAACGATGGTGTCCAGGGCTGATCCAGGAATGGCGACGGGCCAACGGTGGCGGCTGGGCGGCGCGGGTCGTGTACGCACCCGACCCGAAGCGCGCCGTGTCGGTAGAGGCCTGGTTCGCCAGGGCACACCTTCGGCGGGTGGAATCGCAGCCGCCGAGTCAGGCAAACGGCGCGATGGCTCGGTACAGAGCTGCCGGCGGCACCACGCACTAAGGCGGGATGCTACGTCGGAATTCAAGTCGGCACATGGTCATTGAGTCGATAGCCTGAGCAGGTGGGAACACTGCGCTGGCGTGAGGATGCTCCGTCCGATCTCGTCCTACTTGCCGTCGGTAAGCGCCTGGCCGACATGGATCAGGCGACGTCTGGTGAGTGGCGCGAGCTTGCGCTCTTGACCGGCACAACTGAGCAGGTCGAGGGGCATGGTCGACTCCTTCGTGCACTCTCCTTTCGTGACGACGATTACGCCGGGGCGGTCTACCAAGTAGTACCTCATCTGTTGGGCGATCTAACACAAAACCCGATGTACTTCGGCCCAAAGGACGTGATGACACGGTTTCCTAAGCTGATGGAGGTGAGCGACTATCTTCAACTTCCGGATTGGATTGCCAGAAATGAGCCCCGGCTTGCCGCTCAGGTTTTGGTCAACGAGGAGGCGGACGCACTCCTGCCGGATGGCACAGTACTTAGTGATGTCGAGGCCGCAGCTGGGCGCCTTGGAGTAGCAGAGATGCGGCGGCAAGTCGACCGTATCCGGCGCGACTACAATGGCGATGCTGAAGCTCTGATAGGCCACGTCAAGGAGTTGGTGGAGTCCACCTGCAAGACAATTCTTGGACTGACGGGGGATGGGCCAGAAACCCGCGATGACGTGCCGGCTCTTGTGCACAAAACACTCACCCACCTCGGGCTCCACCCGAAGGATGTTCAGGCAAGCGGAGCTGACCCAACCGAAGCCAATGCAATCAAGAAGCTATTCGGAGGGTTCAACTCAATCCTCACCGGTGCCGCCGAACTGCGGAACCGACGAGGCGGCGGGCATGGCCGAAGCGGTGCCCCTGTTGCAGACGACTCTGTCGCACGGCTGACCGCGGGCATGGTGCTCGCGGCCGTTCTTTTCCTGTGCGAGGCGTATGAGGAACGCATCTCGGCCGCTTCCGAAACGGGATTAGGCGAAGAGGGGCCACGCCTATCGGAGCGGCAGGTACGGGTAGGTAGCGTGGTCAACCACCCTACCTACGGAATTGGAACGATCGTCACGATGGCCGGCTCCGGCGATAGCTTCAATGCCACCGTGAGATTCAATCAACACGATGAGAAGCGCCTCCTGATGCGGCACGCCCCCCTGGCCTTGGTCCGTCTCTAGGCGAGGGGGCGACGGTACAGACATCAGCTCGGCTCGACCCACGTCATCAATTGCGACTCGACCTCCTCGCCCGTAGCAAGCCGCACTCTGGCTCGTATACCGACCACATCGAGACCAGCAGCCTTCGCCCCCGCAACCATGTCGATAATCGTCTCCATCTTCGTCAGCCACGACACCGCATCGCCGTCCTGCAGCCGGTGCGACAGCACCGGGTTCTGGATAGGGAAGTCGTTCCTACCCATCAGCGTGAAGTGCGCCGGCCTTTCGGGGTCGCCGAGGACTAGCCACAGGTCGACTGTCGCGATGCTGACCGCGAGGGTGCCCGTGTTGCGGATGTCTGCAACTGCCACCTGCTGACGAGCTCTCAGGTGCTCGTTGATATCCAAGATCTGGTACAAAGTCTCCAGATCGCCGGTCACGGCGGCCTCCATAGAGGTGGCCATGAGTCCAGCACTCAGGCTGACTTCGATCTCGCGCGTCGGTCCCGCCTTCGCCACAACCTGCTCGAGCACTTTCTCAAGGATCTCGTCGGTTAGGCCGGCCGATTCCAGGGCTTCGATGCCCTCTGATGGCTCGTTGTCTCGCTTCCATTGCTGAAGGAGCTCCGGCGGATAGTCATCACGCCGCGGGCCATCGACGACCTTGTGGTGAGTCGGCGGCGGGAGTTTCACCCGCCGCCGCTCTTAGAACCGTGCGTGACACTCTCGCGTCACACGGCTCCCACTGTCGAACCGGTGGGGAGCGCTCCGTGGCGCCAGTGCGCGAAGGTGCCTGGGTGGGTGGAAGCGATCTGGACGAGTCGCTTCCGGGCCTTCGCGGGCGCTCGGTGCAGGTGTTTGTATTTCCGCATGGCCCATCGGACCAGATGCGGGTTGATCCGGTTGGCGAGGAAGGTGATCAACTCGGATTTGTAGAAGCGCCCGTAGTAGTTGATCCAGCCCGCCACGACGCGATTGATCATCGTAGCGACCTGTCTGAAGGTCAAGCCGGTGCAGCGCCCGAGGCGCCACCCGCGAATCACGGCCGCCATACGTTTCTTGGCGGCTTTGCTCACCGCGGGCAGGAACCCCGATTTCCAGCGGCCGTCGGTCAACCGGGCGTATCGGGGCCGGAAGTCGTAGCCCAGGAACGTGAACTCGACACCACGGCGGCGTTGGGTTCGGCCTTCCTGAGCGCAGTACACGATCTTCGTCTTCTCCGGGTGAAGCCGGAGCCCGAACCGCCACAGCCTGGCAGCGATCACATTCCGCAGGTACTTGGCCTGTTTCTCGCTGACACAATGAACGATCGCGTCGTCGCAGTACCGTTCGAACCCGACCATGGGTTGCGTCTGAGCCAGCCAGGCGTCAAACGCGTAATGCATGAACAGGTTCGTCAACAAAGGCGAGATCGCGGACCCCTGCGGGGTCCCCTTCTCCCGCTGCTCCAGTGTCCCGTCCGGTCGCTGGATCGGCGCCGTGAGCCACCGCTGCACATACAGCAGCACCCACGGTTTGTCCGTGTGTCTCCTGACCGCCGCGAGGATCGGTTCGTGCGGCACGTTGTCGAAGAAGCCCTGGATATCCAGATCGATCACCCAGGCCCTCTCCCAGCACCGTGCCCGGCACAACGCGACCGCGTCCAGCGCGGACCGCCCCGGACGGTAACCGAAGGAGTCCGGGTGGAACATCGGTTCCACCTCGGGCTCCAGCACCATGGCTACCGCCGTCTGTGCGATCCGGTCGGCCACGGTCGGCACGCCGAGGACCCGCACACCTTTCCCGCCCGCTTTCGGAATCTCCACGGCCTTCACCGGCGGCGGGAAATAACTCCCTGACGACATCCGGTTCCAGATCTTGTACAGGTTCTTTCGCTCGTCCCGCGCAAAATCTGCCAGCGCCTGCCCGTCCACTCCAGCAGCACCCTTGTTGGCCTTGACTTTCTGATACGCCTCCCAAAGAAGCCATTTCGGAACATCAAACGATTTACCCGACGATCCTGGCTTGTCGATCTGACTCATCCCAAACCTTTGGTTGATCAACGATACGCAAACCTGACAGTCCGCCCCCTTCGCTCCACCTCCATTACAGAGGCTTCATCACTACTATGAGACGGCCCGACTTCCCTACCCTGCGACCGGTACTCGACCACTCACGGCTCTTCACCATTCGCGGTTCTCCCTCTCGCCACCCGCACAACCACGGATGTCCCTTCCAGGGCAGGGATCTCTCCCGTTCCGTACTGGAGCCTGGACCGAGCTCGCGCCATCTAAATGCCGGACACCACCAGGCCAATCAACAGGCACCCGCCTGGCTCATCCCGAGGTGCTCACCAGTCCCCGGTTTTGATGTCATTCCATGCATTACGACACGTCATCGATGGTTCACTCGCGTTCGCCTTCTCGGACCACACCTGCCACCTCAACGTGCGGCTTTTTTTTTTCCGTGACGCTCACCACGACAGTCTTCAGCTAACGCAGCTCACGGTGGTTTGGAACCCTCGCCTGCACAACGATTCCGAAGGACCTACCTTCATCTCCAGCACAGCATTCCAATCAAGCAACTCTGGCTTCTACATCAGAACCCCTCAATCGAATTCGGGACACACGGTGAACTGTGCACAGCAGGATGAGGTTTTCGAACGCTCGTCGTTGGCCATCGGTCATCGTTTCGACGAATCGGGCGGATCCTGGAAGCGCCCCGTAGATGTGCGCTATCTCTACCGCGACGATCGGCTCGTCATTCACGAGCTCGAAGATCGGGTGCGGACAATCAGGGAAGTAGCAGGTTCCGCGCGCCAGCCGGTACAGCGCTTTCTCCACCCCGGATCCGTATGAGCGTGGGCCTCGTGCAGCCATGCCATCCCCTCTTCTTCAACTGCCCTTGACCCGACCATAGGCCGCAGGTCCATCACTGCGAGTCCTATGAGGATCGCACCACTGTCCGGTCCACGTATGTCAACGACCTAAGCGATAAGTCGCAACTCCAACGCACGCAAAGCGTCCACGACCGCTGCCCCGCAATCAGGGTCATGTCTTGCCGACCGCAACAGCTGAAGAGTGCCCTCATCGCCAACCGTTCCGAGCGTCGAGATGACGAACTCAACCTGATCGGAAGCCCAGCCATGCCGAAACCGAGGCAACCCGGCCCGATTGTTCATGCCCCAGGTCAGGAGCTGCCGAAGCTCGATTCCCCATCGGTCTTTGAATTCTGCGAAAGGCCGAGTCTCGTCTGCTCGGAAGTCGGCTCGACTCAGGTCGTACATCACCTCGAGGCCGGCTTCCGGGTGCTTGCGAAGGAATTCCCAAGCGGACTCGATCGGCTCCGCCGTGTTCAGCCCGCGGCAGGTAGCGAAGATGAGCTGATCCACCGCGTTCCAGGCCCCGGCGAACGGGTCCGCGTGTTATCCGGTACGCCATACCGGCTGGCGGTGACGTCGTAGACGACAAGACGAGGTGGGCGGTGGAGTGTCGGCGGCGTTGATATCAGGTACAGCATCCTCGCTGTTGAGGACGTCCGCCTGTCGGTGCTCGCTTCTACCTTGATAGCCGACCGAGAAGGAGGTGCCGCATGGCATCGACCCAGCGAGTGGCGATTCCGGATGGCGTGACGTGGACAGTCGTCGACGACGAGGCCCACGTGATCGAGCACGTCGAGTCGTACCTGGACTTTGTCCAACAGTCTGACTACTCACCGAACACGGTGCGCTCGTATGCGAAGAGCCTGGCTTTGTGGTCGACGCACTTGGCGGGTCGCGGCCGTGCGTGGGATGCAGTGCAGTTGACCGACTTCGGCTCGTTCCTACAGGCGCTTCGTGCCGGTGAAGTCGGTTCCAGTACGACCGCGTTGAGATCGACCCGGGTTGTCTCCGACGCGACCGTCGCGGCCCGGGTTCGTCCGGTGATGAGCTTCTACCGGTTCCACGCAGCGATGGGAGTGCCGGCGGCCCCGTTCCTGTACGAACAGGTGAGCCGTCGCCCCGGCCGCTACCTGCCCTTTCTGGAGCATGTGGCCCGTCGTGGGACCCGGAGCCGATCAACCGTCAAGGTGCGTGTCCGGCCCCGGGAGGTGCCCGTACTGGAGCCCGCGAGCGTCGATGCACTGATCACGGCCGAGGGCGACTTCGACACCTCCAGCGGGGAATGGTCGGGCGATCTGCGTTACCGGTTGTTGTGGACGCTGCTGGCGGAGACCGGGATGCGGATCGGCGAGGCCCTCTCGCTGCAGCACCGAGACTGGGCCACGGGTCGAGGGGACACGGCCTCGGTCCACATCGTTCCTCGACCGCACCCGCACGGTCTGCAACTCAAGAGCGGGGCCAGGCGAGTGTTCGTGGGCAGCCGACTTGACCGTCTCTACGGCGACTACGTGTGGTGGCTGTGCGATCGTGGCGCCGACGCCGTCATCGAGGACTGGGACGCGGCCTACATCTTCTGCAACGCCTTCCGGGAGCCGATGTTCGCCCCGCTGCGAACGGAGAGCGTTTACGCGCACCTGAACCGGCGGAAGCGCCAGATCCCGGAGCTTCCGTCGGGGATGACTCCGCATTGGTTCCGTCACACCCACGCCACAGCCCTGCTGCTGGCGGGCACTCCACTGCACGTGGTCAGCCGCCGTCTGGGCCACCGCGACGTGCAGACCACCACCAACACGTACGGGCACGTCACCGACGACGCCGAGCTGGCCGCGTTGGCCAACTGGCGCCACGTTGTGCACGGTTGGGAGTCGACTGCAGATGACTGAGCAACCAAACCAAGCCCAGCGCAACGGGCACGCAGGGAAACGACGGGACCGGCGAGACCCACGGCTACCGGTCTCCGAGATGTTCGATGCCGACGTGGCCGCCACTCTCTGGGAGTCTCTACCCGAGGACTGCCGGCGCGACCACTTCGACAAGACCACCATGCCCGAGCGGTACCGCGCGGCTGTGGCTGAGACAAGAGTTGGGGGTCCGTGGACCACGATCGCCCTCAACATGCGAGGCCTCCCCGAGCCGATGACTGGGGAGCTGGCGTGGTTGCTGCACCGTGAGATCGAGCTCGGACGGCGCGTCTACCCTCTGGCCTTCAACGCGACGACCAGGGTGTTGCGGGTCGCCACCGGTCAGGGCGGAGCCCCCGCTCGAACGGCCCAGTCGTTGTTGCAGTTGACGCCCGAGGAGTGGCTACACCAGGCCCACGGCGCGCGTCTGCGCGGTGCCGATCTGGGGCGCAGCAACGACGACCACGCGCTGCACACGATCCGCCGGCTCCAGGACGTCTTGGTCTACCCGTACCACCGGGGAGACTGGTGGCAGCTGAATGTCTGGAACCCTCAGCTCGATCCGCGCGTCCCGCAGCGCGATCATGAGCCGTACGGGCGCAACATCGCCAACTTCAGCCACCTGACCAGCGACTGGCTCCGGGAGGGCGCGAAGTGGTGGCTGTCGACCTGCCTGGAGACGGAGCGCTACTCCTGGAGCACGATGAAGACGCGGCTGGACGGGCTGAAGTGGCTGCAGCGTTACCTCGACGAGGCCGGCGACGCCGGCCCACCGCTGGTCGTCGACCCCGATGAACTGCGTCTCTTTGTCCGTGGCTTCCTGGCCGATGTACGCAGTCACAGGGTGACGTGCGGACCTCGAACGGGCCAGCCTTTGGCGGCGAACCCGCGACGAGCGATCCTGACCACGATCGAGCAGTTCTACGCCTGGATGTATGACAACCGGAGGGATGCGGCGACCACCTTGCGCGAGCCGCGGTGGCTGGCACTGGGTCCGGCTCACAGCGTGCTGTTCCGCGCCGGCGACAAGCCACGACTGACGAACAAGCGCAGCGAAGACATGGTGCTCGAGGACGACGTCGTGGCCCGCATCGCCGAAGGAGCCGAGCTGTTGGCGCTGCCCAAAGCCGAGGGCGGGCTCGGTGATCTCGCAGCGTTCCACGCGTTGATGCTGCTGATCCGAACCGGTCGCCGGGTCAACGAGGTACTCATGATGGACTTCGACCCCCTGCGGCCGCTGGTCGGCGCCAAGGACAGCGACGAGTCCGGCCTGGTCGCCCGAATGCGCTACCAGCAGACCAAGGTCCAAACCGGCCAACCGAACTCGATCCCCGTCGACGCCGAGGTGGTCGCCATCATCCGCACCCAGCAGATCGAGGCCCGCCGACACATGTCCAGCATGGGCTGGACGGACCGTGAGCCGCGCTACCTCTTCCCCCGACCGAGAGAGAACCGCAACGGCGCGCATCCCTACTCCGCCGCCACGCTCCACAGCATCCTCGGCAAGCTCACCGACCGGCTCGGCATCACCGACAGTCAGGGACGGATCGTGGCGATCAGCAAGACCCACCGATTCCGGCACACCGCCGCAACGAACCTGCTCAATGCCGGGGTCCCACTGCACGTAGTCATGCGCTACTTCGGCCATGTCACCCCGGAGATGACCATGCACTACGCGGTCACCCTCGCGCAGACTGCCGAGCGCGAGTTCCTGCGGTTCAAGAAGGTCACCACCGACGGACGCCCACTGCCCCTGGACTCCGAGGACCTCTACGACGTCCTCCAGCTCGACAAGCGGGCCGACCGAGTGCTGCCCAACGGCTGGTGCATGCTCCCACACAAGCAGGTGTGCAATCGCGGCAACGCCTGCCTGTCCTGCGACAAGTTCGTCACTGACGCCAGCCACGCACCGGAATTGCGACGCCAGCTCACCGACACCCAGCGGCTCGTCGAACAGCGCCAGTCGGCGTTCCTGGCCAAGTACGGCACCCCGATGGACGAGGACAACGTCTGGGTACAAGGCCGCGCCGCCGAAACCGCCTCCCTGCGCCAGATCCTCCTCGCCATCGAGGACGTCAGCGGTACATCACAGGCCGTACGAGGGGCCGGCGCCAATGACAGGGCCCAACGCAACGACGCCGCGGGAGAGGGTGCTGGATGAGCGAACACCTGGTCCGAGCCGCCAAGGCTCGTCACGACGACGTGATGAAGCGCGCCACCAAGGCGCTTCAAGAGATGGCCAAAGCAGGCGAGGCGATCACCTTCGTCGCGGTCGCCCGCCGAGCCGAAGTCTCCACCGACTTCCTCTACAGCACCCCGACCCTGCGATCGAAGATCCTCGAGTTGAGAGGTGGACGTCACGCACCGACCTCGGCCCCACCCCAAGACGACGGCACCTCAAGCACGAGCGCGATCCGCGCCCTGTCGACCCAACTCAAGGAACAACGCCATCGCCACCGCCATGAACTCGAGGCACTCCAGCGCGCCCTCGCCGCCGCGCACGGAGAGAACCTCAAACTCCGCCGTCGACTCGCGTACCTCGACGACCAACACCCCGACCCCGAAGTTCGCTGATCGGCGTCCCGGATAGCCCCCCATCACCGGGCATTGTCCAGGGCGGGTCTTACGGCACACCCGAACATGCGTTCGGGCGCCGACCTGCATTATCACCGCAAGGGGTTCCGCCATTGGGACGGTTCTCGCGGCAGTGGCGGGCGTGTCGTCACGTCGCTTGGGGTTCGACTGCAGCCGTGGGGGGGTGTCGGGTCTCCCATACGATGCGCACGGCACCGATGCTCACCAATGCGGTGAGGGTGAGCAAGGCCGGTGCGAACAGCGCGGGAGCGATGAGGGCGGCCGAGGCGGCGGCGGCGATGAGTCGATCGGTGGCTATCCGGTGGTGATCGCGCCAGCGGTAGGCGACGTCGCCGGCGTAGGCTAGGGCCACTCCACCGGTCAGGGCGACGGCGGGCAGCAGGTGGAGAGGGTCGAAAACCGTGTCGATTGCCTGGTGGGCTCCGAGTGCGAAGAACACGATGCCGGCCACGATGAGCAGATGCAGGTAGCTGTAGGCGTCGCGGGCCAGCCGGTTCCGCTCAGATCCGTCGGTGGACACAAGTCGTGCCTGAGCAGCGTCGGTGAGGCTGAAGTAGGACCACCAGAGCTGGCCGGCGATGAGCAACGCCAGGACGACTGCGGCCAGTACGCCGGGTTGGCTCAGGTCCTGGTTGGCGCCGGTGCCGACCTGGACGATGCTCTCGCCGAGGGCGATGATGATGATCAACCCGTGCCGGTCGACGAAGTAGCGGGGCAGCACGCGAAGTCCGCCGACTCCGATGACCAGCGGGCCGCCGAGGTCGATCAGCGCGGCGAGGATCCATACCAGCTCGCGGTATGGCGCACCGAGGAACGCGGCGATCAGGATGAGGCAGGGTCCGGCCAACATGGTGGGCACAAGGCGGATGGCCGCTGACCGCTGCTCGCGGCTCTGCCCTGTTTCGAGAACCAAGAGCACCAGATGCACGAGCCGCACACACAGGAAGGCCACCGCGAAGACCAGAGCCCGATCGCCGAAAGCATCGGGTAACGCGATGCCGGCGACCAGCATCGCTGCCATCGCGGCAATGGTCAGAATCCGTGCCGCCACTCCGGCATCGGCGGTGGTGTTGGTCAGCCAGGCGTAGCAGACCCACGCCCACCACACCGCGGTCAACGCCAACGCGCCTCGTCCGAGTCCCAGCCACGAGCCCTCGGCGAGCATCAACTGGGTCACCTGGGCCATCGCGAACACGAAGACCAGGTCGAAGAACAGCTCGAGGGGGTCCGTGGTCCGGTCGTCGGTCTCGGTGCCCGGCTCGGCGGCATTCACACCCATCGAAGCTTCCTCCTGACGGATCGGACTGCGCAGCAGCGTCGTTGCCTTCAGCCGATCACCAAGGTCCTCCAACCGCAAGGCATGCGCGCAGCCCAGGAGCCACGCATCTCAGCCAGTGACCCTCGCAGTCTTGCCCAGCGACCCATTATTGACGCGGTCACCAGGGTGCGGCGTAACGTCGATTGCGTTCGGGCGTGTGTCGCCATTGACCATGGGGATCGGTGGGTACCTGCGGATATAGCAGGCACGTACACAACGGTAAGGTGCATATGACCATCAATCTCGAATCCGTATCCCTCGAGGACGCTCAGCGCGTCATGGCCGCCGGTCAGGCGAAGGCCGCCGAAATCGAGTCGCCGAGCAACGTCGCCGTCGTCGACGCGGGCGCGAACCTCGTCGCCCACATCCGCATGGACAACGCATGGGTGGGCAGCGTCGACATCTCGATCAACAAGGCCTTCACGGCGCGGGCATTCGACATAGCCACTAAGGATCTGGCCGAGAACGCACAGCCCGGCGAACAGTTCTACGGCATCCAGGGCTCCAATCAAGGACGGGTGATGATTTTCGCCGGCGGGATCCCGCTCCGCCGCGCAGGCTTTGTCGTCGGGGCGGTAGGGGTGAGCGGAGGCAGCGGCGAGCAGGATCAGGCGGTCGCCGAAGCAGCCGCAGCGGCGTTCTGAAGGCCACGACAGAGCGAACCAACAGAAGGAGACCAAGATGGCGACACAGGTCAGCAAAGCGCTCTTAGTGCGACTCGAAGCGCTACCCGGCCGGGAGGACGAGGTCCGCGACTTCCTGAACCAGGGGCTGTCGATCGTCGAGGGAGAGCCGAAGACCGTCAGGTGGTTTGGCGTCCAGTTCGGCCCGTCGTCGTTCGGGATCTTCGACGCCTTCCCAGACGACGACGGACGTCAGGCCCACCTGTCGGGCGACGTGGCAAAGGCCCTAGGAGAGAACACGGGCAAGCTCTTTGAGGAGCCCACGATCGAGCAGCTCGACGTCGTGGCCGAGAAGCAGCCCGCCTAACGGCGGAGGCCGGGCTCGGTATCGACGAAGCCTGCGCCTAGGCGGTTCACTTAGCGGAGCCGCGTCGACGGCAGCCGTGTCCGGACCCGGATCGCGTGAGATGAGTGTGCCGATGCTCGCTGTGGTTACGACCATGTGCTTGCCGCGACCCCAAGCGGGGACTCGTTGTCGGGGGCGGGCTGGCCGCTCGCCACCTTCCATGCCGCGACGGTGTCCAAGCAGGAACGCCGAGTCCCGACACAGCCCCGCAGACAAGGGCAAGGGCAGCCCCAGTGCCGTGCCGGCCGCGCCGGGTGTGGTTTCCACTTCGGGCGGACCGCCTTCAGCGCGGTGGCGAGCGTGCGGTTAGGGTCGCCCTGGCTTCCAGCGATCGCGTTCAACTTCACTGGTGCCGGACGATGACAGAGCCGAACGTGCCCAAGGCCGCGACAGCCAACGATCCGCCCGCACATCGATCAACGTCACCGGCGCAAGGGAAACGCTCTCGTGGCGGTGATCGGCGGACGCCCGGAGTTCGGCACGGGTCGAGCTGGAGAGGCCGGCGGACGACGGGCAGCGCGACGAAGACGCAAACTTCGCACTGCAGTACGCCAGCGTCGCGCTGGGACTGATCAAGGCCCATGCCGCGGCGATGGGCGAAATGGAGAACCGACTGAGTCGTGACCTCCTCGACGACCTCCTCGAAGGCATCCCGGGCGAAGTGGCCAGAGACCGGGCCACCGCTCAGGGCCACGACCTTCGCGTTCCGCACGACCTGGTCGTGTCGGTGTGGTCCTCCGACGCGGGTTCGCGCGCTGACGACCGCGACGTCGACCGTGTCCGGACCGCCATCGCACACCAGCGTCTGCCCTGCCTGGTGACTCGGACCCATGGCATGGTCGTGGTTCTCGCCCATCACGGTCTCGACATCAGCAAGCTGTACGACGACCTGTGTCGCGCCCACGACCACACCGACGGCGTCGTCGCCAAGGGCGAGCCGGCCGCTTCGCCGGAGCAGATCCCGGGCGCCTACGAGCAGGCCCAGAGAGCACTCGCGGCTCGCCGGCAGTCCAGCGACCCGCGCGGCGCCATCGCCTACTCCGACTTGGGTGTCGACCGGATCCTCGCCCTCGACGGCAACTCCGGTGAGGTCGAACGCCTCATCAACGACTGGCTCGCCGACCTGATGTCATACGACCACGGTCATGGCACCGATCTCGTGCCTACACTTGCGACGTACCTCGATCATGGAGGCAAGTACGACGACACGGCACGTGCTCTCTCGATCCACCGCAACACACTGCGCTACCGGCTCGGCCGAATCACGGAGATCTCGGGCCACGACCTCGCCGACGTCGAGACGAAACTCAACCTGCACCTAGCGGCACGCGCCTGGCGACTCCGCCGCGCACCCAGTCGCTGAGCTCGCCGCACGACCCACCCCAACCCGCCATGCCCCGTGCCTTCACTCGGCGCCGGTGGGACGCGAACGACGACGTGGCGGCGGCGGGCCTGCGAGCTGACTGCGCGCCACGACCAGGTCCTCACCGAGCTCACCGCGCACCTGGTCGTTCCGCGCCTCCTGCGGACTTTCCACCAGGACGCCCCGGGAGTGCGGTGCTCCTGCGGCAGGAGGCCCGCAGAAGATTCTCCGCGACCTGATGACCGGCGCGTCCGAGCTGGCCGTCACGTCGATGCGTCCACCGGGCGCGCTCGGCTGGATCCAGCTCCAGCAGAAGCGACTGATGCTGATCAGTTCGCTCGACCCACCGGCTGCGCAACCTACGCCGGGTCGGACTCCACGAGCTCGCCGGGAAGGAACTCGTGACGACGCCGGTCGGCTTCGGCTACCGCTCGCTGGTCGAGGGCTCATTGCCGAGGCCGGTGTCGCCCGCCGCAGCTCCTTCGAAAGCGGTGACCTCGCCACCATCGAGGGACTGGTCGCGTCGAGACTCGGTGTGGGTCGGGCGGTCCGGCACCATCGGGCTCGCGCTCACGACGCCCGGGGGCGCGTCGTACGGTCGGCCTGACCTGGCGTGACGACGTCGAACTGGCGCCCGCGGCCGCTCGGTTCCTGGCGTTCGTCGTTCAGAACAAGACGTTCCCGGAGTGAGGTGTCAGATCACGAGCGCGGCGATCAGTCCGGGCGACGAGACGGGCGGCGTCGGACGCTGCGTAGAAGTCGCTGATGATGCTCGGGATCTGGCTCATGAGTCTGCTTGTGGTTGCTGCGCCAGGCGGCGCGCAAGGTACGGCGCGGTGGCACTGCCCTCGGTCGAGGCGACGTCGGTGGGGGTGCCGGTGGCGACCACCCTTCCACCCGCATCGCCGCCGCCGGGGCCGAGGTCGATGACCCAGTCGGCGGTGGCGATCGTGTCGAGGTCGTGCTCGACGAGGACGACGGTGTTGCCGGCCTCGACGAGCAGGTGCAGTTGTCGCAGCAGCAGGGCGATGTCGGCAGGGTGGAGGCCTGCCGTCGGTTCGTCGAGCAGGTACAGCGCGTGGCCGCGGCGTGCTCGCTGGAGCTCGGTGGCCAGCTTGATGCGTTGCGCCTCACCGCCGCTGAGCTCCGTCGCGGGCTGACCCAGCCGCAAGTAGCCCAGCCCCACCTCGCGCAGCGTCTCGAGGCTCCGGGAGGCCGCGGGGACGTCGGCGAGGAACGTGGCCGCGTCGTCGACCGTCATCGCCAGCACGTCGGCGATGGTCTTGCCCTGGTAGGTCACTTCCAGCGTCTCGGGGTTGTAGCGGGAGCCATGACAGGTCGGGCACGCCGCGTAGGTGCCCGGCAGGAACAACAGCTCGACAGCCACGAAGCCCTCGCCTTGACAGGTCTCGCACCGGCCCTCGGCGACGTTGAAGGAGAACCGACCGGCGCCATAGCCGCGGGCCTTCGCCTCGTCCGTCGCGGCGTACAGCTTGCGCACCGCGTCGAACATCCCCGTGTACGTCGCCAGATTGGACCGCGGCGTGCGCCCGATGGGGCGCTGGTCGACCAGGACGAGACGGTCGAACGACTCGAGCCCCGACGCGTCCTCCACGTCGACCTCGAGGTCGGCCTGGTCGGGGTCCTCGGGGGCCAGACCGAGGTGGCAGCGCACGAGCTCGGCGAGCACCTGCGTGACCAGCGTCGACTTGCCGGATCCGGAGACCCCGGTGACGGCCGTCAGCACGCAGAGCGGGATGTCGACCGAGACGTCGGTGAGGTTGTGGCGCGAGACGCCGCGCAGGTGCAGGTGGCCGTGCGGGGTCCGCGGGGTGTGGTCGAGGGGCTCGGCGCGCCCGAACAGGTACTGGCTCGTGGCGGACTCCTTGACGGCTTCCAGGCCGGCCACCGGGCCGCTGTAGAGCACCCGACCACCGCCTTCCCCGGCGCCCGGCCCGATGTCGACGACCCAGTCGGCGCGTCGTACGACGTCCATGTCGTGCTCGACCACGAAGAGCGAGTTGCCCGACGCCTTGAGTCGGGCCAGCACTTCGAGCAGCGGCTCGGCATCGGCCGGGTGCAGGCCGGCCGAGGGCTCGTCCAGCACGTACACGACGCCGAACAGGCCGGACCGCAGCTGGGTCGCGATGCGTAGGCGCTGGGCCTCGCCGGGCGACAGGGTCGTCGAGGAGCGGCCGAGACTGAGGTAGCCCAGGCCGAGGTCGAGCAGCACCTCGACCCGCGCGACCAGGTCGGCGCAGATCCGCACCGCTACCTCGTTGGACTCCTCGGGCAGCTCGGCGACGGGCCGCAGGAGGGCGACCACTTCGGCGAACGACATCGCGTTGACCTCGGCGATGGAGCGGCCGGCGACGGTGATCGCGAGCGCCTCCGGCCGCAGCCCGCTGCCGTGGCATTCCGGACAGGGCACGCTCCGCACGAACCGCAGCGCCCGTTCGCGCATCCGCTCGCTCGTGGAGTCGGCGAGCACGTGCATGACGTGCTTGCGGGCGCTCCAGAACTTGCCGTAGTAGCCGTGGTCGACGCGGTCACGTTGTGGCTTGATCAGCACGGACGGCTGCTCGTCGGTGTAGAGCAGCCAGTCCCGGTCCTTCTTCTTCAGCCTGCTCCACGGCTTCTCGATGTCGATGCCGAGACCGCTGACGATGCTGCGCAGGTTGGCGCCCTGCCAGGCACCGGGCCAGGCGGCGATCGCGCCGTCGCGGATGCTCAGCGACGGGTCCGGGACGAGGAGGTCCTCGGCCACGTCGTGCACGACGCCCAGCCCGTGGCATCGCAGGCAGGCGCCGGCGGCGGTGTTGGGCGAGAAGGCCTCGGCAGCCAGGTGAGCGGCACCCTCCGGGTAGGTCCCGGCGCGCGAGTAGAGCATCCGCAGGAGGTTCGACAGCGTCGTGATCGTGCCGACCGTCGACCGGGAGCTCGGCGCACCACGCCGCTGCTGGAGGGCCACGGCCGGCGGGAGTCCGGTGATCTCCTGCACGTGCGGCGCACCGACCTGTTGCAGTAGCCGACGGGCGTACGGCGCGACCGACTCGAAGTAGCGGCGCTGCGCCTCGGCATAGAGCGTGCCGAACGCGAGAGACGACTTGCCGGATCCGGAGACCCCGGTGAAGGCGACCATGGCGTCGCGCGGGATGTCGACGTCGACGTCGCGCAGGTTGTGCTCACTGGCGCCCCGCACGTGCACGAAGGTGTCGCTCGGGTCGTAGGTCACCACTCATCTTACCCCCTGCGCCCTGGGGGGAGAATCCCTGGACATGACCTCCTACCGGTTCCTGGACGCCATGGGTGCCGTGGTGGAGGAGGGCGACTTCGAGGACCACACCGCAGTGCTCGCCTGGGCGAGGGACGGCGACCACGACGAGGACGTGCAACGGGTCGAGTACCTCGGGCCGCAGCGCGACTGGCGCTGGGCGGGTCCACTGCTCGACTGACGTCCTAGGCCATCGAGGGCGCCGAGGGAATGTACGCGTGCGGCGACGGGGAACTGGCACATGACCAGCAGCTGGCGTGGCCCGCTCGCTCGAAGGCAGGTGGCCGTAGAAGTGGGCCGTCACCAGCCGGTGGAGCGTCCCGGTGGCAAGGGCAGGTCCAGCGCATCGCCGAGGACCACCACCCCTCCCGCAAGTCGCGGCTGGGCCACTCGGGCCATCGCCGGCTCTGGTCGAGTCCCACCGTGAACCCACGCAGATGCCCGGTCAAGAACCCGGTGCCACAGGCAATGTGCACCGTGCACCTCGGTGGCAGACCACGCACCAGTTCGACCACCCGGTGCACCTCGGCGTGCCACCTCGGTCGATCGCTATCGGCGAAGGTAAATCTGCCCCTCCTACCATTCGTCGTGGTCCGCGGAATGCCGGTCGTGGTATTACGCGGTCGTCGGCTCCCGCGCGAAACGCGGGCAAACGAGACGTCATGACCGAAGGTCGCCACCTCGCGCGGGCTCATGCCCCTCTCAGACTTCCCGATCCCGTACTCCGATCCGCGTGCGGGTGACCGAACACCCCGAACTCCGGGTGAGCTAGCGTTCCGGTGTGGCGTTGAATCATGTAAGACGAGGGAGCGGCAGCCCACTGTTGCTGGTGCACGGTCTGGGCTCTGGGTGGCGATCCTGGTCCCCGATCCTCGACGAACTGGCTGAGACTCGTGAGGTCATCGCCGTCGACCTGCCGGGGTTCGGCGAAACGCCGCCGTTGACCGGCGAGGTCTCGATCGCCACCCTGACCGACTCCGTCGCGGACTTCATCCGCGAACAGGGCCTGGACGGGGTCTCGACCGTCGGCCAGTCGATGGGCGGCCGAATGGTGCTCGAGCTCGCGCGGCGGGGCGTCGGCGGCGACACCGTGGCGTTGGACCCGGGCGGCTTCTGGAGCGATCGCGAGCTCCTCGTGTTCGGTGCCACGCTGCGGCCGTCGATCGCATTGGTCCGAGCGCTGCGAGGCATGCTGCCAGCACTGCTCGGCAGCTCTGTGGGAAGGACTCTGCTGCTGGCGCAGTTGTCGGCGCGGCCCTGGGCGCTCTCGCGCGAGACCGTGCTGCCGGACGTGCGCGGGCTGGCCGACTCCCCGGCGACGGGCGCTGCCTTGGACGCCCTGACCAAAGGGCCTAAGCAGCAGGGAGCCCCGGCTGGCACAGTGCCCGGCCGGGTCACGATCGGTTGGGGTCGTCGTGACCTGGTGACCGTGCCGAGACAGGCCGCACGTGCTACGGAGCTGTTCCCCGACGCGGTGCTGCACTGGTTTGAGCGGTGCGGTCATTTTCCACAATGGGACGCACCGCACGAAGCGACACGACTGATTCTCGACAGCACCGATTGAGGTCTGTTGCTCGGCATCCCGACGGCCGTACCCGTCGCCGAAGGCGGATCCCTATGCGGGACAGCAGATCACCTCTCTGTGACCGGCATGTCGCTGACGAGTTGACCTGCGCGATCAGATGGCACCTACTGTGGCCGGTACTGATACGATGTGATCGGCTCCAATGCTGGGAAAGTCGTCCGACAAGCGAGCCCAACCCCGCACCGCGTCGACATGTGACGCTATGCCGCTCTGCCACATGTGGGGACTATCAGGCAACGTGCGAGCCTCAGCCAAGATCGCTGCGCGTGCGACTTCAACTGCTGCCGGGGCCGTGGCGAGCTCGATGAGTTGGCGAGTCACCCAGTCACGAAATATGTCGCAGTGGTCCGAACGGATGGCTAAGGCGAACAGCTTGGCGCGAAGGTGGCTGTCAACCCCAGCCACAGCCTCGGCATATGGCCCAACGATCCGTTCGTCCTCGAACATGCTGGAGACGACGCTATTGGCCAGCTCCCAGGTATACGGGTCCGACGGATCCGCTTTGACGAGGCTCTCTATGCTGGTTTGGATCGACGCTAGCGAGGTTGTCGGCGTGATCTCGTCGAGCGCCGCGAGAATCTCTACGAGCGTCGACGAGATCCCCCAATTTGCTGGAGAGACCTTCTCAAGAAACCCATTGAGAAGCTCAATGACTCTCGCTCGATCACGCCCTTCGAGATCGATTACGCTGAACTGAACCGCCATGAGGCAGACGAGCTTTAGGTGGTAGCCCAGCAATCGCCAGGCGTGCTCGAGTAAGTCGGGGAGGGCCGATAGGTCCTCGGGGTGACGCGACGATCGGGCGATGATGGCGGCCGCATAGACGCGACCCCAGCCGGGGGCTGGTTGTGCCAGCAGCTCTCTGACGAGCGGGTGCGACGGGGGCTTGGTCCAGTGGTTCATCTGGTACGTCTGAATTGCTGCTGTGATGACTGCACCGGCGGGGAGGTATTGGCGTGACATCGGTGCGCCGTAGGTTGATGCGACAACGAGTGAGATTGGCGCCTGCTGGCCGGCCGTCTTCTGCCTCACCATCTCGCGTTGACAGAGCGAGTCGGTATGGTCGAGGACCTCGCGGACCTCAGCGACGAGGCGGCCTGAGACGAGCAGTTGCCCCGCTGCTTGCAGCATAGCTGTGTCGGCAGGCGGACGCTCTGTGGTGCTGGTCCAGGGCGTGAACCAGTTAGCTGCCCCTGCATCTGGAACCGCCCCGTCCTCAGTCAATGCTCGGTCAAGCACGTCTTTGATGAGACCCGTGGTCAGGTCCCTCACGTCTGGCCCCATGCCGCCGCGGCCAGCTGTCGCGAACAGGTCAGCTTCCGCTAGCTCGCGGAGCGCGTCGACGCACCGGACGGCGTCGCTTTCGAGGCGTAGGGCATGTTCACGGAGATCGCGGCGGCTGTGCTCGCGAAGCGCGTGGCCGAGCGTCGTGCCGCTGCCGGTTGACTGAACGAGGTGCTCAGCAGCGAGCAGCCGCCCGATCAGCTCGTGGACAAATCGAACGCGGCCTTGCTGGCGAACGAGAAGGGGCGACGCGAGGACCGCGTCGATCCGGTCGCTTTCGCAGACGACCCGCTCGAGCAATAGCTGGGCCTCTCGCCAGGTGAGCGACACCCGGATCTGGGCGTCCATCGCGCCGGCCAGGTGGTGGAGACCGCGGCGGATCCCTGTTCGCCCGGAGACTCGGCGGATGTAGACGTCGAGAAGGTCGGTTTGTGATGCCGTCGACGTCAGCTCCTCGAAGCAGAGCGCCGCCAGCTTGAGCTCGTACGGCGTCTGGAAGGCCGGCCCGACGGTCGCCCCGGCAGGTAGACCGTGCGACTCGAGAAGGGTCTGGCGTGTCTCGGCGTTGAGCGGTTGGAGCGTGACGACGGTCGTCGTCTTGTCGTCGAGATGATCAGGCAGGCGTGAGGCGGTCAGCACAAGAGCTGCCGTCGGCGCTCGGAGCCGAAAGGCTGCAAGATTCTCGACGAGCTGTTGCTGCAGGGGTGGCGCACAGCCGCTGAAGTTGTCGAGAAAGATCACGATGGAGCGGCCGGCCTCCTGCGCGGCATCCAGTAGCGGCATCACGGCCTGGGTGGTATGTGGTGCGACTGCTCGTGCGAGCAGTCGGTGGAGGCCATCCTTGGTGTAGTCGTCGGCTCGTGCCCACACCACCAGATTGCCAGCGTTGCTCAGCTGAACAGCGGTGTGCTGGGCCAGGTGGGTCTTTCCCCAGCCAGAGGGTGCCAGGATGACTGTCGTGCTGCCCTCAGGAAGGTGGCTGGGTACCTCTTCGAGGTCCTGTTGCTCTCCATTAACGGCTGCGGCTGTGGGGATCCGTTCGTGCAGATTCTCGTTGCTCGTGGCGAACGAGGCTCT
Source organism: Kribbella sp. DT2 (assembly GCF_049844575.1). Classification (NCBI taxonomy): domain Bacteria; kingdom Bacillati; phylum Actinomycetota; class Actinomycetes; order Propionibacteriales; family Kribbellaceae; genus Kribbella; species Kribbella sp. DT2. The sequence continues at coordinate 395,205 of NZ_JBNCLH010000003.1, read as the reverse complement.
GTAGTCGTCGATGACGTTTTCGGCGCTCCGTCGACGTTTTGTGGCCGGCGCATCGTCGGACTCGGGGTAGGTGCCCAGGTGCTTCGAATAGGCATCCCAGTCGTCATCGTTCCAGGGTGGTCGCGGCCCCGGCTCTTGCAGCCGCGCCAGGAGATTGTCGTAGCCAACCACCGTGGTGTGCGTGTCGGGATCGATCTTCGAGCCGTGAGGTACCGCGGGATCGATGCACAACACGCAGTCGAGGCCGGTGAAGAAGCGATCCATCTGAGGAAGTGACCTCTGGTTTGCTGCTTCACGCATGCTGTCACTGATCGCGAATTTCGTATCCCGAGCCTGCGCGTAGTAGTTGCCGCCGAGGTCCTTTACCGATCCGTCAGATCTGACCTGCTGCCACTTGCCGTTCAGCGCACCCAGCAACGGTCTAGCTTGCGAGTGCGACTTGAGCTCGAGGTGGACGCAGCGCTGATCGGTGACGATCAGGAAGTCGACCTGGCGCTGCTGGCGCGCTGGGGTGATGAAGTTGGCGAATATCAACGCGTCTATCGAGCGCTCGGTGAGATCGCGGCGAAGCTTCTGCAGGAACTTGCGTTCGGCTTCGTGGGCGAAGTCCTCACCCAGCCGGACGTGAACACCTTTGCGCATTTGAGCCGCCTCCGGGTCATCGAACTGGACTTACGCGAGCGATCTCCTCGCGGAGACGTTCTGCGGTGATCTCCACCCATTGCCTCAGTACGACGGGGTCGGTATCAGTGACACGCTGCACGAACACCTCCAGTTCCGCCTGAAGCTCCGCAGCCTCTTCCTCGATCCATCGTCCGGCGACCAGCGAGCCGGCCATCATCGAAGTGACGTCGGCATCGTGCCCGAATCGCGTGATGAGGAATCGGGCAACTGGCCCGAACTGGGTACGGAGGTCGGTGACCGCGGCCAGCGCTCTCGCCTTCCCGACATCGTCACCAACCCAGCCTTCGGCCGTCTCGACGTCGGCGGCTTCACCGAGCCAGCGCCCGGCCGCCCGAACGTAGTGATGGGATTCTGCTGCCACTCCGTTCATGAGTCGCAACCAGGTACCGGCTTGAGTAGCAGCCACACAGGCCGGCAGGAGCTTGTGCTCGTCGGGGCCGAGGACACCGATCCGGAACCGACCGGCCTCGATCAGTTCGATCAAGAGGTCGGCGAGTACGCCAGGTTGCTTGGTCAACTGCCGCAGCGCGAGCCGGTTCCAGTCCCATTCTTCGTGGGAGAGCTTGGGGAACTGCCGGCACCGTGCCACCAACTCGGCGACAACTGGGTCAACGGTTTCGATCCAGGGCTGGCGCGCGTAGAGCATCTGGTGGACGCAATCGACGACGGCGTTGTAATCCTCCTGTGTGCTGAGCCGGGGGAGCCAGTCATCCAGGAGCTTCTTGAGGTCCGCATCACTGACCTTCCACGCAAGCATGGTTCGTGCCCCGTCAGCTGGTTCGAGACCGGCGCTGAGGTGGAGAACTCGAGCCGCTGCTTTCGGGCTGCGTGGGCCACGGACGGTCACATACAGCCGACGGCTGCCGTCTAACCCAGCGCCTGCCCGGGCGTCGAGGAAGCGATCGCAAGCTCCGGATTGACGCTGCTCGAGGGCGTAGAGGTAACCAAGCAATGGGGCCGCGTCCGTTTGCGCGAGCTCGACCAGTGCGGCTTCGACCGTCTCGTCTTCTCCAGTGGCTTCGCCGAGGATTCGGCCAATAGCAAACGAGCCTCGCGGCTGACGCCGCAGGATGCTGAGCAGCAGGGTGACACGGCCGGATTGGTCGAGGCATCCGACGGCCGCCTGGAGCTGCGGGTAGTAGTGCTCGCCGTCGATGTCGTGTGATGGGTTGACGTCGGCGAGGTACTCGACGGTCTCCTCCGGGGTGGGAGCCGGCAGGCTGATCTCGAGGGTTTCGAGATTCTTGACGATGCGGTGGTCCTGGCTGTCGCGGTGGAGCAAGCGCAGTTGCGAGATCGCCGCCCGTATCGGTCGCAGTTGGGGCGCAGTCAGCCTTGCTAGGACCGGGACGAGAGCGGCTGTGAGGACGTCCGTTTCCAGCAGCTCGCCGACTGCCTGCGCAAGGCAGGACACGGCTGAATTGGCAGTTGCCGGATCACCGTCGTTGGCAAGCGCGCCGAGAATGGCGATGGCTTCGGCTTTGTAGTCCCAGACTGCACCCCAGGTGGTGGGCATACCGCGGCTCTCGATCAGCATCGTGCCTTGGCTGTGCAGGGATCCGAAGGCCGTTTCGTCTGGCCGTACCGCTCGGCTCGCGGCGAGGACGGCAAGACGGCGATCCCTTGGGTCTGTAGAGACCTGCGTTGCACGCAGATATCTGAGGCGCGCCTCAGGCGGCGCCGCTGTGTTGGGCAGGATCGTGCCGAAAAGGCTCGTGAATGTGATGACGAACGGGTCTTGACCTTCAAGGTCTTCCAGACCGACAACGGCGGGGCTGGGGTTGTTGGGATCCTCGATAGGTGCCGTGCGGGCGATGCGGCGGATGAGGTCCGCCGCTCTCCTGAATGTACTGGTGCTCCACGCGAGGCGGTCGAGCGCGCCCCGCGCGGCCTCCCATTGCTCCAACAGGTCGAGCAACTCGTCCTCAGGGCTGGCGTTCACTTCCTCCTCGACGAGGCCGCAGACAGCGTCAGGGGCAATCGCGGCCAGGTTGGACAGCAAGGTCCCGTACTCATGACTGCCATTGGGTCGGAGCTGTACGAGCAGTTGCTCGGAGCGAAGAATGTGTCGGATCGCAGCGCCGGTCACATCAGAGGAACCGAGCTCAGTGACTCGTTGCACGAGGTCATCGAGGAGGTCGCCGCTGGCGGCCGCCGGGAACAGGTCATTCAGAATTTCGGTCGTCAGGGTATCCCAGGCGCGTCGGGCCAGATGTACAGCCAGTGGGTGAGGTGTGATCCTGCAGATACGGAAGTCCGGGCGATCGATCGAACTCACGCTTGAGACGAGCCCGAGTTCGTCAAGGTGGGCGAGGGCCCTCCTCAGCTCGATCTCGGTGACCGGGAGCGCGGATGCGAGCTCGCCAAGAACATTTGTGTCGCCACCGATCGAAACGGAGGGGACGAGCGCGACGACGTAGTAGGCCAGGCGATTGTTGTCCTTGGGGAGGTCAGCGGTGATGTAGGTCTCGATGATGTCTTGGTTGATCAGCTCACCGACCGTGGCCTTCGGGTTCTGGCTGAAGGCATCCGCGAAGACCTGCGCCAGCCGGGGGTTCCCGGCCGAGGATGCGGCAGCGAAGGCTCGGTGCTCTGCGGAGAGGTTCGGTCGTGCAGTCTTGATGACGCCGGCCACGGCATGTTCTTCTAGCGCTTCGATCACCAAAGGCTCAGAGCGTCCTCTATATCCGGTGGGATGTCCGATGGTGATGAGGCGGACAGGCGACTGCACTGTCAGCATCCCGGCGAGTTGTTCGTGCTGACGAGCCTCACATTCGTCGATCACCAGGATGGTCGGCCGCTGCTGGAACTGAAGCTGCTGAAGCAGTCCTTCCGGGGCCGACCTGTAGGCGGGCAGGTAGGCGACAAGTTTCGCGTAGGGTCGACTGCGGAGTGCCTCAAGCACTGCTCGGGTCTTGCCAATGCCGCTGACACCCTCCAGCCGCAGATCAGGAACGCGGCGACCGCTCACAAATTTGTCGAGTTCGGTTGCTATCTCTGCGCGTGAGGATGACATCTGCCAGGGGTTGCTGAGCCGGCCGGCACGACTCCACTGGTCAAGCGGCATCGCGCCATTACCGATCCCACCCAGCAGAGGCGATACCGCTACGGCTGGGTGTTCTTCTGCCCAGGAAGCCAACACATTGGCCGGGAGAACCTCGAACATTCCGGGAGCTACGTTGATCCCCTCGGTTGCCGCAGCCTCCTCCAACGCTTTGCGTCGCTTGGTCACCTTGGCGGGCGTCAAGTCGGCGCCCAGCACGAGGCGATAGGAACCGCCGGCACGGACGGTATCGAGGGCCGCTGACGGTTCTTCCAGATCAGGCCGGAGCAGCTCCTTCTTACACTTTGCCGGTTCCAGGTCTCCTGCTTTGAACTGCCAGGCGCTGTCGCCAGCTGGAATGTGGCGGGTCTTGATGGCTCCGCGGATGCCGGCGTCGATGCCCAGGTCGCCGATGTTCTCGCGATATGTCGTGTTCAATTGCCAGCCGTCCAACCCGGCTGCGGCGGCCTCGGCATCCAGCAACGCGTTGACGAAGGGCACGAAGCTGGTGCCGAGCGCCTCCACCTGGTGAGTCGCGACCGAGAACGGTCCACCGAAGTCGCGCTCAGCCACCGTTGTCCCTTCCGTTCAGCACCGTCTGCGCGGCCCTGTGAACGAACCGCATCCCAGCCTAACTCCGGTGGTTCCTTCGGATACCTCCTGGCGATTACGTCGTCAGGTGACGGACCACCTCTCCCCCAAGCAGCGGTTTGTCCTCCGGGCCCTTCACGTACGGACCGCGGTAGATCACCTTGTGCCGCTGCTCCGAGGGGTACCACTGTCGGACCTTGTGCATCCGCACCACCCACCGATGATTCCATCGATCCACGTCCGGACCATCTGCCGAGACCGCAGGGCGCGCTGTTGGACGCAGCTGCGCGACCCGGACTTCGGCCGGTACGCCGGCGCGCTCCGATGTCACCCGGGCAGCGTGACCCACCTCGGTCGGCGACACCTCGGCAATGTCTTGCTCACAGAGTCGCCAGAACGCGTACAGGAACCGCGCCGTGAAGAAGCCATCGTCGTCGGGGATCTCCGCACCCGGAACGTAGTCACCAACCATCCGGGTTTCATCCAGGCCCAGCTTTTCTGCCTCGGCCAGTTGCGCCTGACTGTGCTCCCGCGTCACCTCCCGGTACTGATCCATCGCCTCACGCTGCTCGTCCACGGTCTTCAACCCGAACCACAGACACTGCAGTCCGTCCAGCATGAGCGGTGGCAGCGGAGTCTTCTCCGCCCGCGCTCGAGCAGCAAGCTGGCGAAAAGAGTCCGGCTGAACGGGCCCGAACGTGTCGTAGAACGACGTGATCCGAACCGCCGGTTCCCGGACCCAACTTTGCTTGGCCATGTCCACCCGGGACCCCAGCAGCGTCCCGTTCCAGCCGAAGGCGCGGTCGTCCGACACCTCGCCGCCGATCGAGCGGACCAGCAACGGGTGTGGAAGTACCACGAGCCCCCGCGGAGTGGGCAGGTCTTCCTTGGCCATCAGGCTGAGGTCGTCGAAGCTCAAGCTGAGGGCTGCCGCAACCACCACGTCGCACATCTGCGGGCTGAGGATGTAGAGATCGGCTGATGCCAAATCCGAACCCTGGTCTGTTGTGACCATGGCGCCGAACTGCGCGAAATTCGCCGGCATCCACGATTCCGGGTCGTACCCGTAGCCCGCTACCATCAGCTGCAACGCAGCCGACTCCTGACCGGCACCCAAATGCGCCGTCTTGACCTGATGCAGATCCATCAGCCGGTGAGCCTGCATCTCATAGGCCAGCTCCGCCTCGCGCAAGAACCCCGCGGTTGCAATGCGGCTTTCCCGCGCCGCCCGGGCAGCGCCCGCAGCAGTCCATCCGAGCTTCTTCCGTTTCGCCACGGCTACCTGCTTCCATGGAGACGACCGGCCATCGGCGCGACGGTCACTGGGAGAGGTTTCGCCGGCTGCGACTGCTCCGCAGGTGATAAACCTTTCCAGGCGATGAGACGAAGCGTGGGCTTGACTCGCAGCATTACGACTCAACCTCCTCGGGAGCCCGACAGCATGACCGCAATCACTGTAGGTGATTCGTCCGACACTTCAAGCTGGTGAGTGGTACGCGGTCGGACCACACAGGTAGCGTTCGCGCGGCGTCGCGCGGACCTGACATGTTGAGGTCTCAACGACTCGTCAGGGCGACAAGGCGAGCCGTCAGGCGGTCGTCCACCCTGCACGGCCAGGCGCCCCTAAGGTTGGTCCATGTCCGCTCGGCCGCTCCAGAAGCTCGCTCGCGACGCAACGCTCGCACCGTCGACGGTGACCGAGATCAGCACTGGTCAACTTGGCTACCGCCGGCCGCGACGTCGGGGAACACGCCGATCATCCGACGTCTCGCGGAGTCAGCTGCATCCTCTCGTCCTGGCGGAGCTGAAACGCCGTACTAGCCACCTCGAGAATTACCAAGTCAGCGTGTTGTCGCCAGTCGAAGTCCTGATTCACTAGCAGCCGAAACACGCGGTCAGCGTCGAGCTCGATCGACCTTGCCCCGCAGCCACGGCACCACGATCACCCGCAGTTTCCAAACAGAGGCGGTTGCAGGATGACGTTCCCCCGCCCACCCCGCTGGGCGCTCGCAACCCTAGACACCCAGCTAGGTCCCGTCGCCACGCTTGTCCTTGAGGCCACAACAATCGATTCCTATACCGCGATTCGCACGCAGCTGACGATGACGGGCTGCATCGGCCAGATCGCGCCACACGATTGGCAGAGATGTCAATGGCCCAACTCCGGCCGGCTGCACCTCCATCACACAGACCGAAGTGTCACGTCGCTCACCAGCCCCAACTCTGCACTCCAGCTGCCCGGCGAACTCGATGCCAGCCGGAGATGGATCGACGCTGCGAGCATCGGGTACGGACTCTTCGCTGTGGTACCACCTGGCACTACGACACCTCCTTGGTCGGGCGAAGTCGACCCGATCGGGTTTCTGCTCGCCGACCTCGCTCACTCGCATCGACTCACCGCGGGCGTCGCCACGACGAGCAGCGAATGAGAAGTCGGCAAGCCCGGTGCGTTCTCAGGCATCATGGCCCCGTGCCGATTGAACATCCGATTCCCACTGGCGATGCCGACGCAGACGCCGAGATCGCCGCTATCGTCGCCAGGGGTGGGCCCGTGTGGATCCCCTCTGACGAAGCCAACGCCGAGATGGACCGCATTCTGGGCGAGGCTGAAGACGCCGAGGACGCCCGTGCGTTCCAGGAGTGGGACGACCTCAGTGCGTCAGGCCAGGCTGCCACAATCCCGCACGATCAGGCGCGTCAACAGCTCGGCTTGCCGCCACACCAGGCAGCGCCCGAGTAGACGATGATCACGGGTGATCGTTCACCGACGACATCACCAAGCCGCACACACCGTCGGCGGAATTCGGTTGGAAACGAGCTCGCCGCAACAAGATCATGGTGGACAGTTCATCTCGGTCCGCACCTGGCAGCTCTTCGAATGAACAGATTGGCTCGTGGTCATGAGCAGCACCCCTTCCCGGCCTGACGGACGGGCCGAGTCGCGGGAACTGTCGGATCTGCGCGGTAGCACCCGCGAGCTCCGCTTTCACCTTGACACACTCCCGGTCGACTACAACCTGGATGCTCCCCCGGACCAGTTCCTCGCGGGTCTCGCATTCATGCTCGGGAGGCAGCGCTTCGCGTGCGCCGACTCGCTGCTCGGTGCCGGCTTCGGCGGCTCGGTTGTCGGCGCACTCGCCCGGAGCTTGTTCTCCGAAGGCCTGCGCTGGCTGTGGATCGGCGAGGACGCGACTCACTGTCGATCCGGACTGTCAGATGTCCTTTACGGTGCCTGTGAGCCCCAACTCGCTTAACCGTTGCTGGAGTTCGCTCGCTACCGACGCATCCACGACCAGCTGGAGTGTCCCCAGGAGGTAGCTGATCTGCCGTTCATCGAGCGCCATGTAGAGGGTCTTGAACAAGGCGGCGAAGGTGTCGGCGTTGTCGGGACTGGCCAGGAGGTTGCTGGTGAAGGAAAAGGCGACCTGCTTCTCCTTCGCGGCTGGCGCCTTGTCGTCGGGGCCTCCGGCCGGACCATCTTGGGGCCCGGTGGCTGCGGGTCCTTGAGTGCCGCCGGTCGTCTCTGAACCGGTTCCGGCGCTCATGTCCCCGCCCGCGACTGCGGTGGGGCATGGGCCGGTGTGCGTGGGTTGGCCGCAGTCAGCGCAGGTCTGTGCCTGCGGCTTTGCAAGCCGCAGGCCGGCGCTGGTGAGGTTGACCTGGCCGGGTGCGGTCACGGCTACGTCGGTACCGTTCCCGTCAACGATGCTCACCAAGCCTTCGTTGACGGCGTCATAGATCGCCTGCTGCAGGTCCCGATCGCCGGCGTACAGCAGCGGGAGGCGTGGTGCGCTGTAGAAGGCAGCGCGGACGTCCGAAAGTGTCTTCCCATAGTCATGCTCCCGCAGGTTGTGCATGAGCGCCCTGGGCCCGAATTGGCCGATGTCGAATACCTTGTCGCGGGCAGCCAAGCCCTTCCAGACGATGGTTCCGTCGAGTGCGGTGAAGTTGTCGTCGTCGAACGTGATCTGGTCGAGGTAGCGGTCGCCGTCTGGGTCGGGCTGGGCGAGGTAGGCCACATGCTGGTAGGCCCGCTTGAGTGCCTTCTCGAGTTGCTCCTTCGCGGCCGCGAGCTCCTTGGTGCCGGTGGCTTTGAGCTCGTCGTCGTTCTGGACCTCGGGGGCGGCCAGCGCCTTCTGACGCGCGAGATACTCAACTGCCAGGCCGCGAGCGAGGCCGCGTCGCTGGGTGTTCACGACCGCGTAGACGGCACTGCTGGCCCACTGGACTGGCAATTGCTGCGTTCCTTTGCCCAGACCCATGGCGACGGTGAGGGCCGTCGTTGTGGCCTCTTCCATGCCGTTTCTGAGACTGTACTGGGCGGGGTCGAGCACGATGAGTCTGCTGGTGTGTGCGGTGTCGAGTCCGGCGGTAGCCAGGACGTTGGCGGCGCTGCGGCTGAAGTCGGCCTTGACGAACTTAAGCTCGCGGAAGGGTCCGCTGCTGGCTAGGCGCTGGGCGAACTCGGCGAGGACCTGGTCACGCTCGCTGTCGGTGATGGTGCGCCGGATGTTGTTGACCAGCATTCGGTGGGTGAGGCGGGTCGAGAGGAAGTAGCGGGCAGGCTTGTTGTTGCCCTGGCCGGGGATGATCTCGACCGCGCTCATGCCCTGGTCAGGGTTGACGAGCTCGTCGACGATGCTGTCGGCGTCGGTGAGGCTGTAATTGGTGTCCGGGACGCTGGTAGCTGCCTTGACTTCAGGTGCGCTGGCGCCCCGGCCGCGGCCGGGACGCAGTGTGCCGACGATGCTGGCGAGGAGGATGAAGGTGGCGGCCCGCTCGGCGGCCCGCGGGTTGCTGTCGCTCCATATGAGCGGCTGGCGTTCAAGATCTTGGCGACGGGCGGTGCCCGCCGAGCTGTCGTGGTTGACGACTTCGATCTCCGCGAGGCTGCGGTAGTTGGCGATGGTGCGCTCGTCTTCAACCAGCCCGCTACCCAGGAGGGCCTCACGCACTGCGCTGTCGGACAATGGCAGATCACCGGGGCCGATGAGCGCCGGGACCCATTGGCCGCCCTTGCCTCGCTGTTGTTGGGCGTAGACGGTCGCCGCGAAGATCCGGATGGTGGACCGGACTCGCTGGAAGCCAGTGACCTTGCTCCACTCCTCTTTCGCGACGCTCATGAGCATCGGGTGGAAGGGGTAGCAGGCCGCGACCTCGTCGTCCCAGCGACGCCGCCAGTCGGCGCCGGTTGCTTCCCAAACGTTCTTGGTCCACGCCTTGTCCTCGAGCACGGGCCGATACAGCGCGGCGGTTGCAGCGAGGACTTCTGCTGGGGGATCGGCGTCGAAGAGACGGCGCCGCAGGATGTCGGCGAAGTCGCCGACCTCGGTGACTGTGGCTGGCTTGCCGTTGCGGTCGAGCTGGCTGTTGAGGTCCTCTCGACGCTCCTGGGCACCTGTCGATAGCGCGGTCTTGTCGTGGTCTGATGCAATCATCACGACGACCATGGCAACGTGCGGAACATCATTGACGACGTCGAGGAGCGCACGAAGGAACGCCATGTCTTGGGCAGTAAGGTCAGGCTTGCTCGCGCCGTCGAGGCCGTTGCCGACGTAGTCCATGATCTCGTCGACGATGATCAGAACAGGCCGGTTGACGGCGCGGATGGCCTCACCGATCTTGTGCTTGTCGCTCCAGTAGGGCTGGTAGCGCTCGTAGAGCGAGTAGTCCTTGCTGAAGAGTCGCCAGAGAAATCGCTCGTAGAGGTTGGTGGCCGGACCGTCGAACTCCTGGACGCCGGCCCCTGGCGTCATGTTGTCGCACGGCATCACGACGACGTGTGGTCGTCCCAGATCGGCCGGGAGATCGTGCCCAATCTTCGCCTTTGCGCGCGCGGCGACTCCCTGGCCGAGCTCGGTATTGAACAAGGCTTCGGGGTTGGCGGCCAGGTGGTAGGCGCCGATGCAGGCGTGCGACTTTCCGCCGCCCATGCCTTGGTCGAGCCGAGTGACGGCGCGCGCCTTGAGGTAGTCGCTTCCGCTTCCGATGCGGACAGCGATCTCGGTGAGCAGGTCTGTGAGCCGCTCGGTCGGGTGGGTGATGTCACCGTAATAGGGCGCGTCGGCGTACGGCGGCTTGTCGCTGCCGGTTCCGTGGACAGCCCGGAACAGTGACATCTGCACATCGTCGATCTGGCCAGAAGCGCTGAGGATCTCCTGGCGGACCTTCAGGGCCTTCCACCACGGCGTGACTGTCGTCGTCATGGCAACCTCCTGCGGTTGTCTCTGGCTCTGATGGAGCATCGGCGGGCTGTGATCTGGCTGGCCATCAGAGCAACTTCAGCTGGTCGTCGTCGTTCTTCTGACGTTTGCGTTGCTGCTCGTCGGTTGCGGTGACCAGATCGGCCGCGGTCGCAATGCCGCTGCGTGTGCGTAGGACTCGGGTGAACGCGATGGAATCGGGGTCATTGTCGGGCAGTCGGTCAGCGAGGAACTGCACGGCGGCCCATAGGTAGGTATCGTCTGCTGATCGCTCTGAGGCCGCGAGGACCTCGCCCATCGCGTCGAGCCCGTCCTCGGAGGCGGCGGCGAGAGCGAGGGCCACATCGATCACGGCGGAGTCGCCGGTGATCTTGCCGGTGAACTGCTGCGATGCGGTGAAGCGGACTCCCTTGTCGGCGTCGGGCGCCAGGTCGCGGACGGCTGCCATGTCGAGGGATGAGGCGAGGGCCTGCCACCGGAGCTCCGACTTCGCCTGGGTCTGGCGGCCGTACAGGCGCACCCACCACAGACCGAACCGCGTGCGGGCGTCGAAGGTCTCAAGAGGCTGGTCGTTGATCTCGACAGACATGGCTTCCTGAACCGCGGCCCGGGCGAGCGGCAGGAAGGTGTGGATGTCGACCTGCTCGCCCTTGGCATCCAGGACCTCGCTGTAGCGGCCGACGACTTCCATCGCTGGACCGGCCGCGGCCATCAGCATGTCGGCCGGAGCGAGCCCCCAGCGTTCCCAGTCGGGGTAGCGCTGTTTGATCTCGGCCTTGATCTCGGCTTCCACAGCGCCCTTCCGACCAGACTGTCGACCGACTGGGGCAGGGCGGCAAGCCATGGTCAGAGTGGTCTCGATGTTGGCCTTGCCCTGCTGGCCGCCGGACTCGGTGTTCGCTGGCCACGAACCAGTCATGACCAGGCCGGCCTGGTCGATGGAGTGGAGCAGCCGCTGCCAGACCTCGGGTTCGCCGTGGCCGAAGACGATCGTGACGACGCCGTCGTCACGGACGACCTCGCGCATCTGGGTGAATGCCCGGGCGATGAGCGCGTCGTAGTGCTCGCGTGTGCGGTGCTCGTCCGGAGCCTCGCCCCGGACACGCTTGACGATGATCTCCTCGCTCTTGTCTTGGCAGCCGTACGGGTCGGCCGTCACGCCGAACTCGGGCCAGGTGTTGTGGAGGCAACGCTTGGCCCATGCGAAGAACAGGTCCGATGCGTCGGCATAGGCGATCATCTGGTCGTAGGGGGGATCAGTCACGACGGCGGTGAAGGTCTTCGCCGGGAAAGGTAGCGAAGTGGCTGAGCCGCGCTGGACTGAGGTCGCTGTGCCGCGCAGGTCGTGGAACAGGTTGCGGCAGGCGGCGAGAACGTTGTCGGAGATCGACATCCAGGTGCCCGGACCGTCACCGATCCCGGCCTCGAAGAAGTCGTGGGAGAAGGTGATCGAGCCTTCGTTCACGAAGAGATCTCCCACGCGGGCACCACCGCTGGTCTGGAAACGGGCTCCACGAGTGGAGCGCCGCAGCTTCTTGACCACCACGGCGGTCGCGTAACCGGTCAACGCGCGCACGTAATCACCAGAGAGACCGGCCGCCGTCAGCTCGTCACCGAGGCCTGCGATGACACGGGCGAGCCGGACGTAGGACAGAGATTGCCGGTCGACCATGAAGTCGCCGTACGTCTTCGCCCCGTAGATGCTGGGCCCGATGATGTTGTTGTTTCCGGGCGCTATGCCCTCGTCCGGTACGGCCGGCATGAGCGGGGTGAAGGGTGCTTCGGTCGCGAGCGCTTTGCTGGCCGCCTCCACCGCCTGGCGCTCGAGGTCCGTGGGCGGCCGGAACACCTTTTGGCTGCTGCGGTCGATATCGGCGGCGAGCACCAGGGCGTCGCGGCCGCGGCCCTCCTGCAGGAGACGGCGGTGGACCGCCAGAGGGTGAACGTGGGAGCAGAACACGCACAGCGCACTCTTGCCCGCCACCTTTCGCCCGTTGACGACTGCGTTGGTGAGTGTCGGCGACTGTGTAGCGGCGCCGTCCTTCACAACCGCTTGCCAGGTGCCGGTGGCGCGGTCGCCCTCGATATAGAAGGAGACCGGCCCCCGCGTGCCGCGTGCCGCGAGCAGCTCGTAGGAGCCGATCAGAGGGAACGTGTTGCCGCACTCCTGGCAAGGGATGGTCACAGCCCACAGGTAGCCCCACGGGAGTGCCTCACCGTGGCGTGGGTAGAAATCGCTCATGGCTGCGGCGTGCCGCGTCTGCACCTCGGCGAACAGCGTGGCGAGGTCGCTCAAGAGCCGGTCCTTGGGGAAGGCCAGCACGCCGGCGCTTCCCTCTCCGAAGGGCAGCGGTGGCTCGTTTGACCAGTCCTCGAACGGGGCCGACGTGAGCAGGTGACTAGCCAGCACCGCCATCGGGCTGTAGTCCAGGGCGGACGAGGGGACACCGAGACGAGCGGACTCGAGGGGAATCATGCCTCGGCCCGAGAAGGGGTCGAGGGTCGTGGCGCCCTGGGGGTTTGCGAGCTGGATCTCGGCCTGCAGTTGCCCCCAGGCGGCGTATCTGCCCGCCATCGCGCCTCGGACCAGTTCCTGGAGCCGCTTCTGCTCCCGGTCGTCGTCGGGCCACGGCAACAGCGAGCAGATTGTGGCGGCCTTCGCCTGCGCCGTAGGGCGCTTGGCGAACCACATGAACAGAGAGATCTCGCTGTTTCCGGAGCCCCAGCCCTTGCTGCTGTTCTCGGAGACCTCGGCGCTCGGAAACCATCGCTCGATCATGCGGGTCATACATTGCTCCCGGGTGCGTTCTTGAGGCTGCTGCCGGGGACGCGGAAGATCGCGTCGCCGGTCATGTCGGTGGCGAACAACATGGCGGGGTCCTCGTAAGCGCCGAAGAACCGGCCCTTGCCGTCGGCACACGCGTCGACGACGTAGAGCCAATAGTCCTTGCGGTGCTGGGTTGCGATGAGGACCTCGTTGCCGGTCATCCGGATGCCATCGCTAGCGGCGCTGCCGAGCACGCCTTTCACCTCGACGTGGCGGACCTGACTGTTACGTCGGGCATCGAGGTCGTAGCCGCGGCCCTCGGTATGGACGTCCTCCACAGTCCAGCCGTCGTCCTGCAACAACTGCTGGACGTGTTTCATCGAGACCATCTCGGCATCGATCTCGGCCTGGATGCTGGCGTCAGCGGCGGCGAGGACGCGGAGCCGGCCTACGAGCCTGGGCTCGGTGAGCTGGACGTCGACAAGCCGCTCAAGTTCCCCGAGCCGCTCAGTGGTCTGCGCCTGGAGGCGTTTGCGGAGGGTGAGCCGGGTGTCGCGGTCGTTGATGCCCTCGGTGAGGCTGAGCGGCAGGTTGGTGAGGTCTTTGCGAGCTTGAGCGAACCAGTCTGTGCGGACGTTGCGGTGCTGTTCGACTGTCTCCTGGGCGACCAGGTGAGCGGCATGGACGGCACTGTCCTGCCGAGCGGGATGGGGTCCAGTGCCGGGCTGGGCGGTCGAGACGAGGTTGGCGAGAGTCTCCCAGCGCACGGCGCGCGCGTTGCCGCTGTCGTCGACCTTGATCAGGGTGGCCCAGATGCTGGCACGTTTGCCATCGCTTTCGGTCATGGTCGCCTCGTACGCGTAGAGGTCGTAGGGCGTGAGGCTGGTCGGGTCCTCGGCCGCGCCGGACTGGTAGACGTCTTCAGCCAGGCTGCGGTCGGCGAGCTTGATGAGGTCGGTAAAACCAGGCTCGCCGGGGCCGAGTGTGATGGTGTCGCCGACGTCGATGTTCTCGGCCGCCTCACGCAGCGCGTCGCCGCTGGTGGCGATGTGGACTTCGTATCCGCCGCCCAGGCTGGCTGGAAGCGTGCCGCTGGTGAGTGCGAGCCGTCGGAAGCCGGCGCCTGCGGCGGTCGGCTCAGCGCGTAGAAGGTTGGCGGCTGCGAGCCGGTCAAGATAGGCCTCGACGATGGCTGGGTTGATGCGTGCGAACAGATCGCGCTGTAGCAGTGTGAGTGCGGCGACCGCGTCGACCTGGCTCGCGAGTCTGCGCTCGGTATCTCGCACTTGGCGAGCGACCCGGGTGAGCTCATGTGACTGGATTGCTTTCGCCGCATCGATTGCGTTCTGTTTCTTGACCTCGTCGTTGCCGTAGAGGTCCGACAGCCATTTGTCGTAGTCGACGCCGGTGATCTCGGCGACAGCCGACAGGCTGTCGAACATCTGTCCGCGCAGCTCGTTTGCGGCGGTGACGAAGTTGTCGAGTAGGCGGAGCAGCGTCGCGCCCTCGCGAGTGTCGGTTGCGACGAGGTTGTACAGAAAGACGTCGCGGTGCTGGCCGACACGGTGGATGCGGCCCATGCGCTGCTCGAGCCGGACCAGCGACCAGGGGATGTCGTAGTTGATCAGGACGTGCGCGGCCTGCAGGTCGATTCCTTCGTTGCCAGCGTCGGTGGTGACGATGACCTGAAACTCGCCACGCATGAAGGCCTTGCGAACGTCGTCGCGGTCGGCTTTGCTCTGGCGGCCGGAGTACAACCGGGCGGTGTAGCCCTGGGCTTGCAGACGCTGGGCGATCCACTCTGCCGAGTCAGCGTACTCGGTGAAGACGACGGCCTGCTCGGTGTTACCTGGGAGGATGCCGTGCTTGCCAAGGCAGTCTTCAGTGAGTCGCTTCCATTTCGACGGCTGCCCACTGGGGTCGTTGACTGTGGCGTCGATCTGGTCGACGAGCGCCTTGATGCCGGCGCGCTCCGCCCGACTCGCGGTCGACGCGGCATGCACGACCTTGGCCTCGTCAATCTCGCTCTCGTCGCCTTGGTCTTCACGATCGGCGATGAGTGCGGCCTCGGCCTCGCTCATCTGTCCCATGTGGGCATGCCGGCGACGCAGCGTCTCGGCGAGGGCGTGAAGGCTCGAGGCGGCACGTTTGCCGTAGACCATGCGGGCGAGGGGCTGCGCCGTGGGCGGGAAGTATTGATCGACCATGTCGAGGGCGGCCTGGTAGTAGCCGTACTCGACCTGAGACAGCGGGACGCTGTGGTTGTGGGCCGTCCGGCCTTTGAACAGTCGCGTCTGGCCGTCGTAGTCGACCAGGTCCTCCTTCATGCGCCGCAGGAAGTGAATCGGCCCCGGGCGCAGCGCGCTCAGCTCGATGTTCGGGTCAGTGCCGGGGTCGGGGTAGATGGCGGGGTCGACCAGATGCAGCAGGTGTCGGAACAGCCACTCCTTGCCGCGGTGCGGCGTAGCGGTCATCAGCAGCGCACGTGGCGTGTTTTTCGCCAGCAGACGACCCACCTGATGAAAGCCTGCCGCGGTCGGGGTGAGCCGGTGCGCCTCATCAAAGACCACTAGATCCCAGCCCGCCCGATCCGGACGGATGGCGTCCTGGACGGCGGGGTTGACGGCGGCCAGCTCGAGACTGACAACCCAGAGGTCGTTGCTGTTGAGTGCGTTCTCACGCACGGTGGCCGAGGTGAGCTGGCGTAGACCGCCGCCGAGAAGGCGCTGGAAGTCGTCCACCCACTTGGTAGCCAGGTTCGCCGG
Organism: Kribbella sp. DT2; assembly: GCF_049844575.1. NCBI lineage: Bacteria > Bacillati > Actinomycetota > Actinomycetes > Propionibacteriales > Kribbellaceae > Kribbella > Kribbella sp. DT2. The sequence continues at coordinate 379,152 of NZ_JBNCLH010000003.1, read as the reverse complement.
GCAGACGATGAGCGCCCGCTTGACCAAGCCGAGCCTCTGCATCTCCCGCAGGTAGAGCCCAGCCATGATGGTCTTACCGGTCCCCGGCTCGTCTGCCAGCAGGAACCGAAGCAGCGGCTGCGGCAGCATCGCGCCATACACGGCGGTGGTCTGGTGCGCATACGGCTTGAGCGGAGTCGAGGCCATCGCACTGGACTCCGCATTGGTCGCGGCAGCATCCATCCACCGCGTCCACATGCCGGCCAGGACCCTGGCCGAATCAGCCTTCCCATCGCTGACAAGAGCACGAACCGTGACCGTGTCCCCGGCGGCCAGGTTCACCTCGTGGCGTCTCTGCTCGTCGTCAACGAGGATCAGATCAAACGAACCCGGCCGCTCCCCAGGAATCACGAACCGAACGGTGGCGAAATCGGGCACGCCGACCGCGGACACACGGACCCGCTGCCCCTTCTCAAACATCGGTCGTCCCCCTTCCATGACGCGGGTGTCAATGTACCCCTGAGCCGTGATCCGCGATGGCCTGCGAGCCCGACACCTCCCCTAGTGACGAGCCTGAAAAGTCGCCGGCCACCCCAGCCACGTGGCTGATGATGCCACTACAGCGCGTAGTCAGTACACCTTACTAAGACCACGCGGTCGCTTGACCCAACAGTCTTGGTCGAGATGGGCTGCGAGGCCCACTGGTACGACCGATGGCGATCTGGACGACAAGATCGGGTAACCGAAGAGGGAGCACTCACTGAGAGATGTCACTTGGGATAGCCCCCGAGCCAGTCGGTTCGGGGGCTGTTTCGTGTCAGGAGCCGGACTCGCGCGATTTTGCCATGGCCGTCAGGATCGGAATGGCTGCAATCTTCCTGGCGTCCAGGTCCTCCCAGATCAAGCCACTCGGCCGGCGTGAGCTGGGGCACTCGATCACTTCGTCCGGGGTGACGATCAGATCGACGCGAAAGTCATGGCCAGATGTTGGTAGGTCGTCGTCTACGACTTGGAGCTGGTGAACCGGGGCAACGATGACGGTCTCATCTGTGACCAATCCGGCCTCAGTCAGGAGTGCGACCTCGAGATCGGAGTACCCGGCACCCTTGCCGATTCGGGCACCGTCCCGGTTGACGGCGACGCTCCCACAGATCACTAGATCGACGGGGCTCATCTCGCTGATCGCGATGAGCGTCCGATTGCCGTCTGAAGCCTCCTCGATCGCTTGGTCGGGAGAAAGGTCCGTAGCCTCTGGATCCAATACGTAGAAGGGCTGCGGTGTGGCCATCTTGGGGACTGCCACGTACAGCAGTTTGCCGTCCTCCAAAGCCCGGACCCGAACGGGCCGCTGGGCACGATCGGGGTTGGCCTTGATTGTCCATGCGCTCTGCCACTCGGGCCTTGCCGACAGGAGATCGGCAGTCCGATCGGCGCCATGGAAGTTGGGGATCTTGCCGTGAACCCCGGCTGGTGCTGCGTGCTCGGATTCGAGGAGGTTCCAGATCCGCTCGCGAAGTTTCTGCTTGTCATGATCAGCGGTCATGCCGCAGTTTGTCTAGATGGATGCCATGAGCGCAAGAAGGCGATCGTGGATGTCCTGGACCCAGGGTTCCTGGCGCCAGGGCTTCAGCTCGCGTCCAGCGGTGAAGACGAGGTTCAGCGCGCCGCCGCCGCGCGTTAGCTCGACAGCGTCAATGGTCTGATGCAGTGTGCCCGCTGCCTCATCCAGCTTCCGTTGCCTGATCAGGGAGAGAGTCAGATTGGCGAGTGCGATGGCCTGGCTTTTCTTTTTGGAACCCAAGGCACACGCGGTCTGGTACAGGATTGGCTCGGCTCGGCCGGGCAGGTTGAGGAACAGGTAGCAGGATCCCGCCAGCCGGTTGAACTCATTGATGGAGTAGTGGGCAGCAGCCACATCGTCTGCGCCAACCAGATCGAACTGACGCTCGGCCCCCGTCAGGGCGATCTCACAGCTCCGGAGATCTCCCAGCATGGCGTGGCTCTCAGCGACGTGCAGAAGGGCTAGACCGGTGAGGGAAGGGCTGTAGTCGCTCGCCACCTCCGACGACTCGGTGGCGAGCGCGAGCCCGCGCCGCGGATCGGACTCGCCATACAGGGCGACGTACGCCTTTCTGAGGATGGCATAGGACTCAGCGGCGGGATCACGTACCTGTTGTGCAGCGTGCACAGCCTGATCGAAATACGCGATCGGGCCTGTGGGCTCGCGACGCTGGCTCGCGTCCCAGACGAGCTGGCCCATCAAGAGTGAGGACTCAGCCTCCACCTCGTACAGGGCGCGCCGGACCTTGGCACTGTTGGCGTTCTCGCGGAGATAGGCCACCTGTCCATGGGCCTGGCCCGCCGCGCCTATCAGCCCAGTGGACGGCGATCTGTCGTAAGACTCGTCCAACGAGAGGATTCGGTTCCTTAGTTGGGCGACGCCGACGAGGTCGGTCGATGCAGGATGACCGAGTGCGTAAGCCATCCGGTCTTCGACGCCAGCCGATTTGTCGACCTCGTTGAGGAGGTCTCGGACATGATCCAGGCTGGTGCCCAGCGCCGCCGCAAGTTTTGGTCGCAGATACGGTTGCGGGTCGGTGTCAGCCGCCTCCCAGCGGCCGACTGTTGAGCGATCGACGCCGAGAAGTTCAGCAAGGCGTTCCTGACTTAGGCCAGCAGCCTTCCGCTGCTGTGCCAGTCGTACGCGCTTGGATGCCATCGCCCCACGCCCAGCCGCCTGGGCTTTACCGCCTTGTCGTCGTCGCGTCAACGGTGCAGCACAGATGCGGCTTTTCTGCGCTGGCAACTACGCAGGGTAGACGGTTTGCTTGTTTCAGTGAAGCCACTGGCCATTGTGTCCCTGCAATCGTCACCAACTGGCCGCCCGCTAGAGGCTTTCCCGCTCAACCCACACCTGGGGATGTGACTAACAGTGGCCGAACTGAGCGAGGCGCAGATCAGCGAGTACGTCAGGCGATGCCCCGACCAGAACCGGTGGGCTTTCGAAGGGTGGCTCCGGGGTGAGCGCCACCTCGACGGGGATCTGATCGAACGGGGAGATGAGGACCGAGATGGAGACGGCGCAGGCCGAGGGGGCCGCTGAAGGGCGACGGGTGCAGGTTTGGTTCGGGGAGCATCTCATCTCGGACTGGATCGGCGACGATCCGCGATACGCGGCCCGTTTGGCGGCGGCGCAGCGCAGGCGGTTCGCGAAGCTAAGGGTGACCAACGAGCCGACCGCCCGCGCGGATCGGTGACCGATGACAAGCGGTGGCTCGTCGTCGTGATCCGCGATGGCCAGGTCATCAACGCTCGCGTTGCGCCGACCGCTCTGGCCGAAGCCTATGCCGACGTGTTCCGGAAGCGATATCCGCTCGATCAGATTCGCGCCAGGGAAGCGACAGAGAACGAGATCGCCTATCCACCCGGCGAACCGTACGACCCGCGCGACTGAGTACCAACCCATGGTCTGGCGGGACCGGCATCCAACCTCTGGCGCGGATTGATCGTCGCGCGTTGCTTGGTCCCGTCACCGAAAGCTGGAGTCCTCGGCACTCAACCCCGAGGTCGAGGACTCCTCCATGCCAGCGGGTGGGCTACGCCGAGCAAGCGGCGCCCACCCGCTGTTCCAACTGACTGAGAAGGAGTGTCGTGGACACCCAGACTGCATCTGTGCCCGAACAGCCCGCGGTGAGTGCCGAGATCCACCAGCACTACTCGACCCGGTGGGATGAGTCGGCTCGGCTGAGTTCGACCCTCAAGGGCCAACTCGAGAGCGCGCGCCTATACGACTTCCTCACCCGCTGGCTCCCTCCCGAGCCGTGCCGCATCGCCGACATCGGCGGCGGTCCCGGCGTACACGCGCGGTGGCTTCAACAGCAGGGTCACAACGTGGACCTGCTTGACCCGGTGGTCGATCACATCAAGAAGGCGAGAGACAGCGGGATCAGCGCGGAGCTGGGCGACGCCCGGAACCTGCCATGGCCGAACGAGACGTTCGATGCAGCGTTGATGGCCGGCCCGCTCTACCACCTGCCGGATGCGGCAGACAGGCGGTTGGCGCTGCGCGAGGCGGCACGTGTGGTCCGGCCGGGAGGCATCGTGGTGGCGATCGCGATCAACCGCGCGGCAAACCTGATCGGCTCAACCCTGGCCAACACTCTCGTACGACGCCTGCACGTGGTGGAGAAGATCGTTGACACCGGCTACAGCGAAGACAACGAGCGGATGGCCCACTGCTACTACCACAAGGAAAGTCAACTCCGCAGCGAGATCGCTGATGCCGGTCTGCGACCCGTCAAGATCTACGGTCTCACGGGCCCGGGCGGCTGGCTGACTGTCATGATCGATGCACACTTCAAGGACCAGCCGTACACCGGCAACCTGGCAGATCATGATCCGCTCAGTACTGCCCTGGAGTGTTGTCGCCTCGCTGATCGGATGCCTGAGCTGGTTGCCTCTAGCTCCCTGTTCCTCGCCATCGGCCGCAAGGACTGATGCCCCTGCTAGCCCGTCCGGCCGCCGAACAGTTCTTCGTGCTCGATCTCTGCTCGCAAGACCTTGGAGAGCACGGCCTCGGCGGTCGGCAACGGGTGCTGAGGAAACTTCGCACCATCCCAGCGCAGCCGATGACCATCGAGCAGGCGCGACGGCGGAATTACGACCGGTGTGCCCGGGGAGAGATACTCAACACCGGTCGCCAACGGACCGAGAGTGTCGCCTGGCGGCAGAGTGCAGGTGATCCAGTCGCCGTCAGCCAGCTGCATCATCGGAGGCCAAACCCCCGGTCGCTCCTGCTCATACAGACGCTTGCCGTAGGCGCCAGCCAACTTCGGCAACCTCCAGATCGCGACCGCCGCACTAGACGTGATCGCGAGGTTCGGGGGCTCCGCGACTCGCCAGACAGCACCAACAGAGTTGGCATCCGTCAGCCAGTCTGCCATTTCCGCGTTGCCGTCCGGAGTCGCGGGCTTAACGGGGATGCCCCGCTCGACACAGGCGAGCGCGGTTTCCAGCAAGCGGTTCTTACGTCGAATCATCCGAGCACCAACCTCCATTCAATCCACATCATGGCCCAGGAGCCCCCAGGCCGCATCCCCAGCCCAATGGCCACAACCCAAACCCAGCGAGGAGATTGACGTGTCAGATGTGCAACGGCTGAACGGACAACTCCATCAGGTACCTGCCGAGGCCAAGCAGGCCGCGGGAGGTCTGGCCGGGTTCAAGCAACGGTTCGGCCGGCACAGCGTCCAGGTGCAAGCGCTGATCGCGGGAACGGCTACCGGCGTCGACCCGGGCATCAAGGCCACGCCAACTGCGTCAGCGTTGCTGATTGCCATCCGGCCGAGCGCGGCTGCCGAGACCGCGACCGCGAGATCATTCGGTGACGGGCGGAGCAAGCTTCGGAACATCGTCTGGACTGAGGTCGGGTCGTATGGCTGGGGGACAGCGTTATCTGATTCGTGCAGAATGCTCCAAGCCCGCTGGCACGCCCGCCAGGTGGGCCCGCGCTGGATACTTGCTTTGTCCAGCAGCAACGGCGGCGTTTCGGAGGTTCGGTGGCCGGGTCGGCGATCATTCCGCCAACGTCAGCGCCGGTTGTGCGCTCTCTTCCGGTTGCGTTGGTCGCCGGAGCTCTGATCGGCGTTCTGGGCGGGATGATCGGCCTGGGCGGAGCCGAGTTCAGGCTCCCGCTGCTGATCGGGCTGTTCGGTTTCATCGCCTTGCAGGCGGTGATCGTGAACAAGGCGATGAGCCTGATCGTGGTGCTCACCGCGCTGCCTGCCCGGTTGCTCGCGGTGCCGCTTGATGACGTCACTTCGCAGTGGGGCGTGGTGGCGAACCTGCTCGCGGGCAGTCTGGTCGGCGCCTGGATCGGGGCGACCTGGGCCACCAAGATGCGATCGGCGACCCTTTACAAGGTCCTCGCCGTGCTCCTGGTCGTCATCGCGGCCGCGCTCGCCGGATCCCATCTGGGGCCGGTCGGCACTCTTGAGCTGCCGGCCTTGGTCAGGCTCGTCGCGGGCCTGCTCGCGGGCGTCGCGATCGGAGTGGTGGCCGCGCTCATGGGAGTGGCCGGCGGCGAGCTGCTGATCCCCACCATCGTGCTGCTCTACGGCATCGACATCAAACTCGCCGGCAGCCTGTCGCTGGCCGTTTCCCTGCCGACCATGCTGGTCGCGTTCGCCCGCTACTCCCAAGACGCCAGCTTCGAGATCCTGCGCAGCAACAAGACTTTCGTACTGACGATGACGGTCGGCTCGATCGTCGGCACCCTGCTCGGCGGCATGCTGCTCAATGTGGTCCCCGCAGTGGTGATCGTGCCGCTGCTGGTCGTGCTCCTTCTGGCCTCAGCGATGAAGGTCTGGCGGCACCAATAGCCCTGGAGCTGGCGCTGCTGCGGTGGTCCTCCGGAAGCTCAGTTCGGTCATCAGACGCGGTTGCATCTATCACAACATTGATGCGCTGTTGCTTGTCGGAGCTCTGAACGCCAACCCACAAGGTCGAGGCTCGGCGAGCGATCAGCCGACCCTCAGGACTCCGCACCGTTATCAGGAAGTGTCGGAACATCTTTTGGCTGCAACTCCGCTCGTATGCGTAGCAGGCGCAGTGGGTGCCGGTAGTGCCCGTCCTTCTGCGCTGCGTCGGCCGAGACTTCGACCACGACGCCGGGCCGAACCTTGATGATCGGAGTCCTCTTGCTGTTCTGCCACTGGGTCGAGATCTCGTCGGGCCAAGGATGGCGTGCCCCGGCCGGCTTGAGCACCTTGCTGAGGCCGGCCGCCTGGTCGCCTCGCAGCTTCACGGTCCGCCCGACAATCTCCAGCGTCTTACCGCGGTAGCGGCCGACGATCAGGGAGTCCGGGCGGTCGAGCGAGCCGGTGACAGCGCCGGCGATCGCCTCCACCGACTCGCGATGTTTCACACGCAGCCACTCTCGGCGGCCGCCGACATACCGGGATGCAGCGCCTTTGACCACCAGGCCTTCCACGCCGAGCGCCGCGGGCAGTACGTCGAACCACTCCTTGGCTTCGTCGACGTCGCTGGTCACTGGCGAGAGCTGAAGAGGAGGCGACCAGGTCGACGCGAGTCCGTCGAGGCGGGTACGGCGAACCGACCACCGTTGAGTACGCAGGTCGACGCCGCCCAGCGCCAGCAGGTCGAAGGCCATGAACAATGCCGGCGGCGAGCCCACCAGCCCGCGCAGCAGCGCCTGGAAGTCCAGCTTCCCGTTGACGAAGGCAACAATAACGCCGTCCAACACGACGCCGGTCGGTAGCTGCAGCTGCGCTGAGGCGACGATGCCGGGAAACCGGTAGGTCAGTTCCTTGCGCTGGCGTGACCAGATCCGCGCAGTTTCTCCCTGCCGGATCAATATTGCTCTAAAGCCGTCCCACTTCGGCTCGTAGCGGCTACCGCCCGGGAGCGCCGACGGGCCAGGAAGGACCTCGACCGATCGAACCAACTCGACGTCGACCGGTCCGCCAAGGCCTTCCGGTAGCCGAGGCTCAGTTCGGCGAGCCGGTGCCATCGCTATCCCGAGGCGTTGCCCGGCGGCCGAACGGCGGCCAGACGATCATGACCACCCGCTTGACGCGGTCGGTCTTCGGGCGTCTCGGGCAGAAGCGGTGGTGCGCGGGAACGTTCAGCCCGTCGCACTTCCCGCACTGCCAGGTCATGACCTCAGAATGCGCCCGACCTTCGCCAGCTGTCTCGACTCAGCAGTCGTCTAAGCCGACCTGCCGCCTGATTTGGACGACACAGCAACAAACGAGATGCGACAGCCCGACTCAGCGATCTCGGCCAAAGACCGGCGAGCGTTGCCCGAACCAGGCATCCAGTACTGCGTCGTCGGCAAGCTCACCTGAACTAGGGCAGCGCTCCAACAGCTGCAGCAGCAGCACGAGGCGCTGCGCGGTGTCACCCATCCCCATGAACCCGATCCCCTCCCCTGCCGGATCATCGGGTGCGGGCCCTGAACCGTTTCCACAATTCGCCGATCGTGGCGAAACCGACATCCGCTGCCTGGCCCGCTGCCATGCATCGACTGCGAACCTTGCCCACTGCAACCACCCGGTCACACAACGATTAGGGGTTGTCCGTGGCCTCCCGCAGCTGGTCGCCGGGCACCCAGTGATATCGCCCGTCGTCATCGCGGACCTGGCCGAGCCATTCACCGCCTTCGCGGACCCACGCGACCAGCACCCCCGCGGGCTGCCACGCCTGGACAGGCTTCGGAGGATCCACCTTCTGGTAGGTCTCGGCCGGCCGATAGCCGTGCGCGTCGTACTGCAGCTCGAGCTCGGCGGCTTGGCGATGCGCTTCGGCCTCGTGCAGACCTGAACCTCTCAGACCGTTCGCACCGTTGTCCCAGATCGACCAGTCAGCCTCTCCGGTTCCTGGCCGCACATTGAATCGTCCCACCATGACCACAGAATGCCATGTATTCGAACATGTGCTCTACTAGCCGAGTAGCTAGGAGCCCGGTCAAAGGGGCGACCGTACGGAGTGTCTTGGAGGTGGCGCTTTGGGTTACTCGAATCCGCCGATCTCCTGGTCGGAGCTGGAACGCCGGCTGTCGGACCGATCCCGGCCGGACTCCCACGGAGGCCGGCCTCCGGAGGCAAATGGCGGGGACTCCCCCGCCTGGAGCCAGCATCGCGGCCCGTACGTCCCTCCGCTGGAGGCCCGGCCGACCCGTCCGGCCGGGCCGGTCACGCCGTACGCCGAGCTGCACGCCCACTCGCATTTCAGCTTCCTGGACGGCTCGTCGTCGCCGGAGCACCTGGTCGAGGAGGCGGTCCAGCTCGGCCTGCACGCCTTGGCGCTGACCGATCACGACGGGTTCTACGGTGCCGCTCGGTTCGCCGAGACCGCCGCGACCTACGACCTGACCACCGTCTACGGCGCCGAGCTGTCGATCGGCCTGTCGGGTCCACAGAACGGCGTCCCGGACCCCGAAGGCACCCATCTGCTGGTGCTGGCCGAAGGCAAGGAGGGCTACCACCGGCTGTCCGGGGCGATCACCGAAGCCCACCTGGCCGGCGGTGAGAAGGGCCGCCCGGTCTACGACATCGAGAACCTGGCCGAGCGCGGCCGCGACCACTGGCTGATCCTGACCGGCTGCCGCAAAGGCGCAGTCCGCCAAGCCCTCACCAGCGCCCCGTCGATCCCGGCCGGCATCGACGCTGCTCGGCGCGAGCTCGACAAGCTGACCGCGCTGTTCGGCAAGGACCGGGTCGTGGTCGAGCTGATCGACCGGCAGATGCCGACCTGCTCCACACAGAACCGCGCCTTGGCGGAACTCGCCCAGCAGGCTGGCCTGGCGACCGTTGCGACCGGCAACGTGCACTACACGCAGCCGCGCGGCCACAAGCTCGCCGCCGCGGTCGCCGCGGTACGGGCCCGGCGGAGCCTGGACGAGATGGACGGCTGGCTCCCGGCCGCCGGCACCGGGTTCCTGCGTGACGGCGACGAGATGGGGAGTCTGTTCCGCAACTTCCCCGGCGCGGTCGCACGGTCGGTCGAGCTGGCCGACCAGCTCGCGTTCAACCTGCGTGCCGCGAAGCCGAACCTGCCGAAGATCGACGTACCGGACGGGCACGACCAGATGTCGTGGCTGCGGCACCTCACCTTCGAAGGCGCGCTGGAGCGGTACGGGACCCGCGAGCAGCGCCCGGACGCCTACCGGCGTCTGGAGCGCGAGCTCGATGTCATCGCCGAGCGCGACTTCCCTGGCTACTTCCTGATCGTGTGGGACTTCGTCCGGTGGGCGCGCGAGCGCAGGATCTTGTGCCAGGGCCGCGGATCGGCAGCGAACTCCGCGGTCGTGTTCTGTCTGGGCATCACCGCCGTCGACTCGATCTTGTACGGGTTGCCGTTCGAGCGGTTCCTGGCCGCGACCCGCACCGAGGAACCCGACATCGACGTCGACTTCGACTCCGACCGGCGCGAAGAAGTCATCCAGTACGTCTACGACAAGTACGGCCGCCGCAACGCCGCCCAGGTCGCCAACGTGATCTCCTACCGGCCCAAATCCGCGGTGCGGGACATGGCCAAGGCGCTCGGCTACTCCCAAGGCCAGCAAGACGCCTGGTCCAAGCAGGTCGACGGGTGGTCACCGGAGATCACGTCGACCGACCACGACATCCCCTCCCCCGTCGTCGCCCTGGCCGGCGAGCTGCTCAAGTTCCCCCGCCACCTCGGCATCCACTCCGGCGGCATGGTGCTCACCGAACGCCCAGTGGGCGAGGTGGTGCCGATCGAGCACGCCCGCAAAGAGAAACGCACCGTGCTGCAGTGGGACAAGGACGACTGCGCCTACATGGGCCTGGTCAAGTTCGACATGCTCGGCCTCGGGATGCTCGCCGCTCTCCAGTACACGATCGACACCGTCGAGAGCCGGCTCGGCGAGGCCTGGGAGCTGCACACCATCCCCAAGGAGGAGCAAGGCGTCTACGACCAACTCTGCCGCGCCGACTCCGTCGGGGTGTTCCAGGTCGAGTCCCGCGCCCAGATGGCCACGCTCCCGCGGCTGCGGCCGCGCCGGTTCTACGACCTCGCCTGCGAGATCGCGCTCATCCGCCCCGGCCCCATCCAGGGCGGCGCCGTGCACCCGTTCGTACGGCGGATGACCGGCCAAGAGCCGGTCACCTACCCGCACCCGCTGCTGGAACCGGTGCTCGAGAGAACCAAAGGCGTGCCGCTGTTCCAGGAACAGCTCATGCAAATGGCCATGGCCATTGGCGAGATCGACGGCGACGAAGCCGACCTGCTCCGCCGCGCCATGGGGTCGAAGCGCGGCGTGGAGAAGATCTCCTCGCTCAAGACCAAGCTGTACGCCGGCATGGGAGCCAACGGCATCACCGGCGACACCGCCGACCAGATCTACGCGCGGATCGAGGCCTTCGCGAACTTCGGGTTCGCCGAATCCCACTCGATCAGCTTCGCCCTGCTCGTCTACGCCTCCACCTGGTTCCGGCTCCACTACCCCGCCGCGTTCCTCGCCGCGCTGCTGCGCGCCCAGCCGATGGGCTTCTACTCACCGCAGTCACTGGTCGCGGACGCGAAACGGCACGGTGTCGAGGTACGCCGTCCTGACCTGCAGCTATCCGGCGTCAACGCCGAACTCGAAGACCTGGTCGACGGGCCCGCAGTACCGACCGGGATGGCCTCCTGCCTGGCCACCGTCCAGCCGCCCATCGGGCCGTTCGACCCCGAAGCGCCCGACACCTGTGCCCAGCACCGCCGCGACGGCGCCTTCGCCGTCCGGCTCGGCCTGGCCGGCATCAAGACCATCGGGGACAAGGACGCCGAGAAAATCGTCGAACAGCGCGACCTCCACGGCCCGTACGCCGACATGGCCGACCTCGTCCGCCGTACCAGCATCACAACACCCCAAGTCGAATCACTCGCCACAGCAGGCGTGTTCGACTGCTTCGGCCTCGACCGCCGCCAAGCCCTGTGGGAAGCCGGCCGCGCCGCCGAAGAACGCCCCGAACGGTTCGCAGGTGTCACCGTCGTCGGGCCACCACCCACGTTGCCGGGGATGAGCGAGGTCGAGCTCACCATGGCCGACCTATCGTCGACCGGCATCACCACCGCCCACCACCCCATGCAACACGTCCGCGAACAGCTCACAGCCGACGGAATCCTGTCCGCCAAGCAGCTGCGCACCGCCACACCCAACAACCACGTACGAGCCGCCGGCGTCGTCACCCACCGCCAACGCCCCGCGACCGCCTCCGGCGTCACCTTCATCAACCTCGAAGACGAAACCGGCTTCATCAACGTGATCGTCTCCCCCGGCTGCTGGAAGCGCTACAGACGCACTGCAAGGGAGTCGTCGGCATTGGTCGTGCGTGGCCGGCTTGAACGCGCCAACGGCGTCACCAACCTGGTCGCCGACCGGCTGGAACGTCTGCCACTCGCGGCGCGTACGACGTCGAGAGACTTCCGATAGCGGGCCGCTCGACGGCTACGCAGGGATGACTCGCTTGCGTCCTCACGTCGATTCCGGTGGAGGTCTCTGAGATGCCGGGACCGCGGCGAGTAGATGGCCGTGCGCAGCCACTCACCTATGGCGTGCAAACGCCTTAAAAACAAGGAGACGTGCGAGAAATCCGGCCGTTCTTGCAAACTGTCGGAGGCTAGTCGTACGCTCGTGAAGCGATGTAGCAAAGGCTCACTAATCAATCGGACGGAGGTGAACACATGACCTTGGAAATAACCCCAACGAAGGGACACCGCGGTGACCTCCACCGACGTACTTCAGTACCTGCCTGCGCTCATCGTGACAGCGCTCATCCCGGCCGCTTACTGCGGTCTCTATCTCCTGCTCGCCGCCTTGTCGATCTTCATGAAAGATCGCGATCGGCAGCACGTACTGGTCCTTCTTGAGGGCCTGCGCGATCTCATCCGCAGGCGGAAGTAGCTTCGCCCGTAGAGCTGGTGTAGGAGCGCACCGGCCGACGCCTGTCCAGCAGTTCAGACAGACCTCGACCGGTGCGCTCAAACATGACCAGGGCCAGCGGCGCGTCAGTGGCTGCTCTCGGCCCCGCCGTTCACCTGGATCACCTGCGAGGTGATATGGCCGGCCGCCGGGGAAGCGAGGAAGTGCAGCGTCGATGCGATGTCGCCTGGTACGCCGACGCGACCGGTCATGGTCTCTTCGGCCCGGCGCTTCAGACGTTCGTCGGTCATCGGTTCGCCGAAGAACGGCGTGTGATCGATGAGGCCGGGCGCGACGACGTTGACCGTGATCCCTCGCGGCCCGAGTTCACCGGCGAGCCTGACGGCGTACGGGTGAAGGCCGGCTTTGGCCGCGCCGTAGGCCACGCGGCCGGATCCGCGGTACGCCGAGATCGAGCTGATGAACAGCACGCGGCCGCCGCCGTCGACCAGTCGATCCTTGAGAGCCTCTGTCAGCAGTACCGCCGTCAGGGTGTTGAGCCGAAAGTTCAGCGTCCAGTCGTGAGCGATCGCTTCGAGCGGATCGGCATGCTCCACCGGGGGTTCGAGCAAGCCGTTCCCCCCGGCGCTGTGAACGATGACGTCGACGGTGCGGTACTGCTGGGAGATGAAGGTGGCGGCCGCGCGGGTGGCGCCGGGGTTAGTTAGGTCGGCCGGGAAGTAGATGGCGCCGGGGATCTTTTCGGCGGCCGCAGCGAGCACCTCCTGGCGCCGGCCGAGGAGGACGACCTGGTCGCCGCCTGCTGCGAATGTCTCCGCAGCGGCGAAGCCAATACCGGTTCCTCCGCCGCTGATCACCACGGTGCGCGCCATGCCCTGGATCCTACGAGCGGCCCACTCGATCCGCAGTCGGAATCGGCTCGTCACGTGGTGGCATTTGCGCTAGAGAGCGGTTAGGCGCGCGCGAGGTTCAGTCCAATTCTTGGGTACGTCCGGTCGCCTCTGGATTGCTGTTCCGTCGCCAGAGCTGTTGCATCGTGGCCTGGTACTCCTCGAACGGCTCCATTCCGACAGTTCTTCGTCGCTCTGCCAGACCATCAGGGTCCTCGATCGGTCGCGGTTCCAACCCGTTGCCGCAATCAACGAACTGCGTCCCGAACAGCTGAGGTCGGCCGCTGTTGATACGTACCCGGTCCTCCAGATATCCGAGCAAGCGCGGTGATGCCTCGCCGGCCTCAACGGCCTGCGCCATCAACCGGTGGAACAGGCGCTGGCTCTCCGGTTGCATGTCTGCGTGCTGGGCCAGCAGCCATGCATTGGTGGCCGCTTCCTCACCGACCTCGGACTGCTGTGGCCAGCCCTGCCGGGTAATTAGGTCGACGAGCCAGCGGGTGTTGTCGGCGTCGATCTCGCTGACCGCATTCCACAGCTCGGTGCGCGAGTCGTCCGACCAGCCCTCGACCGCCTGACGGGCCTGCTGGTCGCGCGCTGCCCGGCGCTCCAATTCGTCGCGGAGCTGACTAATCCGCATCGCTCCGTGGCCCGGTCGGACCCCACTCGGTGAATTCGCCGTTCGTCACGCTCACCCGCGCCGTGCCGCCGTGCTGAATAAGCGCGGCCTGATCGAGCTGTATCGCTCCACGTTCCGCAGCCGCCAGGCACTGTGCAACATAGGCCACGAGCTCCGGCGAGTCCTTGTGCACGTGATGGCCTGCGAAGTGCGGCACAACGAGATGGCCGGTCCACCGCTTCGCCAGGTTCAGCTGATGGCGCTGCCACCACTGATCCATCTCGACCAACGTCAACGGCCGATACTCAGCGGCCTTCTTGACCGGCAGCCAGCGCCAGACCGCCGAGCCGATCACCACGGTCTCGATCTGTCGCTGCGGACCAGGCTCGAAGTTGTCCAGCGTGGCAGGCACCGAGATACGCCAACCCTCCCCGTCACGGCCGTCGACCAGGACCAGCTTGTCGTTGTCCAGGGCTGTGTGCAGGACCGGGTCGCTGGCATCCACCAGGGCCAGGCCAGTGACCTGCTCGGGCCATAGCCGCGCGAATGCATCCACAATCAGGCCCCCCATCGAATGCCCGACAAGTACCCATGGCTTCGGTACGCCCACCGTGTTCAGAAGCTTGAACAACTGCTCAGCACCCCACTGAATCGGCTGAGCATCACCCACAGCCGTCGCCGCGTCGACCGGACCACTGCTCCCGCAGCCCGCCCGGTCGTAGACGAACGTGGAGAGCCCAGCGGGAAGGTGCTCGATCACGCCATCCCATACTTCACCTGACTCGCCCAAGCCAGAGACGAACACGGTGCACGGACCATCACCTGGCACGTACCGGTGCTTCAGCTGGATGCCATCGACGACACAGCTTTTCTGCAGGTTGCTCATACACGTCCTCTTTTCGTAGTCGCGCCGGCAACAGCTACTGCGGGCAGGCCTGACACGCGCGGTCTGCCTCATGTCTCGACACCTGCCACAGCCGTCGGCATCGCTCGATTCGCAGGCCTCCGTCCGCGTCGCAACGCCGACCGCGCTGCTCTACCTCGGCCAGGCCCGCTGCCAAAGCCGCGCAAAAGTCTGTTGCAGGTATGCTCGTCGGGCACGCCCGCCGTCGACCCCCGCTCCGCGATCTCCGCAGTTGCCGCGGCGCGACTGTCGGCATGCACGCGAGCAAAGGAGCCGTCGGGATCCTCGGGTGCTTCCGCGGCAAGCTCTTCCCCGGTCACCCCGAAGTACGACTTCTTGCGCTGCCCATCGTCGGCCTGCATCTCGTTGAACTCCTTCGATGTTGTCCCAGACCAGCGCTGCGTCTGTATACACAGGCTGCGGCCGCTGTTCGTCAAGAGACGAGGTCTCTGAATTGATCGCCAATCCTCACAGTGGTTCGCGGTCGGGGCCTAGGGCGACTTGTCGGCCAGGAGTGCGGCTCACCTGCCGAGTGTCGGCGGTGGTCGGTGCTGCTGGGCCGCTGGCGGCCGCCGCAGGACGGTGCGGCTGGCGATGACGAGGCAGATTGCCATCAGGATCCCGGCGGTCCAGAAACAGGCGTCGATACCCCACTTACTGGCCACCAGGCCCCCGAAGAGCGCGCCGAGCGGTCCGGCGCCATTGCCGAGGGTGCGAAAGGTCGTAACGACGCGCCCGAGCATGTCGCGCGGGGTGAAGTGCTGCCGCGCGGACACCACGGACACGGTGACGACCGACGAGGCGAAGCCTGCCACGGCCAGCGCGGCCCCAGCGACGATCGCAGACGATGTCAGGGCGAGCAGGGGCCAGAGCAGAACACGGACCGACATAGCCAGTACCACAGCCCAGTGAAAGTCCAGGCGCCTCAGCAAGCGCGGTGACAGCGGACCGCCGATGATGCCGCCGATGGCCAAGGCGGCAATCAGGAAACCGAAGTCACGGCCTGGTATGCCGAGACCGTCAGGACCGGTCGCGTAAAGAACGAGCAGCGCGTAGACCATCGTTGTGGTGAAGTTAGCCGCGCCGGTCAGCAGGGCCAGCGTGCGCAGTTGGGGATGGCGGGCCAGCCAGCGCATGCCGGACCAGATCGCCGTACGGAGCGACTCCCGCGGTACTGCGGGGTTGCTGTGAGTCTGGTGTTTGGGTGCAGCGCTGAGGAGTGCCGCAGAAGCGACGAACGAGATGGCGTCCGCGGCGAAGGGTAGCCAGGCCGCGAAGGTGAACGAGGCCGAACCTGCGGGCGGCCCGACCAGTGAGGCACCGGCTGTTTCCGCCGCGGACACAGAACCGTTGACTCGGTTGCGGAGATCGGGATCGTGGTCGGTCAAGTCAGCGACGATCGACTGTGCTGCGGCACCATGGAAGACCGCGCCCGCCGTAACGACGAACGACCCAAGCGCCAGTACGGGCAAGGTGATCCGGTCGAGCATCACCAGCAGTGCAATGAGGCCAACGGCCAGGCCGCGAATCGTGTCGGCCGTGATCAGGGTTGGACGGTGTGGCCAACGGTCTACGAGAGCGCCGGCGAATGGCGAGATCACCAACCAGGGCAGCAATGCTGCGGCCGAAACGAGGCCGATGGCGAAGGGATCGTGGGTGACGGCGGCAGCCGCCAGAGGGGCTGCCGCCGTCCACGCGCCGTCACCGATTGATGAGATGGAAGCCGCGGCGATGATGGCGCGCAGCCGTCCGGGAATAGTGGGCCGGCTGCGGACCGGCGCCGTGGCATCCTCCATCGGCGGTGGTTAGAGGTCGAACTCGCCCTTGTGGGCGCCGTCCAGGAAGGCTGCCCATTCCTTCGGGGTGAACATCAGGACCGGGCCGTGCGGATCGGTCGAGTCACGGACAGCTCTCCAGCCGTTCGGTTCGCTGGCGACCTCGACGCAGGCGTTGTCGTCAGCGCTGAGGGTGGCCTTGCGCCAGTTGGTGAAGGCCGACAGGCCGGGGCGGTCGGGAGACATCATGAGATTGCTCCAATCGGTTGTGTTCGGCTATGAAGCGTTGCGTGCAATCACCGTCAGCCAGCCCATCGACTCCTCCGGAGACATGGCTGCACGGAGCATTCGGTCCCAGACGACGCCGTACGTCGCGAGGTCATCGCTGCCGCCGAGCGCGAGACCGACAGTCGGCGTCTCGACCCGCACCACCGGTGCCTGCGCCGGATCGCCATACGTCACCCAGACAAAGCCGGTCATCGGCGACATCTCCATCGGTGCGTCGTTGAGGATGATCTGCAGGGTGATGCGCGGCGCCTTGGCGCAGAGGACTAGGTGTTCCAGCTGGGCTCTTCGCAAAGAACTATTGCCTCGAGGGACCCAGCGCGCGGCGGTCTCAGTCACCACGACGTGGTACTGCGGACCGTCTTGGTCGTCACGTAGCCGGGCACCGCGCTTCATGCGCATGGCCACGGCTGCATCGACGTCGGTGCCGGCTGAGAACCGGGCTGACTCGATGACGGCATGGGCGTACTCCGGTGTTTGGAACGGTCCAGGCACCAGGAACGGCTGGAAGTGGCGGATGTCGCTGGCCAACTCATCAAGCTCGAGCAGGTGGCGTTGCCGGTCTTCCAGGCTGCCGCGATGCAAGGCCTGCCAGCTGCTGATGTCGGTGACCACAGCCTCGGCAAGCGACATTACTCGCTCGCGATCCTCGGACGTTGCACTCACCGCGTCGAGCCATCGCGCGATGACATCCATGGCAGGCCGGGCGGTTACGTTCGTCTCGATGCGTGACACTTTGGCCTGCGAAATGCCGACCCGCGATGCGAGCTGGTCGCCACTGAGGCCGGCCAGACTGCGCAGACGGCGAAGCTCTTGACCTAGTCGGGCACGACGCTGCGGCGGCGTCACATCCACAGACAACGGCCCTCCCCTCCCCACGCTATCTATGCAATCTCATGCATCGTAGCGGTATCCGCACTAGGATCGAACCCATGGCAGTGACCCACTTCGACGTCGGTGGTTACCGGCTGGCAGCAGAAATTACTGGTGATGGCTCACCAACCGTTGTTTTCAGCTCTGGATCCGGCGATGCCGGCGAACCGTGGGGCCCGACCATCACTTCACTCAGCAGTCGGGTCCAAGTGCTGACTTACGCGCGTGCCGGCATCGGCCAGAGCGACGCCCTACCGAGTTCCGCGCCGCGATCACTTTCAGACGCTGCCGATGAGCTCCGCAGACTGTTAGAGGCGACCGAGCTGCCAGGCCCGTTCGTCCTCGTTGGCCACTCGATCGGGGGGATCATTGCCCAGGTGTTCGCTGCGCGGTGGCCTGACAGGTTGGCTGGGTTGGTCCTCGTCGATCCGAGCGACGTCCAGCTGTGGCTGGACATCGACACTCCGAAGCCTGTCGTGGCGGACGGCGATCGCGACGATCATGCCTCATTCGATATCAAGGTGGGAGCCGAGGACTCGGCCGCGAGCATGCAACGCCTTGAGATTCCCAGCGTTGTCATCACCAGCCGGGTCGGCCGGTGGCTGGAGTCGAAGACACCGCACCTCTGGAAACCATTCAGCCTCGTCGAGCTCGACGCTCGTTGGCAGCGCAAGCATCGCGAGCTCGCCGCCGGCCTGGGTGCTGAGCATCGGGTTGCGAGCGAGGGCGGCCATTACGTTCAGGTCGACCAGCCGGAGGTGGTCGTTGAGTCGCTCGATCACGTCATTCGCATGATCCCTACCTCAAAGTCCGCAGGCTAAGACTCTTTAGATATCGATGACACTCTGATGGTGGGGTCCGCCGACGTCACTCGATCGGACCCCGGACCGAGCGTGCATCGTCTAACCACTTTGTCTCAGTGGCGAGTGCGCGTGGCACACCGGTTCGTGCTAGAGGGCAGCTCCAGCTTCTCTCGTCGGGCGCCTGGTGTCTCTGTGTGCCTTCCTCGTCTGAGCGAGGAAGGCACGGCCGGGGTTTTACAGCCGATTCCAGAGCATTTCGCGCTGGCCTTGGCGCAGCTGGTCGATGCGCGTGTGAACCTCATCGGCTTGTGGACTGCTCGGTGCAGATTTTCGGGCGTTGGTGGTGATCATCCGGAGTTCGCGCAGGTCGCGGAGCGGTTCGTATCCGGACCAGTTGCGGATGTCGATGCCGTAGGCATCGACAAATCGGCTGTACTCGTGGGGATCGGGGAAGAACCGCCGGCAGTGGATTTCGATGGTGACTAGGTCCCATTCACGTGGGCCGATGCAGGCGCCGTCCCAGTCGATGAGGGCGGTGCCTTGCTTCGTCTGGAGTGCATTGTGGTGTTGTGGATCTTCGTGGATCAGACCGGGCGGCAGCTCGTAGCGGACTGAGGTGACCGCTGCTGCGATCTTGTCGCTGTACTGGCTGAGGAACTGCCGCTCTTCGGCTGTCAGGATGCGACTTGCGGCGAGTGAGCTCCGAATGCCGTCGATCATGTCAAGTGACGGCAGATCGAGTGCTGGCGTGAGGGCGTGCAGTGCCTTGAGCGGCTGGCCGAGGTCGCCGGCTGTCACTCGCGTTTTGTCTTGCTGAGCGATGTATGGCCAGAAAGTGGCGAGGCAGCCGGCACTCTGCAGTGGTTGTTCGTGGGGTGATGGTGGAACGGTGAGGACGCCGTGGCTAACTATCCAGCGGACGAGGGCGAGCGTCCTGTTGAGGTCTTCGAGGCGCTCGTCGGGACGCGCGATCTTGACGACGATCTCGTTGCGGGGCAGAAGGTAGACCGCATTGGTCTGGTGGCGCAGCAAGACCGCGCCGACGGGGTCCAGGCCGGCCTGGCGGCAAACGTCGGCCAGCACTCGTTGTGTGGTGTCGGGGGTGAAGGTCGTCTCAGTGATCAGCGGGGTCATTTAGGGGGCCGCGGTGAGCGCGAGCATCTCGCGCAGGTCGGCGGCTGCTGGCAGCGCCCGTGCGGTGCGGGGGAGGGCTGAGAGCACGTCGGTTCCTCGGGTGAGAACGATCTGGGTCCGGTGCCCGGCGGGCACTGCCTCTAGTGTCTCTTGAGTCAGCTCGCAGGCTCCAACCGCGTCGGTGCCTGCCAAGCCGGCGGCCCGGTCGAGCTGGATCAACGTCGGGTCGAGTGTGAAGCCGGCGCCTTGCTGGGAGTACAGGGCCAGTGCGCGGTCCTGGATCGGTTCAGCTCGTGCTGGTTCGCCGAGGTAGGTGAGGGCTCCCGACAGGTACAGCAGAAGGCGCCTCTCGGGGAAGGAGAAGGCGTCGGTGGTGTCTGGATCGGGCAGGCGGTTGAAGATGTCTTGAGCTTTTCCCATCGCCAGTTCGGCCTTCTCGTGGTCGCCCAGGCGTGCCCAGGCGCGGCCTTCGGCCGCCGCCGCGAGACAGGCGGCAGCGCAGGCCAGATCACCCGCGATGTTTTGGGCTTCCTGGGCCAGGCGGATGGTGCGAGGCAGGTCGCCATAGTAGTAGGGCAGCATTGCTTCCTGGGCGCGGATCTGGGCACGCAGAGCGTTGTCGTGGGTGTCGTCTCCGGCGAGTCGTGCTGTGCGGTACCAGCGGTGGCTGTCGGTGGTTTCGCCGAGCTTCATCAGGCTGTCTGCTGTCAGGGTGGCCAGCTGTGCGGCCGCGCCCGCAAGGCGGATCCGGATCTGCGCGGTCTGACTGTGTTTGGTGAGGTCGACAACGCCGACGAATTCCGTGAGGAGTGCGGCCAGCATCGTGTTGGGTGCATCGTGGATGTGATCTCGGCGTAACTGCTCGACTGCATCCTCGATGAGTTCCATCCTGGAACCGGTGACCGTGCCGGCCGACAGCACATCGTCGGTGCTTCGGCGGAGCCGATCGATCGACTCCAGCAGGTGCGCCGGCAGGGAGCCGAGCTCAAGGCTGGGCAGCTGGCGGAGAAGGGGCCTGATGTCTTGTTCCAGCAAACCGGGATGGCCTGGGTCGTCGCCGAAATGAGTTTCGACCTTCCGGGCCGACTGGAAGTCCTGACCTTGAGCCGTGGCTTGAGGGCGCATCGCGGTCAACACGATGCGATCCCGAGCCGGTAGCTGGTCGAGGTCGGCTCCTGCCACGAGCCGGTGAGGCTCGACGTTGTAGACCTGCGCTAGAAGGACGAGGTTGTAGATCGTCGGAGCTTTGCTACCCGGGCCGGGCCATCGCTCGAGCTTGGAGATCAGGCTGTAGTCGGTCGCAGGGCGGGACTCGTCGGCTGCACTGTAGAGAGACGCGGCTTCGCCCTGGGACAGGCCGGCGGCGTGGCGGTACGCCGCGAGTGTGCCGAATCCCCAGCGGCTGCGGAACTCGGCTGCGATGTCGTCGACCGAGCAGCCTTGGTTGATCAACTGCAGGCGCAATGCGGTGCGTGAGGCCTTGTCGCCGCCTTGTGCCTGCATTGCGCTCATCTCCGCATACTCTCAGTCAGTTTGTCCAGGATGGAGTGGTTCGCAGACAAGAGCAAGGCGAGTCTGGCCAGGTTTTTGGGAACTGGGTGCACATTTCCGACTCGGCCGGGCGAGGTTCGCGCCTGTCTCGGGCCGGTTGCCGTTCACAACAAATAGGGCTTCTAGACCCAGGTTTTCGGCCGCTGATCTCGGTTTACTCGTAGTCATCGCAAGAACACGAGTTGCGTGATCGGGTTCGACGCCTGCTACCTCACGACCGACCCCCGGATCACGCTACGCGGCCGTCGTGTAGCCATTGGCTCAGATGGTCGTGCTGACTGAGGCAGGGGAGAAGACATGCAGTTGTACGAAGCCGTAACGGTGCTGCTGTACCTGCTCGCCGTGGCAGGTATGCGCGGATTCCTGGTCGACGTAGCCGAGGACGTGAAGGACCGATGACCGCGGAGGCCGCCGAGGAGACCCGTCACGGCCGGCGCCGAGTATGTGTCTGGTACGGCGAACACATAATCGCCCAGTACATCGCCGAAACGCCGCTCGCGGAGCGGTACGAGCAGGCCATGCGTCGGCGGTTCGCCAGCCTGAGGGTCACCAACGACCTCCTCAGCGCGGCGTCGGGTCCCCCGGCGACGGGAGACAGCTGACATGACCGATCCCACCCGACCGGTGCTGATCGGTTACTACAAAGAGACCGGCCGCGAAGGCCGCCACCAGACGCCGGATCATCGAGTTCGCAGAACGCGAGGGCTACACCCTGGACTCGATTCTGTGTCAGGAGTTCGACCAGAAGCGCTCGACGTTCGAGTACCTGGTCGAATTGGTCAACCTTCAAGGTGCTGCGGCGGTCACCGTCGCGGACGCGTCGGACCTGAGCGCCGCCGAGCGGCAACGGCTGAAGGCCGCCACCAAAGCCAACGTTCTGGTCGTACCGCCGCCAGCCTGATCCGACCGGGCCGAGATACAACGGTCTCGCGAATCGCGCAGCTTCCTCGCTGCGCCGGAGAGATCCCTAAGCCCCGCCACCCATTGGAGTCTCCCAGCCCTGCCCCTCGATCCCCTGGCGCTTCGCCAGGGCTGGGGGACTCCTCACAAGCCGGCTGGTGAACCCGCTGCCGCTCGAGCGCGGGCACAAGCCGTTCCACCCCCAGGGGCGGGCGACACCACCAAAATCACACATCCAAGCCAGCCGACTAATGAGGGGACCGATCCAAATGACCAGTCATGCTCGCGATCACGTCGCGCGATGCCATGTCCGACCCTCCCACGTCGTTGAGCCGCTGCGGTGCTGATTCACGATCACCTCCCGGCCGCCGACCTGCTGGTGCTGGACCTGCTGATCGTGCTGGCCTCAGCCCTGTTCGGTCTGGCCGCAGCCCAGACCGCCGTACGCGACGGCGACCCCGAGCAGCGGCCGCCACCTGGCCACGTACCAGCTGACGACTCAGATCTGTCGGAGGCCGTACTTCGTCCAGCTCTCCCAACACTTGCCCGTAACTGAATGAGACTGCATAATCACGAGTCTTATGCAGTCTCATTCACTCAGTGATCAGCTGGCTCTATGCCGATGCCAAGCCTGGTCCCGAGTGGCTACTGAACTCTGCGAAAGGTCGGCGATGACGAAAGGTGCCCGCGCGGCGGATCCGTCCGCCAACTGCGACGGCTGGCCTACCGGGTTGGGAAATACGCCCAAGTATCGAGGACCAGCGCTCCTGCCAAGCATCCTGGCCGCCGGTGACGCTGGGTTCGGGGACAACAAGGTCCGCCCAGAGCTAGGACCCCGGCCGTTCGTCATCGGCTACATCGACGCGGCCTGCCTGTCGCGCCAAGGCCCGAAGGCCGTCGCCCAGGTGCGGGCGCGGATCGCGAAATTCGCCACGATGATGCAGCTCGATCTTGGGCACGTCTACGTCGATTACCCGAATCTCGGTGGGTCGAGCTTTCGCGTATTACTGATCGCGGCCATTCGATACAACCCGCAGCAGATCCTGGTACCTGACCTGGCCCACCTCGAAACACAGGCAGACGCCCGCTCGGGAGACCAGACTCGACGGCAACTGATTCAGCGCCGCACCAAGGCAACCGTGCGGTCCCTGCCAGGAGGCCGGTCGTGATCGGCACAAAGTCCCTGACCTATGAGCAGCAACGCAGCTCCGACACGGTCGAAGCTCTACTCGCCGCCACGGCTCCCCTATCGAGCCAACCGGGCGACAACCATACCGTGAACCGCTCGGCCAGAGCGTGGACGCTCGGCTACGTCGATGCCACCGGGCTGCAACGCAACGCCGACCTCGGAGAGCACACCGCCCGCATCCGCGAGTACGCCGAACGGCAGCAGTTCACGCTGATCTCCACCCACGTGGACCTTCCGCACGAGAACGGCCTCGGCTTTCGCACCCTGCTGGCCTCAATCGAACGCACCGCCCCGCAGCGAGTCCTCGTCTCCAGACTGGCGCACCTCGACTCACCAGTCATCATCGACGGCGAGCCAACCGGAGAAACCAAATTCGAGCGCCTGAAGCGCCTGCGAGTTGATATCCACGAGGTTTTCCCCTGAGACCGGGCGGGACCGGCACCGGGATCCTCAACCCGGGAGTCGACCTGGGGACGGCCGGACTCCTCACCGGCCGCGACTCCGCCGGTCCCGTCCCTTCCCCCAAGACCGAAGTCCCCGGCACCTCGACCCGCCCCTGCAGGCCCCCCTGTGCCTGCCGGCTCGAGGCACCTCCCCCCGAGCGCCGGGGACTTCGCACACAACCGGTGGGCGGCCGCCTTACCTCTGCATCGGCGGCCGTCCACCGCTCCAACCGAACGACCCGAAGGAAACACTGATGCCTGCACTGGAACGCGTCGTCCTCGACGAAACCGGCGCACCCTGCTATCGGCTCCGCGTTCTTCTGGCTGTTGACACGACGATGGTCTTACTGAAGCGGGCCCGCAGCCGCGGTCTTCCACTGCAGGACACGATCCGGCGCGCGATCGCAGTCCTCGACTTCATTGAAGATGAAGTTGCGGCAGGCAACACTCTCGCGTCAATCGAAACAGACAACTTCGGTCGGCAGCGGATGCGCGAACTGGTCATGGTTGACGACAAGCCCCAGCCGAGGTCGCGTCGATCAGCATTGTTGCGCGGCCTCGCCTGCGGGGGCCGTCGCTTTGGGACCTGATGCCACATCGCTAGCCCACTTGAGGCGTTCGGACGCCACCCCCGCATGTCGCTCCGGGCTGAAGCGTCCGCCGGTGCAGGCCAGGGTTGCGAGGACCGCTGCATCCCCCACGCCGTCGTCTTGCCGGAATGTCGGCAGCTACTGAGAGAGTGATCGAGTGAACACAGTCAGAGAACAAGACGTCAGCGCCGCTGAGCTGCGTGCCGCGATGGTCGAGGAGATGCGCGGACACGGTGATTTACGCACCGACGCGGTGGCCCGAGCGTTCGCGACCGTGCCCCGGGAGCGGTTCGCACCGGAGGCGCCCCTCGTCCAGGTGTACAACCGCGACGACGTCGTCATCACCAAGCGCGATGCCAACGGTCTGGCGCTGAGCTCGGTGTCGGCACCGCGAATCCAGGCCCAGATGCTGGAGCAAGCCGAGATCCGGCCCGGGATGCGGGTGCTGGAGATCGGCTCCGGTGGCTACAACGCCGCTCTCATCGCGGAGCTCGTCGGAACCGAGGGTGAGGTCACCACCGTCGACATCGACGCGTTCGTCACAGACCGGGCGTCGCAGTATCTGGCCGCGGCCGGTTACGACCGAGTGCGGGTGCTGCAAGCAGACGCAGAGGGCGGTGTGCCGCAGCACGCGCCGTTCGACCGGATCATCGTCACGGCCGGCGCCTGGGACGTGCCGCCGGCGTGGATCGAGCAGCTGGCCGACGACGGACTGCTGGTTGTTCCGCTGCGGCTGCGTGGCCTGACCCGGTCGTTCGCGCTGGCGCCCGAGGCCGGACACCTGGTCGCCCGCAGCTACGACCTGTGCGGGTTCGTGTCGATGCAGGGCGCTGGCGCCAACGACGAACGCCTGATCCTGCTGCACGGCGAGGACGTCGGACTCCGGGTCGACGACGACCAGGACGTACCCACGCCGGACAGCCTGCGCGACGCGCTGGTCTCGGAGCGAGTGACGCGCGGCAGCGGGGTGGAGGTCGGCGGATTCGAGCCGTTCGACGATCTGGACCTGTTCGTGGCCACCAGGCTGGACGACTTCGGGCTGCTGGTAGCCAAGGACGAGGCGATCAGCGCCGGTCTGGTCGAGCGGTCGGCGCGGATGGGCGCCAAGACCGCCCTGAGCAGGGACAGCTTCGCCTACCGCGCGTCGCAGTCCACCAGCGAGGAACGGACCTCGTTCGAGTTCGTCGTGTACGGCCACGGCCCGCACGCCGACTCGCTGGTCGACCAGTACGTAGGGCTGATCCGCGAGTGGAACCAGCTGCACCGCGGCGGTACCGGCGCCCGTGTCGAGGTGTTCCCGGCCGGTGCCGACGTACCGGTTCCGGCCGGTGGCCGGGTGATCGCCAAGAAGCACACCAGTGTCCTGATCTCCTGGCCGACGTCGCCGTGACGCGGCCGAGAGCAGGTCGTCCCATCCGCACCACTTCGCGAAGGAGCACAGTGATGACCCACCACCTGCAGGCGACCACGGCCATCCCGGACGCCGAGTTCGACCTCGACCTCAGCATCGTCTCGTCCGGGCCGGTGATCGCCGATTTGATGCGCAACACCGACGACAACTGCGGCCAGACCTGCCAAAGCGCCTGCTCCAACAGCACCTGCTGATCGCAACCGACCGCGGTAACTGAGTGACTGCCCGGCGGCGACTGCGAGTCGCCGGCGGGCAGTCTGGCGAAGAGAGGGCCACGAGGTTGTTCACAGTCGTCGACGCGGCCATGCTCCGGCTGGCCACTCAACCCGGTCATGCCGGGGCCCTGCACGGCTGGCCCGACCTCAACGCGCCACCTGCCAGCCAGGTCCTGCAGTGGAAGAGCTGGCTCGGCCGAGTGTGGACCGAGACCTCCTTCGCACAAGCGGTCACGGCAGCCAGTCCGGATCTGGCCCGCCGCGTCACGGCGATACTCGCCGGCCGCGAGCTGAGGCCCCGCCAGGTCCGCGGGGCTGTCGTGTCGGTACTGCGCTACCGGCTGCGGGCCTCCAGTCGGGCGACACCGTTCGGGCGATTCGCCGCAGTGACGGCCGCCAGGTTCGGTTCGGCGACCCACGTCCGGATCGGGGACCAGCACCAGGCAACGACGCGCACCGACGCAACCTGGCTGGCCGCAGTCATCAACGAACTGGAGCAGTGCCCCGCCCTGGCAGCACGGCTGACGGTCGTGCTCAACAACGTCGCGACGGTGCGCGACGGACGCCTGATCATCGGCCTGCGGCAGCACCCTGCCGCCACCGAGGACCGGACCGACCCGGCCGAGGTATCCATCCGCTACACCCAGGTGATCGAGCTCGTCACCGAGGCCGCCCGGGCTCCGGTGCGGCGCCGCGACCTGTCCCAACGAATCTGCGACCAGTTCCCCGCCACCTCCCCGCAGGTCATCGAGGCGATGCTGGATCAGCTGGTCAACCAGCGGATCCTGCTCACGAACCTGCGCCCGCCGATGACCGCAGCCGACCCACTGGCCCACGTCCTCGCGATCCTGGACGAGGCCGGCCCCGACGACATCAGCTGCGTCGCGGACCATCTCGCCCAACTGCGCAACACCCCGCCCGACAGCGCTCGGGGCAAACGGGTGGACCTGCGCGCTGACGCCGACCTGGTCCTTCCCCACGACGTGGCAGCCGAGGCAGGCCGGGCCGCCACGGTGCTGGCGCGGTTGAGCCCGCACCCGTTCGGCAGACCGAACTGGCGAGCCTTCCACTCCCGGTTCCTCGAGCGCTACGGCATCGCCGCGGCCGTGCCGCTACGGGAGCTGGTGGACCCCGACATCGGCCTGGGGTACCCCGCCGGCTACCGCGACTCCCTCCACGAGGCACCCGCAGCGGTCTCCACCGAGCGCGACCAGGCACTGCTGCGACTGGCCCAAACGGCAGCCCTGCAGCGCCAGGTCGCCGTCGCACTCGACGACACGACGATCGACGAACTGGTCAGCGACCGCCTCGGCCGGGCCCAATGGCCAGCGCACACCGAGCTGGCACTGCGAATCCACGCCCCAAACCGCGACAGCCTCGACCGCGGCGAATACGCCCTCGTGGTGACCGGAGTGTTCCGTGCCGCTGGCGCCACCGCCGGCCGATTCCTGGACCTGTTCGACCCGACCGAGCGCGACCGGATGACCCGCGCGTACGCCGCCATCCCACCACTCAACACCGGAGCCGCTCGCCTGCAGGCATCCTGCCCGCCGCTCTACACCGAAACCGAGAACGTCGCCCGCAGTCTCCCCGTGCTGCCCGGCCAACTGTCGATCAGCGAACACCCCACCGCCGGGGCGGCCGAGGCGCTGACACCGGACGACCTGCTGGTCGTGGGCGATGCCCACCGGCTCTACCTGTGGTCGCGGTCCCTCGCCCGACCAGTCGAACCGGAGCTGTTCAGCGCAGTCGAGTTCACCAACTTCGCGCACCCCCTGCTGCGGTTCACCTGCGAACTCACCGGTGCCCGAGCCGCAGCGATCGGGCCGTTCGCGTGGGGAGCAGCCAGTCAACTACCGTTCCTGCCCCGGCTGACCTACCGGCGTACGATCTTGTCCCCAGCCCGCTGGCACCTCACGGCCGCCGACCTGCCCGCTCCTGAAGCGACGTGGAGCCAGTGGACCGCCGCGCTGGCACGGTGGCGAACCGACCTCATGGTCCCGGCCGCGGTGTACCTCGGCGGCAACGACCAGCGCCTCCAGCTCGACCTGAACCAGCCAGCACACCTGCACCTGCTACGCGCCGAACTCGACCGCCGCGGCCACGCCACCCTCCAAGAAGCCCCCACCGCAGCCGCACTGGGCTGGATCGAGGGACACGCACACGAAATCGTCATCCCTCTGACCACCACCCGGTCCCACAGCTGGCCCGCGATCCCGCCACGCCCGCTCCCCCCGCCGCCGGCAAACGGCCTACACGCCGGCGAGACTGGTGGCCACCTGCCCGGTGCCGGGCAATGGCTGTACTACAAGGTCTACAGCCACCCCGACCGCCACAGCGCCCTGCTCACCACCCACCTGCCAAACCTCCTGGCCGCAGTGCCGAACCTGTGCTGGTGGTTCCTGCCCTACCGCGACCCCGACAATCACCTGCGGATCCGGTTCCAGCTCGATGAGTCGGATCGGTTCGGTCCTGTAGCGCGCGCGATCGGCACCTGGGCCGAACAGCTGCAACGGCACGGGCTGATCTCCACCCTGCAACTGGACACCTACCGGCCCGAGTCCGGCCGGTTCGGCTCGGGTCAGGCGATGGCAGCGGCAGAGGCAGTCTTCGCAGCCGACTCCGCCGCGGCGATCGCGCAACGAGCCCACCTCGTTAACGCTGGCACCGCGCACCCCCAAGCACTGACCGCGGCCAGCCTGGTGGACCTGACCGCCGCGTTCACCGGTGACCACACCGAAGGCGCGAAGTGGCTGATCGACCACCTCACCACCGAGCCACTGCCCGCCCCAGCCCGGACCGTCTACGACCAAGCACTACAGCTGGCCTCCCCCGGCCACGATGCGATCCTCCAGCTTCCCGGCGGCGCCCAGATCATCGAATCGTGGTCGCGACGGCGAACCGCCATCGCCACGTACCGGGCGATCGTCGAGGCCGACGATTGGCCGCCACCGCACTCCGTGCTCGCGTCACTGCTGCACCTGCACTGCGTCCGCGCCGGCGGCATCGCCCCCGAAGCCGAACAACTGGCCCATCGGCTCGCGCGCGCCGCCGCGCTCAGCCAAACCGCACGAACCGAGGTCCGGACATGACACGAACCGCTACAGCACTCCAGGCTCTCGCCGACGACATCACCACGAGCCTCACCAGCCCGGCCACTGCGCCCACCGTCGGCCACGGCAGCCACGCATACCTACCGCAGTCACTGGCCGGCGGCGCGGCCGGCATCGCCCTGCTGCACGCCGAGTACTCCTTCACCCGGCCCGAGCACCACACCACCCTCCACACGTGGCTAACCTCTGCGGCCGGCGGTGACCTCAACGGCTCGACCAGCGCCGGACTCTTCTTCGGCGTCCCGGCCCTGGCCTTCGTCACTGCAGCCGCTGCCAAGGCCACCGGCCAGTACCGCCACGCACTCGCCCAGCTCACGGCCGCCGCCCAGGACCTGACCCGCCTCCGCCTCGCTGCCGCGCATTCCCGAATTGACAAAGGCGACCTTCCGGCGCTGGCCGAATTCGACCTCATCCGTGGCCTCACCGGTCTCGGCGCCTACCACCTCCACCACGAACCCGAACACGACATCACCCGCGCCGTCCTGACCTACCTGGTGAGGCTCACCGAACCGCATGCGCCCACCGGGCGACCAGGCTGGTGGACCGACCACGGCCCCAACGGGCAACCACCCACCAGCTACTCCGGCGGGCACGGCAACCTCGGCCTCGCCCACGGCATCACCGGTCCCCTGGCCCTGCTCTCGCTCGCACTACGCGCCGGCATCGTCGTCCCCGGCCACCGCGACGCGATCGCGAGGATCTGCCGATGGCTCGACACCTGGCAACAAGACCACCCAACCGGCCCCTGGTGGCCCCGAACCATCACCCTGGACGAAGCCAAGGCACAGCGATGCGACCAGCCAGGCCCGCTCCAGCCCTCCTGGTGCTACGGCACCCCCGGGATCGCCAGGTCCCAGCAACTCGCCGCACTGGCCACCGGCGACACCACCCGCCGGCGCACCGCCGAGACCGCGCTGCTCGGGTGCATCACCGACCCCGACCAGTTCGCCCGGATCGACGGGCCCAGCCTGTGTCACGGCAGCGCCGGTCTCCTGCACACGACCTGGAGAGTCGCACGCGAAGCCGAAACCGGCGACCTCACCGCCCAACTCGCCAACCTCGCCAAACTGTTCAACAACCACCTGCAAACAGCCCCACGCAGCACCGAACTGCTCGAAGGCAGCGTCGGCGCCGCACTCGCCGCCCTTACCGCCACCACCGGCCAGCCCCCGCGCTCAAGCTGGGACACCTGCCTACTGCTCGGCTGACAACCCCACCCGGAGGAAGACGAGCATGGAAACCGCCCCGGCCACACAGGATCCGCACCCGGTCTGGCGACAAGTCACCATCGGATTCACCGACTACACCAGCGCGGAACAGACCGTCGCGACCCATCTCCAACCGATGATGGACGCCGCCAGCCACTCGTGGTGGTTCATCCGCAAGGCGCCCGTCTGGCGACTCCGCTACCTCCCCACCGCAACAAACCCAGCTGTCCACGACCCCATCCACCAAGGCCTCGAGGCACTGCAAACGACCGGACAGATCTCGAGCTGGACCGAGACCATCTACGAACCCGAACTGCACGCCTTCGGCGGACCCGACGCCATGACCACCGCACACCAGCTGTTCTGCCATGACAGCCACCACATCCTCACCCACTCAACCGGGCAGCAGCACCGGCGAGAACACACGATTCTGATCGTCACCGCGCTCCTGCGCGCAGCGGGCCAGGACTGGTACGAACAAGGCGACGTCTGGGCCCGCGTCGCCGACAACCGGCCGTTGCAGGCACCCGACCCGTGTGCGCATGAACTGGCTCCCGCAGTACGACGCTTTATGACCGTCGACACCCGCCCTGGCAGCCTCCTGACCGCACCCTCCGGGCAGCTCGCCGACATCACGGCATGGATCCAAGATGTCCACACCGCGGGCGCATCGCTCAGCGGACTCCACCAGCACGGTCGTCTTCAACGCGGTCTGCGCGCTGTGCTGGCCCACCACATCTTGTTCCACTGGAACCGACTCGGACTGACCTACAAGACCCAGTCCACCCTGGCTCACGCCGCACGGCACGCCGTCTTCGACGCACCATGACCCGTGTCGTCGACGCCCGCGCACGAGCCCCCTGCGCATCGGCGACGCCAAGCCACCCACCACAGCCACGAGGCAGGGACCCCACGCCACCCAGCCGGCCGCCGGGCTGCGAAGCCACGCGATTGCCCAGCTGCTGGCACGGCGCATTCCCTGCCTGCGGTGCGCAGCGAGCCGTGATCCCTCAGACGTCCAGCGCATGCTGGCCGGCCGGCCGCGACAGGATCGAGTGCGATTCAGCGACCTGTTCTCCATCCAACCGTCATGATGGCTTCACGTGACCCCCTGAGTCCCACCCGGTGCCCTCACTCCCGTCGGCAGCTGTCGTGTTGCTGACTTGCCAGTCCGGCAACGGGGCAGGTTGGCAGCCAGCACTCCATCGGGTGGAGTTTGATCGGGCAGGTCAGGTGCCAGGCGGGAAGATCGGCACGGTCAAGCAGGAAGTCAGCGTTTGTCTGATGACCGTCTCGCTGAGGTTCAGTGCGTCCTCGAGCTCTGCTTGCAGCTCTGCGGAAAGCTCTTTGCTCCCTAGCGCGCAGGCTTTCACGGTCCGTTCGAGCTGGCTGATTCGCTCGCCATCGAGGATAGCCGTGAATCCCTTGTGGCTCAGCACGTCGCGTGATGCGTAGCCGTCTGCGATGGTGAGGATCTGATCGGCCAACTGGATGACGTCGGTTCTCAGGCTCGCATGCGAGACCTCGCGTGCGGCGTCGATTATGGAGAGCATCAACCGGGTGTGGAAGACGACCAGGTTGGCTTGAAAGTCCACGTGAGCTCGGGTGGCCAGCAAGGTGTCGATCTCGTGCGCGGTGACCCGGTGGTTTGGCCACCTACACAGGATCTCGAGGCAGGCAGTCACGGCGTTTTCCCAGGCCTCGCCCGCAGTGGTCGCGGTGACCAGTTCCAGGGCGCCGCTGTGATCGCCGGTGGTGATGCGGGTCAGGACGGCGACCTGACGTCCGTCCAGCATGCGTTCGCCGATTCCGTGGTGTCGCTGGACGTGTGTCAGAGCTTCTGTCCACTGGCCCGTGCTGATCAAGGCGCGGGCGCCGTCGGCCAGAATGACCCGCCAAAGCCATTGACGCACCTCGTCGCGATCGGCCGTGGAGGCCATCAGATCCGCCGGAACGTTGATGCCGTCGACGGTGGCCGGCGTCGCACTGGAGATGGCGTCGTAGAGGCCGTTCAGGATTTCATGTCCCTGGTCTCCGCGGTCGGCGCGGATGTGCAACCTGGCAAGGTTCACGAGTGGTTCCAGCCCCCGGATCGCGTCCATGCCGGATCGTGGCTCGCTAGGCTGCAGGTAGATGTTCGCGTGACGATGGCACCATTGGCGGGCCAGTTGCGGCAGGTCGAGATCGGAGGCCAGGAGAGCCGCCTGGTTGAAGACGCTTGATGCCGATCCCGGGGAGGCATCACCGCGCTGGGCCGCTGCGGCTAACGCGGTGAGGCTGGCAACACGGCGTGGGAGGGGAACGCATCCTGGGCGTGGTCGCGGGATGAGTGGAAAGCGCTGAGCTGTCGGACTGAGGGGGTCCATGTGTCTCCTCGCACTGAAATAGTGTGGGTCCACGCAGCGGCTGGCATCACCGGTTCCCGTTGACCAGCGTTGGCGGGGGCTGTGGGAACCGGTGATGTGGCGTTGCCTGCGCGGCGGCCTACTGCCAGTCGATGACCAGCTGGTTCAGTGCAGTGGCGAAGGTGAATCGGCCAGCAGCCGGTTCGGAAGACGCCGCATCGAGCGCTTTGAGCTCGAAACGGGCTTCACGTCCGCGGTACTCACGGTCCCAAGTCCGCATCGACTCCTTGGCGCGCTCGGCCAGGTCGTCACTGCCAGGGCCGTGCCCGACGACTCCGAACTCCCACAGCTTCGCGCCTTCGGGAGTGCGCCGGTCCGACAACCGGCGGGCCAGGTAGGCGAGAGCCCCTTTGTCGACCACTGCGGTCGAGCTGGGATAGGGGTCGTCCAGAAGCAAAGTGCCGCGAGCGTCGGCGTTGAAAGGCATTCGGATGAGGCCACCTGGCATCGTGCAGGACAGCCAAAGTTCCATCCACTCCGGTGACTCCATCGCCTGGTAATAGACGTCGGACCAGATCACGGTGCGAGGCTGATCGATGACCTCGGCCAAGGCTGTGGTGTCGATTGTCTGCTCGCTGTTGGTCTGCAGGCGCACGGACCCGTTGGCCGTGAGCGGGATCAGGCGGCGGTCGTCGTCGGCAATGCCCTTGCGCAGTGGCATGAAGGTGTTCATTTCGCTGCCGACCGAGACCCAACGGCGGTCCTGGCGCTCATAGCTGATCGAGCGGGACACGCTGCCACGAAGTCGCTGCGGCACCAGCAGACGGCCTCCAGGGGCGAGCTGATCGAGCCAGGCATGCGGGACGCCGTGGGCGCCGACCGTGGCGATGATCCGGTCGTAGGGGGCGGCGTCGGGATGTCCGAGTGCTCCGTCGCTGTGCACGACGGTGACGTTGCCGATGCCAGCGGCTGCCAGGTGCGACCGCGCATTGGTGACGAGGTCGTCGTCGACGTCGATCGTGGTGACGTGTCCGAAGGGGCCGACCAGGTGGCCGAGCAGGCCGGCGTTGTAGCCGGTGCCCGCGCCCAACTCGAGGACGTTGTGCCCGGGCTCGACCTGGAGTTGCTCGAGCATGAGCCCCACGACGCCTGGCTGTGACGCGCAACTGATGGAGGTTCCGTCCTCGGTGCGCTTGATGTCGACTGTCGAGTTGGCGTAGGCCCGTTCGAGGGAGGTGCCGGGGACGAACAGATGGCGGGGCACGGTCTGCATGGCTTCTTTGATGGAAGGCGTGCGTACGCGGCCTTCGGCCACCACTTCGTCGACCAAGGCGTGGCGCAGGCGGTCGGCGGTGGAGATCTGATCGATCGGGTCGCTGTTCATCTGGTCGAGGCTAGTGCGCCCGGTGCTTGCTCCGGGCGAAGACACAGTGCAGTCGTTGGTTCCCATAACTACTTCTCTCGCTAGTGCTGACATGGCGCTTTGGTTGTCGAGGGACAGTCCCGCGCGGTTGGCGTGGAAGATCACGTGATGGGCCAGGACGGCCCGGAGTCCTCTGGTGAGCTCGCCATTACGGGCCAGTTCGCCCAGGCGCTGTCCGGTGGCTTCGAACGCGGCCACCCAGGCGTGCTGACCGGCGAGCGGACTGTCTGGCAGGCACAGTCCGCTTGCGTCGACGGTCATCAGTCGGCGCATCGCTTTGCGGAGGCCGGCGGCGCGGTGCGCGGGAAGATCGGCCGGTGGTGGGCGAAGCTCCGTGACCTTGTGCCAGACGTCGCCTTGTTCATAGAAGTCCAGGCCAGCCGCACGCATCATCGCGCTGCAAAGCACAACCGTGGTCTCTTTAGCTCCGAGGGTGTGGTCGTAGGTGAGCAGGTGATGGCTGTCGTGGTGGAACAGGCGGTGGGCGGCGTCCATGGCCGCTTCGCCGCCGAACGCGAACGTCTCCGGCTCGTAGATGCTGCCGGACCATCCAGTGATCTGCCCAGCGGCCGTCAGCCCGTCGAGGAGTTCGTCGAGACCGGCGGTAACGGCGGGTTCCGGGTAGCGCAGTGGCCATGGCTGCTTGTTCAGGTACCACCAGCCCTGCAGATGTCCCTCAGCGGCGGCGGCGATCAGGGCCGGGCCAATGTGGACGGCGATGGTGCGCTGCGCGGTTTCGCGGTCTGGGAAGCTGATGGTGCGCTGGTTCCATTGGCTGATTGGCATCGTCGTCCTTGGGGTGGTCATGAGATCAGTAGGCACGTGTCCCAGCCGGAGCTGGGAGCGGTCCCGCTGCCTGCGGTCAGGACGGATAGGGCGATACCGGCAGCACCGTCCAGGAGTCCGGGTCCGGCCTGCGGGTCGGCTATGAGCGACGCGGCGATGGCCGGATGGTCGCTCCCGGGCGGCGCGACGGCATCGAGCAGTGCGGGAACCACCCGACGCAGCCGCTCGGCGGAAGCGGGGAGGGCGTCGACGGACATGCGGCTGGCCAGGTAGGCAAGGCCTGCGAAGCCATGACATAAGGAGCGATCGGTCGTCGCAGCGAGTTGTGCGGGATCGGCCAGGGCGTCAACTACTGCGGTCTCGGCGGCGGACTGGCGGCCTGTGTCGCCGAGGGCCAGGCCCGCGAGTTGCTGCGCCCTGCCCACCCCGGCGGTGCCGTAACACCACGATGGGCGCAGCGGCTGGGAAGGGTTGCGGCTGCCCGTGCGGAGTTCGGCGCGGGTCACAAGGTACGGCCAGGCACTGTCACCGGCGGCGGTGGCCCGCCAGCGGTCCAGCCATCTGAGAATCGTCTCAATTGCTTCGAGCTGCCCGGCGACTTCGCTGCCGCGAAGCTTGGCCATCGACAGCAGGCTCAGGACCCCGGTGATGCCGTGGGCCACGCCGGTGTTGGCATGGCCGCCACGGAAGCGGTCGTCTAGGCGTCCCGATGGCCCGGTGGCTGTCCACCAGCCGGGCAGCTTGTCGGGGCCGTCGGTGATCGGCGTGGTGAGGCGAACCAGGTACTCCAGAACCGCATACAGGTCGTCAGTGTCTGGGGATCGACGCAGTAGTTGGGCGCCGTAGCCGGTCAGCCCGCGCAGGGCATCGAACTCGGCCAGGGATGGCGGATGTCCCTGGTCGATGCGGTCGTGTGCTGCCGACAACCGGGTTCTGACATCGGCCACGAGTTTGGGGTCTACAGCGTCGAGGGCACGCTGGTAGGAACCGGGGAGCTGCTCGGCGGCGCTGGCCGCGGCGTGCGCGAAGGCTGGGGCGCCATAGAACGGATGGCTGTCAGTGCCGCTGGTCAGCGGGCCGCTTGCCGACGCAGCGATCCAGTCATGAACTCGCTGCCACGGTCGACAGCCGGCGGCAGCGAGTTCGACGTGCAGCAAGGCGATCCCGGGGATGCCGTGCGCAAGCGACTGGCGCCACCACGGCGCGTGCCGATACTCGGTGGGGACGGAGTCGGGATGCGCGAGTTGGTCGGCGATGACGACGGCCAGGTCACCGGCGGGATGGTGCATCATTCCTTCCTCCCGGCGGTGCGGGCCATCCAGGCCAGTGCGGCCGCGCGGGCCAGGTACAGGCAGATCGCTTCTTCGGCGAAGTCGACGGCGACGGCCCGCACGAAGTGGACGTGCAACAGTGACCCGAGGACATCGTCGGGATCGATTCCCTCATCCGGGCCCGGCAGCAGCTCGCGGTACCGCGCAATCTCGGTGTCGCGGTCGGCCCATGCCTGCACGACCGCGGCGCCGCCGGGCAGCGCGCGTAGAGCTGCCCAGCCTGCGTGGGGGTCGGCCGCGCGGACGGTTTGGCTGAACTGATCGCGGGGAATCGGTGCGGGTGCTGTGGCCGGGATGTGGTCGATCAGCCATTGCATCCCTGCCTCGGTGCTGCCACGGAATGCACAGGCGATGGCCACACTGTGCGCCGCGACCAGCGCACGCCGGTGCGGCCTCGACGGCTGCAGCAGCTGGGTGAGCAGCGCGCGTGAATCAGCACGGAACACCTCCTCGGCCGCGCTCCATGCCCGTTCCGCACCCCACCGGCCGGTCTCGGGGTATGAGGTGGAGTAGCGGACTTCGCGCAGGAGCCCCGCGTGGTGCAGCTGCTCTGACCAGGTACTCACGGTCGAGGCAACCTGGCCGAACGCTCCCGGGCTGGGTAGTGCGATCCGCAGCCGCAGGTGTTGGTCGGGGTCACGGAACCGCACGTACCACCAGGGCGGCTGCCCCAGCTGGGCGAGGAGATCTGGCAAGTGGCGCGTCAGGATGGTGTCTTGCCGGCGGATGTCGCCGTAAAGGCTTGCCAGTAGCACCGGGGATGTCGCGGGCACTTGGCCCTGATCGCGGCCGATGATCCTGGCCGTGGTCGGTCGTGGAAGCCGCGGCCACGACGGCGGCGTGGCCGTTCGCAACGCGACCAGCACCTCGTGCGCCCTGCCCTCGGACCAGCCTGTCTCTGCGGTCGTCTCGGTCAGCACAGCCGTCGCGCGGTTGAGATGTTCTCGGAGCAGCACCCGGTGGCCTGGTTGGTCCAGGTCTAGCGCCAGCAACCGATCTCCTTCGGTCAGGTATACGTGTCGTGGCAGCCGGCGCCGGCGCTGCCATTGGCTGAGTGCGTGGTCCCATTCGGCAGAAGTGTGTGAGCGGTCAGGTAGTTCTGCGGGTTCCAGTCGCCAGCGGGCAGGTGACAGCACTGTTCGCCCGTACCGCAGGCGTGGCAGGAACGGCATTGCGGCGGCCGCTCCCCAGTCGAATGTCGTCACGGCGGTGCACTGGGCACGGCTGAGTTCGGTGAGGAATCGGGCGAGTGGTGGCGTGTGGGTGTTCAGGTTGAGGGCATGCATTCCGATGGCCTCGACGCGGTGGCCGAGCCGGGGTGCGGCCAGGTACATCCGTCGGCCGTCGCAGCCCACGGCCAGGTCGTCGACGGTGAGTGTCTGATCGTCGGTAACGCGATGCTCTTCCAGACTGATAGCCAGCGGCAGCATCTGCGGAGCGCGGGCGATGTGCGCGGTGTCGGCCAGCAGCGGCGGGAACGACAGCTGAGCGGCAACCGTATTGTCGTCTGCGGTCGGCAGGTCAGCCAGCTCGGCAGCCATCGCCGCGCGGTCAGCCGGGCTCAGGACTCGCTGGAACCGGCCGCTGCCGACCCCGGCGCCCCGCGACACACTCACGACCTCCAGCCCGAAGTCACCTCGTTGCAGTGCCTCCATGCTGGCTGCGCTGACCCGCACACCGATCTCGAGGTGCGGCGGAAGCCGGA
The DNA here is from genome assembly GCF_049844575.1 of Kribbella sp. DT2. Classification (NCBI taxonomy): domain Bacteria; kingdom Bacillati; phylum Actinomycetota; class Actinomycetes; order Propionibacteriales; family Kribbellaceae; genus Kribbella; species Kribbella sp. DT2. The sequence goes on along the minus strand of NZ_JBNCLH010000003.1, from coordinate 341,268 downwards.
TCGGATCGGGTCCCGTTTTCAGCGACTCGATCAGGCTCTCGTCCAGAACTATTTCGTGGTGACCATCGAGGGCGGCGGTCTGCGCGATCCGTACCAGTGCCTCGTCGCGGCTCGACCTGGCTGGACGGCGCGGTGCGGTGGTCGAGCCGGGATATCCATCGGGGTAGCCGATTCCACTGTCGGCGACGACGTCCAGCACTGGAACCATCGACCCGATGCCGAAGCGTTCGTAGAACCGCTGGTGGTACGACTTCCAGGCGGCGGCGCCATAAGGTGCGGCGCTCACACGAGCAAGTGCCACGGCAGCGCGCTCGACCTCCCGTGCAACTTCCTCAGGCAGGACGATGTCCGCATCGAGGCGCAGGTCGACCGCCAGCGGGTGCCTGTCAACGGCGGTCACGGCGCTCATCCGGGCTGCCAGCTCTTGTCGGGCTAGCCGTGCCGCGTCGCCGTCGCTTGTGCTGCACTCCTCCAGTGCCGAGTGAATCGACCGTAGCTCGCTCATGAGGTCTGACAACACGTCGTCTGCGTCGTCGGTTGGTAGTTGCTCAATCAGATGTGCCAGCGGATCGGTCTCGGTCGCCGGCGCCTGGAGTGCAGTGATCAGAACCCGGCGGGCGACCAGCTCCGCGAGTAGTCCATTGACTTTCTCCGCAGATGCAGCAGGGAAGTCTGCGCGGATTTTGTCTCTCAGATCTTTCACGCGGATCGGGCTCTTCGCCGCCGCGGCAGCCAGCTGAAGTGGGGCGGTGTAGGTCATCGATACCTCGACTGCCGATGGCCGCTTGGACAGTGCCTGAGGCTTGGACTGATAGGCCACGATCAGGCGCTCTCCGCGCACCATGAGGCAGCTATTTGCCATCACCAGAAGCTGTTCGAACGCCTCAGGGCGTTCTTCGATCTTCGCAATGATGGCCGTGAGCCATTCGGCGGAGGCGGCCACGACAGGCTGGTGTCCGGTGCCCCACTCGGTCTGGGCCTGTGGGCCGAATCTCGCAGCAGTCACGCCGGCGAACAGCCCGAATGGTGTTGCTCGGTGCTGTGCGCGCAGCAGATAGCGGCAGACCGACAAGGCCGCGCGGCGGACATCGCGTGGCCGGGGGTCCGAGGCCGCAATCAGTGCCTCGATCTGGCGTTCGAGGCCAGGGCTGGCCAGGCTTAGTTCCTCGACGATGTCGGCACGTTGCCACACCTGGCGCAGCCAGGTGAGCTGCTGTTCCGTGCTGAGGTCGGATGCATCGTGGGTCAGGTCGGGCCACTGCGGCAGGTTCAGCTTGGGGCAGGCGACCGCGCGCAGCAGTGCTGTCTTGCCAGATCGGAACGCAGCGACGGTGACTGGCACGCTTTTGTCTCCCTTGAGGTTATACGCGTCGAAACGACGGGCAGCCGATGCCGCTGCCGTTCTTGCAGCGGCATCGGCCAGCTCAGAGCGCGGCGCTGTTAGGCGACGCCTGTGGTGCAAGCACCGCAGGTGCTGCCGCAGTTGTCGTCGGTGACGTTCACCAAGCTGGCAGCGTCAGTGATCTCCAGCAGGGACACGTTCAGGTCGAAGCCGTCCGACGCAAGACCCGGCTGGGTCACCGGGCTCTTGATACTCACGTCCATAGGAACCTCCTCTCAGGGTTGAAGGCGATGCCGACACCCGGTCGCGATCTGCCCTTCCAGGCAGTGTGAATTGCGGTGCGAACATCGCTTTGTGGACCTGGGCGATCGACGTCCCAGGCGTTCAAGGTGAGACGGATGCAGCCTCGAGTACGAGCACGGTCGCAGCACCGCCCTGCGCTCCGGCCGTGCTTGTCACAGGGGGAGCCGCACCCGCCTCACCGCTTTGGGAAACTGGCCCCGCTGTCCTCGTCCAGGCGCACCCGAAGGCGACAAGGACAGCGGGGCCGACCGAGAACCGCGCATTGGGTCCTCGGGGTGGAACGGCGAACGAGCAGCAGCCCAATCGCTACGCGCCAGCTCGCCGGCTCTGGGAAGAAGCCCGGTACGTCGCCGGACAATGTTCAGCGACGTACCGGGCTTCCCGGAAAGAGACCGGCCCTGCGGTGAGGTTTCGCAGGCTGTCGATCGCGCCGGTCCCTGGTCAAAAGGAGACGGGACAGTCACCACCGTGACGCCTTCCTCAGCCAGCTCACGCACCATGGCCTGTGAGTCGCCCAGCGGAGAAAGGTGCAGCAATGCAGGTACCGCAAGCAGGCCACCATCTTCGACGGCGAGCGCAAGGCGCAGTGCCTTCAGACCGTGTGAGCCGGAGTCGACTGAGTCGGTGAAGATGCCGGCCAGCTCGAGTCGCTGCTGCTGCGCATAGGCGACGAACCTGGCCATCATCTCGGCGCGATCCTTCGCGGTCATCATGAAGTGCTGCCGGTAGTAACAGTGAACTCGTTGCATGACGATCCCCCCGTACAGGTTGATGGTTCAGCGACTTAGTGCGTCCGGACACCGCGTGCAAGGCCACGCCTGGCCACACCAACAGCACAGGCCATCGCAGCTTGCCGTCGGCACCCGCTTCCCCGTGGACAGCGGGTAATCGAAATCAGACGGCACCCGGCCGGACCTCACGTCCTCGTGGAACCGATTGAGCACAGGCCAGTGATGGACAGCCGGAAGGACACCCGTAACTGGGGCATCAACCTGCCGAACGTCCTCCAAGGCACGGATCACCTGACGCCTCGCTCCCGTCGCAGATATACGGACCGACTAGCCGATCAGCCGACGCAGCGGCGATGGTCCGTGATTACGTAGTGCTATCGACTGCTACCTGATCGAGTCTGGAGACGCTGCGAGCAACAGTCGAGACCTGCCATGCGGACAACCAGGTTGTCCGCATGCCCGCGGTCAGCAAGACCTGTTGAGTGTTAGCCGCTGGCTACAGGGATCTCGATAACATTCGAGTGTGGCGACTCCTGCGGCATACGACGGCCTGATTTCTCACGCCGGCTCTCTGTTCTGGATTCAATCGGGCGAAGGTCCTGATCAACTCGTCACATGGACTGCTAGCGATGGAGTTAGCCTCGCCGCACCGCAGGGTTTTGAGCTGGGCAACGAGATTCATGCCTACGGCGGTGGAGCGGTTACAGCATCCGCCAGCGGCGTCTGGGGCGTCTCGTCAAAGGACGGAAGGATCTACCGGCTCACCTCCGACAAAGCCGAGCCGCTGACCGGGCATACCGGCGATCAGCTCGGCGACCTCGTTGTACGCGGCGAGACCGTTCTCGCTCTCCGCGAGGGCACGAACGGGGATCAGCTGGTCGACGTCGACACCTCCACCGGGCACGTTCGTGTGCTCCTGCAGTCATCGAGTTTCCTGTCGTCGCCTCGGCCCGGACCTGGCTACGTCGCGTGGCTCAGCTGGGACGCCGATCACATGCCGTGGGACAGCACCCAGCTGTGGGTCGCTCGATACGACGATCGTTCAGGAGGTTCCCTGGGAACTGCCCTTCTCGTAGCCGGTGGGCACTCAGAATCAGTCCTCGAACCTCAATGGGGCCCCGACGGGAGTCTCTACTTCATGTCCGACCGCACGGGTTGGCTCAACCTGTATCGATGGGATGGCGAGCGCACGTACGCGGTGGCGCCGATGGCAGCTGACTGCGCCGCCGCACCGTGGGAGCTGGGCTACCGGAGTTACACGCCCTTGGAGAACAGGAAGATAGCCATGCGGGCCCGCCGGGACCTCGAAGACCACCTCCTCCTCGTCGACGAGAGTGGACACTCGGAGACCTTCCAACTGCCATTCACCGCGATCAAGCCCTACCTGTGCACGATCGACAACGCGGTCGCGATGATCGCCGCAACTCCGACGACTGCGCCGGCCGTTGTGCTCGTCGAAAGAGATGGGTCATATGCCGTCATCGCCGGACAAGAGCCTTCACAAGACGAGGTCAGGCAGCCCGAGCGACACTCGGCTGACGGCATCGACTTCCTGTTGCATCCGCCAATCGACGCCGAGACAACTTGGCGAGCACCGGTCATCGTGCGTGCCCATCCTGGGCCGACAGACGAGATCTCGCTGCGACGTGACCCACAGCTGGACTTCTTCACCCGTCACGGCTTCGCCGTCGCCGACGTTGACTATCGCGGAAGCACCGGTCACGGCAGAGCATTCCGCAGCAGTCTGTACGGCAACTGGGGCTCATACGATGTGGAGGACTGTGCCGCAGTAGCACGGCACCTCATCACGCTCGGAATCACGCTCGCCGGCGAGGTCTTCATCTGCGGGTCCAGCGCCGGCGGATACACGGCTCTTCGCGCAGCCACCACCACCGGACCGTTCCGGGCGGCCTCGGCTAGGTCACCCATTATCGATCCGAAGAGGTGGGAGGCCAGTGTGCCGAGGTTCCAGCGCGCACACGCAACGGCATTGGCAACCGGCGCCACCGCTGTCAGCTCCGCAGCTATCGAGTGCCCAGTTCTCCTGGTACACGGGCTTCACGACCCGATTACCTCGGCGCAAGACACCGCCGCGCTAGCCTCAGATCTCAAGACACGTGGAGCCGACCACGAGCTACTGATGCTCGACACGTCGAGCCACACGCTTGCTGCGCCCGACTTGGCAGCGCAGGTCCTCGATGCCGAGTTGCGGTTCTTCCGCCGAATGCTGGATCAATCAGAAAGCGCGAAGCGCACGTAGTCCCCGAATTCCATCACCGGTTTGAGGTCCGAGTACGGCACGAGTTCCTGGCGGAGTTCGTCGATTCGATTCCGGCTACGCGCGGATGATGTCTGTGCCGCGAGATCGACCGCGTTGCGACCGACCACGCACGCTTGCTCCGGGTCGCCGGCCCGTGCCAAGGAGGAAGCCATCAGCGCAGTGTCGATGGCGAGCCGGCGTACGTGGCCGGATGCGATCTGGCTCAGTGCCTCACCTGCCTGCTCTTGCGCGAGCATCTGGTGGCCGAGGTCGTGAAAACAATGTGCCATCTCATCGGCTAGGTACGCCGGCGTGAAGTACCCGATCCAGGCCGGTGCGTTGTCCGGAGCAGCGGACGCCAGCTGGGTCTCGGCGCGGAGCAGAGCTTTGGTGGCTGCCTTCTCGTCACCCCGGCGAGCCTCGCCCCGCGCCAGCACCGCCTCAAAGGCTGAACGCACGGTGGGCTCTGCGATGCCAGTAGTCCCATGCAGTCCTGTTCGAGCCATTCGCAATGCCTGATCGACATCGCCTCCGTGAAGCGCGAGGTGAGCGCTGCTCACAGACAGAAGGTAGCCGCCATAGAGCCGATCCCCAGCCGCTGTCGTGAGCTCCAACGCTCGCAGGTAGCATTCGCGGGCGTAGTCGTCTCGCCCGAGGTCGATCGACTGATAGCCGACCAGCTCCCAGAAGCCTGCAGCGGTCGAATACAACGTCTTCGCTGTCACCTCATCGACTGGAACGCGAGTCAGCAAGTGTTCTAGTTCGACAGCCACATATCCGGAGACCAGCTGATGAGTCCGGCCGGCGCCGTGCTGATGGTCGAGCTCTCTGAAGCGAATGAGTTGCTGGACAACCGCCGAAACCGCCTCTTCACCGACCTGATCGTCGTTGGACCCGAGGATGCGAACCTCACCCGTAGAGGTAGTGAGCCAATCGAGCGCTGCTCGCTCGAGCGTTGTCTCGACTCGTCGCGGAGATGGTTGAGCGATGCGACGTTGCGAGCGAAGGCTCGGCTCGAACGCCTGAAGCAGGCCAGCAGCGCCGAGTTCCCGGTCAAGATCAGCGATCAGTTCTGCAGTCGGCCAGCGCAAGGCCTTCTCGATCTTGCCAATCTGATCTTTGCTGACGAAGACCAGTGATCCGAGATCCGCCTGGGACAGGCCCCGCCGTCCACGTAGATCACGGACAGCGGCCCCGAATGCGTCACGCACCGATGCCTGTGGAGACAGGGAGCGAGGAGACTGCGCCATCTCTGCCTCCCGTTGCATTCAAAGCCGGAAGTCACCGGCACCGACTAGCTAGGCAAATCCTCATCGTCCGTACGGCACAACAGTGCCTCAACAGCCTTACATTACGACACAGAACCGACACTTTGAGCAACCCCGACGCGAGCCGCTCACCTCCTGTCTGATGTCGCACGTGTTGGCTCCAGCCGTAGCCGATAGGCCGTCTGTCGCCGCCGCGGCGGACAGCGTGCGGGACGATCGGCTGGTGCTTCGAATCCTGCCGTCTAGGCGGAGGCCCGCTCCCACCTGGATGACCCGTCTGGCTCAGATCCCAAAGGGCTGCTCACACTGGAACTAGTCGCTCGAGTTGCAGGGAAAATCGGAGCGGGTCAGGCTTATTCGATGACTCACTAGGAGGTTGAAATGAGCCATTGGGCCGAGTGTTAAAGCTGGCAATGCCGCTACATCGACCGGCACGACTAAGCGGCGAGATCGATCAACCCTATCCGGTGCGGGAGAAGATTTGACAGCCTCATACCGTGGTCTACTTCTCGATTTCGGCGGCGTGCTGACGACTCAGATGCGCTTAAACGGCGAGGCGTTTGAGCGATCTGAGGGGCTGGCGCCAGGCGCGTACTTCTCCGCGCTGGAGAGCCACCCTGACGGCATAGCGGTCTACACGGCGTTGGAAATCGGCCAGGCCACACAGGAAGACTGGAACAGGGTCATCGGCAACATCCTCGGTATCGACCCCACAGACCTGATGCGACGCGCACTGGCCAACCTGCAACCCGAGCCGCAGATCGTCGCCGCAGCCAAACGCGCTCGTGCGGCAGGCATCAAGGTCGCGTTGCTCAGCAACAGCTTCGGTCTCGCGCCCTACAACCCCTACGCAGATCGTGGCCTGTGGACGGACTTCTTCGACGCGGTGATCGTTTCGGAGCTGGAGGGAGTGCGGAAACCATCGGTGGAAATCTACGAGCGGGCGTTGACTGCGCTCGACCTGCCCGGTGCACAGTGTGTGTACGTCGATGATGTGGCAGCGAATCTGGCTCCCGCCCAGATGCTGGGCATTCGGACCGTGCACCACACGGCGGATCCGTTTGCCACGGCGAGCTTCCTGGACTCGCTCGTACCTACCGAGCCGATCTGACAACGGGAACCGCGCGGCCTGGTGTGTTGCCAGGTCGCGCGGGTTGCCTGGTTGGGTCACTCGTAATGGGCGATGACCGTTCTCAGTACCCGAGCGTCTCGCATGGCCTGCACACGGTGCTGCCCGTTGATATACGACCAGGGAACACTCGACTGGTCCAAATCGATGGGAACAGTGAACAGACTGGACAATGCTTCACCAGTCCACTCGTCAAGTTCAGCCTCGTCGACCGCTTGAATCACAGCGTGCCGGACTTCGGTGGTACCGCTGGCTTCGGCGTCGCGCAGGTACTCCTCCGCGAGCCGGTTGACGGTCTTCCAGTCACCTTGGTGATACCAGCAGCACGGACGGCGCAGGATTCCACGGAGCAGGAATCCTGTGCGGCCACGTCTCCATCGCGGGCCGGCCTGTTCATCGTTTCCCATGCACTGGGGCTGGCGGAACGGATGGGCGACCGGCAACTTGTCGACAGCGATGAGCTCGAAGCGGATCGTGCGCGGTTCAGGCTCGGGCTGCGGCACGTAGCGGTCGCCGCGGCTCAGGTCGACATCGGATCCCAGCAGCCCTTCGAGCTGCTCGGGCAGGATCGGTCCCCAGTGGGGAGTCAGGACATGGAGACCGCCTTCTCGTCGGCCGGGCTCGGTGAATGTGACGAGAAGGTTGTTGGGCGGTGAATCGTCATAGGTCATGCGCTGGATCCACAGCGGCGGCCTGGTCTGGTCGGGCAGCAGTGTGCTGCGTACGTGCTCGGCAGCGAATTCGGCCATGTTGACGACTGAGCCTGCGTCGCCCGTCGCCTGGGTGGCAATCCCAACCGGGAGCAGGTTCGGGCCCGTGAACAGTTGCAGGCGAAACGTGACCCGTCCCCCGCTCGGGGTCGGCACGGTGTAGCCGTGGTCGTCAACGATCCGTTCGCGGGCACCGTAGTGCGGCGTCAAGTCAGTCGGCCGCCGAACGGAACCTGGCACCTGTGGCGCGGAATCCACGGCTAGGCCATCCGGAGCTCGTTGGCGACCGTCACTGGCCATGACGGCACCGCCCGCTGGTCCGCCGCGCTCGACCGATTGCGCAGCTCGTCGGTACTCGCGGGTGGATGGTTGAGGAGACCAGCTGTGGAGTGGATCGGAAGGTGCAAAGTGGTCATGGAAGATGGTCCTCCGGTCCGGCATCGCCCGCAAAGTTGGCGTGCGTCTCCGAGTACGTGCTAGCCGCTTCCGCGTTGTTCTGATCCTTCCTGGCGCGCACGTACGCCTCGAGGAGGCACTGCTGGAGCGATGACGCCATGAAATCGGAGTCAGCGTGCACTGCCGCTGCTGTGCTACCGATCTCGCCAACCAGCATCGCATGCGCAGCGAGGCCGGCACCGGCGTAGCAGTTGGCAAGGTGCTGCGCCCGGTCGTCGGGCCACAGCTTGTCGATCTCGCGCAGGTAGTCCGCGGTCACAGCAGCGAGTCGTCGACCCCGGCGCATCATGTCGTCCAGCCCCAGGAATTGCTCCTCGGCCGGCTGCGGGGACTCGCCGGGCCGGCCGGCGTCGTCGAGCGCCGTGAGGATCGCTGCCCAGGCGCTCCCGTCCAGCGAGCCGGCGGCAAGCAGTTCCTCCTCTGCAGCGATGTTCACGAGTTCGGACTGAGCAAGCTCGTCGGCCCGCTTCTCGGCTGCCACGGCCAACTGGTCGGCCCGGGTCGTGCGAGGGTCGGCGCCAAGAAGCCGGAATATTGCAGTGCAGGTGGCGGCCGGGGGCAGGCTCTCGTCCAAGTCGTATTGCTCGACCGTCCAGCCGTTGGCCCGGTAGCGCGGGGCTCGTTTGGTGAACTCAGCGACGGCCTGATCGGCTACTTCGGCAGTGGGAATCTTCTTGACGAACTTGTATGGGTCAACCGCTTTGGCGATTGGCTTCCAAGTCAGGTAGATGATCTCGCCGAGGCTGTGGTCCGAGGCGGCGTCCAGCATCGCCGCCTCGAGGGCCGACTGGGCTTCGGCCGTCGGTGGTGGGCAATTTCCGCGCTTGGCAAGAAGGTAATGGAAGTACTCGATACCTTCGGCGACGACGAGTTCGGTGGCAACCTGTTCGACATCGGTAATCCAGGGGAGGTCCCAGCTATCGGCCTCGAAAGCTTCACGTAGGTCCGTGTAGGTTGCGCTCGCCGTGTCTGCCGGTTCGTCACCTGCCCTGCCCCGGGCGATGAACCAGTGTGCGTCGTGCGGGAGGGGCTTGGGTTCTGCCGCTCCGCTCCAGAGGAACGCCGTCGACGGGGTGGAGGAGTGGACGCTGAGGATGTCTTGATCCAGCAGGGATTGCCAGGCCTGCAGCATGCGGGGTGAGTGCTGGAGTCTTGCGACAGAGGGCGACCAGTCACGCAGTGGACCAATCACGCCGGCGTCATCGGCGCACTCGGTCAGGGTGAATAGCAGCAGCGCCTCGGCTAGGTCGAGGTGTGACGGCTCCATGGCGCCACCTCGTATCGGCCGGCCAAGGTTTGCGAGCGCGATGATCTGGTCGGTGGTCAGCCCGTCCAAGCTGCGATCGGGAGTCTCGCGCGGGTGCGTGGTGGCTGGCGGAGTGGCGTCGGGTGCGGGAAGTTGAGCGGTACCGCAGTCGCGGCAGTGCCGGCCGAAGGCGCGCAGGTGGGTGCCGAGCGTCGCTCTGCCTGTCGCGGCGATGGAGGTGCCGCAGCCCGGGCACTGCCAGCGCGATGTGGCCGTGCAGAATTTGGTGATGATGCGGCCAAGGCCGCGTCGTGGGGGCAGCTCCCAGTCGTCCGGTACGGGAAGATCGGCGACCCGATGCGTCCAGGTCAGAAGCAACTGATCGCTGTCGGGGACTGCAGGGTGTGCCCAGTACTCGATGGCCAGGTTCCGTTGTGACTGCGATGCACCCCGGCGGAAGGCCAGAACGAGGTGGGCGAGCTCGACGTCGTCTAGCTGCGACTCCCCGGCGGTATCGCCATCTGTAGCCATAGACGCGCAGCGTAGCGTCCAAACCGACGCAACAGGTTGCGACAAGCCCGCGGACCATCGCGACCGTGGCTAGGCAGTCGTGAAGATCGCAAGATGTCCGGTGGCATGCAACCGTCCAATCGGTGACCTCTGTCGGGGTGTCAGGAACGATCTGGTTGCGGTCCAATGGAGACATGAGCCAACCGACGAGTGAACCGTTCGAGACCGACCAGCCGGACGCGGACGATGCGGCAATTGACGATGCCGTTGCGGAAACACTGGCGACCGATTTCACCGCTGAGGACTGGTGACGTTCGCGGCCAGTGCCGAGTTGCCGGATCCCTGAATGGAGGAGTGAAGCCGCGACCCGCCGAGGAGTCAGGCGTGCGCCGGGTCGAGGATCGACCTCACTACCCTGGGAGCCAGCGGGCCTCGGACGCTCGCCGGTCCTTCCGTGTCGTTCCCGGCGAACACACATTTCAGACCAGGACCCAGGGTGCAGGCCGCCCAGTCCGACCCTGGTCGCCTGCTACCAGCAGCCTCCGTATGTATCTCGCCTGGCCGGGCAGGTCGGGAGAGGACTGCACCAATGACGCACCACCATCGCCTCGCCGTGACCCGTGCCCGGTTCACCGGCGAAAGCACCGACGAGGCCCGACGCGGCATAGGCCGATCCGGCGATCACGGCCTCGACACCTGTAGCCCCGCACAACTGGAGCTACGCGCACTGCTGCTGTACTTCACCTTCCAGCCCGGCGCCTGGAACATCTCTCGAGCCATGTTCTACACCTGGAACGCCAGCCCGCGCTATGACGAGTTCGTGATGGCCAAGGCGGACGCACCGGACAACCTGGCAGCCTCACTCTTGCCGGTACACGGCGTCGACGGTCAAGGCCTCCCCGGGCTCCGGCTGCTACCACAAAGCCGCCGCGGCAACCATGAGTGCGTGCACCTTCCTACAGGCGCCCGGCTGCGAATTGCATCCGAGCACGGCTGGCTTCGCGAACATAACGATCCCCTGCAACGCCCCCTCAGCCCTGGCGAACGGAGGGCACTCGAAGATGCGGCTCCGATGAGTCAGGACACGAAGCAACTGTTCGCAAGCCTCCTTGCTCGCTGCAGCGGCCGGACTTCGGATGACAGCTGGGATCTCGGGCAGTTCTTCTTTGCTCGCGACGCGGCCTGGAACGGTGGCCATTGTGCGAACCTGAGGGACTTCGAGCTGTCGGGGGCGGAGAACAGCTGGAAGCTGACTTGGAGAGGTCCGATGATGCCAGAGACGATCACTCGCGCCCTGACGATGTCCCGCACCGAGTTGCCAGGCGTGAGAGTGACGGTTGACAAGCCGGGCTTGGCCAGCACCATCAGATACGGATCGGCCGCTTTGCGGCTGAGACCACACCACACCGGCAGCTAATCTGGGCCGCCACGCGGGTCTCGACAGACGTCGTGAGATCCGGCTGCGGGAGCGACCAGGGGTCGACCGCGGGGATCCCGCTGACGCCAAGGCAAGGTCGGTGGTGCCTGTCGGTCGGGCATCAGCGCGCCGGATGATTCCTCCGACAACCGCCACGAGGCGCAGGTCGAGTCAGCTCTCGACGCCCATACGGAGCGACCCGTTAACTGAGCGACACGAGACACACTGGCGGCTCCATGATCGACATGCCCCGGCCGCAATCATCCTTGGATATGTCGTATGACAAGGGGCCCCGCCGATTCGTCGCGGCTGTGCCGGAGCGGTAGCCCGGCCTAGCAAACATGAAGGACGTGTTGTTTCAGATCAGGGTCGCCTGCTGGCTGGTTTTGGCCAGGCGTTGTGCTCGCGCCGCCAGTTCGTCGCGCACGACGACCGGCGGCATGAATCCGTCTGCGCGGGAGACCAGGAACAGTTCGGCAGCCTCTTTGCGGCCTGCGGCGGATCCACACGATCGATAGGCGTCGGTCGCGACTAGTTCGGACGCTAGGCTATCGAGCTGCCGGCGCAGTGGCTCGTAGATCTCTCGGCTAAGTTCGTCGGCGCGGTCGGATGCTTCACGGTGTTCACGCCAGCTCTGATCGCCGTAAGTCAGACGCAGAAAGCGCTGCCGTGCGGGGCCAAGTTTCGAGGCACGGAACTGCGGGTCGGCCAGGATCTGCTCGATCAGGGCTTCGTCGAGACCTTCGTCGTCCGAGTCGTCCGAGTCGTCCAGGTCACCACCGGCGCTCCACGACGCCCGCACGGGGGCCTGCATTTCCCGCCATTCTGCGTACCAGGTGGTGGTCTTCTCCCAGAAGTGCACCAGCCCGTTTGCTGCGAAGGCAACGCAGATGGCAGCTAGCTCGCCGGTGTGCTGTGCGAACTTGGCGTCCGCCTCGGCCAGCTTGGCGGGATCGGGAACGAATCGGGTTGTCTGGTGGTACAGCAGACCCCCGCCGGCAGAAGCAGCCACCTGGAGGAAGGCCTCGAGCTCCATGATGTCTGGTGAGATGTGGACCTCTGGCCCGAAATCCCGTTCCGGGACGGTAGGGATCAATCGCAGCGATGATGCGCCTGCGAACTGGGTCACGCAGCGGTCGATGCCGGCCATGTCGGTCATGTCAGCACGGTAGTGGCGGGCACCGACACTTTCCGTTGAGTGGGCTAACCAGATCTGGACCAGCCGCGTCCACTAGGCCCGCAGATCGCGCGTGACCAAGGTCTGCCCCGGATCCTCGCCCGGAAAGCATCTTCCCCACGAGCCTGTGCAGTATCTCTGGTACTAGGCCGTGGACCTCGTCGGCTGAACCGAGGCCCGCCCACCTGGCTGCATCCTGGAAACTGGTGGAGCCGACAAACCTTGCGCGGGTGACCTCAGATGAGTTCCAGTGAGGACGAGTAACGCGATTCCTAGACCGTAGGCTAGACCGTAGTCGGCCGTATCCAGCGCGAATAAGGAAGGCCCTCCGACGAGGTTTTGCCTGGTCAGAGGGCCTTTCGAGTAGCGGGGGAAGGATTTGAACCTTCGACCTCTGGGATCCAAGGTGAATAATCCGCCGCCTGCGATGGCCCACGTTTCGCCTGGTCACAGACGATTTTCACGGACCGCGGTTCGCTGTTCGTGGCCGAAATTCGTGTTCTAGACCGTAGCCTTGGTCGTGGGTTCAGACTCAACTGTGGCAATGCGGTCAAATGGGCTCCCTCGGAACAGGAGCCACCCATCCGGGCACGCACACACAACGGACGTCGACGAGGAACAACGCAGAAGTCGCTTTCGTGATCGAACGGCAGGCAGCGACCTACGACTGTCACGAAAGAGATAGGCCCTCACCGCGGTATCGAATCGCACCCACCAGGGTCCTCAGAGGGTCCGATTCGATACATGCCCTCTGTGGAGCCGGTTCGTGCGCGTCAAACGGCTGACGTGCTTCCATTCACTTTTACCGCGGCGCAGGCGCGCAGGGTCGGCCTGCCGTCACGGGATCTGGCGACGCTCGTCAGCGAAGGGGGCCGCGATTGAGCTCTCGCGCGGCGTCTACCGCCGGTCCGACGCACCTGAGACCGCACACCTCGATCTGCTGGCTGTACACACGCGAGCTCTCCACGCAGTCGGCGGCGGCGAGTCCGCGCTCGCCCTTCACGATCTGTTCGACGACATACCAGCCGCCGTACATATGGCCGTACCGCGTGGCACCCACCGCCCGGCGATCTCCTACCCGCCCGTCATCGTCGCGCAGTCGCGGCCAAGACCTTCGACCTCAGCATCGAGCAGTACGAGGCCGCGCCGGGAGAGTTCGTGCCGGTCTACGACGCAGTCCGAAGCGTGGTCGATGCCATGCGCCACCGCAATCGCATCGCCCAGACACTGGCCTTGGCCACGCTCGGCCGCTACCGGGGAACCAGTCGGCCCGACGGAGTCAGGAGTCTGCAGCACATCGCGCGCGAACTGCATGCCCTGTCCGTCATCCGGCCGGCCGTCGAAGCGGTGCTCGCCTGATGGTCAACTTTGCCGCGACACCACCGCAGGGCGCGTCTACAACGACCTGCGGAACACAGCACGTCGGCAAACCCGCGCCACCGAGGAAATCATGGTCGAGTATGTCCTCGAACGATTTCTCTACCGGCTGGCCACATCTCCAGCAGGCCGCGAACACTTCGTCCGCCGCCTGGGACCGAGGCTGCCATTGGCTCATCAGAGACAATCACTACCCTCGAGCGAGTCAGTTGGAATCTGGCTCAATGCTTCCAATCGACGACGAACCTCTGCATGCGGAACAGTGGCCGGCTGGCCCGCGGCGTTGACAGACCGCCGGTTCCAGCCTCAGCAGGAGTCGCAGACAGCATTTGTTCCCGAAATTGGGTACAATAGTTGCTATGGCTGATTCGACGCTTGTACGGCTCGGCTCCATCGCGGAACACCGGTGGGGCCTGGTCACCACTGCCCAGGCCGAGGACGCTGGAGTCTCCCGCAAGCAACTCTCCCGGATGGCCTCAGCCGGCGCGATCGAGCGAATAGCACAGGGCGTGTACCGGATGGCCGGAGCGCCACCACAGGACCACGAGGCGATCTACGCGACCTGGCTGGCACTGGGTGGAGCGACCGCACCCCGCACCAGGACCGGGGTCGCATCAGTCGTAGGGGCAGGCATCACGGCGGCGATCGTCCACGATGTCGGCGACTTCTTCCTCGACGGTCTCGACTTCATAGTGCCTGCACGTAAAGGAACCCGGCTTCCCGGGGTTCAGCTGCGCATCCGGCAACTAACCCGTGACGAAGTCATCCCCGTCAACGGACTCCCCGCCCTGACCGTCGAGCGCACGCTCGCAGATCTTGTCGAGCTCGGCACCGACCTGTCTCTGGTCGCCGGCGCCGTCCGTGACGCGGTGCGCGCCGACAAGCTCGTGGCACCCATCCGGCTCGCGTCCTACCTCGACCCCATCGCAGCCCAGCGCCGGAGCGACGGCAGTTCCCTGGCGAACGACCTGTTCGATCTGGCCGGCGTGAGCCCGCAAGGATGGGACCGTGATTGAGCACGAGAGCTAGGCCGACTGGCGATCCCTGGAGCTAGCGATCAAGGACGCCGCCAAGAAGGCAGCCCAGCAGGCAGGCCCCGGTATCAATGCCGCCAGTGTCGATGCCCAGATCCGGCAGGCGCGCTTCGACCGGTTCCTCACCCGGGTCTTTGCCCAGGGCGAGCAGTCCGAGTGGCTACTGAAGGGCGGGATGAGCATGCTCGCCCGCGTGCCCCGCTCGCGCACCACCAAAGACGTGGACCTCGCAGCGCAGCACGCGACCAATCTCGCCGAGGCCGAGAGAGCACTGACCGAACTGGTCGACGTCGATCTCGGCGACCATCTCACGTTCCGGCTCATCCGTTCCGCGCCCACCGGCCTCGGCGACAACCAGCCCGGAGTAGCGACACGGCGCTACGTCTTCGCCTGTATCGACGTCGACCACGACACCCAGATCGACACGGTCGTGGTCGACGTCGCGGTCGGTCCGCCGCCGATCGGTCGACCCGAAGTGATCGAGCCGGCCAACCGGCTCCATCTGCGCCGGGCACTCGTCACTCATCCCTACCGGCTCTATCCGGTCGCCGACCAGATCGCCGACAAGGTCTGCGCGATCATGGACACCAACTATCCCGGCGGGAAGCGCAGCAGCCGCGTCAAGGACCTGGTCGACCTCGTCGTGCTGGCGCACACCCAGACAGTGGACCTGCACGAGCTACGGAACGCGATCACCGCCAAACAGAACCTCAGCGACATCGATCCGTTCGGACACTTCGACATCCCCGCCGACTGGACCCGGACCTACCCCAAGACAGCCAAAGGTGTACCAATAGCCGAATCATTCACCGCCAAGGCCGCAGCAGAACTCGTCGCCACCTTCGTCGACCCCGCCCTCGACAAGAACTCGAACACCGCAACCTGGAACCCACAGCGCCTGACCTGGTCGAACGCCCACGACGACCCGGGACCAGCCCTCGGGAACGAGTGACGCCCTTCCGCGTCCATCGGCCTCGGCGGGCGTCTCTCCCCTCCGATGACCAAGGCGTCGTCGCCCGATGACAGTGCGCTGCCACCGTCTGCACCTCGGCCGCTGCGGGCGGTGCTAGCCGATCGTCAGGGCTGGGGCTGTAGGAAGGCTGGGCCGGGTAGGAGCCGGCGGAGGGTTTCCAGTTGGTCTGGGACTACGGAGTACCAGGACCAGAGGCCGCGCTTTTCGCGGGCGAGGATGCCGGCGGTGGCCAGGATCTTGAGGTGGTGGCTGATGGTGGGCTGGCTGAGGTCGAGGGGCTCGGTCAGGTCGGCGACGCATGCTTCGCTGTTCGGGCTGGCCTCGATCATGGCGAGGAGTTGGAGGCGAGTGGGGTCCGACAGTGCTTTCAGGACCGTTGCGAGGCGTTCGGCTTCGTCGCGCTCGATCGCGACGCCGGTGACCTGGTGGGTGAACTCGTCGGCTGGAGCACCGGCTTCGGCCGCGGCGCTTGGACGGTTGTTCACTTCTGCAGTCTAGATCGCTGTCTTCACAGCAACCGGACCGACCTGCGTTTTGTTCACCCAACGGTTACTTGATGTGCGGCGACCCTTCACAGAGCTGCCCCGCCGTCCGGTGCGGACGGCGGGGCAGGGTGACAACGGAGGTCAGGCGCCGATTTCGCCGCCGTCGGGTCGCCAGGTGACGATGACGGCCGGGCGGGCGAAGTCGCCGTCGGGCCAGGTGCTGGCCGGCTGGTCGACGGTCGCGCCGGTGACCTCGCCAGGATGCTGGACGGACACCACAATCGACCGATTGTCGGGGAGGACGGCGGCAGAAGCCTGCTCGGCCCCGACGGGGACGGAGAGGAACTGCTTGACCTTGCCCCGGTCCGGGCCTTCGACGGCGACCGCGAAGAGGCCGTCGTGGTAGTTCGTGCCGGTGTGGTCGGTCAATGCGTTGCCGTCGGTGGAGATCCACAGGTTGCCGTGGGCATCGAAGTCGAGGTTGTCGGGGCAGGAGATCGGCGAGACCTTGGTCTTGTCGTAACCTGCGAAGTACGTCGACGGGTCGGCGGGGTCACCGCAGACGATCGGCAGCGACCACGTGAACGTCTCGCTGTCGTGGTCGCCGTCCTCGACCAGTTCGAGGACCTGGCCGTGCTTGTTGGCGTTGCGCGGTGCCGCCTCGTCGGCGGGTGCCCGGCCGGCCGCGCCACGGTTGGAGTTGTTGGTCAGCGCGACGTACACCTTGCCGGTCACCTTGCTGACCTCGATGTCCTCCGGACGGTCCATCTTGGTGGCGCCAGCCTTGTCAGCCGCCAGCCGGGTGTGGACGAGCACCTCGTCGACAGTCATGCCCGCAATCAGCGACTTGCCGTCGCGGACCAGTGGGACCCAGCGGCCGGTTCCGTTGAAGGCGCCGTCGCTGGGCAGCTTGCCGCTTCCGTCGATCTCGCTCGCGCTGGTGAAGCCGAGCACGGCGACGTACAGCGTGCCGGACTCCAGCAGGCGCCGGTTGTTGTCGCGGTCGGACTTGCTGCTTCCCTTGCGGAGCTTGCGATCGGAGACGAACTTGTACATGTAGTCGAAGCGCTCGTCGTCGCCCATGTAGGCAGCGACCTTGCCGGAGCGGGCCACGGCGATGGCCGCGCCTTCGTGCTTGAAGCGGCCCAGCGCGGTGTGCTTGACCGGCGTGGAGTCGGGGTCGTACGGGTCCATCTCGATGATCCATCCGAAGCGGTTGGCCTCGTTGGGATTCTTGGTCAGGTCGAAGCGGGCGTCGGCCTTGTCCCAGTACCGGCTGCCGGACGGATAGCGCTTGGAGATGTCGATCCCGTACCGCGCCAGGGCCGGCTTGGCGGCAGCGGGCGCGCCGTCGGCTCCGACGAAGTACTGGTTGAAGTTCTCCTCCCCCGATAGCACTGTTCCCCACGGCGTCAGGCCGCCCGAGCAGTTGTTCAGCGTTCCGAGCACCCGTACGCCGCGCGGGTCGGCCAGGGTCCGCAGCAAAGGTGACCCGGCTGCCGGGCCGCTGAAACTCATCGGCGTGGTGGCCGTGATCCGGCGGTTGTAGCGGCGACGGCCCCGAGTGACCACCTGCCATTCACCCGTACCGTCGACGCGCTCGACCTCGACCACGCTCAGGCCATGAGCCTGCAAGGCGATCCGCATCTGCTCCACGGTCGCGGTGGCGCCACCGGCGTACCCGCGGAACATCAGCTCTTCGTTGGTGTACTCGTGATTCACCACCAGCAGCCCGCGGCTGAACCGGCGATCCAGCGGCACCACGACGAGGAAGTCGTTGTTGTAGCCGAACTGGCGAGCCTGGGCGGCGGCGCTCTGCCGATCGATGTCGAACGACGGTGCTCCCGGCAGGATCGGGTCGCCCCAGCGGATCAGCACCTGGTCGTCGTAGCCGTTCGGGACGATCACCGTGTCCAAGGTGTTCGGCGGAATCGGCTTGAAGGTCAGCCCGGCACCGGAGGCAGGCTTGCCAGCAGCAGAAGCAGAAGCAGCGGCCGAGATCCTGCCACTAGGCGCAGCCGCGGCCGGCGCGGCGCCGACGGCACTGGCGCCGATGACCAGCGCGCCGGCGGCACCGGCCTTGAAGATCCCGCGCCGCGACACCTCGGCGGTGACGGCATCACCGAAGTACGCGTTGTCAGAGGAGTTCGGGGCAGGGTGCGCGCAGGCGTTGCCGCAGCGGTACAGGCACGTCATGGAACTACGGCCGCCGTGGCCATCGGCCAGCGGCAGGAATCGGCGAGGCTCGTTGGCAAGCGTCATCGCGAGGTTTCCCCCTCAAGGAGAACGGTTTCTGAGCGGTCGCCGCGACGCTAACAATTACATAGCCACTCATCTATGTAGTTGCCGGTGACGAGTCGGTGGCCATCAGATGAACGACCAACTGCCCGTCACCGAACGGAGGCGGGCCACTACCTACGCGAACACTACATCGACATTCGTCTATCTGAAGGCGCGTGATCACCTCTCGTTCACCCGGTGTTTACATCGAAGATCTTCGATCTAGTTGTTACGTGAACGCGTGACGAGTCACTGCGTCCCGACGGTGTCGGGGCCCAACTCTGGAGGGTTGCCCGGTGGTCATCCGCCCGGTCAAACACATGCGTTACCTCGCCGTCTCGGCGGCTGCCCTACTCGCCTTGTCCGCGTGTGGCGGCAACAACGAAACGCCCGCCGCGGGGGGAAACAGCGGCGAGGCCCTTTCCGGGCAGGTGGTAGTCGACGGCTCCAGCACCGTCGAGCCGCTCACCGCTGCCGCAGGCGAGCTGTTCAAGGAGGAACAGAAGGGCGTCGACGTCGCCGTCGGCACCTCCGGCACCGGTGGTGGTTTCAAGAAGTTCTGCGCCGGCGAAACCGACATCTCCAACGCGTCCCGGCCGATCAAGGACCAGGAGAAGAAGCTCTGCGCCGACAAAGGCGTGAAGTTCACCGAGCTCCAGATCGCCAACGACGCCCTCACCGTCGTGGTGAACAAGGAGAACAACTGGGCCGACTGCCTGACCGTCGCCCAGCTGAAGAAGATCTGGGAGCCCGGCTCGAAGGTGAAGACCTGGGACCAGGTCGACCCGAAGTTCCCGAAGGAGCCGCTGCCGCTGTACGGCGCTGGGTCGGACTCGGGCACCTTCGACTACTTCACCGCTGAGATCAACGGCAAAGAAGGCAAAAGCCGCACCGACTACAACCCGACCGAGGACGACAACGTCACGGTGCAGGGTGTTTCCGGCGCCAAGGGTGCTCTGGGCTACTTCGGGTTCTCCTACTTCGAGGAGAACGCCGCCAAGCTGAAGGCGGTCAAGATCGACGGCGGCAAGGGCTGCGTCGAGCCTTCCGTGGCCGCCGCGCAGGACGGCAGCTACACGCCGCTGGCGCGGCCGCTGTTCATCTACCCCTCCAACAAGGGGCTGGCCAAGAAGCAGGTCGAGGCGTTCGTCGAGTTCTACCTGGAGAAGAACCAGGAGATCGTCGAGGCCGCCAAGTTCGTGCCGCTGACCGACGAGCAGAAGACCAAGGCGAAGGCCGAGCTGGACAAGCTGAAGGCCCAGGCGGCCGGTTCGTGACCATGCCGGACTCGACGGCGACTACCGCGACGGGTGGTTCCTCCGCGAGGAGGGGCCGCCCGCCCGCCTGGCGGGGCCCCGCGGTCGATCTCAGACAGCAAAACCCCCGCCATGGCGAGCGTGTCATCAAGGTGCTGCTGATCGGCGCCGCGTGGCTGTCAGTCGCGGTGACGATCGGGATCGTGGTGTCGCTGCTGGCACCGACGGTCACGTTCTTCACCCACGTAGGGCTGGGCGACTTCCTGTTCGGCACCGAGTGGACCGGTGGATTCGGTGACAAGTTCACCTGGGACGACAAGTCCTGGGGCGTGCTGCCACTGGTCGTGGCCACCTTCATCATCACCATCATCGCCTTGCTGGTCGCCGTGCCGCTCGGCCTGGGTGCGGCCATCTACCTGAGCGAGTACGCCTCCGAGCGGGTCCGTAAGGTGCTCAAGCCCATCCTCGAGGTGCTCGCCGGAATCCCGACGGTCGTCTACGGCTTCATGGCGCTGACCGTGTTCACGCCGATCCTGGCGAACCTGGTGCAGTTCAACACCATCCACAACATGCTCTCGCCCGGCATCGTCATGGGCTTCATGATCGTGCCCACCGTCGCATCACTGAGCCAGGACGCGATGTCCGCGGTGCCGCTGGCGCTGCGCCAAGGGTCCTACGCGCTCGGCGCGAACCGGATGAAGACCACCCTGCGAGTGGTGTTCCCGGCCGCCTTGTCCGGCATCGTCGCGGCGATCGTGCTGGGGATCTCCCGGGCTGTCGGCGAAACGATGATCGTCACCATCGCGGCCGGCAGTAGGGCCCACCTGACCTTCGACCCCCGTGAGGGTTCCCAGACCATGACCGGGTTCATCGCCCAGATCGCCAGCGGCGATGCGCCCCAGGGCTTACCCGTCTACTACTCGCTGTTCGCGGTCGGGGCCTTGCTGTTCGCGATCACCTTGTTGATCAACCTGGTCAGCATCCGACTGGTGCGCAAGTACAGGCAGGCCTACTGATGACCACAACCATGACAACACCCACGTCCGAGGCCGCCGCAGAGTCCCTGCGCGGCAAGCATGGCCGCGACGGGGTCACCTCGGCCGTGTTCGCCGCCGTACTGTGGCTGTGCCTGGCTCTGATTTGCGTCTTCCTCTTCTTCATCCTGGCGGTCATCGTCCAAAAGGGCGTCGCCCGACTCGATCTCAACCTGCTCACCAACCAGCCGTCGAAGATCCGCGCCGAGACCGCCGGAGTCCAGTCCGCACTGTTCGGCACGCTGTGGGTCGGCGCCATCACGGGACTGATCGCGATGCCGCTGGGGATCGCCGCCGCGGTGTATTTGGAGGAGTACGCCAATCCCCTGAAGTGGTGGAACCGGGCGATTGAGCTCAACATTCAGAACCTCGCTGCCGTTCCCGCGGTGATCTACGGAATCCTCACCCTCGGCTTCGTCGTCCGCGGCCCGGTGTCCATCGGCGCGGTCGTCCTGGCGGGCGGTATCGCGCTGGCTCTGTTGATCCTGCCGGTTGTCATCATCACCACCCGGGAGGCGTTGCGATCAGTACCGCAAGAGATCCGGGACGGTTCCCTTGCGCTCGGCGCGACCCAGTGGCAAACCACCTGGCGGCAAGTTCTGCCCGCCGCCGTGCCGGGGATCGCGACGGGTTCGATCCTGGCGATGTCGCGGGCGATCGGCGAGGCGGCCCCGCTGATCCTGGTCGGCGCCACCACCTTCGTCACCTTCAACCCCGACGGCTTGCTGTCGAGGTACACGACCCTGCCCGTGCAGATCTTCAACCTCGTTCCCCAGGACCGTGACGCGTTCCGCGACCTTGCCTACTCCGCGATCTTGTTGCTCATCGTCGTCTTGCTGGCCATGAACGCCGTCGCGATCTGGCTGCGCAACCGCTACCAGCGCAGCTGGTGAGCGTGGACACCTCAGGAGACCACCACATGACGCACGTCGAACCAGACCTGGCCACCGTCCCCGAGACCGTCGGCATACCAGGCGCACCCCACGGAATCCAGGTCGATCTGGGCGGACGCAACCAGAAAACCCCCGCCGGAGAACCTGACGGCGTGATCGAGCTGCGGAACCTCGAGGTCTTCTACGACAAGTTCCGCGCGGTGTCGGGAGTCGACCTGCTGTTCGGCAGCAAGGAGATCACCGCGCTGATCGGCCCGTCCGGCTGCGGCAAGTCGACCGTACTGCGGTGCCTCAACCGGATGAACGACCTGGTCCCCGGCGCTCACGTCTTCGGTGACGTGACGTTCCACGGCGCCGACATGTACGCGCCCGAGGTGGACGTGATCGAGGTACGGCGCCGGATCGGGATGGTGTTCCAGAAACCGAACCCGTTCCCCAAGTCGATCTACGACAACGTTGCCTACGGCCCCCGCGTCACCGGGATGAAGACAGACAACATGGACGACGTCGTCGAGCAAGCCCTGCGGGGCGCGGCTCTGTGGGACGAGGTCAAGGACAAACTCAAGCAGAGCGCCTTCGGCCTGTCCGGCGGACAGCAGCAAAGGCTGTGCATCGCCCGGACGATCGCCACCAGCCCCGAGGTCATCCTGATGGACGAGCCGTGCTCGGCGCTGGACCCGATCGCCACCGCCAAGATCGAAGACCTGATGGTCGACCTGGCCAAGACCTACACGATCATCATCGTCACCCACAACATGCAGCAGGCCGCCCGCGTCTCGCACCGGACCGCGTTCTTCACCGCCGCGGCCGACGAACAAGGACAACGCACCGGCCGGCTGGTCGAGTACGACCTCACCGGCAAGATCTTCGGCAACCCCGCCGACAAGCGCACCGAGGCATACATCACCGGCCGGTTCGGCTAAAGATGACCAGTTCGATGGTGAACGCGTGGGAGTCGGACAACTCCCAGTTCCATGCCCGGCGCCGGGCATGCATGTCCGGAACCGGCAAAGTCCATCACCGAGTCGCCGTACTGCTCGTCGACAACGGCGAGGAGGTCGGCCAGTTCGTCAAGGCGATCGAAGGTCAGCCTGTCGAACTGCACGTATGCGCGGAGCCCGCCGAGGCACTCCTATACGTCGGCCGACTGTGTCCCGACGTGGTCATTCTCGGCCCGGGCGGCGGGCTGCTGGACCCGATCGACTTCCTCACCATCGTTCGCACCGACGACCCGCAACTTCCCATCGTGGTCGGCGCCGGCGCGGACAGTGCCGACTTCACCGTCCGCGCCCACCATGCCGGCGCCAGTGCGGTGATACCGCGGCCCTATCGGGTTCGCGAACTGCTTGCCCTAGTCAACTCGTTGTCCCCGACCGCGCATCAGGTCGAGCTCAGGCCGTTGGCGATCGATCTTGGCCGCCTCCGGGTCGACGGCGCCGTTCCGCAGATGTGGCTGGACGGCAAGCTGATCGATTTACCGCCGATGGAGTTCCTGCTACTGCGGTTCTTCGCCGAACGGCTCGGCGCGCTCATCACCCGCCAAGAAGTTCTCGACGCGGTCTGGGGGCAAGGGTCATCGGTCCGCAGTAACACCCTCAACGTCCACATCATGCGGCTGCGCAAACGACTCGGCGACGACGACCAGAATCCCCGCTGGATCCGGTCCGTCCGTGGCCTCGGCTTCCAGTTCAGCGTCCCCGAAATCGAGCCGGTGACCCGCCCCGAGGCAGCTGGCGCGGCATCCGGCGTCAGCGAAGAGTTCGCCGGATGATGATGCCAAAGGCCACCAACATTCGATCCGGCCTGGTGGCCTGGCGTGATCCGGCACGATCGCCGGGCGGAGACGACGGGAGCTGAGGTCTGTGCGGGTACTGGTGATCGGCGGAAGCGACGCCGGCGTGAGTGCAGCCCTGAGGGTGCGGGAGCACTCGCCCGAGACCGAGGTCACAATGCTGGTCGCGGACGTCTATCCGAACTTCTCGATCTGCGGAATCCCCTACCACCTGTCCGGGGAAGTGCCCGCCTGGCAGGTCCTGGCACACCGCACCAACGCCGAGATCGAAGCGACTGGCATCGACCTGCGCACCAACCATCGGGCCACCGCCATTGATCCTGAGGCCAAGATCGTCAGCGCGACTACCGACGACGGGCCGGTCGACCTGAGCTACGACCGGCTGGTGATCGGCACCGGCGCAGAGCCGCTCCGGCCATCCATCGCAGGCCTCGACAACCTGGGACCCGACGATGGAGTGCACCTGCTGCACACCATCGACGACGCCCGCCGGCTCGACGCCGACCTCGTACGCCGGAGCGCCCGGCAGGTGATCATCATCGGCGCCGGCTACATCGGCATCGAAATGGCCGAGGCACTGGTCAACCGCGGTCTGAACGTCACGCTCCTCGAGCGCCTCGACACGGTGCTCCCCCGCACCCTCGACCGCGAACTCGCCGACGAGATCACCGCCGAACTGGTCAGGCATGGCGTCGAGGTCAGCTGCGGCACCACTGTGGACGAGATCCAGCGCGACGGCGATCATCTGGTCGTGACCGCCGAAGACGGAACCCGCCGGGGCGACGCCGTACTGGTCGTCAGTGGTGTCAAACCGGACAGCGCGCTGGCCGCTTCGGCCGGCATCGAGACCGACTCGCACGGCAGCATCCTCGTCGACCGACGGATGCGGACGAACCTCCCGGACATTTGGGCCGCCGGAGACTGCGTGCACACACATCACGTGCTGCTGGCGGAGCCCGCCTACGTTCCGCTTGGCACAACCGCCCACAAGCAGGGCCGAGTTGCGGGCGAGAACGCGGCCGGTGGCGACCGGGAGTTCGCCGGCATCGTCGGCACTCAGGTCGTCCGGGTCTTCGACCGGGTAGTCGCCGCAACCGGCCTTCGAGACACGGAGGCGGGTGCTGCCGGATACGAGTCGCTGACCGTCCAAACCACCGCCGACGACCACAAGCGCTACTACCCCGGCGCAACTCCCATCCAGATCCGAATCACCGGCGACCGCAGTACGGGCCGGCTCCTCGGCGCTCAGCTCGTCGGGACTCACGGCGCCGAGATCGCCAAGCGCGTCGACACCTACGCCGTCGCACTCCACCAAGGCCTGACCGTCGACCAATTGCTCGACCTCGACCTGTCTTACACCCCACCGCTGGGCAGTCCCTGGGACGCCGTCCAGCTAGCCGCGCAGGCCTGGCTCGCCGCGCGCTAACCCACACCGTCAGCGGAGGCAGACACTATGCGCGAGACCTACCACGAGCAGCTCGACGAAATCCTGGTCGAGCTCGAACGCATGACCCGCAGTGTGTCGACCGCGGTACGGCGTTCGACCAGCGCGCTGCTTACCGCCGACCTCGGAACCGCCGAAGAAGTGATCGCCGCAGACTCCCAACTCGATGTCAGCGGTGAGGCCGTTGAGGCGAAGGTGTTCGACCTGATGGCCCGCCAGGCCCCGGTCGCCAACGAACTGCGAATGCTGGTCGCCGCGCTGCGGATGGTCGCCGACCTGGAGCGGATGGGCGACCTGGCCGCCCACGTCTCCAAGATCGCCCGCCTGCGCTACCCAGCACCCGCCATCCCGGCCGAACTCCAGGGCGTGATCGCGGACATGGGACGGGTCGCCGAGCGGATGGTCAACCAGGCCGGGGACGTCATCCAGACGCGCGACGTAGACGCCGCCTACCGGCTCGAATCCACCGACGACGAGATGGACAAGCTCCGCAGCAACCAGTTCCGCCTGATGATGGACGACTCCTGGCCCCACGGCGTCGAGGTCGCCGTCGACATCGCCCTACTCGGCCGGTACTACGAACGCATCGCCGACCACGCCGTCTCCATGGCCCGACGCGTCATCTTCCTCGTCACCGGCGAACTACCAGCCCCGCGGTAACCACCCCCGTCAGCGCGCCTCCGCTGTGCCCTGTCGCGAGCCGCGCCCGGCCGACCGGCCGATTCCAGAGCCACTGACCACGGTTGAAGAAGGACTCCCCTATGGTGTGCTGGTGTCGGATTCCGATATCAGAGTTCTGAGGGCGGTCGATGGCGACCGAGGTCGTGCGGCAGGAACGGCACGGCAGTGACGGTTCGTGTCGATGGGGCAGTGGCGTGATGAAGGAGTTCCTGCGAGGCGCGGCACGGCTCCACATCCTGCATCACGCTGCCGAGGAGGAGATCCACGGCGCGTGGATGACGGCGGAGCTTGCTCGGCACGGGTACCAGATCTCCGCGGGCACGCTGTATCCGACGCTGCACCGGTTGCAGGACGAGGGCTTGCTGACCTCGCGTCATGAGGTGGTGAACGGCAAGACTCGCCGGCTGTACCGGATCACCGATGCCGGCGAGGCGATGCTCGCCGAGGGGCGGCGCGCCGTCGCCGAACTCGCTGGCGAAGTCATCGTCAGCAGGGTGGGGACCGATCTCGCCGGCAGCGATGACGACCAGTTCAAGAAACCGCGGAGAGGGCACACGTGAGCCACAGCGACAGCTCAGGTCAGACCGGAGACGCAGCCCCGTCGGGCCTGGCGCGGCGGTTGGGCACGTTGGATGCGGTGCTGATCGGGTTGGGTTCGATGATCGGTGCCGGGGTATTCGCAGCGTTCGCGCCGGCTGCCGCGGCTGCCGGCGCAGGACTACTGATCGGCCTGGCCGTGGCTGCGGTGGTGGCGTACTGCAACGCCACCTCCTCGGCTCAGCTGGCCGCTGCCTATCCGACGTCCGGCGGCACGTATGTCTACGGCCGGGAGCGCCTCGGTGACTGGTGGGGATTCCTTGCCGGCTGGGGGTTCGTGGTCGGCAAGACCGCCTCGTGTGCTGCGATGGCGCTGACCTTTGCCGCCTACGCTGTCCCGGAGGCGTGGCGTAAACCGGTCGCGGTAGCGGCGGTGCTCGGTCTAGCCGCGGTCAACTATCGCGGCATCACCCGGACCGCTCGGCTGACCCGGATCCTGATCACGATCGTCCTGATCGCCCTGACCGTGGTGGTGGCCGCCAGCCTGCTCGGCGGTGCCGCGGACAGCGGCCACCTGGCCGGCTGGGCCACCCCCGACGGCGGCTGGTACGGGATCCTGCAGTCGGCAGGCCTACTGTTCTTCGCCTTCGCCGGCTACGCACGGATCGCCACCATGGGGGAAGAGGTCCGCGACCCGCAACGCACCATCCCCCGCGCAGTCCTCATCGCCCTGGCCATCACCGTGGTCGTCTACGCCCTGGTCGGCACCAGCGCGCTGTCGGTGCTCGGCCCGGAGCGCCTCGCCACCGTTCCTGCCCCACTGGCCGAGGTCGTCTCCGCCTCGGGCTGGGCCTCGGCAGCACCGGTGGCCCGGGTCGGTGCGGCCGCGGCAGCGCTTGGCGCGCTCCTGGCCTTGATCGCCGGCATCGGCCGCACCAGCCTCGCCATGGCCAGAGAACACGATCTGCCCGGCTGGCTGGCCGCGGTACATCCCCGGTTCCGGGTTCCGCACCACGCCGAGATGGCCCTCGCCGTTGTAGTCAGTGTCGTCGTACTCCTCGTCGATCTGCGCGGAGCGATCGGGTTCTCATCCTTCGGCGTGCTCATCTACTACCTCATCGCCAACCTGTCGGCATTCACCCAGCCCGCCGATCAGCGCCGCTTCCCCCGCCCCCTGCAGATCCTCGGAGCCGTTGGCTGCGTCGTGCTGGTCGCCACCCTTCCCATCGCTGCCGTGATCGGCGGTCTCGCGCTCTTCGCCGCCGGTGTCATCTACCGACTCGTCCGATTGCGATACTTCAGAACGTCGAGCGCAGCCTAACCCCGTGATCGCAACTCTCGTTCCGATCCAGTCCTTGGTTCGGCGGTGCCGGCCTCGACAGCTCGACTTTGTGTCGATGACCGCCTTGGCCCCGCCACGATCCGGCTCGCCGCCGAGGTGTGGACGAACTAGGGGTGAGTCGTGTTCGCCATCCTCTGGCAGAGCGACAACGAGACCTCCGATTGTTTCACCGGGGTGGATTCCGGGGTCATTGGTGGCGCCAGACTTTGATCGCTGAGGCCAGGAGGAGCGCGACCAGGAGCGGGACGATCACGACGGCGGGGACCACGTTGAGCAGCAGACCGCCGATCAGTGTTCCGGCGATCGAGCCGGCCGTCATGGTCAGCACGAAAGTCTTGTTGCTGCGCAGGATCTCGAAGCTGGAGTCTTGGGAATAGCGGGCGAACGCGACCAGCATGGTGGGCAGCGAGACTGCCAGCGACAGGCTTCCGGCGAGCTTGATGTCGATGCCGTAGAGCAGCACGATCGTGGGGATCAGCAGTTCGCCGCCAGCCACTCCCATGAGCGCGGCCACGACCCCGATCGCCACGCCGGCGACCAGGCCCACGATGAGCCTGACCGGTGCTGGGAGCTCGAGGGTGCCCACGGGCCCCAGATGGGATCCGGCGAGCGCGGCCGCGATGACGACCAGCAGGACGGCAAGGACCTTGTAGAGGGTCGCTGACCGCATCCTGGTGGCCCAGGTTGCCCCGATCCAGGCGCCGACCAGGCTGCCCGCGAGCAGGTTCGCCACCACGGCCCACTGCGAACTGACATCGTCCA
The DNA here is from genome assembly GCF_049844575.1 of Kribbella sp. DT2. Classification (NCBI taxonomy): domain Bacteria; kingdom Bacillati; phylum Actinomycetota; class Actinomycetes; order Propionibacteriales; family Kribbellaceae; genus Kribbella; species Kribbella sp. DT2. The sequence continues at coordinate 312,829 of NZ_JBNCLH010000003.1, read as the reverse complement.
GAGGAACCGCCAGCAGCCGGGCGGGTAGCGCGGTGAGCACCACGATCAGGCTCATCGCCTTGTTCACGATCACCGCCTGTAGGGCGATAAAACCGAACAGGCCGATCAGCAGCGGGAGCCGGAACTCGGCTCCGCCCAAGCCGATCATCCCGCCCAGCACTCCGATCAAAGCGCCTGTGGCCAGCGCGAGCGGGAGCGAGCGCGCTACCGGTGCTGACGTTGGCGGGATGATCGCCGACCCGGTCACTGATCCCTCCGAACCCTGTCGTTGCTGTACAGGGCCAGTATCCGGCCGGCCCCTCGCTGATTGCCGTCCGAGGTAGACCCGATGATCTCAGAAACGACCTTCCGGCTGTACGGGATCAGCTAATCCGCCCGTTTGCGGGCTGGGGACAGCGTTCTGATAGAACGATCAGCACCCTTCGAATGTCTCGTTGACGTGCGGGGTTCGTGGTCAGGTGATGAGGTCGATGCCGTGACGGTCGAGGCTCGGAATCCCTGCCCGCGGAACGTGATCGCTTGGCTCCTACGCACCCATCGGAGGTAGCTGCCGGACGAGGGCCAACAACACCCCGGCGATGATGCAGGCAGCCGCGACGAAAAGTACAAGAGGCCGGTAGCCGGCTGTCGCTGCAAGGAGCGCTCCGCCAAGTGGCGCGGCGGCGCGGGCGATCAGTACGGGCGTTGCGAGCGTGCCCGCGATTGTCGCGTAACCGGTGGACCCGTAGCGATCGAGCAGGATCGCGGGGGTGGCGATCGAGGCGACACCGAAGCCGAGCCCGAAGAGGACGAGACAGGCGATAGCACCGGCGAGGTGCCGGCCGGCGAGTGGTAGTAGCGAGATCGCGGCCCCTTGGATGACCAGGATGCCGGCGGTGGTAGTGGCCATGGGCAACCACCGCTGGGAAACCGTGGCGACGACGCGGCCGGTGACCGAGAGCAGACCGAGAAGCCCGGCGAGGGTCGCAGCCAAGGCGGGTGAGTGGCCGAGACTGATGAGGTAGAGAACAAGATGGATCGCGATCACCGCCAGGGCCGCGCTGTGCAGGACGAACGCGACGGCCACCAACCAGAAGCCTGGATCCCGCAGGACCCGGCTCGGCGACGCGGCTGCCCGCGGCGCTGCATGCGCGCCCCGCGGGCCGGTACGGCGTAACGCTGCCGCGTGTAGCGGGACGGTGATGAAGGCGAGCAAACCCGCCAGGACCAGCAACGTCTGACGCCAGCCGAAGGCCTGGACCAGCTGGCCGGTGAGCGGGATGAAGATGGTACTGGCGAAGCCGGCCACCAAGGTGATGCCGAGCAGCGCCTTCGCACGCTGAGCAGGTGCCGCGACCGCGACCACCACCGCGAACGCCGGTTCGTACAGGACCATTGCCGAGGCAGCACCGATCGCGACGAAAACGGCGTAGAGCTCGACGACCGTGCTGACCTGCGACCATGCCAGGACGGATGCCGCGCCGAGTAGCGAGCCGGCGGTCATCAGCGCGTGACCGCCGCGTGCATCGAGCCAGCGACCGACGGGGACCGACATCAGCCCGCTGACGAGGACCGCCGCCGTGAGGGCGCCGGCAGCCGTGGCCGTCGAGATGCCGAGGTCGCGACTCATCGGACCTAGCAACACGCTGAACGCGTAGTACAGAACGCCGTAACCGACTGTCTGGGTGACAGCCAGAGCGGCCACGAGGCGATGCGGACCACCGCTCCCGACCCCAGCGGAATCGGGAACGGTGGCCACGGCCTCGCGAGAGGGCATCAGCTGCAGCAGCCCGACTGGTCGGTCGGCTTGGTCTCGGTCACGGTCAGCAGACCTCCGCTGATCCCCGTCGCCAGCCCGCGACCGGCTGGTGCGGGGATCGAGACCGCCTGCGGAGCCGGACCGCAGCACCCACCGGAGGCCTCCTCCGAAGCGTCGTCGACGGCGAGGTTGGAAGAGCAGACGCCGGTTTCCGGCAGGTTGAGTTGCACATCGCGAGCAGCCTCCCAGTCACCGGCCAGCGCCGCGACCACCGAGCGGGCCTGCTCGTACCCGGTCGCCAGCAGGAACGTCGGCGCCCGGCCGTACGACTTCGCACCGATCGCGTAGTAGCCCTGCTCCGGGTGCGCCAGCTCTTCGGCACCGTGCGGCGGAACCGTGCCGCAGGAGTGCTGGTTCGGGTCGATCAGCGGCGCCAGCGCACGGGTCGATCCGAGGATCGGGTCCAGGTCGAGCCGCAACTCGGAGACGACCTCGTGGTCCGGCCGGAAGCCGGTCGAGTTGACGACGGTGTCCGCCACGACGCGTCGCTCCCCCGCCGAAAGCTCGACCCGACCGTCCGGAGTTCTCGTCGCGGCCTCGATCCGGAAGCTGCTGACCAGTTCCACCTGGCCGGACCGAACCAGATTCTTCAGTCGGGAACCGAGCGCACCGCGGGCCGGCAACTCGTCGTCGGCCCCGCCGCCATACGTACGAGCCTGGTCTGCGCCTCGCACCACCCAGACGACCTCCGTCCCCGGAACCTGGTCGGCCAGATCGCCGAGGTCGAGCAGAGTTGTGGCAGCGGAGTGGCCCGCGCCGACTACCGCCGTACGGCGGCCGGCGAAGCGGTCCCGATCACGGCCGAGCACGTCGGGCAGAGCACGCGAGATGTCGTCGGCGACTTCGGCCTCACCCCCGGCGGGGATTCCGGAACCACCCAGGACGTTCGGGCGGCGCCAGGTCCCGGCTGCGTCGATCACGGCGCCGGCGAGGATCTCGCTGCCGTCGGCGAGCCTGACGAGGAAGGGCGCCTCCTCGCGGCCCGCAGTACGGAGCCGGTCGAAGCCGACTCGGGTGACGGCGGCCACCTGAGCGTCGTACCGGATGTGGTCGGCTAGCTCCGGGGCCTTGGCCAACGGGCCGAGATAGGAGTCGATCAGGTCGCCGCCGGTGGGCAGGGTCTCCAGGTCGGGCGCGGTCCAGCCCGCCCGCTCGAGCAGGCGCCGGGCAGCGCTGTCGATGTCGTAGCGCCACGGGCTGAAGAGCTTGACGTGCCGCCATTCGTCGATCGCCGCGGCCACGTTCGGACCTGACTCCAGTACGACGAAGTCCAGGCCACGCTCGGCCAGATGGGCAGCGGCGGCGAGTCCGACAGGACCTGCGCCGATCACCACGACCGGCAGGTCTTTCACCACGAGGTTCATTGAGTTTCTCCAAGCTGTGCAGGGGTTTCGACCAGCTGTCGAACTGTGGCCAGCACGAGGCCGGCCGAAGCAAGCAGAGTTCCTGGATCGACGCGATCCGGTGTCTCGGCGGGGGTCTGGTAACCGGGCATGCCCATCCCGATCCCGACGGCAGGTAGCCCTGCCGCGGCATAGCGGCGGTTGTCGGATGCCATCGCGCCGGCCCGCAACGCTACGCCGGTCTGGCGGCCGGCCTGATCGATGGCGGCCAGGAGCGGTTCGGCCGGACCGCCTGCCTCGACAGCAGCAGCAGCACCGAGCTGGGCCGCGCCGTCGATATTGATCACATAGGTGCCGGCCTCGACTTGAGGCGCGTGGTGAGCCGAGCCTCGGGCACCCGCCTCCTCACCATCGAGAAACGCGACGGTCAGCGCGACACCAGGTTCATCGGCGAGGATGCGTGCTGTCTCGAGGACAACGGCAACACCAGAAGCGTTGTCGGCGGCCGCAGGCAGTCGCTGCTCCGGGTCGTCACCCACCCCGTCGTAATGGGCGGTCAGCAAGACAGGCACGGCGCCGGGACGACTGAAGCGGCCGTACACGTTGGTGCCGGTCGCGGTGATCGTGTGCAGGGGCATCGTCACGGTCACCTCACCGGCCAGCCCGGCGTGAAGGTCGGTGCGGATCGACACGATGGGAACTTGGCCGGTTGCCGGTCCCGCGATCATCTTGGGCATCCAGCCGGCCTCATCGACTCCCCGAGGAACCAGCAGTCCGGCCGCACCCTCCGACGAAGCGCGAGTGATTGTCGCTTCGTCGGCAGCTTTCACGACGACCCAGCGGTCTTGCCACGACTCCGCAGCTTCTGAGGTCAGCAGACCGGACAACGGTTCGATCACCGCACTCGAGGTGAGCTGTTCGGCGAAGTCGCGCCGGTGCGCCAACGGCCGACCGTTGTAGATCACGCTCGGAGTGGCCTGGAGTTCCTTCACCCCCGGGACAGTGAAGTTGTCCAAAGCAACGGATGCGCCGATCTGTTGCAGGCGGTCTGCCAGCCACTGCGCGGCAGCCTGACCACCGGCGGTCCCGACCCGGCGACCGGCGTACCGGTCGGCGGCCAACTCGTTGATGGTTGCCATCATCCGGTCAGCGGAGGCGTCGTCGAGACCGGCAGCCTTGGCCACGAGCGGCCCCGGCGACGCCGTGGTCATCCGCAGCACCCACTGCCGGCGACAGGCTCAGCAGCCGCCGTCGAACCGCAGCAACTGCCCGCCGCAACCGGCGTATCGGTTCCACAGCAACCGCCCGCTGCCTCCGCAATTGACTCGCTGCTCGGCGAGCTGCCGCAACAGCTTCCTGCTGCGGGCGGATTGAAGGCTTCCGTCGGGCTGCTTGCGAAGCCGCCTGTCGGTGTCTCTGCGTTCATGTCTGTCAACCTCCGTGGTGGTCAGTAAGGGAACTGGCGGTACGTCACGCTGCTGCGGGCCCGGCTACGTTGTGCTTCCGCACGGCAGGACGGCGTGCATACCTGGCCGCATGCGTCGCAGAAGTCCACTCGCCCCCGGGTGCGGGTCAACCGCTGCAAGAGCTTCACCATCACGACCTCCCCGCCGCCGGGCGGCTGTCACCGCCGGGACAACATTGATCTTCATCTAATCAGCGGTCCCCACCTTGCATCCTGTTTCGACAAGAGTCAAGATAGACGCATGTCGAAGCAGCAGATTCTCGAGGAACGCAGCGGCGGGTGCTGTACGCCGATCATGGTTGCGGCGCTGGATTCTGCCGCCGCCGGCGAGGGCGCAGCCGTCTTCAAGGCCCTCTCGGACCCGATTCGGCTCCGCCTGATGTCGATCATCGCCTCCGCCGGCAAAGAGGTCTGCGTGTGCGACATCACCGGCTACTTCGACGTCAGCGCGCCCACCATCTCGCATCACCTGCGAGTCCTCCGCGAGGCGGGCCTGGTCGACTGTGAGCGCCGCGGCACCTGGGTCTACTACTGGCCGCTGCCGGAGCGCCTGACCTGGGTTTCGACGCTGCTGTCGGTGCCGGCCGCGGTCTGACGAGCCCGCTTCACCTGCTGTTCATCGACGTACATCAATGTGGGCCGCGCCAGCGGCCGACCGTCAGGAGTTTCGCCATGCCCACCACCGCAGAAGACCTCGCTCTTCTCGATGTCGACACCGTACTGACGCGCGCCGCGGAACGGCTCTCGGACCGTTTCGCCGGCGTCTTCAGCCCCGAGACCGTCGACCGCTACGTGCACGAGTCGTACGTCGCGCTCTTCCGCACCGCCAAGGTACAGCGCCACCTGCCCGCACTGGCTGAGCACTTCGCGGGCGACCGACTGACCGCCTTGGCTCACGCCAAGGGCGCGGTGACGAGCCCTGTGCCGCAGGTGCTGTTCCTGTGCGTGGCGAACGCCGGCCGCTCCCAGATGGCCGCAGCCCTGCTCAGCCACCACGCCGAAGGCAAAGTGGTCGTCCGCTCAGCCGGATCGCAACCCGCGGGTGACATCGAGGAACCTGTCGCTCCGCTGCTGAACGAGCTCGGCATCGCGATTGCCGAGGCCTACCCGAAGCCGCTGACCGACGACGTCGTCCGCGCGGCCGATGTGGTGGTGACCATGGGATGCGGCGACGCGTGCCCCGTCCTACCAGGCAAGCGGTACTACGACTGGACCATCGACGACCCAGCCGGTCAGCCTGCCGATGTCGTCCGCCGGATTCGTGACGACATCGACACCCGCGTTCGCGCCCTGCTGGCCGAACTGACGCACGTCTCGTGACCGCCCCGAACGCCGACCAACTGGAGCTGAATCTGTGAGCGACCTCGTAGCCGAGACCAGGACCACCGACGACGGATCGGTCGTCGCCAAGCTCTCCTTCCTGGATCGGTTTCTGGCCGTCTGGATCCTGCTGGCCATGGGCGCCGGGCTGCTCCTCGGCCGCGTCATCCCCGGCCTGGACGACGCCCTCGACGCGGTCAAGGTCGGCTCCGTGAGCCTTCCGATCGCGATCGGGCTGCTACTGATGATGTACCCGGTGCTCGCCAAGGTCCGCTACACCGAGACAGCCCGCGTCACCGGTGACCGCCGCCTCCTGATCGCGTCGCTGGTGCTCAACTGGGTTCTCGGCCCGGCATTGATGTTCGCGCTGGCCTGGTTGCTGTTGCCGGACCTCCCGGAGTACCGGACTGGTCTGGTGATCGTCGGCCTGGCCCGGTGTATCGCGATGGTGCTGATCTGGAACGACCTGTCCTGCGGGGACCGGGAAGCGGCCGCAGTGCTGGTCGCGATCAACTCTGTCTTCCAGATCATCGCGTTCGCGGCACTCGGCTGGTTCTACCTGCAGATCCTGCCGGGCTGGCTCGGACTCGAGACCACGAGCGCGGAGTTCTCCGTCGGGGCGATCGCGCTGAGTGTGCTGGTCTTCCTCGGCATTCCACTTCTTGCTGGATACCTCACTCGGACACTCGGCGAACGCGCCAAGGGCCGCGACTGGTACGAAGGCCGCTTCCTCCCGAAGATCGGCCCGATCGCCCTGTACGGGCTGCTCTTCACGATCGTCATGCTGTTCGCCCTGCAAGGCGACGCGATCACCAGCCGGCCGCTCGACGTAGTACGAATTGCCCTGCCGCTGCTCGCATACTTCCTCCTCATGTTCGGCGGTTCCTTTGCCCTCGGCCACCGTCTCGGCCTCGGCTACGCCAAGACCGCCACCCTCGCTTTCACTGCCGCAGGCAACAACTTCGAACTCGCCATCGCCGTCGCGATCGGCACCTTCGGCGTCACCTCAGGACAGGCCTTGGCCGGTGTCGTCGGGCCTCTGATCGAGGTACCGGTCCTGGTCGCTCTGGTCTACGTGTCACTCTGGGCCAAGCGGCGCTTCTACCCCGAAACCGTCAACTAACACCGCTGCAAGGAGTGCTTCCCGTGTCTGACAGCATCACCGAAGTCTTGTTCGTCTGCATCCACAACGCCGGCCGCTCGCAGATGGCCGCCGCGCTGCTGGACCACCATGGCGCCGGGCGTGTCGTCGTCCGGTCCGCGGGCTCGCAGCCAGCCGACCAGCTCAACCCGGCAGTCGTCGAGGCGATGGCCGAGCTGGGCCTGGACATCTCCAAGGAGTTCCCGAAGCCGCTCACCGATGACGCCGTCAAGGCCTCCGACGTCGTCATCACGATGGGCTGCGGCGACGAATGCCCTTACTACCCGGGCAAGCAGTACCTCGACTGGAAGCTCGAAGACCCGGCAGGCCAGGGCATCGACGCTGTGCGGCCGATCCGCGACGAGATCGACACCCGCGTCCGCGCACTCCTCGCCGAGCTCGTCCCGTCCACCGACCCGGTCAACTGAACCAGCCAGCGGGACCACCGCGCGAGGTGCGCGTGGTGGTCATCGGCGGTGGCCAGGCAGGCCTGGCCACCGGGTTCTACCTGCGCCGCGCCGGCCTGGTTCCCGGTGAGGACTTCGTGATTCTCGATGCGGCCGAGCAACCCGGTGGTGCCTGGGCGCAGATGTGGCCGACTCTCCGGACCTTCTCACCGACCCAGCATTCGTCGCTGCCAGGCTGGATGATGCCCGCCGGGACTGCGGACAGCGGCTATCCGTTGGCGGCTCATGTGGTCGACTACCTGACCCGCTATGAGGAGCGCTATCAACTCTCCGTACTGCGGGGAGTCCGGGTGTCGTCAGTCCAGTACGGCTACCGCGGCCGTCTCGTCGTGTCCACCGCTCACGGCGACTGGATCGCTGAGCACATCGTGTCCGCGACCGGAACCTGGTCCAGACCGTTCGTGCCGACGTACCCCGGCCACTTCGGCGGACGCCAACTGCACAAAGCGCAGTACCGGCAGGCTTCTGACTTCGCCGGTGAGCGGGTGATGATCGTCGGCGGCGGCAACTCCGCGGCCCAGATCCTCGCCGAGGTGTCCGAGGTCGCCGACACCACCTGGGTGACCCTTCGCCCGCCACGCTTCCTGCCCGACGACGTCGACGGGCGCGCACTCTTCGAGATCGCCACCAACCGCCGTCGCACTCGCGAGGCGGGCGGACCTGACACCGGCGGCGTCGCGGGCCTGGGCGACATCGTGATGGTCGACAGCGTGCGCGCCGCCCGCGACCGCGACGCGCTCCACGCCCGTGGCCCCTTCGACCGACTCACCGAACAGGGCGCCCGCTGGCCCGACCGCACCCATCTCACCGTCGACACCATCATCTGGTGCACCGGCTTCCGCCCCGCGCTCCACCATCTCGCGCCCCTCGGCCTCCGCGGACCCAACGGCCTCATCGCGGCCGAAGGCACGCAAGCCGTCAAGGAACCCCGCCTCCACCTGGTCGGGTACGGCGACTGGACCGGCCCTGCCTCCGCCACTCTCATCGGCGTAGGCCAGACCGCACGCGCCCTAGCGGCGGAGATCACAGCAGCTCTTTGAGCAACTCCCGCACCTGCCGTTCGATCTCGTCCCGGATCTGCCGCACCGCCGCCAGCGGCCGGCCTTCAGGATCATCGATCGGCCAGTCGAGGTACCGCTTCCCCGGGTAGACGGGGCAGGCGTCGCCGCAGCCCATCGTGATGACGACGTCGGCAGCCCTGACCACCTCATCGGACAACGGCTTCGGATAGGTACCACCCAGGAAGACGCCAACCTCGTCCATCGCAGCGATGACAGTGGGATCCACGGCCGCAACCGGGAACGAACCCGCCGATCTGACCAGAATCCGGTCGCCCGCCAGTTGGCTCATCAGGCCGGCCGCCATCTGAGAGCGCCCGGCATTGCGGACACACACGAACAACACCTCGCTGCCGGACCCGCTGCTCTTCCCACTCGCCTTGGCCAGAGCGCTGAGCCGGTCCGCCGCGAAGCTCGCCGTCAGGGACGGCAGGAACCGGCGGATCCGGGAACGCGACGCGAGCATCTCGTAGCTCTCGTCCACGTACCGCCTGACCGTCTCCGGCGAGAAGATTCCGGCGAAACGATCCGCCAACTGGGCAGCGATGTGTTCGAGTTGTCGATGCACCACCGCTCCAGCAGGGTCCATCGAAACCCGGCTCTGACTGGCCGGCGCGGGAGCGGAACTCTGCTCCGCCACCTCGATCCCGAGCAAGGCCGCCAGCTCCGCCAGCGCGTGATGGGTCGGCCGATAGAAAGTGAACGACCGCCGCCGCTCGCGGATCAACAGCCCCGCCTCACACAGCTGCCGCAGGTGATGACTGATCGTCGTCGGTGCCCCGTCCGCCTCGGCCGCAAGCTGACTACGGCTGACCTCGCCCGCGGGATGCGTCAATACGACGCTCATCAACCGCAACCGCACCGGATCGGCAACCGCACTCAGCAACGTCGCCCGATACTCCGCATCCTCCCGCGACAACGGCACCTGGAGTGACAGCCGGCGAGACGGTTTTGACATGCGTCGATCTTCACATCTGTCTATATAGAGGTCAACGCTGTCAGCAGCAGCTCTGGAGGTAAGCCTGCAAATCCGCGAGCGCCGTCGCGCTGCCCTGCTTGTCCGCGCGATACAGGACGGCTTTGCCTTCGCGGCGCGAGGTGACAACGCCGCCGCGACGGAGCAGGTCGAGCTGCTGGGATGCGGTGGACTGGCCGATACCGGCGTGCTCGGCTACCTCGTTGACGGACAGTTCGGCGCCGCGAGTGAACAGCAGCATGATCCGCTGCCGGGTCGGACTCGCCAGGGCTTTGAGGAAGTCATGCGTCGCCGCGGAGAGCTCGACCGGCTCCACAGCGCACGCGGGAGCCGCATCGGTCTCGGTCTGCTTGGCCATCGCTGTCCCTCCGGTCGATCCTGAGCCAGCCTAGCTCGTATCGTCATTTCGTCATATTGGGATATGAAGATATGTTGTCACCATGACTTCCTCTTCTGAACCTGTGGTGGTTGTTGGCGGCGGCCAGTCCGGCCTGGCGGGCGCGCGAGCCCTGCTGGATGCGGGACTACGGCCGGTGGTCCTGGAGTCCGGGAGCCGGCCGGTGGGTTCCTGGCCGTCGTACTACGACTCGCTGACCCTCTTCTCACCGGCTCGCTACAGCGGATTCCCCGGGATGCCGTTCGCTGGCGCCCCGGATCGGTACCCGATCCGCGACGAGGTCGTGGACCACCTGGAGAAGTACGCCGCGAGCCTGAGCGCAGAAATCCGAACCGGCGCAACAGTGGCCGGCGTGGAGCAGGCCGGCAATGGTTTCGACGTCCACCTGGAGGACGGCAGCACGCTGCACGCCTCTGCCGTGGTCGCCGCATCAGGCTCGTTCCGCAACCCATTCATACCGGAGCTCCCAGGACGGGAGTTGTTCAGCGGCGAGGTACTGCACGTGGCCGACTACCGCTCACCGCAGCCGTACGCCGGCCGCCGGGTCGTAGTCGTTGGCGCCGGGAACTCCGCAATCCAGGTCGCCTATGAACTGGCCTCGGTCGCGAAGGTGACCCTAGCCACCAGAGCGCCAGTCCAGTACCTGCCACAGATCCGCGGCGGTCACGACATCCACTTCTGGCTCAACAAACTGAAGCTCGACCTGCTGCCACCCGCAGTACTGGCACGCCTTTTCAGCGGAACACCGGTACTGGACACCGGCATCTACCGAACCGCGATCGAGTCCGGCAACCTACCGCGCCGCGACATGTTCACCGCCTTCAACCCTGACGGCGTCGTCTGGCCCGGCGGAGAGCACGAACAGGTAGACGCGGTGCTGTTCGCCACCGGCTACCGCCCACACCTCCCGTACCTACGAGACCTCGAAGCGCTCAGCCCAGACGGAATGCCGCTGCACCGCCAGGGACTGTCGACCACCCATCCCCGCCTCGCCTACCTCGGCATCGAGTTCCAGCGCTCCTTCTCGTCGAACACCCTCCGCGGCGTACACCGCAACGCGAGATTCGTCGCAGGCGCATTGAAGCAGCAACTGAGCCGCTGACAATTGCTACCCGACGAAGACACGGGGCAGGTTGCGACCGGCCAGCGCGATGCGAATCAGACTGGCCGGTACCGCCAAGGCCATCGCCCAGGTCATCGCCGGAGCGGCGAGGGCTACAGCCGTGAGCATGCCGAGGTCGAGCAGGATCAACACCAGGCTGGCCGGCCCTGCGAGCCGGATCGTCGCGCGGTTGTTGCTCCTGGCAACGACACCGAGAGTCGCCGCGACAGCCACGGGAATTCCCCAGGTCCAAGCGTGCCCGGTGATCAAGGTCGTGCCCCAGAGACCGGCGAATGCCGGGCGCTGATCAGCAGAGCGATCGCAGTACGCCGTCCTGAGGAATGGCAGGCGAAGGCGGCAGCCACCAATTGCGGCCGCCCGAATTCAACGATCGCCGAACGTGCGGCGTCAGCCGGCGACTGGCCGCGACGTAGCTGGCACTGGAAGGTCTCCTCCAGGCCGTCGGCCAGTTCCTCGACGGCCTCGACCGGGAGGCGCCGTGCGAGCTCGGCCAGGTACCCCTCGATCAGGTCGCGGCCGGCCAGGGGCGTGGTTCCAAAAGGGTCGTCACGGCGCTCGCGAACTCGCGCCAGTTGGCTCGTTCACCGGCAAGCTTCTCCTGGCCATCGGCGGTGAGCTGGTAGCTGCGCCGGCGGCGCCCGTCGACGACCGACCAGGACCCGCTGATCAGTCCAGCTCGCTCGAGCCGGTGCATGGCCGGATAGACCGTGCCGGTCGGCAGGTCGAAGCGGCCGCTGCTGCCGTCCCGCAGAGCCTCCTTGATCGCATAGCCGTGCCGCGGCCCGTCGGCCAGCGTGGCCAGCAACAGAACGTCGAGGTGACCTTTCAAGGCTTGCGCATCCGCCCTCATAAGTAGTTATCCTACAACAATCGGATAGGTAGTAATCCTAGCTATAGGCGGTGTCGTGATGAGCGAACCTGCGATCGTGGCCGCTGGACTCGTGAAGCGGTTCGGATCGATCGATGCTCTGCGCGGCGTCGACCTGGAGGCGCGCGCCGGAACCGTACTGGGACTGCTCGGGCCTAACGGGGCCGGCAAGACGACTGTGGTCCGGATTCTCGCGACCCTGTTGCGGCCGGATGCGGGCACTGCCCGGGTGATGGGCCTGGACGTCGTCGGGCAGGCCGCAGCCGTGCGGCGGCAGATCGGATTGTCGGGCCAGTACGCGGCGGTCGACCCGTACCTCACCGGCCGGGAGAACCTGCAGCTGATCGGCCGGTTGTCCGGCCTGAGCCGCACCCTCGCGCGCCGGCGTGGCGACGAACTGCTGGATTCGTTCGACCTGACCGGGGCAGCAGATCGAGTTCTTCGAGGCTATTCGGGAGGTATGCGGCGGCGCCTGGACGTCGCCGCCAGCCTGATCGCCCAGCCCTCGGTGCAGTTCCTGGACGAACCGACCACGGGACTGGATCCTCGGGGGCGGATCGGGTTGTGGCACGCGATCGAGGCACTGGCCGCACAAGGCACGACGGTCCTGCTCACCACCCAGTACCTGGAGGAGGCTGACCAACTTGCCGACACCATCGCGGTCCTCGATGCCGGCCGGGTGATCGCGGCCGGAACGTCCGACCAGCTCAAGGCCCAGGTCGGTGGCGCTCGGCTCGAGTTGCGCGCGGCCCAGGGTATCGATCCGGCCGCAGTGGCAGCGGCCGTCGCACACCTCGGCTCCGGACCACCGGTCATCAACACCGAGGACGGCCGAGTGGTGCTGCCCGTGGCAGACGGGCCCGCAGTACTCGGGGACGCGGCAGTTCGGTTGGCTGCAGACGATGTGCGAGTAACGGACCTGGCGTTGCGAAGGCCGTCGCTGGACGACGTGTTCCTTGCGCTCACCGGCCAGACGGCATCGCCCCGTACTGCGTCAGATCCCGCCGAGACGCGGAGCTCGTGATGGGAACCTCGCGTGGTTTGCGGTGGCTCCTGAGCGATGTCTGCCTAATGACGGGGCGGAACCTCCGGCGGCTGGTCCGGGTTCCGACGTTGATCGCGTTCGCCACGGTGCAGCCGGTCTTGTTCGTGGTTTTGTTCACCTCGGTGTTCGGCGGGGCGATCAGCCCGCCAGGAGTGGAGCAGTACGTCGACTTCCTGCTGCCGGGGATCTTCGTCCTGGCGATCGCGTTCGGTGCATCCCAGACCGGGGTGGCGATCGCGGACGATCTGGCCACCGGGATGATCGACCGTTTCCGCGCGCTGCCGATGACCCGTTCCGCAGTACTGGCCGGGCGGACGGTGGCCGATGCGGTGCGCAACTTGTTCGTCTTGCTGTTGATGACGGGCGTCGGACATCTGATCGGGTTCCGCTTCCACGCCGGTGCCGCGGCAGCCGTTGGCGCGATCGGACTGGCGTTGCTGGTCGGTGTCGCGTTCTCCTGGATCAACGCGCTGGTGGGCCTGCTGGTGCACGACGCCGAGACCGCCGGGCTGGTCGGGCTGATGCCGGTGATCGTCTTGGTGTTCACCAGCTCGACCTTCGTCCCCATCGCGACGATGCCGGGCTGGCTGCAGGCCTTCGCGAAGGTCAACCCGATCACCGTCACGGTCGATGCGTTGCGCGCCCTGGTGCTCGGCGGCCCAACTGCGGAGCACGTCTGGCAAGCCATCGCCTGGATCGTCGGGCTGCTCGTGCTCACCGTCCCGATCGCGGTCCTCCGCTACCGACGCATCGCCACCAACTGACGCTCAGAGCCACAGTGGCGCTAGCCAGCCGAGCACGACGGCCCCGAGGTACAGAGACCCGACGACCAGCGCGACGACGCGCCGGCGGGCGATGAGAAGCATGCCGCTGATCGCACCAACGCTGGTACCGGCCCCGGTCACCAGGAACGCCAGCGCCGGACCAGCACCCATGCCACCGTCCATCAGGGTCGCGACCAGCGGTAGCGACCCGTCGGTGTTGAGGTAGACCGGGATACCGAGCAGCGCAGCCAGCGGTACCGCGAAGAACGAGTCGCCGCCAAGGTAATCGGTGAGCCACCGCGTGGGAACCGCCTCGATGAGCAGATAGCCCAGGGTGGCGAACCCGAAGAAGAACAAGGCCAGACGCCGACCGGTAGTGAGAATCTCACGCGCCAACTCGCCGATCTTGAGCCGCGCGACCAACCCGGCTCGCGATCCCGCCGGGGCGAGAACCGCGACAGATCCTGGTGAGGTTCCGGTGCCGGAATCACAAGACGCTGTCATGGCGGCAGCTTGGCCGGACGGCGCCGGAGTACAGGACGTGACTGGAGTGGCCATTCGAGCCTGACCTTCGAGCCAGCCGGTGCGCTCGATCGCGAACGTGGCGAGACCGGCAACGAGGCCGAGCACGATCGCGGCGATGAAGAAGGTCAGCGCGAACGGTGCGCCGAACAGGCCGGTGGACAGAACGAGCTCCTCCGGGCTGGTCAACGGCGAGGCCACCATGAACGCCACCACTGGTGCCCACGGCACGTGCGAGGCCAGCGCCCCGAGGACGACAGCCGTGGTACCGCAGGAACAAAACGGCGTGGCCGCACCCAGGGCTACCGCGCCGATGACAGCGATCGGTGTGCTCTTCCGCAGCCAGACCGCCAACCGGTGTGTGCCGATGTAGACGACCAAGGCAGAGGCGATGACGATACTTGCGGCCAGGAACGGCCACACATGGGTGAACGTGGACCATACGTCGCCAAGGACACGGCCCAGCACATCCAGCACAGAACCGGCCACGATGCTCCCTCAGTCAGTGGAGTGGATGAGCAGCCGGCCAAGACCGTTCAGGGCCTCGAAATCGGCGCGGTAGTTGATTCGATTCCCCTCCCGGTCGGTGGCGACCAGGCCGCTGCGGCGCAGCACCTTCAGGTGGTGACTGATGGTCGGGCCAGTGACGGTGAACCCGCTCGAGAGGTCGCAAACACACCCGCCCTCATCGCCGCAGCCGGCGATCACCGACAGCAGACGAAGCCGGACCGGGTCGGCCAGCGCCTTGAAACCGTCCGCGGCCCGGGCTGCCGCGGCGGTATCGATCGGCGCGACGCCGATCGGCCCGGCCGGTATCAACAGCATGAGTCGAGCGAAGGCCGGACGGGTATCTCGATCGGCCGCCCCTCGTCGACCCAGTCCTGCTTCCCACCGACATACCGGTGCACGTCGTGGTAGCCGAGGTCGACCAATCGCTGGGCAACCCGCAAAGAGCTGTCGCATGCCGCACTGCCGCAGTACACGACGATGCGCTCATCCAGGTTCGGCAGCAACGACTTGGCCAGCTCGACCACGCGCCGGGGCCGGATGTTCACCGCGCCCGGCAGATGCCCTTCCGCGTAGACCTCCTCGGGCAGCGCTTCGACCAGGACACCCTCGCCCCTGGCGATCAGATCGGCCACTTCAGCATGCTGGATCTCGGAAATGGGCATGACGGAACTCCTCAGGTGTCGCTGGTGTGGTGAAAACGGTGAGTCGGTCAGGACTGGCTCAGGTGGATTCGGACAGGCACCAGGCGAGGTCGAGCAGACCGACGACGCAGCGGTCCTCGATGCGGTAGAAGATCCGGTTACCGTCCCGGCGAGTCGCCAAGATGCCCTTGTCGACCAGCCGCTGAAGTTGATTCGACACCGCCTGCGCCCGCAGATCGACGGCCTCGGCCAACTGACTCACCGACAGCTCCTCGTCCCGCACCAACGCGTGCAGCAACCGCAACCTGGTGTCGTTCGCCAAAACCTTGAACACCCCCTCCAACTCAGCCGCATCCGCCGCCCCGATCAAAGGCCGCGCCGCCAACACCGGCCGTCGAGACCCCACCGCCTGCTCACTCATAACCCCACTATTACACAGGCCTGTGTAATAGTGAAGCTACAGGAGAAGCCCCAAACCTGGAGCGGCCGGGAATGACGTGCTCGCCGGGCAGTTGCTCGACCGCCCGGGCCAGTTCCAGTCCGGCCGGCCCGAGCAGATCGGGCGCCAGCTTGCCCACTGTGTCAGTGTTGCCCTAGGCAAGGGGTTGAGACCATACTGCGCGGGCCGCGGATCCGTTGCTGGACCATCTCGGGCCAGTACCGTGAGCGGTGGTCCGGCATCGCTGCGAGATCGGGGTTGCATCCGGTACTGGGGTACAGGTTTACCGTCTACGTATGTGCTCCTCAGACGCCAACACTTCCACCACCGGCCTGGACTGGGTTCCGGCTTCCTGCACGCTGCCAACCGCCGAGCAGCCAATCCGGGTCGCCGAGTTCGACCACCTGTTCTCCGCTTCCGCCCAGGGTGCGGAGCGTATCGATCCCACCACGCTACGGCTGACCCTCGCCGCCGACGCCGAGACTCAGGCGCGGGACCTGGCCGGCCGCGAGACCAGCTGCTGCTCGTTCTTCGGATTCGACTTCAGCCCAGCAGGCGACGCGCTGGCGATGACCGTGACCGTCCCGGCCGCGCACGTCGCGGTACTGGACGCCTTCGCTGCCCGCGCCACCGGCGCAGTCGGCCTGGGCGCGCCCGTGGCCGGCTGACATGAGCATCACCACTCACGCTGGCCTGCGGTCGGGTCAGGTCGCCGATGCGGCGGGGGTGAATCTGCAAACGCTGCGGTACTACGAACGCCGCGGCCTGCTGGCCGAACCCGACCGCAGCCCTGGCGGTCACCGCCTCTACCCACCGGAGGCCGTGACCGTGCTGCGGGTGATCAAAGCCGCGCAGCGGCTCGGGTTCACCCTGGAGGAAATCTCCGACCTGCTCGAGGCCGGCCGCCACCGCCACGGCAAGAAACCAGACGAAGGCCTCCAAGCCAGAGCCCGGGACAAACTGGTCGACGTCGAAGCCAAGATCGCCGACCTGACCGTGATCGCTACTTCGCTTCGGACGGCACTCGATGCGGGATGCGACGACCTGATCGACTGCGCCCACAGCCCCACCTGTCCCCTGCCCTTCGCCGACCTCGCTGCCCACCCGACGCCCACCAGCAAGCGACTGCAGCTGGTCGAAGAATCCGAGGACCACCGTGGCTGTTGCTGACCCGACTCAAGCCGACAAGACCCGTCGACCGTGGCGAGTGGTCGGCGCCGGAGCGATCGCGGTCGGTGCCTGCGCGGTGTGCTGCGCAGGACCCGTGCTGGCCATCCTCGGCGGCCTGTCGATCGCCTCACTCGCCGGCGCCGTATGGGTCCCGGCCCTGGCCATCGTGGCCGTCCTTGCCCTGATCGGCGTGGTCTGGGTCCTGCGCAAGCGCCGCCGCGCCAGCTGTGCCACGGACAGCGGACCGGTCGACCTCGGTATGCCGGCGCCCTCGGCGCCGGCCCGGACGAGTAAGGCCGACGTACCGCTGGATACGTTCTGATCCATGACGATCGCCAAATCCATCGCACTGTTCGTGCTGGCCGCCGTGGCCGAGATCGGCGGGGCCTGGTTGATCTGGCAAGGCTGGCGCGAACACAAAGGCCTATGGTGGATCGCCGCCGGCGTTCTCGCTCTCGGCGCGTACGGTTTCGTCGCGACTTTCCAGCCTGACCCGAACTTCGGGCGGATCCTGGCCGCGTACGGCGGCATCTTCGTCGCCGGCTCCCTGGCCTGGGGCATGCTCGTCGACGGGTTCCGCCCCGACCGGTGGGACATCCTCGGCGCAGCGGTCTGCCTGGTCGGCGTCGCCGTGATCATGTACGCACCGAGGAACGCCACATGACCCATCAGACAGCCAGCGCCGAGCTCGTGGCCAACAAGGCCGTCGTGCAGCGCCTGGTTGACGAAGTCCTCAATGGCGGCAACCTCGACCTCATCGACGAGCTCTACACGCCCGGCCAGGCCGCAGCCGCCCGGGACTGGATCGCGCCGTTCCGGGCATCGTTCCCCGACGTCCACATGGACACCGTCGAACTCGTGGCCGAAGGCGACGTCGTCATCGGGCGATTCACCTGCACCGCCACCCACACCGGCACCTGGTTCGGCCACCCACCCACCGGACGCAGGTTCGTCGCCGTCGACGAAGTCAACCGCTACCGCATCCTCGACGGCCGGATCGCCGAAACCTGGACGCTCGAAGACAACCTCGACCGCCTCACCCAACTCGGCCTACCGCCGGCCACCAACCAGGAACAGGACTGAGCCCCACGTGTCCACGCCGTTTCACGTCCTGCTGATCTCCGGCAGCACCCGCTCCGGATCCACCAACACCGCCGTACTGCGCACCGCGGCCGGCGTCGCACCCGAAGGCATCACCACCACGCTGTTCGACGGCCTGGCCGACTTGCCGGCGTTCAACCCCGACGACGACCACGACCCTCTCCACCCGGCCGTCGCGAAAACTCCGCACTGCGATCGCCGCCGCGGACGCGATCTTGTTCTGCACCCCTGAGTACGCCGGGGCGCTGCCAGGCAGCTTCAAGAACCTGCTCGACTGGACTGTCGGCGGCCCCGAAATGGACGGCCAACCAGTTGCCTGGCTCAACGTCTCCTCGGTCGCCGCACCCACCGGCGGCGCCGATGCCCACGCCTCCCTGGCCAAAGTCATGGGCTACATCAACGCCCGCGTCATCGAGCCAGCCTGCCGACGCATCCCCATGACCCGCCAAGCCATCGGCGACGACGGCACCGTCACAGAACCCGGCATCCGCGAAGAGATCAGCGACGCGCTCCAGACCCTGCAGCGCGAAGTCGCACTCACCTCCACCAACTGAGCTCGTCAGGTCCGGGTCAGGGAGTGACGCTGAACCAGGCGCGCAGCCTCGGTACCCGACGCAGCAGGAACTGATCGAGCAGCAAGACCGCAGCCAGCGTGACCCGAACAGCGGAAGGAACACGCCCAGCGCGACGACTCCCACCGCCAGCGCCGGTGTTGCGCGCAGCGGAAGCCGACCTCGAGGCGCGCCGACCGCCGGGCCCGTCGAGCGCCGGCGCCACCACATCAGCGGTCCGCTGATTGCCATGAAGATGACACCGGCGCAGAACACGGCGCTGGCCCAGAAGTTGACCAGCCCGAGGCGACGGCCTTCGTGCAACGCGATGCCTTGAGACACGACCTTGGCCAACGTCGGATAGTCGCTGTAGCCGTAGGTCGAGACCACGCGGCCGCCCTACCGGTCGACGTGGACTGTGCGTTCCTTGCCCGGGTCATGGAAGGCGTACCCGATCGCGGAGTAGACGCCTGCGTCGCTGTCAGGAAGGGCGATCGTCATCGGGTGGCGTAGGCCGTTGCGTTGCCCGACCTCGATCGCGGTGTCGACCGCGGCCACCGAGCGTCCCTTCTCGGACGGATCAGAACGCGGAACCTTGTTCTCGCCCAGTCCCCACGGGACGTTGTGGCTGTGCGGCAGGGATTCGTCCAGCGTCGAGGTCGGGTCCGACAGTGCACCGTGGTCCTCGCTCCACAACGAGCTGCCCTGATTGGTGGCGATCTGCTGGGCCTTCTCACCCCAGAAGCCGGTCCACGGCAAGCCGGACACGACCAAGAACAGCAGTCCAACGCCCAGGACAGCACCGGTACGGCCATGCCGCGACCGCAGCACCGCACCAGCGGCGCCGGCCGCCCGGCGGCGGGCCCTCGCAACCCGGCCCTTGAAGAACAGGTAGTAGCCGGTCAACGCCATCACGACCGCCCAGCACGCGGCGACCTCGATCACGAAGTCGCCGACACGGCCCATCATCAACTCGCCGTGCAACAAGATCGCGGCACCGGACAAGGTGGTGTCGGGGTTCAGCGACCCGAGCACCTTGCCCTCGTACGGGTCGACGAACACGTCCCTGGGTCCGGCCGTCGTGTCGACCGAGAACACCGTCGACCGGTCCGGGCCGGACGGCTCGGTCATCGACACGATCGTTGCGTCCGGGAATTTCCTCTTGACCTCGTCGAGCTGCGCCGAGTACGGCTGCACCCGCAGCCCCGCGGCCTGCTCGACCTTCATCACGTCCGCGTGCAGTGCAGGCTCGATCTGGAACCGGAACAGGTAGATCAGTCCGGTCGTCGCGAGCAGCACCACCACTGGGATGACCCCTCTCGCCCGGGCCGTCCTGGCCGCCGTCGACGGCCACAGTTCCGCGACCGGTGTCGAGGCGGTCACCGGCGCCGGTCTGAGCGGCACCGTCAACGGCCGCCCGGCCCGCCTGGGTCGTCCGGGCTGGATCGAGGCAGGTGACCTGGCCGATCGAGTAACCGGGATGCAGGAGGCCGGCGCCACCGCCGGCCTGGTCGAGCACGACGGTCGGCTGCTCGGTGCGGTCGCGGTCCGCGACGACCTACGACCAGAAGCGGTCGAGGTGATCGCCCGGCTCCGCGCCGACGGCTACACCGTGGCGATGCTGACTGGCGACAACCAGCGCACCGCGGCCGCGCTCGCCGCCCAGGCCGGCATCACCGACGTGTACGCCGACCTGCTTCCCGAGGACAAGTCGGCCATCATCACCCGGCTGCGAGAGACGTGGCCGACCGCGATGGTCGGTGACGGCGTCAACGACGCCCCTGCCCTGGCCACCGCGGACATCGGTATCGCAATGGGCGCCATGGGCACCGATGTCGCAATCGAGACCGCCGACGTCGCATTGATGGGTGAAGACCTGCGGCACCTGCCCCACACGATGAGCCACGCGCGCCGTTCCAGAACGATCATGCTGCAGAACGTCGGCCTGTCCCTGGCCCTGATCACCGTACTGATCCCACTGGCCGCGTTCGGCGTACTGGGACTGGCCGCGGTAGTACTGGTGCACGAGCTCGCCGAGATCGTTGTCATCGGCAACGGTCGTCCGTGCCGGGCGCGCCCGGCCCCTGTCTCCGGCGCCCCAGCCTGCCGCCACGCCAGCCACCGCCACGACCGGCGCCCGATGAGCCGGTCGCCCTCCCGAGACCGACCAGCAACGGACTGCGCAAATCGATCGCTCCTGGTCGTGGACTGCAGCCAATGCCATGCCTGAGGTCTCCGTACGACGAAGAAAACGCTCGTGGTCGGCGACCCGTCAAGCGCGCACCCTGGAACTGACGAAGCGGACAAACCGTGAGCAGGTCATGTCAGATCAGCCCCAGTGATGATCAGGAACACGATTCGTAGACCGTAGCCCAGACCGTAGTCGGCCCACTCTGACGCGACAGACAAAGGCCCTCTGACCAGAGATTCCCCTGGTCAGAGGGCCTTTCAAGTAGCGGGGGAAGGATTTGAACCTTCGACCTCTGGGTTATGAGCCCAGCGAGCTACCGAGCTGCTCCACCCCGCGCCGCTTGCTTGCGAGCTTGAGTCTAGGTCATGGCCGCTGAGCATCCAAATCGGGCCCGGTACAGCGACCAGGCCGAGAGCGCGCGAACGCCGCGATCAGCTGCGGATCAAGCTGATCAACGTCGACGATGTCCACATCGCCGACCCCCGGGACATACTTGACCAGGGCGACGTTCTCGCGGATCAGCTCGTCCTCGACGCGGTCTCCGGTCCGGCGGTCGATGACGGTGCGCCAGATCTCGTTGCGGCGGAAGTACTCGCCGCCGGCCCGAAGGAAGCGCTCGCCGCACGCGAAGACCCGGTACGACGAGGGTGGCGCCTGCTCGGCCAGGAGATCGCCCTCCAGGTAGCGCTCGCCGACTCCGACGCGGAGCTGGAACGTCTGGTCGGTGTCGTTGCGGAACTGCAGGTCCACGTAGTTGTAGACGATGCTGCAGCCCACTCCCCACGGCAGCACCCTGCCGTTGTCGGGGAACGGGTCGAAGCTGTGGGTCGAACGCTGCGTCACCGTGAGCGGTGAGTGCAGGACCATCCAGTGCAGCAGGTTGGCCAACTGGCAGATCCCGCCACCGACCCCCGGACGGGCCTGGCCGTTGGACAGCCGCATGCCCTTGCGGTATCCCTTGCGCCGGGTCGCGTTGCCGACCAGCTTGTTGAAGGAGAAGGTCTCGCCCGGACGGATCAGTACGCCGTCGACCTGTGCGCAGGCCAGCTTCAGGTTGGTCACCTTGTTGTGCTGCATCCACATCTCGGTCTCACCGAGCTGACGCAGCAGCAGCGACTTGTGCCGCTTCACCCGGACCGGCAGGTCTTCACCGTCCTTGATCCGCGCGTAGGCGGTACTGGACCGCATCCACTCGATCCGCCGCCGCCCTCGGTGGTACCGGACCGCCACCGGATAGAGCGCCGGCACGCGCTCCGACCACCGCCGGCCGCGGCCCTGCGGCAGCACCCGCGCCAGCTCCACCGCGGACAGCCGGACCTCGGCATCGATCTCCTGCATCGTTGTTCTCCTCCTGGGCGTCGTGGCCGGGTTACCAGGTGAGGGCTTCGGCGACCGACGACTGCCAGAAGGTGACCTGGGCGGCGCTGTCCACGTACACACCGGACTTGAAGATCCAGGTGGCGTGCGGATCGACCGAGCCGCTGCCGTCGCGGCTGTCGAAGTGCACCTCCAGCTTACGCGCGGTGAACCCGTCGGTGCCTTCACCCGCCGCCGACGAGGTGGTCAGGCCGGCGTACACGGACTCGCCGGGCTTGATCGTCATCACGGCCTGCGGCTGGCTGTCCTGGTTGATCTGGGTCGCGGCCTGCGCCTCGTCGATGCGCAGCCCCGGCGCCTTGTACGCGTTGCACGGGACCTTGCCCGTGTTGGTGGCGGTGATCAGCAGGTGGTTGAGCGGGTTCGACACCTTCGAGACGACGACCTTGGTGTTGGCGCCGGTGCAGGTGACCGTCTGGCTGGTCTTCTTCTCGGTCTTCGGTTCCCCGAACGCCGTGGCGTTGCTGCTGGGCGCCGCGGCGAGCGTGGTGGATGCCGCGGTGGACGGGGTGGGCACCGTGGCGGAGGCGTTCGAGGGGGCACTCGTCGGCGATTCGTCGGCGCCGCCGCAGGCCGCCAGTGAGGCGGTCGCCAGGGCCGCGATGCCGACGGCGAGCAGGTTTTTCCGGTGACGGTGCGTGAAAGCAGACATGTTCGGCTTCTTTCGTGAGGTGGTGTGAGATCAGCCCCCTCCGCCGGATCGGCCGACCGGTGGGGCGGTACTGGTTCCAGGCTGGTCTAGGCTTCGTCCCAGCCGCTACACCATCCGCTGCGAGCGGGAGGATGGAACGTTCGGAACGACTCTGACCTGGGGAAACGTCACATTCCTGGGACGGCCTACTGGGATGGGGAGATGGTGGAACGAGCCGAGGAGATCACCGATTTCGCGGCGTTCCTGACCGATCTGAAGACCCGCTCCGGGCTCAGTTACGCGACACTGGCCAAACGGCTCTACCTGAGCCAGTCGACCTTGCACCGGTACTGCAACGGCGACGCGGTGCCGACGGAGTACGCGCCGATCGAGCGTCTCGCCCGGCTGTGCAAGGCGACTCCGGAAGAGCAGGTCGAGCTTCATCGTCGCTGGATCGTCGCCGACGCGGCCCGGCTCCGGGACCGCAGGACCACGTCCACGGACGAAGGACCTGAGACCGGCGACGACACGTCGGTTCCCCTGGCCGCCGAGCCCGACGTCTTCTCCGCCAACTCGACGGCCGCCTCGGCATCGACGACGGATCCTCTGCCGCCCGAGGTCGCGGGCAACGAATCCGCGCGGCCCCGGCGGCCGCTCCGGCCTCTCCTGGCCGTTTGTGCCGCGATCGTCCTGATCGCGGCCGTCGCCCTGGTGGTCCGTAACGCCACCTCCGGGACGCGGTCCGACGACGCCGGCGCCGAGACCTCGGGCCCGACGGACTCGTCAGGCTCGCCCTCGGTGACCAAGTCCTCGATCGCAGCGGCGCCTTTGGCGCTCGCGGTCAACACCCACGCCTGGGACGACCCCTGTGACGGTCTGTACCTGCTCGATCGGCCGCCGGGCGAGGTCCCGCCGCCACCGGTCGAGCAGGACGCCCGAGGTTGGGTCGAAGCCCTGGGCGGTGTCGCGGCCGGCCACCAACGGATCGAGCTCACCGTTCAGGGAGCCGGTAAGGACACCGTCGTACTCCAGTCGCTGAACATCCGGGTGGTCCAGGCCGGAAAGCCTCGGCCGGGCGCCGTCTTCCGGATGGGCGACGGCTGCGGCGGCGGTGTCGAGACCAAGACCTTCGACATCGATCTCGACGCCGGTCAGGCGCAGGCCAAACCACTCGCCGGCCAGCGGGGCTTCCCGCTCAAGGTGAGCGAGTCCGACCCGGAGGTGCTCTACCTCACCAGCCGCACCACCAAGCGCGAGGTCGCCTGGTACCTCGAGATGCAGTGGTCCAGCGGCGGCCGCAACGGTGTGCTGCGCATTGACGACCACGGCAAACCCTTCACGACCACCCCCTCGGCCGGCCGCCGCGGGTACATCTATCCCCTCGGCGGCACCAAGTGGGAGCCCGCACCACCGTCCTGATCGAGGCCCGGCGATCACCACTAACGCGGTTCCTGGGCGGTAGCCGACTTGATACGGGTGGTCGGCTAGTCGGGGTGGAAGCCTTCCGCGGTGGTCAGTAGCGCTTCCTGGGGGTAGCGGGATCGGTCGATGGTGAGCTCGGCGGCCAGGCCTGGCTGGACGAAGTAGAAGACGTGACCGTCGCTGACGTAGCCGCCGTACGACCCCACGTGGGCCGGGGTGAGCTCCCAGGTCGCGGGGTCTTTCTCGTGGTACTCGGTGAGGAAGTCGCGCAGTGACTCCAGGTCGGCGACGCGGTCGCCGCGGATGGTCTTGAGGCTGAGGTCGACCGCGGTCGCGTCGCCGGTGGTGGTCTCCCAGACCCGGCTGTGGAAGGTGACGTCCTCCCACTCGTACTCGAAGTCGGACGGGGTACCGATGTTGGCGGGGACATGAGTGATGGTGAAGCCGTCCAAGGTGCACACCTCCGGTTGGGGGAACAGTCCGGCGAACAGGGCGATCAGAACAAGAGGGATCATGCCTGAAAGATGCCGGGGAAGTACCCAGTGCGGAGATCCAGAAAAACAGCTGTGGACAAAAGGAGAACGGCGGCCTCCCCCGCAGGGGAAGCCGCCGTTCCGGAGAGACTCAGCCAGTCGGTGACGTCGGCGGACTGGTCGGCGCCGGCGTCGTTGTCGGAGTCGGTGTTGGCGTCGGCAGCTGCGCACCGGCCGCGATCGCCCGGGCGACTGCCGCCTGCGCCTTCTTGACGTTCGTCTGGTACCCGTTCAGGTCACCACGTCTCAGCGCCGCCTCGGCGTCCGCGAACGACTTGTCCGCGTCGGTCAGCGCCTGCTTGATCGTCTGGTTCGCCGGCGGCTGCTGCGGCGGGTTCGGCTTGTCCGGCGGCGGGTCGTCGGGTGTGCCCACCGAGGTGTTGAACACCTTGGTCAGCGCCTCCGACAGCGTCGACCCGAAGGCGACCTGGTCACCGAACGACACCAGCACGTACCGCAGGACCGGATAACTACCGGCACCTGACGTCCGCACCGAGTACACCGGTTGCACGTAGAGCAGACCGCCACCCAGTGGCAGGGTCAGCAGGTTCCCGTACTGGGCTCTCGCGCCGCTGCTCGGCTGGTTGATCGGCAGCAGCGCCTGTCTGATGCCCTCGTCGGTCTGGAACTTGTTGTAGACCTGTCCAGGACCGGGGATCTGCACGTTGCCCGGTAGTCGAAGGATCCTGAACTGCCCGTAGTCCGGTGACGACGCCTCCGCGTCGACGGCCATGAAGGCGGTCAGGTTCTCCCGTTCGGCGTTCGGCACGTAGACCGAGGTGAGGGAGAACTTCGGCGAGTCCTGCCCGGGCATCCGCAGCGACAGGTAGAACGGCGGCTGGTTCTGCGCCGGGGAGTCCGCCGTACCGGTGCCGGTCGGGTCGGCCGGGACGCGCCACAGGTCGCTGTTCTGGTACCAGGTGCCGGCGTCGACGACGTGGTACTTGGCGAGCAGGTCGCGCTGCACCTTGAAGATGTCCTCGGGGTAGCGCAGGTGCGACATCAGCGCCGGCGAGATCTCCGAGCGCGGCTTGACGGTGTCCGGGAACGCCTTCATCCAGGTCTTCAGCACCGGGTCCTTCTCGTCCCAGGCGTACAGCTCGACCGAGCCGTCGTAGGCGTTCACGACCGCCTTGACCGAGTTGCGGATGTAGTTGATCTCCTCGCTCGGCTGCGACGCGATCGCCCCACGCCCGGTGGTGGTGTCCCGGGTGCTGTCGTCGAGCGCGACCTTCTGCGAGTACGGGTAGTTCGCCGAGGTGGTGTAGCCGTCGACGATCCAGACCACCTGGCCGTCCACGACGGCCGGGTACGGGTCGCCGTCCGGGGTCAGCCACGGCGCGGCCTTCTCGACCCGCTCGCGCGGGTTGCGGTCGTACAGGATCTTCGACTCGTCGTTGACCCGGCTGGACAGCAGCAGGTTCGCGTCGCGGAACTTGGTGGCGTACAGCAACCGGTTGAAGAACGACCCGATCTGGACGCCGCCCTTGCCCTCGTAGGTGTTCAGCGTCGGGTCGCCGCCGCTCTTGCCCTCGGGGGTGTCGAGCTCGACCGCCGCGCCGCCCTTCGGCGCGCCGACGACGGAGTAGTCCGGGGACTGCTCGCCGAAGTAGATCCGCGGCTCGTACTCACCGAAGTCACCGGTCGGCGGCAGGTCCTTGGAGGAGAAGACCGGCGTACCGTCGGCGGCGCGCTGGTTGCCGTTCGCGGCGACGACGCCGTAGCCGTGGGTGTAGACGGTGTGGTCGTTGTTCCAGTTGCGCTGGCCGGCCGGCAGCCGGTCGACCTGGACCTCGCGGACCGCGATCACGGTGTCGCGGGTCTCGTTGCCGATCTTGTACCGGTCGACGTCGAGGTCGGTCGGGAACGAGTAGAAGCCGCGGACCTGCTGCAGCTGCTCGAACGTCGGGCCGACCACGCTCGGGTCGATCAGCCGGATCCCGGGCAGTACGCCCGCGTCGGCCTGCAACTCGGTCGACGTCGCCGTGGTCTTGGCGGCGTAGTTCTCGACCTTGGTGTTCTCCAGGCCGTACGCCTGGCGGGTGGCCTCGATGTTCTTCGTGATGTACGACGCCTCGCGCACCGGCTCGCTGGGGCGGACCCGGAGCTGCTGGAGGGCGGCCGGCCAGAGCGCGCCGAGCAGCACCGCGGACAGGATCAGCACGACGGTGCCGACTCCCGGGAGCAGCCAGGTCTTGCGGATGACGTTCGCGAAGAACAGCCCGGCGCACAGCACGGCTATGACCGCCAGGATCTCCTTGCTCGGCAGGACCGCGTTGTCACCGGTGTAGGAGATACCGGTGAACAGGCGACTGTCGGACGTGGTCAGCCCGAACCGGTCCAGCCAGTAGCTGAACGCCTTGAGCAGCACGAGCAGACCGAGCAGCACGGAGAACTGCACCTGCGCCGCACCGGAGGCCTTCTGCCCCTTCGCGGACGGGCGGAAGCCGCCGTACAGGTAGTGGGTGATGATCGCGGCGACCAGCGAGAGCAGGACGATCGAGTAGCCGAAGCCGAGCAGGACGCGCAGCCACGGGTAGTCGAAGACGAAGAACGCGATGTCCTTGTTGAAGTGCTTGTCGGTCACCCCGAACGGCGTCCGGTTGCGCCAGGCCAGGAAGACCTTCCACTCCCCCGACGCCGCGGAGCCGCCGAAGATCAGCATCAGCGTGCCGAGCACGCCGACCGCGATCTTGCCGCGGGACTGCAGCAGGTCGCCGTACCGCTCGAAGCCCGGGCTGGGCGACGGAGCCAGCGCGACCCGTGGCCTGGTCCGGTACGCGACGATGACGTTGGCCACGACGGCCGCGGCCATCAGCAGACCGACCACCACGAACAGCAGCACCCGGGTGCCGAGCACGGTGCCGAAGACCGAGCCCAGGTCGACCGAGCGGTACCACAGGCGCTGCGTCCAGACGTCGGTGAAGACGCTGAAAAGAATGAGCAGCACGATCAGCGTGGCGATGGTGGGCAGCAACGCCTTGGGGCGCTGGCCGGGAGTTCGCCGCGATCTGCGCGGCTCCTCCGGCATGTCGTAGACACCGTCGCTCATGCTACTTCTCCTCGACGCTGGAAGGCTCGAATGTCAGTGACAGTACTTGGCAGAGGGTAGGAACCAAGTCGCTGCCGGTCAGGACGGCGCTGTCTTCGTCGTGCGAACGCAGCCGGACGGCGCCGAACTGCTGCCCTTCACGCAGTACGGCGGCCACCATGCGCACCTCGTGCCGGCGCGGATCGCTGCCCGCCATCCGGGCCAGCTCGGCGTCGGACTCGGCATCGGACAGGCCCGACTCGACCGAGGCCGGCAGCACCACCCGCTCCACCGCCAGCGCACAGCCGGAGACGCCCTCCGGCCACTCGATCTGAGCCAGTACGCCGGCCAGGTCGCTGTCGTCGACGCCACCGGGCAGCTCGCCCTGGGCCACCGGCGTCAGCGGCTGGGCCGCATCGCCGGCGCCAAGCTCGGACGCCAACTGCGGCTCGGCGGCCAGCAGCTCCTTGGTCGGCACCAGCGCGAACAACTGCGCGGGCTGGTCCCAGCCCGCGCTGCTGACGTGCTTCTCGATCTCCACCACCGCACGGCTGAGCGCGTCGGCGGGCAGGTTGTCTATCGCGTGCATGCGGGGACGTCTCCAGTTCCACCGGACAGTGCTTTCAGGGCGCCGATCGCGTCGTTCAGGGTGCTGATCTTGACCAGCTGGATGCCGTCGACCCCGGCGTGCAGGGCGGCCTCGCAGTTCGCGGCCGGGACCAGGAAGACCGTGGCGCCGTCGTTCTTGGCGCCGGCGATCTTCTGCTGGATGCCGCCGATCGCGCCGACCTGGCCGAGCGCGTCGATGGTGCCGGTGCCGGCCACGTGCCGGCCGCCGAGCAGCTCGCCCGGGGTGAGCTTGTCGTAGATGGCCAGCGCGAACGCCGTACCGGCGCTCGGCCCGCCGATGTCCTGGCCGAGGTTGACGCTCACCTTGACCGTCGAGTCGACGCCGACCGTGATGCCGACCATCGGGCGGGTCTCCTCGCCGGGCGTGGCCGCGGCCTTGACCACGACGGTCTGCTCGGCGCCGCCGCGCCGGATCAGGAAGCTGACGTTCTCGCCGACCTTGTTCTTGCGGACCAGGTCGCCGACCTGCGGGATCTGGGTGGCGGCGACGCCGTCGACCTTCAGCACCACGTCACCGGGCTTGAGCTTGCCGTCGGCCGGGCTGTCCTTGGCCACCGACGCGACCTTCGGGTGGTACGGCGCCTTGGCGGCCTGCAGGGCGGCGGCGACCGCGCTGTCCTGCGACCCGGTCATCTCGGCCGTGTTCTGCTCCTCCACCTGGTCCGCGCTCTGCTCGGGCGGGTAGATGATGTCGCGCGGGAACAGGTCGTGGTGCGGGTCGAGCCAGTTGCGCATCGCCTGCGGCAGGGTCAGGTCGCGGTCCGGCGAGGTGACCGAGACCGTGGTCAGGTCCAGCTGCCCGCTGGTCGGGAAGGTCGCGGCCCCGGTGACGTCGATCACCGCCTTGCCGTTGGCGTTGCCCAGCGTGTCCTTGACCGGGCCGGGGCTGAACGACACGAACGGCACCGGGAAGACGGTGACCAGTCCGAGTGAGAAGACGAGCACGATGATCGCGGTGACCAGCGTGGCGGTACGACGTGTCACGAACCCTGCCCTGCGGCCTTGGCCGGCTTGAACTTGTGGACGAGACCGCGCAGCCCGGTGCGCGGTACGGGAGTGGCCCGGGGGCCGGGAGCGGCGAGCGCGTCGGTGAACTGACGGAAGTCCTCGACCGAGGCGAAGGCTCCCCCGGTACGGCGGGGGCCGCGGGTCCGGCCACGCCAGGCGGCCCAGCACATCGCCAGGACGGTCGCGGCCAGCGGGAACGCCAGCCAGGCCAGGACCCTCATCCGGTCACCTTCACAGTCATACGCCCCAGCGTACGGGTCAGCAGGCGCCGACCCACTCGCTCGCACCGTCGGTGAAGTGCTGGTGTTTCCAAATCGGGACCTCCGCCTTGAGGTCGTCGATCAGCCGGCGGCAGGCGGCGAACGCGACGTCGCGGTGCGCGGCGGCCACGGCGACGATCACGGCGGCGTCGCCGATCACCAGCGGGCCGGTCCGGTGCACCGCCGCGAGCGCGGTCACGGCCGGGTCCTCGCAGATCCGCAGCGCCACCTTGCGCAGGTGGTCGAGGGCCTCGGGATGGGCTTCGTAGGTCAACTGGTCGACCGGGCGTGCGTCGTCGTGGTTGCGCACCGTGCCGATGAACAGCGCGGTCCCGCCGGCGGCCGGGTCGGCCACCGCGGCCAGGACCTCGTCGCTCGACAGCGCGGTGGCGCGGATGTCCAGCAGCCTGATCGCGTCGCTCATGACCTTCCTCGTCTCCTACCGTGATCGCACACAGTATCCCAGCCCCGCGTCTGCGCACGGCGTACAGGCAAATGCGTTCGCCTCTGGAGGAACGGTAACCCGCCACCGGTACGTTGGAGTCGTACGCCCCGTCAGCACAGGAAGGCCACCGAGATGAGCGACGAACCGGACAACCCCTTCAAGGGAACTCCGTTCGAGGCCATGTTCCAGCAGTTCTCCGGTGCGGCCGGCCAGGGCGGCACCCCAGACCTGAACGCCATCTTCGCCCAGGTCCAGCAGCTGCTCAGCGGCTCGACCGACGGCAAGCCGGTGAACTGGGACCTTGCCAAGGACATCGCCCGCAAGACCGTCGCGGCCAACGGCGACCGCTCGGTCACCGCGAACGACAACGACCGGGTCGCCGACGCCGTGCGCCTGGCCGAGCACTGGCTGGACCCGGCGACCACGTTGCCTGAGGCCTCAACCACGTCCGCGGCCTGGAGCCGCGCGGAGTGGGTGGAGAACACGCTGCCCACCTGGCAGACCGTGGTCGATCCGGTCGCCGAGCACGTCGCCGGCGCGATGGGTACGGCGCTGCCGGCCGAGGCCCAGCAGCTGGCCGGGCCGATGGCGGGCATGCTCCGCCAGCTCGGCGGCTCCGTCTTCGGCGCGCAGGTCGGCCAGGCGCTGGGTGAGCTGGCCGGCGAGGTCGTCAGCTCGTCCGACATCGGCCTGCCGCTGGGACCGGCCGGGCAGGCGATCCTGCTGCCGGACAACGTGGCCAAGTTCTCCGAGGGCCTCGGTGTGACCGACGAGGACGTCCGGCTCTACCTGGCGCTGCGCGAGTGCGCGCACCAGCGGCTGTTCGCCGGTGCGCCGTGGCTGCGGCAGCACCTGTTCTCGCACGTTGCCGACTACGCGGCCGGGATCCAGGTGGACACCGGCAAGATCGAGTCCGCGATGTCCGAGGTCGACATGCAGAACCCGGAGGCCCTGCAGTCGGCGCTGGCCGGTGGGCTGTTCGAGCCCGAGGACTCCGAGCAGCAGAAGGCGGCGCTGGTCCGGCTGGAGACGGCGCTCGCGCTGGTCGAGGGCTGGGTCGACGACGTCGTCCGGGAAGCCACCAAGGACCGGATGCCTGCCGCCGTACAGCTGGCAGAGACCGTACGGCGTCGCCGCGCGGCCGGTGGCCCCGCTGAGCAGACGTTCGCCACGCTGGTCGGGCTGCAGTTGCGGCCTCGCCGGCTGCGGGACGCGGCGAACCTGTGGGCCGCCGTACGGGATGCGCGCGGAGCGGACGGTCGGGACGAGCTGTGGTCACACCCGGACCTCCTGCCGACCACGGCGGACCTGGACGACCCGATCGGCTTCGCCCAGCAGACCAGCGCCTCCGAGCTGTCCGACTCGGACATCTCGGACTTCCTGGACCAGGCCGACAAGGACAGCGACTCGAAGGACGACGGCGAGTCGAAGGACGAGGGCCCGAAGGACCAGTGACGCTGCACGAGGACGCCACTGACGTACTGACTCGCTGGACTCCCCCGGACGCGGAACAGGCCGCGCTCCGGGAGCACTACCTGCGCTACCTGACCGACCACGCAGACGGCATGTGGCGCAGCAGCCGGCCCGAGCACCTCACAGCGTCAGCACTGGTTGTGGACGCCAGCCAGGGCCGGGTGCTGCTCACCCTGCACCGCCTGGTCGGCCGGTGGCTGCAGCTGGGCGGTCACTGCGAGCCCGGTGACACCACGCTGGCCGGCGCGGCGCTGCGGGAGGCGACCGAGGAGTCCGGCCTGTCCGACCTGAAGATCAGCGCCGAGCCGCTGCAACTGTCACGGCATCTGCTCGAGGCCGGTGGCTGTAGCGGTGCGTACCACCTGGACGTGCAGTACCTGGTGACGGCGACGGCCGGGACGGACTACGTGGTCAGCGAGGAGTCGCACGACCTCGCGTGGTTCGACGTCGCGGCGCTGCCGGCCGATCTCGACCACTCCGTCGCGGAGCTGGTCGGAAGACTCTGAGGGGTGTGCGGGCCGGTCCCTGTGATCCGGCCCGCACACGTCTGTCCGGGATTCGCCGCTCCCCCCTTCGCCGGGACCCGCCGGTTTCACCGCCCCTGAACGGCACCGACGGGCTGATCCCGGTTGCGGCGAACAGCCCTGGTGGACACCCCCATGTCCCCGCTGTCCTGTGAAACGAGCCAGCCTCCGGAAGGTGACGGGTCAGGTAGTTACTTTCCGCGGAGAAGCGCGCGGGTGGCGTCCCAGCCTTCGAGGCCCGGGTCGAGGCGGGCCAGGTCCGCGTTCGAGCGGAGGCGGTGCCAGCCCGGGCCGAGGGCCACGGCGTGGCGGCGTGGCTTGAGGTGTTCGAGCGTGCCCAGCGGGGTGTCGAAGACCGGATCGGCCGCGGTGACCCAGGGCGCGACGGGGAGCTTCACGCCGATCGCGCAGAGGGTCCCGTCCTCGGCGGGGGTCACAGCGACGTCTGCCGATGACAGGGCGCGGAAGAGCTTGCCAACCAGGAGCCCGGGCAGATCCGGTACGTCGTGGCTGACCGCAACGGTCGCCGCGGCCGGACCGGCCTTGTCGACAGCGTCCAGCACCGACTCCGCGGCGTACACGGCGGTGCCGGGCCAGGTGAGTGCGGCGATCTCGGCAAGCCCGGCGTCGTCTCCCCCGACAACAGCAACAGCCACCTCGACCAGGTCCAGCGCGGCCAGCACCTCGTACGTGTCCTCGGCCAGCGCCAGTCGCCAGGCCTCGGGCTCGCGGCCGGGCGGAGCCCACGTGCCGACCGCCGGTACTGCCAGCACTACTACTCGTCGGTCGATCACCGGCTGAGCCTAGCCGTGCAGTGTCCGCAGCAAACGCAGTGCCACCTGTACGTCGAGCGCGCGCTCCGGCTCCTGCCAGCCGTCGCCGAGCAGTGCGGTGATGCGATCGAGCCGTTGCTGGACCGTGTTGGGGTGGATGTGCAGGGCGGTGGCTGCTCGGGTCGGGCTCTGGCCGGCGGCGAAGTAGGCCTCGAGCGTGCCGACCAGGTCGGTGCCTCGCTGGGAGTCGTACGCCGTGACCGGCCCGAGCACGTGGGCGACGTGGGCCTTGACGTCGACAGTGGCGGCTCCGACCAGACCGGCGACGCCCAGGTCGTCCGGTGTGGCCGCGTGGCCGGACTTGCCGAGGCGAAGCATGGTCAGGGCCAGGCGGGTCGCCTGCTGGTACGCGTCGACCAGTGACTGGCCCCAGCGCGCTGGGCCGGTGACGGCGACGGTCAGGTCGCAGCGGCGCGCTACGTCGGTCAAGGCCTTGGCAGCGGCCACCGTGTCCGGCAGGGCGAGCAGGAGGACCAGGTCACCGGCGTACGGGCCGACCAGTACGAGGCGCTCCTGCAGCGGCGCCGACAGTCGAGCCAGTACGCCGGTGTGGTCGCCGCGGCACAGCGCGACGACCAGTTGCGTCGGCAGCTGCCGAGCGGGGTCGATCAGGCGGAGCCGGTCGGCCAATGCACGCGGATCGGCGGCGCCGCTCAGGGCGTCGGCCAGGATGTCGGCCTGCGCGCGCTGCGACTGTTCGGCCGCCTGCCGCCGGAACAGCAGCACCAGAGCCGTGACGACGGCAGCCCGCTCGACGATCCGCTGGTCCGCTGCGGACAGCGAGGCCACTCCCCCGATCACCAGCGCACCGAGTCGCTCTCCCTTGGCCGTCACCGCCACCATCCAGCCCGATCCGCTGCGGACCAGCCGACCCGAGTCCGACGCCGCGACCGCCCTGACAGCAAGGGATCTGTCGACCTGGCCCGACGCAGCGAGCTCGTTGCCCAGTGCATCGAACAGCACGACCCACACGTCCAGCAGCTCAGCCAGTGCGGCAGCGATCGCGTCGACGTCGCCACCGGAGAGCACGATGTCAGCGAACCGGTCATGCGCTGCTGCAGCATGCTCCACCCCGGCATGGGCTTCCGACACCTGCTCCAGCGCCGCAGCGGTCTCCGCAGCCGCCCGGACCTGCACGATGGTCACCGCAGCCAGTGCGGCCAGCGAGCCGAGCAGTGAGACCTCTGCCGGGCTGAAGGGCCGCGCTGTCCGGTTGGAGGCGAACAGCACACCGACGAAGGCGCCGTCGACGATCAGCGGTGTCCCGAGGATCGCCACCAGGCCCTCCTCGCCGACAGCGTCGTCGATCGGGCTGGTGTGCCGGAACCGGTGGTCGCTGGGGTAGTCGGTGGTCCAGTACGGCTTGTGGGTCTTGGCGACCAGGCCGCCGAGTCCCGCGCCCAGCGGGAGGCGGAGCTGCTGGAACGCCGCCGAGACCGAGCCGTCGGTGGCTCGCATGTAGGTGTCGCCGCGGGCGGCGTCGTACAAGGTCAGGTAGGCGACGTCCGTGCCGATCAGGGTGCGGGCGCGATGCACGATCGTGTTCAGGACCCGGCCGGGGTCACGGGCCGACGCCAGCTCGAGAGCGATGTCGACCAGAGCGGTGAGCTCGGCTTCACGCTTCCGGCCGGCGTCCATGGCCCTCCTGTCTCAGACCTGTGCGAGGTCGCGCTTGCTGGTCTCGCCGTAGCTGACGACGGCGATCAGCGAGATCACCGAACACACTGCCACGTAGACCGAGATCGCGTAGCCCGAGTCGTACGCCTTCAGCAGCGCCACCGCGATGAACGGTGCCAGGCCGCCGGCGACGATCGAGGCCAGCTGGTAACCGACCGAGACCCCGGAGTACCGGACCCGCGTCCCGAACAGCTCGGTGAAGAACGACGCCTGCGGCCCGTACATTGCGCCGTGCAGCACCAGCCCGACGGTCACCGCCAAGGTCGCCAGCGCGAAGTTCTTCGTGTCCACGAAGGCGATGAACACGAACCCCCAGATCCCCACCCCGGCCGCGCCGAACAGGTACACCGGCTTGCGGCCGACCCGGTCCGACAGCGCACCCCACAGCGGGATCGCGCAGAAGTGGATCGCGGCCGCGATCAGTACGGCGTTCAGTGCGAACGACTTGCCGAGGCCGAGATGGTCCTTGGCGTACGTCGCGATCACGATCGTGAAGATGTAGTAGCTGACGTTCTCGGCCATCCGGGCGCCCATCGCGGTCAGGATCTCCCGCGGGTACTTGGTGATCACCTCGACGAACGGGATCTTCTCGCTCGGCTCCTGCTTGGCCCTGGCCTGCTGGAACAACGGCGACTCCTCGATCCGCAGCCGCACCCACAACCCGACCAGGACCAGTACGGCGGACAGCAGGAACGGGATCCGCCAGCCCCACGAGTTGAACGCCGCGTCGCTCTGGAAGGCCGCGAGCCCTGCCAGTACGCCGTTCGCGATCAGCTGCCCGGCCGGCGCACCCGCCTGCGGCCACGACGCCCAGAAGCCACGCCGGGCCGGGTCGCCGTGCTCCGACACGATCAGGACGGCGCCGCCCCACTCACCTCCGAGCGCGAAGCCCTGGATCAGCCGCAGCACGGTCAGCAGGATCGGGGCCAGCGCGCCAACCTGCGCATACGTCGGCAGCAGGCCGATCGCGAAGGTGGCCACGCCCATCATCAGCAGCGACAGCACCAGCAGGTTCTTGCGGCCGATCCGGTCGCCGAAGTGGCCGAACACGACCCCGCCGATCGGCCGGGCGAAGAAGCCGACCGCGAAGGTGGCGAAGCTGAGCAGGGTGCCGGTGAGCTCCTCGCCCTTGGGGAAGAACAGGTCGCCGAAGACCACGGACGCGGCGACGCCGTACAGGAAGAAGTCGTACCACTCGACGGTGGTGCCGACCAGGCTGGCGCCGACCACGCGGGCGATCGGGGTCCGCTCGCGGACCGGTTCTGTGGACGTGGACATGCAGGCTCCTTAGTGGGCGGTCCAGCCGCCGTCGAGGACGAACGAGCTCCCCGTGAGTGAGGCCGACGACGGGCCGCAGAGCAGCGCGACCACCTCGGCGACCTCGTCCGGCTCGATCAGCCGCTTCACCGCGACCGGTTCGAGCAGGATCTTGTCCAGCACCTCCGCCTCGGTCAGGCCGTGGACAGCGGCCTGGTCGGCGAGCTGGGCAGTGACCAGCGGCGTCCTCACGTACGCCGGGTTCACGCAGTTGCTGGTGACGCCGTGCGCGGCGCCCTCCAGCGCGACGACCTTGCTGAGGCCTTCCAGCCCGTGCTTGGCCGCGACGTACGCCGCCTTGAACGGACTGGCCCGCAGGCCGTGCACCGAGCTGATGTTGACCACCCGGCCCCAGCCGGCGCCGTACATGTGCGGGAGGCTCTGCCGGATCAGGCGGAACGGCGACTCGAGCATGAGCCGCAGGATGTAGCCGAACCGCTCCGGCGGGAACTGCTCGACCGGAGCGACCAGCTGGACGCCCGCGTTGTTCACCAGCACGTCCACGTCGGTCGGCAGGTCCTGCAGCCGGTCCAGGTCCGCCAGGTCAGCCTGTACGGCGTCGATGCCGTCGCCGGCCACCGCCTGCAGCCCGTCGGCATCGTGGTCGACCGCCACGACCCGCAGGCCCTCAGCGGCGAGCCGGCGGGCGCAGGCAGCGCCGATCCCGGACGCGGCGCCGGTGACTAGGGCACGACGTGGTGTGGTCATGCGGAGACTTTAGGAAGCCGATTGCCTTGCAGCCATGGGCTGGCGGCACACACCTGCGCCGCCAGCCATGTGGTGTCACCTCACCAGCGGCACCTTGCTCCAGTCGATGTCGGAGCCCAGGTAGAAGCGCGGGTACGCCGGCTGGTTGTATGCCGTCTGCTGCCGTGCCACCTCGACCCGGTACTGCGGGTCGTGCATGAGCGTGTAGAGCTTCCGGTCCGTCCGCTCGGTGCTCAGGTAGATCCGGATGGCGCTGCTGTCCGCCGTACGGACCAGCAGCTCCTCCCGCCAGTCACCGAAGATGTCCGCGACCAGGGACGGGTTGCCCTTGGTGCCGTTGTTGGTCTGCGTCCCCTCCGCGGTGAGCAGCGTGCCACGCTGCCAGTCCTCGATCGTCGGAGTGGTGCCGTTCACGATCTGGGTGGTCATGTCAGCGGCCCAGCGGATGCTCTGGTTGGTGCCGGGCATCGCAGTGCCGAGTGCGTCGCCGTCGGCCGTGCGCAGCCGCGTCGCCCAGGTCTCCAGCCCCGGTTGGTCGGGCAGGATGTCGCCGACCATGCCGCGGCCGGTGTCGCGACCGGAGTACTCGCCGTAGAGCACCTCACCGGTCCGAGCGTCCCGCAGGGCATACCCGTACGGCGCGGAGGTGGCGCCCTCGTGCACGGTGAAGATCTCCTTGCCCGGCCGCTGCGGGTCGATGTCGGTCACGTGCATCGCGTCGCCGTGCCCGAGCCTCGCCAGCTCGCCAGGAGCCGCACTGCCCGGTGGCAGCACGTCCTTCGAGCTGTAGAGCACGCGGCCGTCGTCATCGATGGTCGCGGAGCCGTAGACGATCTCCTGCCGGCCGTCGTCGTCCACGTCGGCCGCACTCATCGAGTGGAACCCCTGCGTGGTGATCGACCCGTACGTCGGGTCGGTGCCGTCGCGGCCGTGCGGGCTGTCGTTGAACGGGTTGGTCATCGGCGTCCAGCCGCTGTCGATCGCCCAGCCCTTGGTGATGCGGTGGCCGTTCCAGCCGTACGTGGCGAGCGTCGTACGGGTGTAGTAGCCGCGGGCGAAGACTGCTGACGGGTGCTTGCCGTCCAGGTAGGCCACACCGGCCAGGAAGCGGTCGACGCGGTTGCCGGGCTCGATGCGCGCCATGGCGTAGTCGCCCCAGCGGAGTCCGTCGTCGGAGCGGCCGGGCTCGTACCGGATGGTCTGGAGCTCCTTGCCGTCGGAGCCGCGGAAGACGCTCAGGTACTCGGGTCCGCTGAGGATGAAGCCCTCGAAGGCGCGCAGCTGGTTCCTGGTGCTGCGGGCGGGTGCGTAGACGTCCATGAAGTAGTCGACGAGGGCTTGGGCGTCAGCACTGTTCAGCGGGTAGCTGTACTTGTCGGGGATGCCGAAGGCCGCCTCCAGCGTGGCGGGCCACTGGCCGCTCTTCACCTCGGGCTGCTGCTTCCACTGGCGGAACAGGTCGACCAGGTGGTCGTAGTAGTCGGCCTTGCTGACCCGGTAGTCGTCCTGGTTGCTGTAGCCCGCCCGGCGATCTGCCGCGGGCATGGTGATGTAGCGCTGGGACTTGACCCGGCCGGAGCGGTCGTACGTCGTCGTCTTGGTCCCGGGCGCTGTCTTGAGCATCGTCTCCGAGCGGCCGTCGCCGTCGAAGTCGTAGACGAGCACCTGGGTGTAGTGGGCGCCGGCCCGGATGTTCACGCCCAGGTCCAGCCGGTGCAGCAGGGTGCCGTCGGTCTCGTACGTGTCGACGTACACGTTGCCGGTGTAGCCGACCTGCGACACGTCCTTGGCGTTCGACGGGTTCCAGACCACGACGTACTCGTACTGGCCGTCGCCGTCCACGTCGCCGACGCTCATGTCACCGGCGGAGTAGGTGTAGGTCTCGCCGACCGGAGTGACGCCGTCGGCGGGCTTGCGCAGTGGCAGGTCCGTGTACCCGTTGGCCCACGGCGTGACGGCGCGGCCGCGGTCGCGTTCGCGGCCCTTGACCAGCGAGACGACCTGGTAGCGGGAGGTCTGCTGGCCGGTGGGGTCGACGTAGTTGGTGCTGTCGGCGACCTTCGCGATCCGGCGGCCGTCGCGGTAGACGGCGAAGTCGGTGCCGGTGAGGCCGTGGTCGGAGTGGCCGGTCGCCTCCGGGCCGAGCAGGCGCCAGCTGAGGAAGACGCCCTCGCTGGTGGTCGTGGCGACGAGGCCCCGGTCGAGGCGCTCCAGCTGGGGGTGGGAGTGAGATGCAGCACTGACCTGGGTCGGCGACAGCACCAGTGCGAGTGAGGTGAGCAGGGCGGCGGCTGTGGAAAGCATGAGCGGTTCCCTCGGGCGGAGTGGCGGCGGCAAACGCTTTCCTCAGCACGGTAGGGCGGTTCCCGTGGGCCTGTCGAGGCTTGTGTCCGCTATCGGTCGTCACCGGACCGCAACTACAGCGACGCCTATCAACAAGGCCTGTCTTCATAGGACGATTTATGGTTGAACCATGGTCGACATCGAACAGCCGAAGAAGAAGGCGGCCGGCGTCCCGGCCGTGCTCTCGTCGTTCAAGTTCGGGTTCCGCGAGATGGGGCCGGCCCGGACCGGCAAGGTGTTCCTCAAGATGAACCAGGACGGCGGCTTCGACTGCCCGTCCTGCGCCTGGCCCGATCCCGACCACAAACGCAAGCACGCGGCCGAGTTCTGCGAGAACGGCGCCAAGGCGGTGGCCTGGGAGGCGACCCGCAAGAAGATCCCGCGGGCCTTCTTCGCCGAGCACTCGATCGACGACCTGAACCGGATCTCGGAGTTCGAGCTCGGCAAGCTCGGGCGGATCACCGAGCCGATGCTGCTGCGCGCCGGCGCCGACCACTACGAGCCGGTCGGCTGGGACGAGGCCATGCACGTCGTCGCCCGCCACCTGAAGGCGCTGGACGACCCCGACGACGCCGTCTTCTACACCTCGGGCCGGACCAGCAACGAGGCCGCGTTCCTCTACCAGCTGCTGGTCCGCGCGTACGGGACGAACAACCTGCCCGACTGCTCGAACATGTGCCACGAGTCCTCCGGTACGGCGCTCACCCGCGTGATCGGCAGCGGCAAGGGCGCGGTCACGCTGGAGATGCTCGAGGAGTCCGAGCTGATCGTCGTGGTCGGCCAGAACCCGGGCACCAACGCGCCCCGGATGCTGAGCCACCTCGAGATCGCCAAGAAGCACGGCGCCGACATCGTCTCGGTGAACCCGCTGCCCGAGCCGGGCCTGATGAACTTCAAGAACCCGCAGCGCCCGTCCGGCTGGGTCGGCAAGGGCACCGCGCTGGCCGACCAGCACCTGCAGATCCGGATCGGTGGCGACCAGGCGCTGTTCCTTGCCGTCGGCCACTTGTTGCTCGAGGCCGAGGCCGAGGCGGCCGCGCCGGGAACCGTGCTGGACAAGGCGTTCATCGAGTCGCACACCAGCGGGTACGAGCTCTACTCCAAGCACAACGCCGAGCTCGACTGGCCGGCCGTCGAGCAGGCGACCGGGCTGACGCGGGCCGAGATCGAGGAGTTCACCCAGCGGTTCCTGAAGTCGAAGGCGACCGTGATCTGCTGGGCGATGGGCCTGACCCAGCACCGCGAGGCGGTCGCGACGATCACCGAGATCGTCAACGTGCTGCTCCTGCAGGGCAACATCGGCAAGCCGGGCGCCGGGCCGTGCCCGGTCCGCGGCCACTCCAACGTGCAGGGCGACCGCAGCATGGGCATCTGGGAGCAGATGCCGGCCACGTTCCACGACAAGCTGGACGCCGAGTTCGCGTTCACCTCGCCGCGCGAGCACGGCGTCGACGCGGCAGCCACGGTCAAGCGGCTGCGCGAGAACGACGTACGGGTGTTCCTCGCGATGGGTGGCAACTTCGCGATGGCCACGCCGGACACCGAGGTCGTACATGGTGGGTTGCGTGAGTGCGATCTGACTGTGCACGTGTCGACGAAGCTGAACCGGTCCCACACGGTGACCGGCAAGGAAGCGCTGATCCTGCCGACGCTGGGCCGAACAGACTACGACCGGACCGCGCTCGGTCCGCAGTCGGTGACGGTCGAGGACTCGCAGGGCGCCGTACACCTGTCCACCGGGAACCTGCACCCGCCGAGCCCCGACCTGCTGTCCGAGGTCGGCATCGTCTGCGCGCTCGGCGAGCTGCTCGTGCCGGACGTCGGGGAGATCCCATGGGCCGACTTCGCCAAGGACTACAGCCTGATCCGGCAACGGATCGGCCGGGTCTGCGACGGGTACGAGAACTTCGAGGACCGGCTCCGGGCGAACGAGGGCGGCTTCCTGCTCGCACACGCGGCGCGGGACAACCGCGAGTTCAAGACGTCGGACGCGCGGGCGCAGTTCAGCGCGAACGACCTGACCTGGCTGCCGACCGACGCGGGACGCCTGCTGCTGCAGACGATGCGCAGCCACGACCAGTTCAACACGACGATCTACGGGCTGGAGGATCGCTACCGCGGGGTGCACGGGACGCGCGAGGTGGTGTTCGTGAACCCGTCGGACCTGGCTGATCTCGGGCTGGAGGACGGGCAGTACGTCGACATCGTGAGCGAGTTCGCGGGGGTGGAAAGGCGGGCTTCTGGCTTCCGGTTGGTCTCCTATCCGACGGCTCGCGGGTGCGTGGCGGCGTACTACCCGGAGACCAACGTGCTGATGTCCGCCGATGATCTGGCCAAGGGCAGCAACACTCCGGTGGCAAAGGGCCTCACGGTGCGGTTGGAGTCAGCTGCTTCCTGAACCACTGCTGCGTCGCCAAGGCTCCGGCCGACTGGAGCCAGCCGCCTCCCCCTCCGCACCACCGACTTTGTGCACCACGCAGCCAGATAACCCCGCGTTCGAACGGCTGGTGGGTGCACAAAGCGGGGAGGGCCTGTCGCTCCAGCCCACACTTCCGCCACCAACGGACTCACCGAGCGGCCGGCCAGCTGCTTCCTGAACCACGGGTGCGTCGCCAAGGGCCTCATGGTCCGGCTGGAGCCAGCTGCTTCCTGAACCACGGCTGGAGGCTCGCCAGTACGGCGGCTGTCGCGGCGCTGGTGAGCCAGAGGCCTTCGGGGCCGGCGGCCTTCAGGAGCTGGGTGGCGGTGAGTGGCGCGATGGTCGTCGCGATGCCCCAGCTGAGGCCGAAGACAGCCAGGTAGCGGCCGCGCGCATGGTCAGGCGCGAGGCCGGAGGCTTGCGTGAGGTAGCGGGTCAGCAGGAACAGATCGCCGAGGCTCCACAGCACTGTGGCGACCAGGAAGACGGCGAGGCTGTGCGCGAACGCGGTGACGACCAGACCTGCGGCGAGCAGCACGTAGCCGACGGCGATCGAGCGAAAGTCGTCGAGCTGCTGCACCCGCAGCAGGCGCTGGGCGAGAATCAGCGTGACCGCGGAGACAGCGAGGATGAAGCCGGTGCCCGACTCCGGCAGCCCCTGGTCGAGCAGCGTGAGCGGAATGCCGATGATCAGCTGCATGTAGATCGTGGCAAACACCGTCCCGCTCCCCAGCAACAAAAGCAGCCGCCGATCCCGCCAGACGGCAACCTTGGGCAGCCGCCCGCGGACTCGATCCGCGGCAGCGTTCGTCGCCTGACCGCGAGCTTGCCTGTCGGCCGGGAGGGCGAAGGCGACGACGACGGCGCAGGCCAGGCAGGTGATTGCGTCGGCGACGAACAGCCAGCGGAGGTCGAAGTGGCTGACCGCGGCTGCGAGCAGACCGGCGAGCACACCGGCCGCCGCCATCGCCGCTCCCAGCAGCCCGTACGCCGTCGGCCGGTCGGCCGGCTCGGTGACGTCCGCGATCGTCGCCTGACTGGGTGGTTCGTAGATCTCGAAGGCCAGGCCGAGCAGGACGGCCGCGAGGACCGCGGACCAGAGCGTGTCGCTGAGCGCGATCCAGAGCTGCGCGACAGCGCAGCCGGTCAGACCGAGCACGATCGTGCGCCGGCGGCCGAGGCGGTCGGCGAGCTGGCCGCCGAGCAGGCGGGACGGGATCGTCGCGGCACCGAAGACGGCGAGGATCAGCCCGGTCTGCGCCAGCGAGGCGCCGAACTCGACGGTGAGCACGACCCCGAGAAACGGCAGCGTGAACGCGCCGATCTTGTTGACCGCACGGGCCAGCACAAGGATCCAGACAACCCGAGAGAGCCCACGCCAGGAACCCGCCGAGGCGGACGCGCCAGCTGCACCTGTGCTGCTCGGCGCCGGCCGTGAGGTCGGCGCCGACCGTGAGGTCGGCGTGACGGCGGCGCCAGTGCTGCTCAACCCCGACCCCAAGCCGGACATGCCAGCGGCGTCGGCACCGCTCAACCCCGACTCCAAGGTGGACGCGCCAACGGCGTCGGCACCGCTCAACCCCGACCCCAAGCCGGACACGCCAACGGCGTCGGCACCGCTCAACCCCGACTCCGAGCTGGACACTCCAGCGGCCTCGGTGCTGCTCGGTGCCGATCGTGAGGTGGACGCGCCAGCGGCCTCGGTGCTGCTCGGTGCCGATCGTGAGGTGGACACGCCAACAGCGCCGGTGCTGCTCGGCGCTGGCCGTGAGGTGGACACGCCAGCGGCGCCGGTGCTGCTCGGCGCTGGCCGTGAGGTGGACGCGCCAGCGGCGTCGGTGCTGCTCGGTGCTGGCCGTGTGGTGGGCGTGGCGGCGGTGTCCTCGGTCGGGGTGGCGTTGTCGCAGGTCGACACCGGATGTGTGGGGGGTGGGATCTCGTCGCCATGACTGTCTAAAGCGGTATTGTCGGTCACGGGACCGACCTTACGAAGGAGCGACATGACTGGTCAAGTGTCTTTTGATAGTCACACGCGGAATGTGCTGGCGGCGTCGGTCGAGTACGTGAACCGGCTGACGCCGGGCTGGTCCGGTGGGCTGCCGTTCAGCGGGCCGGATGACGAGGCGGAGGCTGTCGCCGATTCGCTGGTGGCGATCGGCTATCCGCAGCCCTCCGTCAAAGCGGCGGATGCGCGGCGGCTCGCCGTACTGGCGGGGCGGATGCGGATCGTGTTCGAGGCGGCGCAGGGCGGGGATCTCGATCGGGCGGCCGACGAGATCAACGCGTTGCTGCTCGACACCAATGCGCGGCCGCAGCTCGATCGCCGGGACAAGGGGTGGAGCCTGCACTTCCACGGGCCCGACGACGGGCTGGTGAACGGGTGGGCCGCGGGGTGTGCGGCGGGGCTGGCGCTGGCCCTCGGTAGTGATCTGGCCGGGCGACTGGGGGTGTGTGCGGCGCCGCAGTGCGACCGGGTGTTCGTCGATGTCTCGCGCAACGGGCAGCGGCGGTTCTGCTCGCCGCAGTGCCAGAGCCGGGTGAAGGCCGCCGCCCACCGAGCCCGCCAGTCCCCCACGGACTGAAACCGGGACCTCGGACACCATGCCGGGACCTCGGACACGTTATTTGCTGTCCGAGGTCCCGATTAGGTGTTCAAGGTCCCAGCCTCGCAGCCGAGATCCCGTCGCCGACTGTCAGCCGACCGGAGTCAGCTCGCGCTCCTCCTCAGGTGCCTGAGTCACCGCGTGCTTCGGTGGGGTGTGGCGGAGCCACTTCGGGGCCCACCAGTTGGCGTCGCCGAGCAGGGTCATGATGCTCGGCAGGACGACCGCGCGGATGATCGTCGCGTCGATCAGGATCGCGACCGCCAGGCCGACGCCGAGTTGCTTCATGTCCAGCGTGCTCAGTGTCGCGAAGACCGCGAACACCCCGATCATCACCGCCGCCGCGCTGGTCACGACG
Organism: Kribbella sp. DT2; assembly: GCF_049844575.1. NCBI lineage: Bacteria > Bacillati > Actinomycetota > Actinomycetes > Propionibacteriales > Kribbellaceae > Kribbella > Kribbella sp. DT2. The sequence goes on along the minus strand of NZ_JBNCLH010000003.1, from coordinate 268,347 downwards.
CCGGCCGAACCGGTGATGCCCTCGGCAACGGCCTGCTTGGTGGGCACCCCGCGCAGCACCGCCTCGCGGATCCGGCTGACGACGAACACGTGGTAATCCATCGACAGCCCGAACAGCACCACGAACAGGAACAGCGGCAGCCAGGACACGACCGCCCCGTTCGACCGGAAGTCCAGCAGCCCTTCGGCCCAGGTGTTCTGAAAGACGGCCGTGACCACGCCGTACGCCGCACCGGCGCTGAGCAGGTTGAGCCCGATCGCGGTCACCGCGACCACGACCGACCGGAACGTCACCATCATCACGATCATCGTCAGCAGCAGCACGAACCCGATCACCAGCGGCAGCTTCGACCGCGTGTGCGCCGCGTAGTCCACGTCCGCCGCCACGAACCCACCGACGGCGTACTCGGCCCCCGGCACCTTGCCGACCGTCTGCGGGATCAGCTCGTTGCGCAGCTTGGCCAGCGAGTCGCGCGCCTGCTCACTGCCGCCCTCGTACGGCGTCGCAACCTCGGCCACCGTGACCCGCCCGTCGGCCGACACCTGCGGCTTCTCCAACCCGTCCTGGGCGTAGAGCGAGTCGCCCTCGGTCCGCTTGGCCAGGTCGGTCAGGGCAGCCTGTACGGCGCCCTGCTGATCCGCCGGCGCCTTGATGGCGACCTGATGGCTCGTCCCCGTGCTGGGGAAGGCCGCAGTCAGCCGGTCGTACGCCTGCATCACCGCGGTGTCGCGTGGCAGGTCCTCCGTACCGGGGAACTTCAGCGTCATCCCGAGCGCCGGCGACGCGACCGCGAGCAGTGCGACGACCGCGACCGTCAGCGTGGCGACCGGGTGCTTCAGAGCCGGCTTCAGGACGGCGGGCCAGAACCGCGGCGCCGACGTGCGCGCCGTGAGGCGCCACAGCAGCGGGATCCGCGGGCGGTCCACCCAGCGGCCGAGCTTGGCGAGCACCGCCGGCAGCACGGTCAGCGAGCCGGCGACGGCCACCGCGACGACCAGGATCGAGCCGACCGCGAAGGACGAGAACACGGCGTCCCGGGCCAGGAACAGGCCGGCCATCGAGATGATCACCGCCGTACCGGACACCACGACGGCGTGCCCCGAGGTCGCCGCGGCGATCTCGACCGCGTCGACGTGACCGCGGCCCTTGGCGCGTTCCTCGCGTTCGCGGCGCAGGTAGAACAGGGAGTAGTCGACGCCGACCGCCATGCCGATCAGCAGGATGACGCTGTTCACCGCGTCGACCGCCGGGACGAACTGGGAGGCGGCCGCGGCGAGCCCGATCGCGGCGGCGACCGCGGACAGGGCGAGCAGCAGCGGCACGGTCGCGGCGATCAGCGCCCCGAACGCGACCAGCAGGATCGCCAGCGTGACCGGCAGGCTGAACATCTCGGCCCGTTTGAAGTCCTCGCCGAGCGTCTCGTTCAGCGCCTTGCCGATCGACTCGTTGCCGACCTGCTCGACCCGCAGGCCCGGGTGCTCCTGCTGGACCTTGGCGGTCGTGTCGAGCAGCGGCTGGACCCGCTCCTCGTCGTCGCCGTCCTTCAGCTCGACCCGGACGATCAGGGCGTTCTTGGTCGGCGCGAGGATCGGCTGGGCGACGTCCGCGACCCCACCGAGGGCGCGCATCCGCTCCGTCACGACCTTCGCGACCTGGTTGGCCTCGGCCTGGTCGAGCGACCCCGAGGTCGGCGTGATCAGCACGCTCTCCACGTCCGGGTCGTCGAAGTTGCCGGACTTCACGATGTCGTCGGCCCGGGTCACCTCGCCGATGTCACCCTCGTTGGTCGACTCCTTCGTCCCGGTCATGCTGCCGAGTGCGAAGCACGCGACCACCACGGCGACCCACAGCGCGATCGCCCGCCACGGGTGGGTGGCGCTCCAGCGCGCCGCCCGGACCGTCAGCGGCCCCCTCGACCGGCGCTCGGCCCGGCTTGTCATCTGGCCACTCATCTGGCTTCCCTGCCCCTCTGCGCCCTGAAGCGCACCCTGGCAGCGGAGCCCCTCCGCCACGCTGCCGATGCCCATCAGCCTCGCGTCCGGAAGGGGGTCGCCACCATGCAGGTATCCCCCGACTTCCCCTGGGGCAGGCCCCACCCTGCCCCTGGGGAAATCCACACCCCACCCCGGGCCGGGAGTCACTCGTACGACGTACGAAAAAGCCCTCGGTACGCCGTACGGAGGCCGCTCAGAACTCGTCGAGCGTGAGGCTGGCGGCGGCCGAGACGCCCTCCAGGTAGCCCTCGGCGCGCTCGGCCTTGGGGAAGCGGTGGACCAGCTTCCAGAAGGCCGCGTTGTGCGACGGCTCGACCAGGTGGACCAGCTCGTGCACGAGCACGTAGTCGACGACCCAGGCCGGCATCGACTGCAGACGGGTCGACAAACGGATCGATCGGTCCGCCGGGGTGCAGGAGCCCCACCGTCTGTTTTGGTTCGAAACCCACCGGACCGACGCAGGTTCGGGCACTTCGGGAAGGTGGCGACACGCGAGTTCGTGTGCTCTGGCCAACAATTTTTCGTCCGACACGCGGGACCGGCTGCGCTGACGTTCGAGCCGCTGGAGCATGGTCTCGACCCAGCGCGCCTCCTCCGCCGCGGAGAGCCGGTCGGGCATCAGCACGACCACCCGCTCACCGTCGCGGTACGCGCTCACGGTGCGCTTGCGCCGCTTGCTGCGCCGGATGTCGACGTACGGCGGGATCGGGCGCGGTGGAGAGTCGGCCATAGGGCAAACGGTATCGCCCGAATCCGGCGACTTTCTTGCGTCCACATCCTGTGCACAGACGTTTTCGCAGGTCAGACGGGTGTTGGCGGGTTCTTGGACGGGCGTTGTTCACACCTTGTTCCCCCGCCCGTCCACAGTGCCGCCCGGCGCGCCCCACAGCTTGCCCACAGAGTTATCCACAGGGGTGGACAACGCGGACTTGTCAGCGCGGCGGCGGCCTTCTAGCGTCAGGTCCAACAGGCTCCCGGACCGCCTCCGGGGCCGCTCGGAGGGGAAGCCGAGTGGTTCCGCAGGCGGACTCCCGGGAGCCTGTTCCGTGCCGGGACGGATCTCGGAAAGGGGTTTCCACGCGGCACGCTGGCGGATGGGTGCGCTTGAGCCACGCTCAGCCTGCCGTAGGGTGAATCCCGACTGGGCCGAACGGCCTACGGCAGGACGGTCTGCCGTTAGCATCCACGACGGCCAGGGGCCTGCAAGCCCCGGCTGGTATTCAGAGCAAGGAGAGAGGCCCTCATGGCAGAGACCTGGAGCGGCGAGTTCTACTGCGTCAAGTGCAAGGCCAAGCGCACCGCCGACGGCGAGGTCAAGGTCAACGACAAGGGCACGCGCATGGCCAAGGCCAAGTGCCCCGAGTGCGGTACGAACCTGAACCGGATCCTCGGCAAGGCCTGACGCACCAGCACCACGTCGTAGGGGCGGTGGTCCGGCTTCGGCCGGCCTCCGCCCCTCGTCGTTACCCAGCCGGTACGACGCGCCGGTGACCCCGCCGGGGCCGGGCTTGGGTGAGGCGACAGAATGGGGATGTGTCCGACCTCCCCCGCAAGGCGCTCAGCCGTACGGCGAAGCTGGCGAGCCTGCCGCTCGGTGCCGCCGGGCGGGCGACCGTCGGGCTCGGCAAACGGATCGGCGGTGCGCCGGCCGAGGCGGTGATGGCCGAGTTCCAGCGCCGGACCGCCGACCAGCTGTTCTCCGTCCTGGGTGAGCTCAAGGGCGGCGCGATGAAGTTCGGGCAGATGCTCAGCCTGATGGAGTCGGCGATGCCCGAGGAGCTCGCGGCGCCGTACCGGGCGACGCTCACCAAGCTCCAGGACTCCGCCCCGCCGATGCCGGCCGCGACGGTCGACAAGATCCTGTCCGAGGAGCTCGGCAAGCGCTGGCGCAGCCGGTTTTCCGAGTTCGACGACAAGCCGGCCGCGGCCGCGTCGATCGGGCAGGTGCACCGCGGGATGCTCAAGGACGGCCGCGAGGTCGCCATCAAGCTGCAGTACCCGGGCGCCGCCGAGGCGCTACGGGCCGACCTGAAGCAGCTGGGCCGGTTCGCCCGGACCTTCGGGACGCTCGTCCCGGGACTCGACATGAAGCCGCTGATCGCCGAGCTGCAGGACCGGATCGGCGAGGAGCTCGACTACGACCGCGAGGCGCAGGCGCAGCAGCAGTACGCCGACGCCTTCAAGGACCACCCGGAGTTCGTCGTCCCGCGGGTGGTGAAGCACTCCCCGACCGTGATCGTGTCGGAGTGGATCGAAGGCAAGCCGCTGTCGAGCTTCATCACCGACGGGACGAAGGCCGAGCGCGACGAGCTCGGGCTGAAGTACGTCCGGTTCATGTTCAGCGGGCCGCGGCTGGCCGGGCTGCTGCACTCCGACCCTCACCCGGGGAATTTCCGCGTCCTGGCCGACGGGCGGCTCGGCGTGGTCGACTTCGGGCTCTGCGCGCGACTGCCCGACGGGCTGCCGCCGGCGATGGGGCGGTTGCTGCGGATCTCCCTGGACGGCGACGGCGACGAGGTCCTGGCCGGGCTGCGGGCCGAGGGGTTCGTCAAGCCGCGGATGGAGATCGACCCCGAGCAACTGATGGACTACCTGGCGCCCTTCGCGGAGCCGGCCCGGGCGGAGACGTTCCAGTTCAGCCGCGCGTGGATGCGCGAGCAGGCGAACCGGACCGGCGACTTCCGCTCCCCGAACGCCTCCCTGGCGCTGCGGCTGAACATGCCGCCGTCGTACCTGCTGATCCACCGGGTGTGGATCGGCGGCATCGCGGTGCTGTCGCAGCTGGAGACCGAGGCGCCGTTCCGCTCGGTGCTGGAGGAGTTCCTGCCCGGGTTCATGGACGAGGACCTGACCTAGCCTTCAGCGCCGCCAGATCACCACCAGGCGCTGTCGAGCTTGCCCTCGATGCTGCGGACGTTGTCGCGGGCGCAGCGGTCGCAGTAGGCCAGGCGCCGGCCGTTCTCGACCGAGGTCATCCAGGTGATCGGCAGGTCATCGGTCTCAGCCTGCTGCCCGCAGCGTGCACAGGTGTGGTGCATACGCCGAGCCTATCCCCGCGGCATCAGCCTGGTCGGGCTCCAACGGTCCGGTGGCGCCGATTGTCACGACTGACGCGTTGTACGGCGTCAGTCGTGACAATCAGCGTCAGCCATCGGAAACGGCGGCAGTCGTACGTCGGGGTGGCGCCGGCCGTGCATCGGCGTACCGCCGGAGACGCGCCGAGGGGCGGCATCCGGGTGGATGCCGCCCCTCGGGCTGCAGCTTCGCTGGTTCGGGCCCCTGCTCCCGAGACCTGCGGACGGCTGCTGGGTCGGGCTGCACGCGGCGTGCTGGAGATCGGCTCCGGCCGCGTCAGCCGGTTGTACTTGGTCGCCGGCCGGCCGGACTCGAGGGTCCGGCCGGTGGATCGGCGTCCGGGTGGATCAGACCAGACGGGCGAGGGTGAGGCGCGCTTTTGCGCTGGCCCTCTCCGCGCGCCGGGTGGCCCGCTCGGCCTGCTTCTGGGCCTTGGCGACCTGCGTCGCCAGGTAGAAGCGCCGGTTCTGCTCGGCGTCGTTCAGTAAAGATCGACAGTGAGCTCGTGCGAGGTCTTCCTGAAGTAAGTTCATCTGAGTGCTCCTGTGAGTGCGGTTCGGGTTCATGGTTCGAGTCTCGTTTCGGATGGATGGATCAGGCAGCGGTCACGGTGTCGCTCTTGCGGGGACGTCCGCGGGGACGCTTGCGCGCCACCACCACTCCCTGGACGAACAGCTGGCCTCCCCACACACCCCACGGCTCGGAGCGCTCGAGCGCTCCGGCCAGGCACTCGGCCATCAAGGGGCAGGTGGTGCAGAGAGACTTCGCGTACTCGACGTCCGACGGGGACTCTGCGAAGAAAAGCTCGGGCGCGTAGGACCGACAGGGCAGGTCCTCCGACGCGGCAACCTCGGTGAATTGATCGAGGAAGCTCACGCTCATACCGGTCACCTCCTAGTGACTGTCTTACTGATCTCTTGTCGTCCGGACCGGCCACCGGTTGGTGGCCGGCAAACTGTGGGTTGACAAACAAAAAGGCCGCGGGACCCTTGGTGGGTTCCGCGGCCTTGGAGGTGCCGGCTGACTTCGAGAGTCAGACCGGTGGACTCCAAGATCGAGAACCCGAACCGCCACGCTTCACATCACCGACAGCTCCGCCCTGGATCGGGGCGAAAGCCTTGGCCGTGAGAACAACGGTCTCGACGTGCAGACGCGAGACGGCACCCGGGATGAGGGCGCACGGCAGCACGTCGCCGGCGAACTTCGGCTTCATCGTCATGTTCGTCATCATTTCCCAGGCACCTCCTCTCGTTGTCGCGAACGGGCGGCAAGCTCGATCGCTGTAGTTTGAAGTTTTCGGCCACACCGGTGACCGCAGAAAGAACAGTACGCCGAGGCGCGCGAGCCCCGCAAACTATTTAACGGCAGTTTCTGACATTGGCCGGAAGTTGCCGCCGCGCGACCCCGAAGTCATCGCTTCGGCACGCTCCGGCGCCCGTCCCGCACGCTGCGGAATCGTTGCCTCTGTCATCTAAGTGCCATCGCGTCTGCCGGTGGCAGAAGCCTCTTGACCAACTCTGCGGCCCGGACCCTCAACCCTGCAACAGATTTCTTTCTCAATTACCGACGAGTGCAGATCACGATGACCGGTTCGCCGTACTTGGTCAGCTTGGTGCGGCCGATGCCCGGGATGCGGAGCAGCTCGCGCTCGTCGGTCGGGCGGGCCTCCGCGATCGCGGTCAGGGTGGCGTCGGTGAAGATCACGAACGCCGGAACGCTTTCCTCCGCGGCGCGCTCGGCGCGCCAGGCCAAGAGCGCGTCGTACAGCTGCTGGTCCATCGTCGACGGGCAGTCCTCGCAGCGGCCGAGCTTGCGGGCGCCCGGGTCGAGCAGGCCGCGGCCGCAGACCCGGCACTTCGGGATCGGCTTGTCCGAGCGCTCCCGGCCGGTGCGGCCGGGCGCCGCCCACTCCGTCGCGGCCGGCCGCGACGATCCGCGGACGCCGATCGGGTCGAGGAACCGGGTCGGCCCCCGCGTCCCGCGGCCGCCCGGCGAGCGCGACGTCGACCAGCTGACGAACAGCTGCTGTTTGGCCCGCGTCACCCCGACGTAGAAGAGCCGTCGTTCCTCCTCGACCTGGGTCGGGGTCTGGGCGTAGCTGATCGGCAGGGTGCCCTCGTGGGCCCCGACGATGAACACGCACTCCCACTCCAGGCCCTTGGCCGTGTGCAGCGTCGCCAGCGTGACGCCCTCGGCCAGCGGCGCGTGCTGGATCGAGGCCCGCCGGTCCAGCTCGTTCATCAGGTCGACCAGCCCGGCCTCCGGGTGCGACTTGGCGAAGTCGGACGTCATCGTCACCAGCGCGGCCAGCGACTCCCACCGGTCCCGCACCGCGCCCTTACCCGCCGGTGGGTCCTGCGTCCAGCCGGCGCCGCCCAAGACGCCGCGGACGGTCTCCTGCAGGTCGTCGCCCGGGTCGCCGCCCTTGACCTGGCCGCGCAGCAGCATCGCCGCCTGCCGGATCTCGGGCCGCTCGAAGAACCGCTCGGCTCCCTTCAGCACGGCGGGGATCTTGCGCTCGGCCAATGCCTGCTCGAAGTTCTCCGACTGGGCGTTGGTCCTGAACAGCACGGCGATGTCGCGCAGCGCGACACCCTCCTCGTTCAGCCGCTGGACCGCCCGCGCGACGGCGTCCGCCTCGGCGACCTCGTCGGAGTACTCCCTGTACGTCGGGGCGGGGCCCGGCTCGAGCTGCGAGCGCAGCGTGACCCGGCCGGGCAGTCCGGACGGACCGGCGGCGTCGAGGATCTTGTTGGCGACGTCGACGATCTGCGGGGTGGACCGGTAGTCGCGGACCAGCTTGATCACGTTCGCGTTCGGGTGCTTGGAGGCGAAGCGGACCAGGTTCTCCGGGTCGGCGCCGGCCCAGGAGTAGATGGTCTGCGCCGGGTCGCCGACCACACAGACGTCGTCACGGCCGCCGAGCCACAGGTTGAGCAGGCTCTGCTGGATCGGGCTGACGTCCTGGTACTCGTCGACGACGAAGGTCCGGTACTGCCTGCGGATCTCCGCGGCGACCCGCTCGTCCTCGGCCAGCAGCGCGACCGCGCAGAGCAGCACGTCCTCCAGGTCGATCCGGCCGCGCTCCAGCTTCACGTCCTCGTACGCCGCGAAGACGCGCGCGATCGTGGGCGGGTCGAAGGCGGCCAGCGCGCGCCCGGACCGCGGCGCGATCCGGGCGTAGTCGTCGGGGCGGACGTTGCTGACCTTGGCCCACTCGACCTCACCGGCGAGGTCGCGCAGCGCCGGGGTGTCGACGCGGACCCGGCAACGGCCGGCTGCTTCGGTGAGCAGCGGGAACTTGCGGTCCGCGATCTGCGGCAGCTCCGAGCCGTACACCTTCGGCCAGAAGAAGCGGGCCTGGCGCAGCGCGGCCGAGTGGAACGTCCGCGCCTGGACGCCGTCCACGCCGAGCTGGCCGAGCCGGCCGCGCATCTCGCCGGCCGCGCGCTGCGTGAAGGTCACCGCGAGCACCCGGACCGGGTCGTACGTTCCGGTCCGTACGCCGTACGCGATCCGGTGGGTGATCGCGCGGGTCTTGCCCGTGCCCGCCCCGGCCATCACCACGACCGGTCCGTGCAGGGCGGTGGCGACCGCGCGCTGCTCGGGATCGAGGGCCTCGAGCAGCTCGTCGGCCGAGCGGGCCGCAACGGCTCGTGTGATGTCGCTCACGGGGTGAGACATACGGGAACAGGACCCCTGACGCTGTGGTTCTCCGGTAGGACGGGGTCAACCCTAGACGGGCCGACGGACAAGTCGCCCACGACCGAGACGGAGCGAGCCACGATGGCGCCTGTGCCGATGGAGACATTCACGATGTACTCGACACCTTGGTGCGGTTACTGCGCCCGCCTGAAGGGTCAGCTCAAGCGAGCCGGCATCGAGTTCACCGAGGTCGACATCGAGCAGACGCCGGGCGCGGCCGAGCTGGTCGAGAAGATCAACAACGGCAACCAGACCGTCCCGACGGTGGTGTTCCCCGACGGGACCTCGATGACCAACCCGAGCCTCGCGCAGGTCGCGGAGAAGATCGCCGTCTGACCTACCAGCTGCCCGGCAGCTCCTCGCCGTACCAGCCTTCGATGAGGCGGCGCGAGATGGAGATGTTGCCGGGCAGCGCCAGGGTCTCGTCGGCGATCTGCGCGGCCAGGTCCTCGCGGCTGAACCAGCGGGCGTCGACGATCTCGTCGTCGTCCACCTCGATCACGAAGCCGGTCGCCTTGGCGTAGTAGCCGAGCATCAGGCTCTGGGGCATCGGCCAAGGCTGACTGCCGGCGTACTCGACGTCGTCGCCGATCACCACACCGGTCTCCTCCAGCACCTCACGCCGTACGGCGGCCTCCAGCGACTCGCCCGGCTCGACGAACCCGGCCAGCGTCGAGAAGCGGCCCTCGGGCCAGTTCTCGTTGCGGCCGAGCAGCGCGCGGTCCTCGTCGTCGGTGACCAGCACGATGATGGCCGGGTCGCTGCGCGGGAAGTGGTGCATGCCGCAGTCCGGGCAGTCGCGGACGTGCCCGGCGTCGACGACGACGGTGTGGGCGCCGCAGTTCGAGCAGTGGGTGTTGATGGCGTGCCAGTTGGCCAGGCCGACGAGGTTGACGGCGATGCCGGCCTCGCGGTCGTTCAGGACGGCGCCGAGCTCGCGCAGACCGGCGTACGACTCCTCGGGCTCGCCGGGGACGATGACGCCGAAGACGGCGCGGCCTTCCGCCGTACGGCCCGCGCCGGCTTCGCGGTCGATGCCGAGGAAGACGCGCTGCCCGTCGGGGGCTCCGGCCGGCGGCACGAAACGCAGCGCCGTACGGGCCTCGTCGACGGCCAGCTTCTCGCCGGCCAGCAGCGCGACCTGCGTGTCCGGTGCGGCCCAGGCCTTGTCCAGCCACTCCGCGTCGCGGCGGCGATCGGCCGCGCGGTCGAGGACGGAACGGGACAGCGCGAGGGAACCTGGAACGATCGAATAAGCCACGTCCTCAAACTATCCCGGCCACCAACCGTGAGAGCATCCCGGCATGAGTATTCACATCGCCGCCGAGAAGGGACAGATCGCTCCGCGGGTCCTGTTCCCCGGTGACCCGCTGCGGGCGCAGTGGATCGCCGAGACCTACCTGTCGGACGTGATCAAGTACAACGAGGTCCGGAACATGTTCGGCTTCACCGGCACCTACAAGGGCGAGCGCGTCTCCGTCCAGGGGTCCGGGATGGGGCAGGCGTCGGCCTCGATCTACGCCCACGAGCTGTTCGCCGAGTACGACGTCCAGACGCTGATCCGGGTCGGCACCTGCGGGGCGCTGACCGAGAAGGTGAAGATCCGCGACGTGATCGTCGCGATGTCGGCCAGCACCGACTCGCAGATGAACCGGCTGCGCTTCCACGGCATCGACTACGCGCCGACCGCCGACTACCAGCTGCTGCGCGCCGCGGCCGACGCCGCCGAAGCGGCCGGGCTGAACGTGCACGTCGGCCAGGTGTTCTCCGGCGACCTGTTCTACAACGACCGCGCCGACCTGGTCTCGCGGACCGCCGAGTACGGCGTGCTGGGCATCGAGATGGAGGCCTCGGCGCTCTACACGCTGGCCGCCAAGTTCGGCCGCCGCGCGCTCGGCATCATGACCGTGTCGGACCACCTGATCACCAAGGAGGAGACGTCGGCCGAGGAGCGCCAGACCACCTTCTCCGAGATGATCACGATCGCACTCGACGCCGCCGTCGAGGTGCCGGTCTGAAGCGGTACGCCGTCACCTTGGTGAGCACTGCCCTGCTCATCGGTACCACGGCCTGCTCCAGTGACGACAACACGTCCGGTGAGGCTCCGGTCGCTGCCACCAACGCAGCGGCCAGTACGACCCCGTCCGACCTATCCGCCGCCCAGGTCGTCGCCGGCCTGACCGGTGCGGGCTACAAGTGCGGCCGGGACGGCGACTACGCGATCTGTACGACGGGCCCGGTGGCGGTGTGGGTGCTGACCGGGAACCACAAGCGTCCGCCGGTGGTGTCGCTGCACTCGCTGGGCACGGCGGCGACCGCCACTGCCGAGATCGGCAAGGTGCTGCCGCAGGCGCTGGAGATCGCGCACGTCGTACCGGCTCGGCAGATCACCGAGTGGTTCGGGCAGCAGGCGGGCAAGTCCACCGCCCAGCTGACCGAGGGCGACTGGCAGGTCGAGCTGTCGGTCGAGACCGACACCGACGAGCCGGGTGCCCACCTGTCCTTGATGGACCGGCTCTGCAAGGCCGACTGCGCCGCTGAGTAGCCGCGCTGATCCCCGCCTGCTCCCGTCGGAGCGGGCGGGGATCGCCGGGTCAGGTGCCGCTGGAGGCCGCGCCTGCTGTGGAGGCCACGACGATGCTCATGGTGATGGCCGTCTGCATGTCCTGCACAGCACGCCGTACGGCGGCCGCGGCCCAGTCGGACTCGGCGATCTCCTTCGCCCGGCGCTTCAGCGCCTTGCGGTCGACCGCGTCGGTCACCACCTTCGGTACGACGTCCAGCGCGCTCAGCAGCGCGATCAGCGCACCGGTCCGCTCGTCCGGCGTGGTGCCGAGCTTCAGCACGTTCTCCAGCGCCGCACGGATCTCGCCCTCGTGCTGCGCGTCCTTCGCGGGCCAGCGGGTGACCGGGAAGAGCCCGAGCACCTTGTTCTCCTCCGCCTGCAGGATGCCCCGCTCGGCGAGCCGCCGCAGGACCGGGTCGCGCAGCTTCTTGGAGAGCTTGCCCATCACGTCCTTGGGCTTCTTGCCGGCCAGCTGCACCACCAGGGCGAGCCGCTCGTCCAGCAGCGCGTCACCGGTCGGTGAGGGGTCCAGCACCTTCAGCCGGCCCGGCTTGCCGTCGTCGCTGTCGGTGGTGATGTCCACCTTGCCCAGCAGCGTCAACTCGACCACGACGGCTCCGGCCAGCGCGTAGTCCAACCCCGGAGAGCCGGTGAGCGGCTTGCCGGTCTCGTCGTCGTACAGCAGCAACAGCAGGTCCTCTGCGATCAACATGTCTCTCAACGTAGAACGAGTTGACCTCACGCGACATCAGCCGCGCGGCGTACCTGCCAGGTCCACCTCCCTGTGGACAACTTCCGCGCGGTGCCGCCGGTTTCGGGCAACCTGGTGAGGTGAGAAACCTGGGGAACCCATCCACCGCCGACGGCCTCTACGAGGTGATCGACGGCCACCTGCAGATCACCGCCCCGCAACCACCTGCCCACCAGGCGGCGATCGTCGCCCTGATGATCAAGCTCAAGTCCACCTGCCCACCGCACCTTCGAGTCGCCGTCGACTCGCTCGGCTTCCGCCCGACGCCGCGGCACACCTTCCACCCCGACCTCCTCATCTGCCCCGCTGAGTCGGCCGGGCCGGTCTTCACACCGCGGCTCTCGCTGGCCGTCGAGGTCCTGTCGCCTACCACGCGGGTCACCGATGTGGTCCACAAGCGGGCTTTGTACGAACGCTTCGGGGTGCCGTCGTACTGGCTCGTGGATCCGGACCGCCAGGAGCTCACGGTCCTCGAGCTTGCCCGCGGCCACTACATCTGTCAGGCAGTCATCCAGTACGAGGAGTCGCATCGTGTAGATCTGCCGTTTCCTGTGGACCTCTCGCCTGCCGAGTTCCTGGGCTAGTGGGCCATCCAGGGGCAGATCGCGGGGCACCGTGGGGCAGTCCGCCGGATCGGACCTCGACAGCCCGCCGAGCCGTTCATGCTGGTCGCATGTCCACGAAGGAGGCACCATGGGAAGCGTGCAGACACTTGAGCCGGGCGAGTTCACACTGGCCGACCTCGACGCCCTCCCCGACGACGGGATGCGCTACGAACTGGTCGACGGTCAACTGCTCGTGACTCCAGCACCACTCGCGATCCACCAACGGGTCGCCGGTCAGCTTTTCCTCCGGCTGCAGCCAGCCTGCCCGGAAGGGCTCGAGGTCTTCTTCGCACCGTTCGACTTCCGGCCCAGCCGGCACCGTTCGCTGCAACCCGATCTGCTCGTCTGCCGCTCCGGTGACGTCGGACCCCGTGGAGTCGAGTTCTGTCCGTTGCTGCTGGCAGTCGAGATCCTCTCCCCCAGCACTCGGATGACCGACCTGCTGCTCAAGCGCGCCCTGTACGAGGAGTCCGGAGTCTCCTCGTACTGGATCGTCGATCCGGAGGCCGAGACCCTGACGGTGCTCGAGCTGGACAACGGCAACTACGTCGAGCGGGTTGTCGCCAAAGGCAACGAAACGTTCGAGGCGGAGCTTCCGTTCGCTGTGCGTATCGTCCCGGGTGAGTTGGTGCGGCCGGTCAACGGCGGCTGATCGCCCGGCCCGGGGACGGGGCGCGAGGTGCCTCGTCGGGGCATCTCGGGGCAGATGGGAATCTGGCCTGCCGGGGACGGGTCCGGCGGGCGAGCGTTGGTGCATGAGCGACGGATGCGTGGGTGGGTTCGTTCCTGCGGGTGACGGGTTCTCGGTAGCTGAACTGGGGAAGCTGCCGGGGCGTTTGGTGTGCGAGTTGGTGGATGGGGTTCTGGTGGCGGCGCCGCATGGTGGGGCGGCGCAGCAAGCGGTAGTGCTGGAACTGGGATTTCTGCTGCGCCGGAGCAGTCCGGCGCAGTTCCAGGTGATGGTGGGTCCGGTCGAGTACCAGCCGGACGAGCGGACCCTCCTGCAGCCTGACGTGCTGGTGTGCCACGCCGGGCATCTGCCGCGCGGACCGGTCAAAGATCCTGTGCAGCTGGTGATCGAGGTCGTGTCGGAGACGACCCGCACGATCGACCAGGTGCTGAAGAAGACCTTGTACGAGCGCGCGGGCGTGCCGGCGTACTGGCTGTTCGAACCGGACGAGCAGGTGCTGACCGTGCTGGAGCTTGCCGAAGGCAAGTACGTGGAAACGGCGGTGGTGAAAGGCGGGGACGTGTTCGGAAGCAGCAGGCCCTTCCCGGTGCGCGTCACTCCGTCGGAACTGGTTCGGCGGGAGTCGAGGGCCATTCAGCCTGGCGGCTGAGCTACTAGAGCTGTCCACCCGGGACCACGGGGAAGCACCGGGGACCTTGAACAAGAAGCCGGGACTTCGGACAGGCTATGACTTGTCCGAGGTCCCGGATTGGTGACCTCGGTCCCCGTTGGCCGACGTGCAGGCGAGGCCGAGTAGCCGGTGCAGGTACAGGCGGAGGCGGCCGATGCAGACGGAGGTGGCCAGTGCGGGCGGAGGCGGCTGGCACAGGTGGAGGCGACCGGTGCAGGTAGCCGGTGCAGGTAACCGGTGCCGGCGGAGGCGACAGGTGCCTCGCGGCTTCGGACGACGGGTCTCGCGGGCGGCGGGCAGTGTCCTGGGAGCGGGTGGTGGAGTTGAGTCGGCAGGTGCGAAGGCTGCCGCCGCGGGGGCTGTAGGGGCTAGGTGTTGAGAAGCTCGATCAAGGCCTCGCGGGTGGGGAGGTTGTCGGGGCGGACGACGTCGCCGGTGCGAACGTAGTAGAAGGCGGCGCCGACCTGGTGGAGGGGAAGACCGACGAGCTCGGCCCAGGCGACGCGGTAGATGGCCAGCTGGAGAGGGTCGGCCGTTTCGGAGCGGCTGGTCTTCCAGTCGATGACGTCGTAACCGCGAGAACCGTCGGGGCGGACGGACTGGTAGACCGCGTCGATGCGGCCGCGGACCACGCGGCCGCCGATCGACAGCGCGAAGGGCGCCTCGATCTCGTACGGCGCGCGTTCGCCGTACGGGCCGACGCGGAAGGCGTCCATGAGCTCGGTGAGGTCGTGGTCGTCGACGATGCCCTCGTCGGCGGCGCCGGGCAGGTCGTCGGGGTCGATCAGGAACTGCTGGCCGAAGTAGCTCTCGACCCACGCGTGGAAGCGGGTACCGAAGCGGGCGGCCCGGTTGGGCTTGCGGGGCATCGGACGGGCCAGCTCGGACGCCAGGCCGTCAGGATCCTTCGCCAGTCGCATGACCTGGGTCGCCGACAGCGCCCGCGGCAGCTCGACGTCGTACGCCTTGCGGCTGCGGGTCTCACGCGCCTCGCTCAGCAGACGCTCGATCTCCGAGTCCCACCGCGCGACGGTCGCCTGCTCGTCCAGGAACAGCGACTCCTCGGCATCAAGCGAAGGCCCCTCGGCGCGCGACAGCTGCACCAGCGCGGCCCCTTCCAACCGACGCTCGTACGCCGGCAGGTCGTACGGCGCCGGCCAGGCGGCCTGGGTCTGCTCGGCGAGCTCCGGGTTCTCCTCACTGAGTTCGGGCTGCGAAGCCCACGCGACGACCCGCTCCCCCGCGTGCTTCTTCAGCACCTCCAGGTACGCCGAGGGTCCGCGCGGGCGCTTCTGCGTCGGCCCCCACCAGTGCCCGGTCGCGATCAGCACCTCCTTGGCCCGCGTGAACGCGACGTACCCGAGGCGTCGTTCCTCCAGCGCGTTGACCTGCTTGCACTCGTCGGCGAAGGCCTTCAGCCCGGCGTTCGACAGGTCGTGGAAGTCCGGCAGCGTGTCGGCGTCACCGCGCAGCGGCCACGGCAGCACCTTCGCGTTGGTGGTCCACTTGTCCCGCCCACGGTCGGACGGGAACACCTTGTTCACCAGCGTCGGCACGAACACGACCGGCCACTCCAGTCCCTTCGACCGGTGCGTGGTGAGCAGCTTCACCGAGTCCGCTTCACTCGGTACGGCGAGGTCGAGGCCGGCGGCGTACTCCTCCTCGGCTGCCAGGTACGCCAGCAATCCGTCCAGCGAACCGTCCGACTCGGTCGACACGAAGTTGCCCACGGCATCCAAGAACGCGGCGAGGTGGTCGCGCCGGCCGGAGTCCACGTGGTCCGGGGTCGCGGTCAGCTCGACGTCGAGCCCGATCGTGCTGATCACCCGGCGGACCAGGTCGAGCAGCGGCTCGCCCGCGTGTGCCCGCAGCTCCCGCAGCTCGGTCGACAGCTCGCCGAACCGCTCGAGTGCCTCCGCCGAGTACCCCCAGGCGATCAGGCCGGGGTCGTCGACGGCCTCGGCGAGCGAGATCACCTCGGTCGAGTCCATGCCCGCGACGGCCGCGTCGAGCGCGGCGACCAGGTCGTCGGCGGCCGGACGGTCGCCGCCGTCGGCGAGCATGCGCGAGCGGTTCGCCAGCAGCGCCAGGTCCCGGTGCCCGATCCGGAACCGCGGCCCGGTCAGGATCCGCAGCATCGCGGCGTTCGCGGTCAGGTCGTTGACGGCTTGCAGCGTGGCGACGACGTCGACCACCTCGGGCAACGCGAGCAGCCCGCCCAGACCGACGACCTCGACCGGCACCTTGCGCGCGATCAGCGCCTCGTGCACGGCGGACAGGTCGACGTTGGTCCGCATCAGGATGCCGATGTCCTTCCACTTGCGGTTCGGCAGCTTGTGCGCGGCGACGATCGAGTCGGCGATCCACTCGATCTCCTGCGAGCGGGTCTCGAACAGCCCGACCGTGATCGCGCCCTCGGGCGCACCGTCCGGCGCCTCCAGCGGAATGACGCCCGGGTGCTGCTCGTACAGCTCGGTGGCGTGCTCGTTGGCTGCGGCGAGGATGCGGCTGCCGCAACGGCGGTTCACGCTCAGCACGTACCGCCGGGCGGGCGAGCCGTCGGCCTGCCGGAAGTGCTCGGGGAACTCGTCCAGGTTCGCGACCGAGGCACCGCGCCAGCCGTAGATCGCCTGGCACGGATCACCGACAGCGGTCACGGGATGACCGCGGCCCGCCACAGGATCGGAGCCGGCGAACAGCGCCGTCAGCATCCGCCGCTGCGACACCGAGGTGTCCTGGTACTCGTCGAGCAGCACGACCTTGTAGCGCCCGCGCTCGATCGCCGGCACCTCCGGGCACTCCTCCGCGAGCCGCGCGCCGAGCGCCATCTGGTCGGCGAAGTCGACGACGCCGCGCTCGACCTTGTACGCCTGGTACTCCTCGACCAGCTGCAGGATCTCGCCGCGCTTCAACGCGGTCTCGCCGAGCTTCTTCACGTCGACGGTCTGCTTGCGCGCGGCCGCGACCTCCTGCCGGACGGCCTCGTCGTGATCGCGGATCCGGTCGGCGCTCAGCAGGTGGTCGGCGAGCTCACCGTCGAGCGAGAGCAGGCTGTTGACCAATGTCGGCACGTGGTGCGACGCGTGCCGGATCGGACCGGCCGAGCGCCGTACGACGCGCCCGGCGAGCTGGAAGCGGGTGGCGTCGGCCAGCACGCGGACGTCGGGTTCGAGGCCGAGTCGCAGGCCGTGCTCGGCGATGAGCGTGCCGGCGAAGGCGTGGTACGTCGAGACGACCGGTTCGCCGGGCTCCTCGGGCTCCCAGTTGGGGACGTTCTTGCGCAGGTGCGCGGCGAGCACCGGGTGCTGGTCGCGCGGCAGCGTCGACCCCAGGACGCCGGCCTTGGTCAGGTCCTCGCGGATCCGGACGTCGAGCTCGTTGGCGGCCTTCTTGGTGAAGGTCAGCCCGAGCACCTCCTCGGGCTTCACCTGCCCGGTGCAGATCAGCCACACCACCCGCGCCGCCATCGCGGTCGTCTTGCCCGATCCGGCACCGGCCACGATCACGCCAGGTGCCAACGGAGCGGTGATCGCCTCCAACTGCTGATCGCTGAAGGGAATCCCGAGCAGCTCGACCAGGTCGGCCGTGGTCTCCAACTTGGCGGCCATCAGACGATCTCCCTCCCCTCAGGCTGAATCGGGCACAGACCCCGTACGTCGCACCGCGCGCACCCGTCGTTCCGTTTGGCGGTGAACTCCTCCGAGCGGACCATCGCCTCCGCGTTCTCGACCGCGTCGTCCAGCCAGGTGCGGCCGTCGTCGTCGGGCTCCAGCGGTGCTTGGCCCTGGACCTTCGGCAGGCCGATGTCGTCGTGCCGGAGCTGCACCAGCTCGGCGCCACCGCTCTCCGCCTCCTCGCCCAGCAGCTTCAGCTGACGGGAGGCGATCGCGCGCTGGTAGATCGCCAGCTGCACGTGCCGCTCCAGCGCCGGCTTGGTCGGCACCGTGCGGCCGGTCTTCAGGTCGATGACGCGGATCTTGCCGTCGCCGTCCTGCTCGATCCGGTCCATCCGGCCCTTCACCTGGACGCCGGGCTTCTCCTCGTCCGGCAGCATCACGCTGAAGTCGACCTCGGAGCCCACGAGCCGCCGGTCCGGCCGCCCCTGGTGCCACGCGACGAACCGCCGCAGCGCCAGCTCGGCCTCGACCCGCTCGCGGTCCGAGATCCAGGTCGACTCGAACTCGAGCTGCGTCCACACCTTGTCGAGCCACCCGTTCAGCTCGTCGGCGTCCGGCGGCAGCGTCCCGGTCGCGACCGCGTCGGCCAGCGTGTGCAGCACCATGCCGAACCCGATCGCCGACGTACTGGGGGTCTCTCCACCGGCCTTGCGCTGCAGGAACCACCGCAGCGGACAGTCCACGATCGTCGTCAGCGCGCTGCCGGACAGCGGGACCGGCTCGTCCTCGACCGCGATCGGCCGCTCCGACCTGGTCCGCTCACGCACGCCCCACCAGCGCTCCGGCTCGGCCGTCGGGACCAGCGAGTACCCACGCTCGTCCACAGCATCAGCCAGTACGGCGAGCCGATCGGCAGCGACCCGCTTCAACGCAGGCGACGACGCCGGATCCGCCAGCACGCACCGCAGATCCGCCACCAGTCCCGGCAGCGACAGCGGTCGCCGCGGCCGCCCGGCGACCAGCTTCAAAGGAATGTCCAGCTCGGCCAGCAACCGCGACGGCTGATCCCCGTCGGCCTCCGGCGCCTGCACCGAGGTCACGATCAGCCGCTCCCGCGCCCGCGTGATCGCGACGTAGAACAGCCGTCGTTCCTCGGCCAGGATCGCGCCGGCCGACAACGGCTCGACCAGCCCGTCCGGCCCGAGCCGGTCCGGCTCCAGCAGGGATCCCCGGCGCCGCAGGTCGGGCCACTGCCCTTCCTGCACGCTCGCGACCACGACGAGCCGCCACTGCAGCCCCTTCGACCGGTGCGCGGTCATCAGCTGCACACCGGTTTCGCGGTACGTCGCGTCGTACCGGTTGTCGCCCGCGATGTCCAGGTTCTCCAGCTCGTTCAGGAACGCCGAGACGCCCTTGAACCCGATCTGCTCCTCGGCCCGCCCGGCCGCATCGAACAGCGCGCACAGCGAGTCGAGGTCCCGGTTCGCCGAGCGGGCCACCTCGCCGCCGCTGTTCGCCTGGCCGCGCAACCGGCGCAGCCACGGCGACTCCGACCACAGCGACCACATCACCTCGTCCGGCGCGGCGCCGGCGTTCACGATGTTCCTTGCCTTGAGCAACCTCTCGCCGAGCGCCACGAACCGCGCCTCGGCCGGGGACGCCTGCTCGTCGAGCAGCAACGGGTCGAGCATCGCCTCGCGGAGCAGCTCGTCCGACGACCGCGGCAGCCGCTGCCCGGCCGCGACCTCTCGGTCCCGCTTCCGCAGTACGCGCGCGAGCCGCCGCAGCTGGCCGGCATCCATCGCCCCCAACGGCGACAACGCCAGAGCCCGTACGACGTCGACCGTCAGCGTCGACGGATCCGCGACGGCCCGCAACGCCAGCAGCATCGGCCGTACGGCGGGCTCCCGCGACAGCGGCAGCTCGTCACCTGCCACGTCCACCGGGATCCCCGCCGCCGCCAGCGCACGCCGCTGCGGCGGGATCGAGATGCTGCCGGACCGCACGAGCACGGCCATCTCGTGCCAGCCGATGCCGTCCTGCACGTGAGCCCGGCGCAGCAGGTCGGCGATGTGCTCCAGCTCGGCCCCGCTGGTGGAGTAGAGGTTGGCCTCGACCTTGCCCGGGCCGAAGACGCAGCCGCTCGCATCGGGATTGCGGAAACGGTCGAAGGTGTCGCGGTCCAAGGTCCCCGGGACACCGAGCCGGTTCACCACGTTGCGCGAGACGCGCAGCAGCGTCGTACCGAACCGTCGGGTCGTCGCGAGCGCGATCTGGGCCGCGGGCTCGCCGGTCGCCGTCGGGAACTCCTCGGTGAACCGCAGCAGCCCCCGGACGTCGGCACCGCGGAACGTGTAGATCGACTGGTCCGGATCGCCGACCACGACAAGGTCCCGCCCGTCGCCGGCGATCGCCTGCAGCAGCTTGGTCTGGCCCGGGTCGGTGTCCTGGTACTCGTCGACGAAGACGACCTTGAACTCCTCGCGCAACTTCGCCTGGACCTGCGGCTGCTGCGCCAGGATCACCGCGCGGTGGATCAGCTCGGAGTAGTCCAGGACCTGCTCGTGGTCGAGGATCTGCAGGTACTCCTCGAAGAAGTCACCGACCGCGACCCACTCCGGCCGGCTCGCCGACTGGCCGATCGCGGACAGGTCCTCCGGGTCGAGCCCGAGCTGCCGCGCCTTGCCGATCACGGCCTGCACCTCGTCGGTGAACCCGCGGGTCTTCAGCGCCGGGTGCAGGCTGCTCGGCCAGTGCACCACACCGACCTCGCGACTCCCACCGAGCACCTCGCTCAGCCGCAGCGACTGCTCCGGACCCGACGGCAGCCGCAGCGGTACGTCGAACGCGTCGGCCGGGGTGAACCGACGCAGCAACGCGTAGCAGAACGAGTGGAACGTCATCGACGGCATCACCCGCGTCGTCCGCCCCAGCCGCCCGGTGATCCGGTCCCGCAGCTCGGTCGCGGCCTTCCGCCCGAACGTCAGCACCAACACCTGGTCCGGGCTCAACCCACGATTGGCGACGCGATCCACAACGGCCTCGACGAGCGTCGTCGTCTTACCCGTCCCCGGCCCGGCCAGCACGAGCAACGGCCCACCCGGGTGCTCGACCACCGACTGCTGATCGGCGTCCAGAACCGGCGCAGGGGAAGGCCCCTCCGCACGCCCTGCCGGCTTTACCAGCCGATACCGGGACCCTGTTCTGCTGACCACTCCCCCATCCCATCAGACGCCACCGACAAAGATCGCGACCCACCCCACCGGATGCCGACTCAGGCCGCATTGCGGACGAGGAGACACGAGCTCAGACCCGGTCGAGCAGCTCCCGGACCTCGGCGGTCCTGCGGTCGCCGGCCGGGAACAACGCGAGCGCCTGCTCGCCGAACGCCCTCGCGTCAGCGGATCGACCGGCACGGACGGCGATCCGGGCCCGGACGAGGAGCGGCTCGAGCGTCGCGGTCGGAACGCTGTAGCCGCGGAGCCGGTCGAGCGACTCGGCGGCGTAGAAGTCCGCGGTGGCGTCGTCGTCCTCGAGCTCGAACAGCTCGGCGAGGTTCGACAGCGCCTGTGCTTCGAGCAGCCAGTCACCGGAAGCCCGGGTCAGCCGGATCGCTGCCTCGGTGTACACCTGAGCTGTCTCCACGTGGCCGAGCAGGAAGTTGATCGCACCGGCGGTCATCTCCAGGTGCCCGCGCTGGAACATCATCGGTTCGGTCGACGGTTCGCTGTACCGATCCGCGATCGTGGCGGCCACCGTCACCTCCGCGAGCGCGCTGGGCAGATCACCGCCTTCCCACCGGGCCACGGCCAGGTTCGTCCGGAAGATCGCCTCGGCCGCGATGTCGCCGCAGCTCGCGGCGATGTCGATCGCCCGGCGTACGCACTCCTCGGCCGCGGCCGCGCGGCCGGCCCGGTACTCCGCGCTGCCGAGCACGTTCCAGGCGAGGTACCGCGGCCTGGGCTCGCCGAGGCGCTCCGCGGCCTCCACCCCCAGCCGGGCGGTCTCCAGCGCGTCGTCGACGAAGAAGCCCATGTCCAGAAACGCCCGCAACCGCCAGGCCAGCCGCCAGACGTGGTGGTCGAAGCCCCCGGCGACCGCTGTCCTGACCCACGGCACCAGCACGGTCTGCTCGTCCTGCAGCCACCGCATCGCCGCGGCGGTGTCCGCGAAGGTCAGCGGCTGATGAGGCGAACGGGCGAGGAACGCTTCGCTGGCGTCGGGTACCGCGCCTCGCTGCGCGTTCTGCGCGGTGTGGAGGAACCAGTCCAGCGCCCGCTCCAGAGCGGCCCGCCGCTCCGAGTCCTCGTCCAGCTGGACGGTCAGCTCGGCCGCGTAGACCCGCAGCAGGTCGTGCAGCTGGTAGACGCCGCGCTGAGCAGTGCTCACCAGGTTGGCTGCCACCAGCCTGTCCAGGTGACGCTCGGTGGTTCGCAGGTCGAGGTCTGCCAGCGCGGCTGCCACCTGGGCCCGGATGAGCGTGGCCGGATGCAGGCCGAGGAGGCGGAAGACCCGGGCGGCCTCAGGCTCCAGCGCTTGGTAGGACCATGACAGAACACGGCGGAGGTCCGAGTGCTCGTCGTCCGGATCAGCCAGTACGTCGAACGCGTGCCGCATGTCCTGCAACGCACTGACCAGCTCGGCGAACGGACTACCGCTGAACCGGCGAGCCGACTCGGCTGCGACGGCCAGTGCGAGCGGCAGGCCGGCGCAGATACCAGCCAGCTCCTCCACAGCGGCCGGCTCGGCCGCTACCCGGTCGGCACCGACGGAGGCGGCCAGCAGCCGGATGGCGTCGGCAGCTGGCAGCGGCTTGAGCGTGAGGCGGGATGCACCGAGCTGAGCCGCCAGGGACCGGAGTTGGTTGCGGCTGGTGATCAGGACGAGGCAGCCGGAGGCAGGGATCAGGTCGCGGACCTGCTCGGCGTTGCGGGCGTTGTCGATCAGCAGGAGCAGCCGCTTGCCGGCTGTCGCCGTACGGAACAGTGCAGCTCGTTCAGCGCGGTCGGTGGGGATGCTGTTCGCCGGTACGCCGAGTGCCTGGAGGAAGCCGTGCAGCGCGACCGCCGGGAGCACAGGCGCGTCAGCTGCGAAGCCCCGGAGGTTGATGTGGAGCTGGCCGTCGGGGTAGCGCTCGCGGACCTGGTGGGCCCAGTGGACGGCCAGGCTCGTCTTGCCGGCGCCGCCCGGGCCGGTGAGCGTGATGATCGTCGGCTGGTCACCGGGCGCGTTGTCGAGCAGCTTGCCGAGCTGCTCCTGCTCCTCCGCCCGGCCGGTGAAGTGCTGGACGCCGGACGGCAACTGCCGCGGCACTCCCAGCGTCACGGTCTCCTCGAAGCTGGACAGGTCCGCGTCCAGCAACCGCGCGTACTCCTGCTGCAGCGCGGGCGAAGGATCCACACCCAGCTCGTCCGCGACAGCTGTCCGGATCAGCTCGTAGGACTCCAACGCCTCGGCGGTCCGGTCAGTGAGGCGGAGCACGCGGATCCGCCGGTGCCAGAGCGACTCCCGGAGCGGGTGCTGCGCGGTCAGCTCCTTCAGGAGCGGCGCCAGGCCGTCGTACCGGCCGTTGGTGAGGTCGAGGTCGACCCGCTGCTCGACGGCAGACAGGTAGAACTCCGTGAGCCGCGCGGTCTCCCCCGTCGCCAGCCAGTCGGACGGTGACCCGACGAACGGCCTGTCCCGCCACAGCTCGATCGCAGTGGTCAGCAGTTCCCGCTTGCGGCTCGGCTCGGCCTGCTGCCCCGCCTCTCGCAGTACGTCGGCCAGGCGGAGCGCGTCGACCCGGTCCGGCTCGACGCGGAGCAGGTAGCCGGCCGGGTGGGTCTCGAGCGCGCCGTCGCCCAGGTGCTTGCGCAGGCGGGTCGCGTAGGTGTGCAGGGTCGCCTTGACCGATTGCGGCAGCCGCTCGTCCCACAGCCGATCAGCGAGTACGTCGAACGACACGGGCCTGTTGGCCGACAACGCGAGCAGGCTGGTCAGCGCGATCAACTGCCGTCCGGGCAGCACCACCGGCACGCCGTCCCGCAGAACCTCGAACGGCCCCAGCAGCCGGATCTCCAGCACCCGTTCCCCTCTCGACGCCCCGACCCTAGCGACGCCCGCACAGGGCTGACACCAGGGCATCGGTGAGCCAGGTCGTGTAGCGGTCGAAGGACCAGCCGCGCTCCAGGACGAGCAGCTCGGCCGGGTCCCGCCGAGCTGCTGTACCTGCTCAACTTGGCGCGCGCCAAGTTTAAGGCGCGCAAAAGCCGTGGCCTAGTCCTCCGGGTCCCAGCGCACCCGCCGCAGGTCGACCTTGCCGTTGGTGACCCGCACACCGTCGCCCCGCAGCAGCTCGATCTGGTTCTCGACGACCTCGTCGGCCGGCACCCCGCTGGCCCGGATGACGCGCCACCACGGCACGCCCCCGCCGTACTCACGCATGATCGCGCCGACCTGCCGCGGGCCGCCCTGCCCGACGTACGAAGCGATGTCGCCGTACGTCGCCACGCTCCCCGGCGGGATCGACTCGACCGCCTGCAGCACCGCCTCGACGTACTCCTCCCGATCCACGGGCGACACGTTATCGCCCGGGACCGACAGGTTCAGGCCAGCGGCGCGAGCGCCTTCGCGAGCGGTTCGAGGACCGACGGCGGGGCGTCGACCGGCAGGTTCATCACGACCAGGTCGACGCCGGCCTCGCCGTACGCCGCGGCGGTGGCGACGGCGTCGTCGAGCGGCTTGTCCGGGTCGATCCGGACGTTGACCGAGCAGGTGATCTCGCCGACGTCGCGGCCGAGCTTGTCGCAGTGGTCGACCAGGACCTGCTTGAGCGGCGTCCACTCGTCCGGGCTCGCCACGATCACGTTCCACTGCTGGGCCCAGCGGGCGACCGCGCGCAGCGTCCGCTTCGGGCCCTTGCCGCCGATGGTGATCGGCGGGTGCGGGGTCTGGACGGCCTTCGGCTCGCAGTACGCGTCGGTGAGCTTGACGTACTGCCCGTCGTAGTTGGCGACCTTCTCGGTGAGCAGCGCGACCATCGCCTCGACACCCTCGTCGAACCGGTCGAAGCGCTCCTTCAGCGGCGGCAGGTCGATCCCGTACGCCGCGGTCTCCATCTCGTTCCAGCCCGCGCCGACGCCGAGCTCGAGGCGGCCGCCGGAGATGATGTCGGTGGTCGCGGCCATGTTCGCCAGGACGGCGGGGTGCCGGTAGATCATGCCGGTGACCTGGCAGCCGACGCGGATCCTGCTGGTCGCCTGGGCCAGCGCGGCGAGCGTCGTCCAGCCCTCGAGGTTCGGCCCGGCCATGTCCCCGGTCAGCGGGTAGAAGTGGTCCCAGTGCCAGGCCGACTCGAAGATCTCGAACTGGTCCGCGGCCACCCACACGTCCCGCATCTGCTGCCAGGTGGTGTGTTCGGGCCGGGTCTTGATCGCAAACCGCATCGCACGCCTCCGCTGGGGTCAGGGTCTACCTGCCCAGCAACTTACCCGTTGGCCCGGGGTGAGACGGCTGCGCGGGTTCCGGACATGTAGGGGAGACCACTCCCCATCGACGGAGGCCCCACCCATGCGCAGGAACCATCGCAGGACCACCGCACTGCTCGCCGGTGCGGTGGTCCTGTCCCTGGTCGGTTCGATCCCACCCGCTTTCGGCAAGCCCATCGCACCGCCCGCGACCGATCCCGGCCGGACCGTCACGCTGCTCACCGGCGACACCGTGGAGGTCGGCAAGGACAAGCAGCTCACCCCGCGCCCAGGCCCTGGTCGCCAGGGCATCTCCTTCACCACGGAGCGGCTCGACGACCACCTGTACGTCGTACCGTCGGACGCTGACGAACTGCTCCGCCAGGGCAAGCTCGACCGCCGCCTCTTCGACGTGAACGAACTGCTCGCCGACGCGCGGGGCAAGTCGGTCGAACTGATCGTCCAGTACGACGCGACCTCGCGACAGGCACGGCCGCTGCGGTCGCTCAACGCGGCTCCGGTCGCGGTCGCCAAGGACGAGGCCGGCACCTTCTGGGCAGGCATCGCCACAGCCGATCGGCAACTCACCGGCGGCGTCGAGAAGGTCTGGCTGGACGGCGAACGCAAGCTCTCGCTCGACCAGTCGGTCGCGCAGATCGGTGCGCCACAGGCCTGGCAGGCGGGCTTCACCGGCCAGGGCACCAAGGTCGCGGTCCTGGACAGCGGGGTCGACGCGACGCACCAGGACCTGGCCGGCCAGGTCGCCGCGGCCAGGAACTTCACCGACGAGGACGCCACCGACCAGATCGGCCACGGTACGCACGTGGCCTCCACCATCGCCGGCACGGGCAGCGCCTCCGGCGGCAAGTACAAGGGCGTGGCACCGGACGCGAAGCTTCTGGACGGCAAGGTCTGCGCGGCGTACGGCTGCAGCGACTCGGCGATCCTGGCCGGGATGGAGTGGGCCGCGGTCGAGCAGGGGGCCGACGTCGTCAACCTCAGCCTCGGCGGCGACGACACCCCCGAGATCGATCTGGTGGAAGCGGGGATCAACCGGCTCAGCGCCGAGACCGGCGCCCTGTTCGTCGTTGCTGCCGGCAACCACCCGACCTGTACGCCGAACTTCGGCGTCAACTCTCCCGCCACCGCCGACGCGGCGCTGGCCGTCGGCGCGGTGGACAAGTCCGACCAGCTGGCGGGCTTCTCCTGCACCGGCCCCCGGACCGGTGATCACGCGATCAAGCCGGACATCACCGCACCGGGTGTCGACATCGTCGCCGCCCGGGCCGCCGGAACCACCGCCGGCACCCCCGTCGACGAGAACTACACCCGGCTGAACGGGACCTCGATGGCGACGCCGCACGTGGCCGGCTCGGCCGCGATCCTCGCCCAGCAGCACCCGGAGTGGACGTCGGAGCAGCTCAAGTCGACCCTGATGGCCGCGTCGAAGCCGAACCCGGCGCTGACCGTCTTCCAGCAGGGCGCCGGCCGGGTGGACGTCGCGGCCGCCGTACGGCAGACCGTCGTGACCCCGCAGCAGAGCCTGTCCTTCCCGGTCCAGGTCTGGCCGCACTCCGACGACGCCCCGGTCACCCGGACCGTGACGTACCAGAACTCCGGTACGGCGGACGTCCAGCTCGCGCTGTCCGTCACCGGCACCGGTCCGGACGGCAAGCCGTCGGGCACGTTCACCGTGAGCCCGTCGTCGGTGAACGTACCGGCCGGTCGGACCGCCCAGGTGACGGTCACCTCGAACACGGCGCAGGAAGGCCCGGACGGCTTCCACACCGGGCGTCTCACCGCCACCGGAACAGGTGTCCAGCTGACCACCGCGCTCGCGGTCGAGAAGGAGGCCGAGAGCTACGACGTGACGATCAAGCACCTGGACCGTCAGGGCCACCCGATCGCACCGATGAGGACCGTGGTCAGTTCGGTCGGCGAGGTGCCCGCGCAATTCGTTACCGGCCAGCCGACCGAGGTACTGCGTCTGCCGAAGGGCCGCTACACGTTGTCCAGCTTCCTCCGTGGGGCTGATGCGCAGGGCGACGAGGACAAGGTCCTCCTGGCGATGCCCGAACTGCTGGTCGACAAGGCGACGACCGTCAGCTTCGAGATGGCGAAGGCCGAGCCGATCAAGGTCACCGTTCCCGAGCCGGGCGCGACCCCGGCCATGATCACGGTCAACTACGAGTACCGGGACAATCTCTCGTCGGGCTACTACGGCGGCGGCAGTTTCGAAGGACTCTCGACGGCGCAGGTCGGTCCCGCGGTCGCCGGCCGGAAGTTCGCCAGCTCGCTGACCACCCAGTGGTGCCGGGCCGACGGTCCCGGGTGCGCCGCGGACTCGCCGTACATGTACTACCTGCGCTGGTACGTGAAGGGCCGGCTGTTCACCGGCTTCGACAAGGCGGTCCGCAAGCAGGACCTGGCCACGCTGAACACCCGGTTCGCCGGACAGGCCAGCGGAGAGATTTCCTACGCGGCGCTGCCCGTCGACGACATTCCGGCGGACAACGGCAACCTCGGCGGCTGGCCGACGCTGCCGTCCAAGGTCACCGAGTACTTCCAGCCCGACGGGATCCGCTGGTTGCGCCAGTTCCGCGACTACGACCAGGAGCCCCAGGAGATGGTCACCAGGATCGAGTTGGGCACGTCGCCCCGCGTGTTCCAGGCCGGTACGACGACCGACGAGTCGTGGGGGCTCGGCGTCCTCGGACCGGGGCTCCCGGCCACCGATCGCCGGCCGTTCGACCCGGTGGCCAGGCCGTGGGCGAGCCGTACCGGCGCGCAGTTGAGCGTCGGTCTGCCGCTGTTCACCGACCAGGCGGGTCACCCGGGCTTCTCGAGGACCGACAGCGCCCGGACGACGCTGACGCGGAACGGTCAGCTGGTCGCCGAGGCGGACACCGCGGGTGCTCTCGAGGCGAGCCTGCCCGCCGGCGACGCGTCGTACCGGCTGGAGGCGACGGCGAACCGTGAGTCGCTCAACGCGGTCTCCAGCAAGGTCACCGCGGCCTGGACCTTCCGGTCCGGCCACACCGGCCGCCAGGTCGCGCTGCCGTTGTCGGCGATCCGCTTCACGCCGGTCCTCGACCTGGACAACCGGGCCGCGGCGGTTCCCGCCTGGGTGCCGGTCACGGTCGAGCGCCAGCCCGGCTCGGCCGCGAAACCGGCCGCCGGCTTGACGGTGGACGTGTCGTACGACGAGGGCTCGACCTGGAAGCCCGCGCCGCTGAAGCCGGCCGGAGCCGGCAAGTGGCTCGTACAGGTCACCCCGCCGGCCAACGGCTCGGTGTCGTTCCGCAGCTCGTCGACCGACCAGGCCGGCAACAAGGTCGAGCAGACGATCATCCGCGCGTACCGCACTCGCTAGGGCAACACCCGGGGTCCCGCCGTACCGAAGCCGGTACGGCGGGAGCCCGGCGCGCAGGGCGGCTCGGCGGCGTCGGACGGCGCGCAGGCCCATCCGGCGGCGCAGGCCCATCCGGCAGTCCGGCGGGCCCGCCGGTCTCAGATCAGCGGTTCGCCGCCGTCGACGTGCAGCGTGGTCCCGGTCAGGAACGTGCTCGTCATCGCGAACAGGACCGCGGCGGAGATGTCGTCGGTCGTGCCGATCCGCTGGACCGGGTTGCGGCTGGTGAGGTCGGCGAAGTAGTCCGCCTTGCCCTGCTCGCCGAACGCGTCCCACGCACCGGTGTCGATCACGCCCGGGGAGACGGCGTTGACGCGGATCGGGCCGAGCTCCAGCGCGAGCGAACGCGCCAGCACCTCCACCGACCCGTTGGTGATCGCGACACCGAGCGTCCCGACGGCGATCTTGGCCGCGGCGACCCCGGAGAACAGCGTGATCGACCCGCCCGCGGTCATCCGCGGCGCGAGGTGCTTGGCGAGCATCAGCGGGCCGATCACCTTGGTGTCGAACGACAGCCGGAGCGCGTCCCGGTCGAGGTCCGTGAGCTTCCCGCGGGCCCGGGCCGAGGCTGTCGAGACCACGTGGTCGACCGTCCCGAGCCGCTCGCCGAGCGCGGCGATCGACGCCTCGTCGGTCAGGTCGACCTGCTCGGTGCTGATCCCCGGCTCACCGTCGTACGCCGCGGTCAGCGCCTCCTGGTCACGCCCGGCCGCGACGACCCGCGCACCGGCGTCCCGCGCGGCCTCCACCACGGCCCGCGCGATACCGCCACCCCGTCCGACCACGAGCACGGACCTGTCCTTCAACGATGCGGTCACGACGGCTTCTTTCTGCTGGAAGGGATCTCCTTCCCATGCTGCGCCGACCGCCCGCCGAACCCCAGATCCACCCAGCTGACGAATCCCTTACGGGGTGAGCCGGTCAGTCCAGCCCGAGGCGGGCCCGGACCTCCGGGCGGCGCAAGGGTGGGACGGTCTGGGGCGGCACGCGGCGGGCCGGCATCTCCTCGAGCAGGGCCTCGGTGATGCGGGCGACCTCGGCGGCGGCGCGCTCGATGGGTTCCCGGGTGGTCGCGCTGAGCGAACCGACACCGGTCACCTTACGGACGTACTGGAGTGCGGCCGCGTAGATCTCCTCGGAGGTCGCGGACGGCTCCAGTCCTCTCAGGACAGTGATGTTTCGGCACATGCTCCGACGGTACGCGGAGCCGGGGACAACCGGAGGTCCCGCGGTGAGAGTTTTGTGATGGAGCTGGTGCTGTTCGTCCTGGGCGGCGGCGGGGTCGCCGCGGCCGGACGGTGCGTCTGGGCCTGGCGGGCAGCCAAGCGCCGTCGGGCCGCCGAGCTGGCCGACGTACGGCGACGTGCTGACGAGGACATCACCCAGTACGGCGAGCAGCTGAGCCGGCTGGGCGAGGCGCTCGCCGGGCGCGAGCTGGACGCGGCGACGCGTGCGGACTACCAGACCTCGCTCGACCTGTACGAGCAGGCGAAGCGTGCGGTGCCCCGGCTGGAGGACGTCGAGGCGGTCACGGGCGCGCTGGCGGCTGGGCGGTACGCCGTCGCTTGCGTCCAGGCGCGGGTCACCGGTCGCCCGGTCCCCGAGCGCCGGGCCCCTGCTACTTCAACGCCCAGCACGGCCCGTCGACCACCGACGTGGTCTGGACCCCGCGGAACGGCGGCACGCGCAAGGTCGCCGCCTGCGCGCAGGACGCTGCACGGATCGCGGCCGGCGACGAGCCCGACAGGCACCACACGAAGGACCTGCAGCTGCCGTTCTGGGAGACCTACGACCCCGACAAGCCGTTCACGTTCGGCTTCTGGGACATCGCCGGCGCCCGCGCGGTCAAGATGAACCTGCGCCTGGAGCCCATCGCGATGACCGGCCGCGGCCGCAAGGACCCCACCATCGTCCGGCGCCCCCGCGGACACTGACCCGCCTCGCACAACACTGAGCCGATGAGACTCCGTCGTGCTGCGGGCCACCCGCATCTCCGACGACTGGAGCCTCGTCGTCGGGTGAGCCACCTGGGAGCGAGGATGGCGTGGTGACCTTGCCCGACGGATACACCGTCCGCCCGCCGACCGTTGCCGACGCGCCGGCGATCTACCGCCTGATCGCGGCGCACAACACCAAGGTCGTCGGCTCGCCGAACACCACGGTCGACATCATCACCCAAGGGCTGACGGACCTGGCGTTCCGTCCGGAGTCGGACGGCTGGCTGGTCCTGGACGCCGACGGCCGACCGGTCAACTACGGTCGCGTGCTGCACCGCACCGGGAGCGGCGTCGTCGGGCTCAGCGTCTACGTGCCGGACACCGCGGCGTCCGCCTGGCTGTTCCGGACCGCGGTGGAGCGGGCTCGGCGGATCGGGGCCGAGCAGGGTCTGGCCGAGGTGACGCTCGAGAGCGTCGCGAACCGCGAGGACCAGGCCTTCCGCACGCTGCTCGGGGACAACGGGTACGAGGTGTACACGACGTACTACCGGATGCGGGTCGACCACACCGGCGAGCCCGGGTCGGTCGAGCCGGGTCTGCGGCGCGGACCGGTCGACGAGGCCGACCGGCGGGCGGCGTACGAGGTGATGGTGCGGGCGTTCGCGGATCAGCAAGGCAGCGCGATGCGACCGTACGACGAATGGGTCGAGTCCCACGAGCGGTCACGCGTGTTCGACTGGCCGCAGCTGCTGATCGTCGAGCTGGACGGTCGGGTGGCCGCGGTCTGCGACACGGACGACAGGTTCGTGGAGACCGACAACTGCGGCTTCGTCCCGCGGCTCGGCGTCCTGCCCGAGTTCCGCGGCCGGGGCCTGGCCAAGCGCCTGCTGCGCTCCGCGTTCGCCCTCGACGTCGAGGCCGGCCGGACCGGCACGATCCTGTTCGTCGACACGAACAACCCGACCCCGGCCCTCGGCCTGTACGAGTCGGTCGGCATGCGCCCGGTCGAGCTGGTCGACGTCTGGCACCGGCCCCTCTCCTGCCCGCCGGGGCCGTCCACCTCCTGAATCAGGCGCGGCACGTGCGCGAATTGTACGACACCGTGCGGTACATGCCGCTCTTGGGGTCCCAGTACTGGTAGATACCCGCAGGGCTGCGCCGCAGTGGCTTACTGGAGCTCGAGCCGTCGTAGTAGCCGGTGCGGTACCCGGACGCGTCGAGGTCGGTGGCGTGCAGACGGTCACCGGCCTTCGCCCAGCTGAGCCGCCCGACCGAACCGTCCGCGGTCAGGCCACGGTCCCGCTGCCAGCGAACCGTGGCGGCATGAGTCTGATCGCCGAAGACCCCGTCGACGTCGCTCAGTTTCAGGTAACCGTCGGCCGACAGGATCTGCTGCCACAGGCAGGTGACGTTCGAGCTGCGGTGGGTGCTGACGTTGACGACACCTTCGTCGTCCCAGTCGTCGCCGATTGCTCCAGAGCCCCAGAAGGTCCCCCGGCCGGAGTAGGAGCCGTCCGCGGCGGCCGGACCGGCCCCGATGACGGTCACTCCGACCGTTGCCACGGTCAGAGCAGCGGCGACGATCGCCCTCCGAAGTCCCTGCCCGCGTCGGGTCGTCGCTCGCTGTGGCGTGCCTTCAGTGTCTGCGGTCGTTGTGTTCACAGCACGGAATCCAGGAACCGCCGTCGGCACTCCGCTGCCCGTACCTCACCCGTACCGCCGACCACCTGACCGCGGCCCCGCCGTACCGGAGTACGGCGGGGATCACTGACTCAGTACGACGGCTGGGACGGGTCGATCTGGTCGACCCAGGCGACCACGCCGCCGCCGACGTGCACGGCGTCGGAGAAGCCGGCGCCCTTGGCGATCGCCAGGACCTCGGCCGAGCGCACGCCGGACTTGCAGTGGAAGACCAGCTGCTTGTCCTGCGGGAGCTTCTCCAGCGCGACACCCGTCAGGAACTGGTCCTTCGGGATCAGCACCGAGCCGGGGATCTTGTTGATCTCGTACTCGTTCGGCTCGCGGACGTCGACCAGCACGAAGTCCTTCTCGCCGTTGTCCTTGAGCTTGATCCACTCGCTGAGCTGCTTGACCGAGATGGTCGCGCCGGCGGCGGCGTCGGCCGCCTCCTCGGTGATCGCACCGCAGAAGTTCTCGTAGTCGATCAGGCCGGTGACGGTCGGGTTCTCGCCGCAGATCGCGCAGTTCGGGTCCTTACGGACCTTCAGGGCGCGCCAGTTCAGGTCGAGCGCCTCGTAGATGTTCAGCCGGCCCAGCGACGGGTCGCCGATACCGGTGAGCAGCTTGATCGCCTCGGTCACCTGCGCGGCACCGACCGACGCGCACAGCACGCCCAGCACACCACCCTCGGCGCAGGACGGGACCATGCCCGGCGGCGGCGGCTCGGGGTAGAGGCAGCGGTAGCAGGGACCGTTCTCGGCCCAGAACACGCTGACCTGGCCGTCGAAGCGGTAGATCGAGCCCCACACGTACGGCTTGCCGAGCAGCACCGCGGCGTCGTTGACCAGGTACCGGGTGGCGAAGTTGTCGGTGCCGTCGACGATCAGGTCGTACTGCTCGAAGATCTCGAACACGTTGTCGTTGTCCAGCCGGGTCTCGTGCAGGACGACGTTCGTGTACGGGTTGGTCTCGAGGATCGACTCCTTGGCCGACTGGGCCTTGGACTTGCCGACATCGGACTGGCCGTGGATGATCTGGCGCTGCAGGTTGGACTCGTCGACGGTGTCGAACTCGACGATGCCGAGCGTGCCGACGCCGGCCGCGGCCAGGTACAGCAGCGCGGGGCTGCCGAGGCCGCCGGCGCCGATCACCAGCACCTTGGAGTTCTTCAGCCGCTTCTGACCGGCCATCCCGACCTCGGGGATGATCAGGTGCCGCGAGTACCGGCGGACCTCGTCGATGGTCAGCTCGTCGGCCGGTTCGACCAGCGGTGGCAGTGACACGGGGCGCTCCTCGTCAGCGGGAATGTCGGGGGGATTCCGGGTTCAACCGTCCTTCCCTCCTCCATGTTCCCGCACCGGTCCAACCCACCGGCCGGAAGTCCGCATTCCGGTACGTCGGTCTCACCGGCGGGGGGGGGGGGGGGGGGGGGGGGCCCCCCCCCCCCCCCGGCGGGGGGGGGGGGGGGGGGGGGGGGCCAGGCAGGGGGGGGGGTGAT
>NZ_JBNCLH010000003.1:121229-234688 GCF_049844575.1 Kribbella sp. DT2 | reverse complement strand
CCCGCCCGGGTCCACCCCCCCGGCCGGACGTCCGCAGGCCGGTCGGTCGGTCTCCCGGGGGGGCGGCGCGGCCGGTCGGCCGCGCCGCCCCCGTGCCAGTCGTTCCGGTGCCGGTCGTTCCGGCGTCAGTCGTTGTCGGTGATCGTCCCGGTGACCGCGAACGGCACTTTCAGGTCCACGCCGGTCACGTCGGTGACCTGCGCGGTGAACGTCTCGGCCGGCTCCTTGACCTTGTCGTCGACCAGCCGGACCTCGATCACACCCTTGGTCTGCCCGGGCTCGACGTACCCGTAGAACGCGCGCGACGGCGGCTCCTCGTCGAGGGTCTTGAAGTCCTTGCCCAGGACCGCGGTGCCGTCCTTCAGCTCGCCCTGGACCGAGATGTACTGGTCACTGGCCGCCGACAGCGTCATCGGGAACTGCAGCGTGGCCCCCTCCTTCGCCGTCGCCGGACCGATGGTCAGCGTCGGCGACGGGTCGTCGTCGATCACCAGACCGTGCCCGAAGGACTCGTCCAGCAGCCCGTCGTGCGGGACCGACAGGACCAGGCTGAAGGCCAGGTCGGCGCTGTCCCGGGTGTTCGCCGTGATCGGCACGGTGATCTTCTGCCGGGTCTGACCGGGCTTGAAGACCACCTTCCGCGCCACCTGACCGACGGACGTGCCGAGGTCGCCGTTCGTCTCGGCGTACACACTGACCGGGCGGATGCTCGGCCGCGACAGCGTCACGAAGAAGTCGACGTTCTTGGTGCCGGTGTCGCCTTCCCGCACCTTCACGTTCGACGCCGACAGCTTCGGCAGCAGCACCGCCGGGGCCGACGTCCCGACACCGGGCCGCGAGAACGACAGGTCGCTCAGGAACACCGAACCGCTCGCCACCCGGTCCGTCCGCAGCTCGACGGCCCGTACGTCGCTCAGGTCGATCCCCTTCAGCGAGGCGATCGGCACCCGGACGGTGCGCAGCAGGTTCTTCGGCAGCACCTCACCCGGGCCAGGCATCCGCACCAGCGCGTCACCGAGCGTGGAGGCCGGCACCGACACCGCCCTGCCGTGCCCGTCGACCACTCGGACGCTCAGGTCGGTCCGCGGCGCTCCGGCCGCGTCAGGCGCCGCCCGGAACGTCAGCGCGGCGTACCGACGGACGTCACGCTGCCCGGCGGCCACAGGAACGCGCAGTACGCCGTCCGTGCCGGTCCAGCTCAGCTTGGTGACACCCAGCGTCGGCGTCTTCTCCGCGTACGACGCAGTGATCCAGTGCGGGATCTGACTCGGGTCCTCGGTCTGCACGCAGTCCGCCGAGCAGACCGTCGCCTTGGCCTTCCCGGAGACCGCACCGGTCGGCAGTGGCGAGTCCAGCTTGGACAGGTCGCGCCGGTCAGCCAGCGGGGCCTGTGCGACCACCCGTACGACGGCCTTGCCGGCCGAGACCGCCCGGCCGTTGGAGCCGTCGAGCAACGGCAGCAGCTGCTTCTCGTGCCCGAGCTGCAGCCGGAAGAAGCCGGCCACGTACGCCGTACCGACGGCCTGCTGCTCCTTGGCGGTCAGCCGGCCCGCGTACTTGGGCCCGCAGGGCGACTCGGCGCCCTCCTCGAACCAGTCGTCGCTGGAGGGGGCGACCGACTGGCCAGGGGTCCACTCGGTGTTGAAGAAGTTGTGGTTGGCGCCCATCACCGTGACGGTCGAGCGCGGCGCGTTGTCGCCGGTGACGGAGTACCGGGTGTCGTCGTAGAACTTCTGGCCCTGCAGGTCGGAGACGTCGCCGTCGCAGTACGGCAGGACGACGGTCATCGCGACACCGGGCACGGTCGCACGGGCGAAGTCGGTCGGCGCCAGCGGGAGCACCGCGCGGATCCCGTACTTGCCACCGCGGTCGGCGTTGAGCACGGCGGCGCGCGCCACGCCCTCACCACCGCGCGAGTGACCCATCAGGCCGACGTTGCGCAGGTCGACCTTGCCGACGAACTTGGTCCCGAACGGGCCGCCGCCGACCGTCGACCACTTCTTCCACAGGTCCAGGTGGTCGAGCACCAGCTCGGCCCGGGCCTGCGCGCCGGCGTCGTACGCCTCGTTGTCCCAGGCGTTGACCGCGTTGGCGCTGATCGAGACGACCTGGTAGCCGTGGCTGGCCAGCGCCTCGGCCGGGCCGTCGTACCCGCGGTAGCTCGGGATCGACTTCCACTCGCCGGTGCACGGCCAGGGCTTCTCCGGGAAGGGGCCGCTCTCGTTGCCGCCGTAGCAGACCTGGTGGCGCCCGTGCAGGAAGACGACCAACGGGCGCGGGCCGGTCGCGCCCCGCGGCGAGTAGACCTTGCCGCGGACCTCCGACTTCTGCTTGAGGCCGGGGAGGTAGACGGCCTCGTCACCGAGGTTGTACTCCGCGGTCTCGACCTGGTACCCGCCCTTGGCACCGGGATCGTCGGCCAGGGCCGGTCCCATCTTCGCCTTCAGCCAGTCCGCGTCGGTCGGCCCGGCCGCGGTTCTGGACCGCTTGCCGTCACCGTCCGGGTCGCCCGACCAGGTCAGCTTGACGTCCCGGGCCTTGAGCACGGCCGGGTCCTTGGTGATCAACGAGACGCTGCGGCGGTCGGCCGACTCCTTGGCCACGCCGACGGCGCGACCGTCGACCGACAGCATCGGGAGCGCGTCCCGCAACGGGATCCGGCGGTCCAGCGCGAGCGTGACCCGGTACCCACCGGCTACCGGCTCGATCCGCCAATCGTTGCTCTGAGCAACAAGAGGTGAGGGCGGTGCCGCCGACGCCGTCGCCGGCACCAGCCCCCATCCCAGCAGTGCGACCATCCCCAGCGACAGTGTTTTGCTGCCGATCAACCGCACGAGGTTCCCTTCGTCGACGAACAGGTCGTCCGTCAGACCCCCGCGGCGGCGGTTTGGTTGTCGTGGTCAACGGATCGGGACGAAGATCATGCCACGGTCCGACCGGGAGTCAGTCCACAGGCTGACGCGGCAGCGAGCAGTCTGTGGTGGTCACCGGCGCGTGGAGGCGAGCAGCTGCCGGAAGGCCCGCGCGACCTCCTCCGGGTGCTCCATCTGGGCCACGTGACCCGACTGCGGCAGGTAGAGCGACCGGGCGTCGGGGAACGCGGCCTGGGCCTTGGTCCGGATCCTGGCGTCGACGAGCCGGTCGCGGCCGCCGTACACGAGCAGGACCGGGCAGGTGATCTTCGCGGCGTCGGCCCACAGCGACCGGCGTGGCGGGGCCAGCTGGGAGAACAGGATGCTGCGGGCGCCGTCGAGCGTCGCCTGGGCTCCCCACGGCTGGGTGTCGCGCCGGTGCAGCTCTTCCTCGTACGCCGCACGCACCTCAGGCGCCAGCGAGCGCGGATCGCCGAACACCATCGACAACGAGGCCTGCAGGCGACGCTCGAACGGCAGCTTGCGCGTCCGCTCCATCACCATCTGCCCGACCCGTGGCGTGGCCAGCGCGGCGAACCAGAGCGCGCTGGCCGAGGCCCTGGGATGCGGCAGCGCCGGAGAGACCAGCGTCAGGGAGGCGATCCGCTCCGGCCGGCTGGCAGCGAGTGCGACCGCCGCGGCGCCGCCCATGGAGTTGCCGAACAGGTGGACCGGCTGGTCACCCAGCTCCTTGTCCATCAGCTCCGCCAGTACGTCGGCCTGCGCGCCGATGCCGATGCGGCCGACCGGTGGGGTCCGCCCGAAGCCCGGCAGGTCCGGGGCGATGCCGCGGACCGTGTCGCTCAGCAGCAGGCCGAGCGCCGTCCAGTTCAGCGACGAGCCGCCGAGCCCATGCACGTACAGCGCCGGCGGGAGGTCCTCCTTGGTGTCGGGGACCTCTCTGACCAGCAGGTCCACGCCCGCGACCGGCACGATGCGGGCCGGCCATTCCTGTGCACCCAGCGGCACCTCGGTGCCGGTTACTCGTCCGTAACTGTCCACAGAGCCATGGTAGGACCCGTTTCACCCTGGACACTGGGAGCCATGGCGGCCGGACAGACGCAACTGACCACCGAGGTCGACGGGCAGACGATGAAGCTCACCAACCTCGGCAAAGTGCTGTACCCGCAGACCGGGTTCACCAAGGCGGAAGTGATCGACTACTACCACCAGATCGCCGCCCTGCTGCTCCCCCACCTGACCGACCGGCCGCTGACCCGCAAACGCTGGCCGGACGGCACCGGAGCGGCGTACTTCTTCGAGAAGAACGCACCACGCGGTACGCCGGACTGGGTGCGCACCGAGACCCTGCCGACGCCCGGGAGCTCCACCGGCCGCGACGAGGCCGACTTCGTGGTCGCGGACGACGTACAGACCGTGGTCTGGCTGGCCAACCTGGCCGCGCTCGAGCTGCACGTCCCACAGTGGCGGATCGGGCTGTCCGACGGCGGCAAGGAGCCGCAGGCCGACCTGGTCGTCTTCGACCTGGACCCGGGGCCGGGGGTGAGCATCGTCGAGTGCTGCGACGTCGCGCTCGCCCTGCGCGAACTGCTCGGCCACTACGGGCTGGAGGGCTGGCCGAAGACCTCCGGGAACAAGGGCATGCACCTGTACGTGCCGATCGCGCCGACGTCGTCCCGGACCGCCAGCGCGTTCGCCAAGCAGCTCGCGGAGCAGCTGGCCGAGGCGCTGCCGGAGAACGTCACCGCGACCATGACCAAGGCGCTGCGGCCCGGCAAGGTCTTCATCGACTGGAGCCAGAACGCCAGCGCCAAGACCACGCTCGCGCCGTACTCGCTGCGCGGCGCCGAGGAGCCGCGGGTCTCCACCCCGGTCGACTGGGACGAGGTGGCCGCCGCGACGTCGCAGGCCGAGCTGACCTTCCTCCCGCACGAGGTGCTGGCGCGCGTCGAGGAGTACGGCGACGTGCTGGAGGGCCTGTACGACGATCCACAGCCGCTGCCGTCCTGAGAGGAGTTTCGCGATGTTCGACGTGCCCGCCGAGGTTCCGGAGGCCGACGTACCGGCTCCGTCCGGGCCGGCTGAACGCACCGGACGGCGCCGCAGCGCGCGGGAGACGACTACCGCTAGGTAGGATTCGGACGGTATACACCGGGGGCGGGTCGTCGCCGGTGCCGCACCACCGTAAGGAGCCGATGTGTCGACGACACCGGAGACCGCACCGAAACGTGGCAGCAGGCTGCCCCGGCTGGCCCGTCGTGCCCAGCTGCTCGAGGCGGCCCAGGAGGTCTTCGTCGCGAACGGCTACCACGCCGCCGCGATGGACGACATCGCCGACCGGGCCGGCGTCTCGAAGCCGGTCCTGTACCAGCACTTCCCCGGCAAGCTCGAGCTGTACCTGGCGCTGCTGGACAGCTCCTGCGAGGCGATCGTCGCGTCGGTCCGCGACGCGCTGAAGTCCACCGAGGACAACAAGCAGCGGGTCGCGGCCACGATCCACGCCTTCTACGAGTACGTCGCCAACGCCCAGGGCGCGTTCCGGCTGGTCTTCGAGTCCGACCTGACCAACGAGCCGGCCGTCCGCGAACGCGTCGACCGCGTCACCCAGGCGTGCGCCGAGGCCTGCTCCGAGGTGATCAGCGCCGACGCCGGCCTGAACAAGGAACAGTCGATGGTGCTGGCCGTCAGCCTGGTCGGCATGGCCCAGGTCAGCGCCCGCTACTGGCTGGCCTCCGACAACCCCACCCTCGCCCAGGAACAAGCCGCCGACCTGGTAGCCAGCCTCGCCTGGCGAGGCATCCGAGGCTTCCCCCGCACCGAAGGCTGAAATCGGCGCAGCCGCTTCGGGGGCGGGGGCCTCCTCCCTCCCCCTCTTTTCACCCCGCCGAGGCTGACCAACCAGCGGCGAGTTCTGCTCTTGGCGGACTGGTGAGAGCTGGGCGGCGGCAGCGGATAGGCTCGTCGGCGTACCGGCGAGACGCGCCGGTCGGAACGTGCCCGGGAGGGTTCCGTGGAGGTCAAGATCGGCGTGCAGCACGCCAATCGTGAGTTGGTGCTGGAGAGCGAGCAGACCCCGGAGGAGGTCCAGTCGGCGGTCGCCGAGGCGCTCACCGGCAAGGCCGGGCTGTTGACGCTGGTCGACGAGAAGGGCCGCCGGTTGATCGTCCCGGCCGAGAAGCTGGCCTACGTCGAGATCGGCGAGTCCGAGATCCGTAAGGTCGGTTTCGGCGCGGTCTGAAGCCCCCGCCGTGACGCCGCCGTGACACCGGACGGCCACGGTCTGGGATCGGTCCGGACTCGATCGCGTGTCCCGGTTGCGGAGTGCGGCGATCGGGGCACGATGAGGATGAGACCTGCGTTCAGGTGGTCTGACGAAGTACCCGTTTGACCTCGGGCACTGGACAGGCGCAGGTAGTCATTCTCGAGGAGGAACCGTGGGATTCTGGGTCTGGATGATCATCGTCAGTCTCATCGCCGGAGTCATCTTCGGGCCACTGGCCCGTCTGGTGCTTCCCGGAAAGCAGAACATCAGTCTCGGTTGGACCATCCTGGGAGGCGGCATCGGCGCCTTCCTCGGCGGCCTGATCGCCTACTTCCTCGGTGTCAAGGACACTTCCGGCCCGGACTGGATCCAGTACCTGATCCAGATCATCTGTGCCGCGATCGTGGTCGCGTTCATCTCGTCGCGCAACAGCGGCAAGGCCAGGGTCTGACCCCAGGAAGCCCGTACCGACCGGCGGCCGCCACCCCTACCCGGGGAGGGCGGCCGCTTGGCGTTCCCGGCCCGGTACTACGGCTGCAGCCCCAGCGCCGTCATCCGGGCCGTGTGCGCCTCGGTCAACCGCGTGAACATCCGCCCGATCGCCGCCAGGTCCAGCCCCGGCCGATCCACCGACCCGGCCAGCAGTGCGGCCAGCGGGTCCCGGTCGGCAGCGATCCGCTGGGCCTGGCTGAGCGCCTCACCGACCAGCCGGCGCCCCCACAACGCGAGCCGCCCGCCGAGCTTCGGGTCCTCGTCGATCGCGGCCCGGACCCGGTCCACCACGAACTCGGCCTGCCCGGAGTCGGCGAACACCTCGAGCACCAGCGCCCGCGTCTCGCCGTCCACGAACGACGCGATCTCGCGGTAGAAGTCGTTGGCCAGGCCGTCCCCGACGTACGCCTTGACCAGGCCCTCGAGCCAGTCCGACGGCGCGGTGTGGTCGTGGAAGGCCTCCAGCGGCGTGACGAACGGCTGCATCGCGTCCATCGGGTCCACCCCGAGCGCGACCAGCCGGTCCCGCAGTTGCACGAAGTGCCCGAACTCGGTGGTCGCCAGCTGGGCCAGCTGGGCCTTGTCGTTCAGGGTCGGGGCGAGCTTGGCGTCCTCGGCGATCCGCTCGAACGCGGTCAGCTCGCCGTAGGCCAGGACACCCAGCAGATCCACCGCCGCGGCCCGGTAGGCGGGATCGTCGAAGGCCGTCGTTTCGGTCATGGTCCGCACCATATCGGCCCGGCGGTACCTGGTGGTGAAATGCGAGCCGGGCGAGGCTGACATGGTTTGCGGTTACACTGGACGGTGTTTCGCCGGTGACGCGCCCAGATGGGCAGCTGGTGCGAGCCGCTTGCACAGTGTCCCGCGCCTCACGATGAAGGGCTCCGGGTGATCCGATTCAGGACACCTCACCCTGGCGCCGGCCCTGTGCATTCTGTCCGTACAAGCATGTGAGAGGCGATCAGCCTGACCACCTTCCGAGAGCTCGGGGTCCTGCCCGAGATCTGTGACGCGCTCGACCGCGTCGGCATCGTGGAGCCGTTTCCGATCCAGGAGATGACGCTCCCCGTCGCACTGATGGGCACCGACCTGATCGGTCAGGCCCGGACCGGGACCGGTAAGACCCTCGGGTTCGGCATCCCGCTGCTGCAGCGCACCATCTCCCCGGGCGAGCCCGACTACGAAGAGCTGGCTGCCCCTGGCAAGCCGCAGGCCCTGGTCGTGACCCCGACGCGTGAGCTGACCATCCAGGTCGCCAAGGACCTGACCACCGCCTCGACCGTCCGCACGGTCCGCGTGATGACGATCTACGGCGGCGTCGCCTACGAGCCGCAGCTGGACACCCTGAAGTCAGGCGTCGACGTCGTCGTCGGTACGCCGGGCCGCCTGCTCGACCTGGCCAACCGCGGTGTGCTCGACCTGTCGCACATCAAGGTGCTGGTGCTGGACGAGGCCGACGAGATGCTGGACCTCGGCTTCCTGCCCGACGTCGAGCGGATCCTGCGCAAGACGCCCGAGCTGCGCCAGACAATGTTGTTCTCGGCAACGATGCCGTCGGCTGTGATCGGCCTGGCGCGCACGCACATGCGGCACCCGCTGAACATCCGCGCGGAGTCGCACGATGACACCCAGATGGTGCCGACCACGGCCCAGTTCGTCTACCGGGCGCACGACCTGGACAAGCCCGAGGTCGTCGCGCGGATCCTGCAGGCCGATGACCGTGGCCGGGTGATGATCTTCTGCCGGACCAAGCGCGAGGCGTCCCGGCTGACCGACGAGCTGAGCGACCGCGGCTTCAAGGCCGCCGCGATCCACGGCGACCTGAACCAGCAGGCCCGTGAGCGGGCGCTGACCCGCTTCCGCGGCGACAAGGTCGACGTGCTGATCTGCACCGACGTCGCGGCGCGGGGCATCGATGTCGAGGGCGTCACGCACGTCATCAACAACACCTGCCCCGAGGACGAGAAGGCCTACATCCACCGGATCGGCCGGACCGGCCGCGCCGGTGCGAGCGGCATCGCGGTGACGTTCGTCGACTGGGCGGACCTGGTCCGCTGGAAGACGATCAACAAGGCGCTCGACCTGCCGTACGACGAGCCGCAGGAGATCTACTCCACGTCGCCGGAGCTGTACCACGACCTCGGCATCCCGACCGACGCGAAGGGCCGGATCAAGGCCGCGCGCGAGGACAAGCCCGAGCGCGACCGCCCGCCGCGACGCAGCGAGGGCGAGTCGGGTTCGGCGCCGGCCTCGGGCGAGCGTCCGGGCCGCAAGCGGAACCGGAACCGTCGTCGGACGCGGAACGGCCAGAGCGTGGAGGGCGTCGAGCAGAAGACCGACGCCGACGTGACCGCGAAGACGCTGGTCCCGCCGACGCCGGCGACGTCCACCGAGGCCGCCGAGCACGGCAGTGTGGAACACGGCTCCCGCGAGCGCGGCGAGCGCAAGCCGCGGCAGCGCAACCGTCGCCGCCGTGGTGGCGACGCGGCGGAGAGCACGGAGTCGCTCGCGCCGCAGCCGACCAGTGTCGAGGCCCCGGCCGAAGCACAGGCCGACGCACCGGCTGCACCGGTTGAGGACGCGCCGCGTCGTACGCGCACTCGTCGTCGTACCGGGTCGTCGGAGACCGCGGCAGCGGAGACCACCGAGGCGCCGGCAACGGTCGCCGAAGCGGTCGAGGCACCGGCCACGGTCGCTGAAGTAGTCGACGCGCCGGCGGAGAAGCCTGCTCGCCGTACGCGGACCCGCAAGGCGGCTGCCGCCACCGAGGCTGTTGCTGAGGCACCGGTGGTTGCCGACGTGCCGGTCGAGGAGAAGCCCAAGCGGACCCGCACCCGCAAGGCTGCTGCTGCTCCGGTCACTGATGCTCCGGTCGAAGAGGCCGTGGTTGAGGCTCCTGTCGAGGAGAAGCCGAAGCGGACCCGGAAGAAGGCGGTCGCGAAGCCGGCGGCCGACGAGGCTCCGGTGGTCGAGGAGGCTGCTCCGGTGGCCAAGAAGGCTGCGGCGAAGCGGCCGGCCAAGAAGGCAGTAGCGAAGAAGGCAGTGGCGAAGAAGGCCGTGGCGAAGAAGGCCGTGGCCAAGAAGGCCGTGGCCAAGAAGGCCTCGGCCAAGCCGGTTGCCGAGGCCGTCGAGGAGAAGCCGGTCAAGCGGACCCGGAAGAAGGCCGCGCCGGCCACGCCGACCTTCACCGCTCCCGAGTAGCACCCGAGCACACAGGCAAACCCCGTCCCGTGGTGGGCGGGGTTTTCTGTTGCCCGACCGTGACCGAACGCCGCAACGCCGTACCCCCGCACGGCCGTCCCTAGCTGGACAGATCGTCGAGGGGAAAGAGGGTATGGGCGATGGTGAAGACACGGTTCACCGCCGTAGCGGCAGGGGTCGTGCTGGCGGCCGTGGCGCTGACCGGCTGCAGCGGTGGTGGCGACAACTCGAACGCGAGCACGGACAGCGCGGCGGCGCCGGAGTTCAGCGGGCCGCAGGACAAAGCCGGGCCGCAGGCGGACACGTCGGCCGGTTCGGGCGCGGCGAAGGAGAAGGCCGGTGCGCCTGCGCAGCCGAACCTGACGCGCGCGATCGTCAAGACCGGTTCGCTGGCCGTCGAGCACGAGGACGTCGACAAGCAGCGCCAGGCCGCGATCAGCGTCGTGACGGGCCTGCGCGGTCAGGTCGCGTCCGAGGACACCGGCGGCGACGACAACGGCCGGATCACCCGCGCGAACCTGGTCCTGAAGGTGCCGACGGCGTCGTACGAGACCGCGATCCAGCGCTTGTCGGAGCTCGGGACGCGGACGGCGATCCACCAGGAGTCCAGCGACGTCACCGAGCAGGTGGTCGACGTGGACAGCCGGATCGCCACCCAGCGCGCCAGCCTCAGCCGGATGCGCGCCCTGCTGGCGAAAGCGACCACGATCGCCGAGATCGTGTCGGTCGAGTCCGAGCTGACGCGGCGCGAGGCCGACCTGGAATCCCTGCTGGCCAAGCAGAAGGCGCTGTCCGGGCAGACCGAACTGGCGACGCTCTCGCTGGTGATCGCCCAGCCGGGCAAGGCGCCGGCCGAGGTGAAGGACGACGACCGTGGTTTTCTCGCCGGGCTAGCGGGTGGCTGGAACGCCTTCACCGCAACGTTTCTCGCGGTCGCCACGGCCGTCGGCGCACTGCTGCCGTTCCTGGTCGTCCTTGCGCTGATCGGCGTTCCGCTGTGGCGCTACCGCCATCGCATCCGC
Source organism: Kribbella sp. DT2 (assembly GCF_049844575.1). NCBI lineage: Bacteria > Bacillati > Actinomycetota > Actinomycetes > Propionibacteriales > Kribbellaceae > Kribbella > Kribbella sp. DT2. Next base: position 223,838 of record NZ_JBNCLH010000003.1, on the reverse strand, counting down.
CGCACGCAGCCGGAACAGCCTTAAAGCAGCGCCTTGGCGAGTTCTCGGTACGCCGCCGCGCCGGGGGTCGCCGGTGCGGTGGTCAGGATGGTCTGGCCGATCGCGGGAGCCTCGGCGAAGCGGATCGACTTGGGGATCGGCGGCTGCAGGACCGGCAGGTCGTAGGTACCGGAGATCGTCTCCAGCACTTTGCGCGCGTGGGTCGTGCGGCCGTCATACAGGGTCGGGAGGACGCCGAGGATCTCGAGGCCCGGGTTCGTCAGCTGCTGGACGTCGTGGATCGTGTCCAGCAACTGCCCGACCCCGCGGTGCGCGAGCGTCTCGCACTGCAGCGGGATCAGCACCTCGGACGCAGCCGACAGTCCGTTGACGGTCAGCAGCCCGAGCGTCGGCGGGCAGTCGATCAAGATCCAGTCGTACGACGCCGCCAGCGGCCGCAGCGCCGTCCGCAGCGACTGCTCGGCACCGCTGTCGCGCGACAGCCGGACCTCGGCCGTGGCGAGCTCGATCGTGGCCGGGACCAGGTCCGGCCCCTCGTCGAGCGTGATCAGGATGTCGCGGGCCTTCGCCGAGCCGAGCAGCACGTGGTGCAGCGAGGTGTCCAGGTCCTCGGGATCGACGCCGAGCGAGAACGTCAGACACGCCTGCGGGTCGAGGTCGACGAGCAGCACGCGCTGCCCGAGCTCGGTCAGGGCAGCACCGAGCGAGGCGACGGTGGTGGTCTTCGCCACCCCGCCCTTCTGATTGGCGACTGCCAGCGTCCGCGGCACCCGGCCATTGTGCCGCACGGTGGAACGGGCCGCCTTTCGGGGCCGCTGTTGACTTAAAGTATTGTTGAGGTTTCAGGATGACCGGCATGACAACGACCGTGGAGACGACGACCCGGGCCGGCCGGCGCGAGTGGCTCGGCCTGGCCGTGCTGGCGCTGCCGACCATCCTGATCGGCCTCGACATGACGGTCCTGCACCTGGCCGCCCCGATGCTGACCGCCGATCTCGGCCCGAGCAGCTCGGAGCTGCTCTGGATCATCGACGTGTACGGGTTCGTCGTCGCCGGGCTGCTGATCACGATGGGCACGATCGGCGACCGGATCGGCCGCCGCCGGCTGCTGATGATCGGCGCGGCCGGCTTCGCCGTCGCGTCGCTGGTGGCCGCGTTCGCGACCAGCGCGGCGATGCTGATCGGCGCGCGGGCGTTGCTCGGTCTGGCCGGCGCGACGCTGATGCCGTCGACGCTGTCGCTGATCAGCAACATGTTCCGCGACCCGCGCCAGCGGCAGCTGGCGATCGCGATCTGGATGACGAACTTCATGGTCGGCGGGATCGCCGGTCCGCTGGTCGGCGGCGTACTGCTGGAGAACTTCCACTGGGGTGCGGTGTTCCTGATCGGCATCCCGCCGCTGCTGCTCCTGCTCGCGCTCGCGCGGCCGCTGCTGCCGGAGTTCCGCAATCCCGGTGCGGGCCGGATCGACCTGCCCAGCGTGGCCCTGTCCACCGGCGCGATCATCGCGGTCGTCTATGCCTTGAAGGAGACCGCCAAGGACGGCGTGCACCTGCTCAGCCTCGTCGTACTGGCCGCTGGTCTGCTGGCCGGCTACACCTTCGTACGGCGGCAGTTGACCCTGACGGAGCCGCTGCTGGACATGCATCTGTTCCGGCTGCCGTCGTTCAGCGTCTCGCTGGGCGCACAGACCTTCGGACTGTTCGTACTGGCCGCCACTGGATTCCTCTCGGTCCAGTACTTCCAGCTGGTGCTCGGCCTGTCCCCGCTGCACGCCGGCCTGTGGATGATGCCGTCGGCCGTCTCCGGGATCATCGGAACGCTGGGCGGACCCCTGATCGTCCGCCGGCTCAGCGCCCGAACGTCGATGACGCTCGGCTTCCTCATCGCGATCCCCGGACTGGGCCTGATGGCACTGTCCGGCCGTACAGCGATCGTCGTCGGCCTCGTTATCGCCAACTTCGGCATCCAGCTCGTCCTGGCTCTCACCTACGACCTGGTGGTCGGCAGTGCTCCCCCGGAGCGCGCTGGTGTCGCCTCAGGCATGGGTGAGACCGGCACTGAGCTCGGCATGGCTCTGGGCGTCGCTGTAGCGGGCAGCCTGGTCACAGCGGTCTACCGCAGCCAGGTGACCGAGCAGACGCTGCCTGCTGGGGTCTCCAGCGAGGCACGCGACACACTGGGCAGCGCAGTCGCCGTCGCCGACCACCTCCCTGGTCCGCTGGCCAGGGAGGTCCTGGAGCTGACCAGAGCGGCGTACACGGACGGTGTACAGCTCGCAGCGCTCGTGAGCCTGGGCATCATCGTCGTACTGGCTGTGGTGACCGCCACCCTGCTGCGGACCAGGCAGCGGGATACCGTGGAGCTGTGAGTACGCCGCGCACGCTGACCCTGCCCGACGGAGTCCGTCCCGTCACGCTCGAGACCGACCGTGGCAGCTTCGCCACCCTGCAGGCCGTGCCGGACGTCGGTACGCCGCTCGGTACGGCACTGCTGGTCCCGGGCTGGACCGGCAGCAAGGAGGACTTCACCCCGCTGGTGGACCACCTGGCGCGCTTCGGCTGGCGGACGGTCGCGGTGGACCAGCGGGGTCAGTACGAGACGCCCGGCCCGGCCGACCCTTCGGCGTACACGCTGGAGGAGCTCGCGCTCGACGTGGTCGCGATGAGCAAGGCGCTGGGCGGCTACAGCCAGCTGGTCGGGCACTCGTTCGGCGGTCTGGTCGCGCGGGAGGCCGTGCTGGCCGACCCGTCGGTGTTCTCGACCGTCACGCTGCTCTGCTCGGGCCCGGGCGCCTTCGGCGACGAGGCGAAGGTGCAGGCGCTGCAGATGATGGCGTTCGGCCTCGACAACCTGCCGATCGAGCAGGTGTACGACCTGAAGCTGGAGCACGACAGCAAGGAACCCCGGTACGTCGCACCCGCGACCGAGATCGCGGCGTTCCTGCGCAAGCGGTTCACCGGGAACGTGCCGGTGAGTCTGTCCGAGATCACCAAGCGGCTGGTCGACGCCGAGGACCGGACCCACCGGCTGGCCAAGTCCGGCGTACGGGCTCAGGTCGCGTACGGCGAGACCGACGACGGCTGGCCGCTCGCGGTGCAGGACCGGATGGCCGACATCCTCGGCGTGAAGCCGCAGGTGATCGCGGACGCGGGCCACTCTCCCGCGATCGACCAGCCGGCCGCGACAGCGCGGATCCTGGTCGACTTCTTCCACGACCACCACTGAGGCCGGCGGCGACGCACAGGTCGACCTGCTCAGCTGACCGGCCTGATGTACGGCTGCAGGTCCAGCGAGTCGACCCCGATCGGCTTCAGCGCGTTCAGCGTCTTCTCGTCCACGATCCGCAGGTCGACCCGCACCGGCTTGTCACCGACACCGAGCCCGACCGACGTGATGCCGTAGTCCGTCATCGGCAACGCCTCCACCGCGGACTGCTGCTTGACCGCCTCGGACTGGCTCACCTTCACCTGGATCACGCAGAGGTTCCCCTTGACCTGCGGCTCCAGCGCCCGTCGTACCGCCGCGACGTCGCCGTGCGCGACCCCGATCATCACCACGCTCGGCTTGTTCGGCGGCGCGCCTGGTGTCGTCTCGGTCGGGAACCCTTCCGGCCAGCCGATCCACGGGTTCTGCAGCTCCGCCGTACGGGCCTTTACGAACTGCTCGACCGCGGGCGTGATCGACTGACTCGCGTCGCCCGCCTTCCACCCACCGGCCGGCGCCGCACACGGAACGGTCGGCGCCGTATCGCCCGGCTGAACCGGCGCCGGAGCGCCCTGCTCCTCGACCGCGATGGTCCCGGCCTTCCACGTCCCGACCAACCGGGCCACGCCTGCCTTCACACCGTTGATCACGCTCAGGTCGACCAGGCGGGTGAGATCGACCCCGGTCAGGTCCACCGCGGCATTACACGCCGGCGCCTCACTCTCGACCTGCGAGGTCGAAGGCAGCGGCAGGCAGTACCGAACCGGTACGCCGGGCGCCGCGACGACCTGCCCGCTGACCTCGACCCGGTCGCCGTCCCGGACCTCCAGCGGATGCGTCTTACCGTTGCCCGGAGCAACCACCGGCGCGTCGTCGCCGCCCGGCAGCACGATCAGCGCGGCCGTCGCGATCGCCGCGACACTCGCCGCCGCCAGCGCCGGAACCAGCCACTTGGGGCGCTTGGGCTTCCGCGTGATCCGCTGCACGTCCGGCTCCGGCGGCGAAGGCTGCTCGGCACGCCACCGAGAGCCCGCCTGCCGCAGCAGCTCGTCGATCTCGTCGGTCGGTGTCATTCGCTGACCTCCAGCAAGGACCGCAGGCGCGCCCGCGCGTCGGAAAGAGTTGACTTCACGGTGCCCTCGGAGCACCCCATGACCGCTGCCGTGTCGGCCACCGACAGGTCGGCGAAGTAGAAGCAGTCCACCGCCAGCCGCTGCCGCGCCGACAGAGCTTCCATCGCGTGCTCCACGTCCACCCGGCCGTCGACGTCACCACCCGCCGCCGCGGCATCGTGCTCCGCCAGCTCCACCACCGGCCGAACCCGCCGCGCCGCCTTCCGCGCCTGATCGGCCGTGATCGCCAGCAACCACGCCGACGCCGACCCGCGCGTCGCGTCGTACTGCCCACGTTTCATCCAGGCCCGGGTCAACGCCTCCTGCACGATGTCGTCCCGGTCGGCGCCCACGCCCAGCCGCCCGGCCACCCGGGCCATCGCCGGCAGGTGCGGCCGCACCCACGCCACGAACCCAGCCCCGTCCGCCGGAGGCGCCACCACCCCACCCCGCTCGATCATCGTCGCAGCCACACCCTGTCTACCCTCTCCACCCCACACCTGGTTGGGTCCCTCCACCATTTCCCCAACGACCCCACTCCCACCAGGTCACAACTGAAACCTCCTCACCACTTATCCACAGATCCAAATTCCCACCCCACGGGCGCTCCCGAACTCACTACCTTCGAAGAACAACGACCACCTGGGGGACAGATGCCATGGAACGGCGGGGGTGACGGGCTTCCGGAGCCGGCGGACCTGCATGATCGGGCGAGCAGGGAGCGGGAGCTCGACTGGGGTGCGCCGTTGCCTACTCGCGCCGACATCGCGGAGATGTACGGCTCGGAAGCGGCCTCGTACAGTCTCAGCTGGCTGGCTGGTGCGGGGGCCGTCGAGCCGGCAGTGACAGCCGACATGGTCGAGGCGATCGGCACCGAGGGCTTTCCCTACCACCTGAAGAACCGGCTGAAGTCCCCGCAGTCGTTGGCTCGGAAGCTCAGCACCCGGGCCGATTACCGTCGGGGCAGAGGGCGGAGTCGGCCGGAAGACGTTCTGCGCTACACGGTCGGTACCGATCACCCACGCGACCTGGTCACGACCGCTGTCCGGACCGTGGAGCGGCTGCTGGCCAAGGGGTGGACGATCGATTCCGCTCATCACTCGTACGTCGACCGCAGCCGCTACAAGGGCCTGCACGTCTTCCTGCACACCAGAGGACAGACAGTCGAGCTCCAGGTGCACTCTCGCGAGTCGCTCGCCGTGAAGGAGCTGACCACGCCTCTGTACGAAGTGCAGCGTGATCGCAACCAGTCTCCGACGGTCCGCGCCGCCGCCGGCGCGGAGGCGACCGAGCTGTCCGCCAGGCTGACCGATCCGGCCGGGCTCGGGGACCTGGAGACGCTGGGCGGCGTACCGATCACGACCAGACGATACGGCGACGGAAAGATGACGACCTCCCGGGGCAGTCGGCCGGTCGTCGTCGCGGAGCAACCGACGGTCCGGGAGAATCAGTACCGAGAGCAGCTCAACCAGCTGGACCGACCGGACGGGACCTCACGATGACTCGGTTGTTTGTGATCAAGGACGACGACGGCAGCGACCTGTGGGTTGCCGCGGTGATCGATCAGGACGTGTGGACGTACGTCGCCAACACCGGCAAGTTCCACCTCAACGAAGGCGCCCGGGAGGACTTCTTCTTCCTCAGCGAGCTGGAGTTCCAGGACATCGGCATCGCCGAGGCCCAGCGGTTGATCGCCGTCGGCGTGGGCACGGTCGACGAGCAGCAGACCCCCGACTCGGTGCGCCGCTGGCGTGCGGACGAGACTCCGATGGACCCCGAGATCGTCTTCGCCTCGATGGCCGCCGACCTCGGCTAGAGCGCTGGTACGGCCTACGAACTGGTGCCCTCACGCCCCGGTGCCCTGGGCAACTGAACCGGTGAGCGAAGTTGTCCACAGATCCAGATCCTCACCCCACAGCACCTCCCCCGGTAACTGCCGTCGAAGGACGACGACCACCTGGGGGGACCACATGCAGGACGACCGCCCACCGGAGCCGGCAGAACTGCATGCGCAGCTCAGTCGGGACCATCCACTCGACTGGGGAGACCTTCCGAGCCGGGAGCAGATCATCGCCAAGTACGGCGCCAGGGCTACCGCCCGTCCTCGGGTACACCGTCGGTGTGAACTGTCCCGACCAGGTCGTAGCTGCTGCGCACAAGGTGGTCGGTCGTCTGCAAGCACGGGGGTGGTCGGTGGAGGCAGCCCACCATACCTACGTACCATCCAGGAGCCTCCGCCAGGGCGGCGGAACGAGCCGCAGCAGCAACGTGACCGACGCAGGAAGAACGACGGCCGGGATGGGATCGGACGATGACACGATTGTTCATGGTCAAGGACAACAACGGCGAACCGCACCTTGTTGCCGGGCTCATCGACGAGGACCTCTGGGTCTATGTCGCCAAGGCGGGCCGGTTTCACCGCAACGAGGCGGCCCAACAGGACTACTTCTTCCAGCGGGACTTGGAGTACGTCGAGATCGGGATCGCCGAGGCGCGATGTCTGATGGCCGCGGGCGTCGGTATCTACGACGAGGAGATCGACCCCGAGACCCTGCAGGAGTGGAGGGACGACCCGACTCCCATGGACGCGGAAATCGTCTTCGCATCCATGGCCGCCGACCTCGGCTGAGCTGGTACGGCGTACGGACAACGACCTCTGCGCCGATGCTGGGCAACTAACTCTCCAAGGCCTGCTCCCAGACGGCGTGATTCAAGCATCTGCCCCCGCGTTCCGGCTGGTTGGCCGGTTCCGGTCAGATTGCGGGTTTCTTTGCTGGTAAGGGCTTTTCGGCCGAAAACTGTCGGCAGGATCGGGCACTATTGACGGCATGGCAGAGTGCGACGAGCGACCGGTCTGGTCGATGAGCGGCAGTGAGATGTTGTCTGCTCTCGACGCGACGCAGGCCGACATCGCACGCCTGCAGGTGTACCGTCTCCGCCTGCTCGCAGCCCTCGAGGCCAACGGTCATGCAAGCGAGATCGGCGCCCGCGACACCGTCCAACTCATCGCGATGCGCCATCGCCTCGACTCCACCGACGTCCGCCGCGACCTGCGCCTGGCCTCGGCACTGCCGAAGTACCCGGAGGTCAACACAGCCCTCAGCTCCGACCTCCACACCGGACAGGCCGAAGCGATCGTCACCGCGCTGGAACGCATCCCCTGCACCGCGATGGTCCCGCTCGAAGACCTTCGAGTCGCCGAGCGCCAGATGGTCGAGGCCGCTGAGGTCCTCAATCCCCGTGAGCTACGAAAGCTCGGCAAGGCCGTCCGCGACACCTTGGACACCGACGGCCCCGAGCCCGACGAGGTCCGAGCACTCGCCGCCGAGACCCTGTGGTTGAAGCGCGGTGATCACGGCGCCGAGTTCGGCGGGTACCTGGCGGGCGAGCACGCCGAACTCTTCGAGACCTTGATCTTCGCCGGCTCCCGCCCGCACCTGACCGCCGACGGACAACGCGATCCCCGCAGCCGCGGCAAGCGCCAAGCAGATGCCCTCACCACCATCCTCGCCGCAGCCGCGGCGACCGGCGCGGCCGCGCCCGCCCACGGCGACATCAAGCCGCACGTCACCGTCACCATCGATCTCAAAGACCTGCAGTCCGCCACCGGCACCGGCCGGCTGGCCTCCGGCGCAACCCTCTCGGCCGCCGCCGTACGCCGCGTCGCCTGCGACGCCGGCATCATCCCCATGGTCCTCGGCACCGACTCCGAACCCCTCGACGTAGGCACCGAGCACCGCTTCGTCACCCGCGCCATCCGCCACGCCCTGAACACCCGCGACCGAGGCTGCGTCGTCTGCTCCGCCCCGCCCGCGATGACCGAGGCCCACCACATCACTCACTGGTCCGACGGCGGCCCCACCACCCTCACCAACCTGGCCCTGCTCTGCAGACCCCACCACACCGAAGTCCACCAGGGCCACTGGACCCTGAAATTTCATGAGGGCCGCCCGCACGCCACCCGCCCGAGCTGGTCCATCCCAGACCGGCCAACCCACGCCACCTCAGCACCAGCGCAGTCCGGCCAGAGCGAAACGCCTCAACCAACCGCCGAGCCACCCTGAGCCGCCTTGGCCTACGACAGCAGCCCGATCCCGTCAGGCTGCTCACACTCACAGTGCCCTGGCTTCTCAAGCACGCCGGCTTCTCAAGCACGCTGGCTTCTCAAGCACGCTCGCCTTGGCGTGCCACGGCCCCGGCGTCAACCGAGCCGCCCGCCGCCCGGCCACACCCAAACCGCCCTATAGCCACCGCGCTGGCCGATCTGTGCAGCCAGTCCGCCCTGTCGTCACGCCGCCGCCCAGCACGAACCAGCCGCCCTTTCCACGTGCCACGACCCGACATCGCTGGCTCGCCCTCCGCCGTGCCACCACCCGACATCGCTGGCTCGCCCTCCGCCGTGCCACCACCCGACGTCGCCGGCTCGCCCTCCGCCGCGCCACCACCCGATGTCAACCAAGCCACCTCCGCCGCGCCACCGCCGGGCGTTGGTCTAGTCCCCCACCTAGAGCACCGCGGTCAGGCTCCCGCGTACAGCTTGGTGATGATGGACTCGATGGGCGGCTCCTGCACCGAGAGGTCGACCAGCGGGTACGCGGCGGCGATCTGCGCCACCAGCGGTGCGGCCGACGTGGTGGGCGGGAACGAGAGCCACTGGCGAGGCCCGTCGGTGCGGGTGACGGTGGCGCCTTCGACGGTGATCGGCGGGTGCGGGGTCGCCAAGTCGACAACGAGCGTGCGCGGCGCTGACTGCGAAGCTCGAAGCCCAGTGAGCGTGCCGTCGTAGACCTGGTGGCCGTGATCGATGACCATCACTCTCGAGCAGAGGGCTTCGATGTCGTCGAGGTCGTGAGTGGTGAGGATGACAGTGGTGCCCCGGTCCTTGTTCAGCTCGGCCAGGAACGTGCGGAGGCGAGCCTTGCTGACGATGTCCAGACCGATGGTGGGTTCGTCCAGGTAGACGATCTCAGGATCGTGAAGCAGCGCGGCAGCGATGTCACCGCGCATCCGCTGCCCCAGCGAGAGCTGCCGGACAGGGACATCAAGCAGATCGCCCAGGTCCAGGAGCTCGACGAAGGTCTCCAGGTTCTCGCGGTGACGGGCCCGCGGGACGCCGTACATCTTCTGCAGAACGGCGAAGGATTCCTTGAGCGGCAGGTCCCACCACAGTGTGGTGCGTTGACCGAAGACCACGCCGATGCGTTTCGCCAGGCGAGTGCGGTGGCGAGACGGGTCCACACCGGCGACGCGGATGGTGCCGCCGGTCGGCACCAGGATCCCGGTCAGCATCTTGATCGTGGTGGACTTGCCGGCGCCGTTCGGGCCGATGTAGCCCATCACCTCGCCGGGTTCGACGGTGAACGACAGGTCGTCGACGGCGCGGACCTCGCGGCGGGTACGCCGCAGGCCGGTGCGGGTGGAGACGGTGAACGCGCGGGACACCTGGTCCAGCTCGATGACGGGCACGACGATTCAGCTCCCTGTACTGCGGTAGCGGCGGAGACCGCCTCGCCAGGCCAGCGACGCGATCGCGGTCATGGCGACCGCGACAGCCGGGGCCAGCAGGCCGATCCAGGACGGCAGGCCCAGCGGGGCCGGCTTGCCCAGTACGTAGAGCACCGGGTAGTAGTTGACGAAGGCGAGCGGTACGACGAACGTGACGGCGCGGACGACCTCCTGGCCGAAGACCGCCAGCGGGTACTGGGTGAGCTGCTGCCCGCCGTACGTGAACGAGTTGGCGAGCTCGGCCGAGTCGATCGCGACGAACTGGAACGCGCCGCCGAGCACGAAGATCGCGGCGAAGATGACCGCGCCGCTGACCAGCGAGACGAGCAGGAACACCAGCTTCAGCCAACTCCAGTCGATGTCGACGGCACCGATCCCGAGACCGAGGATCAGCCCGGCCTGCAGCGGCCGGCCGAGGCGCCGGAGCGCGAAGTTGTCCGCGATCGCCTGGATGAACGCCGGGACCGGCCGGACCAGCCAGACGTCCAGGTCGCCGTTGCGGATCCGCTGACCGATGCGTTCGATCGAGCCGGTGAGGAGGTCGGCGATGCCGAGCGTCATCGACGCGGTCCCGTACAGCAGCGCCATCTGGCCCAGGTCGAACCCGCCGAAGCTCCGGATGTGGCTGAACATGATCAGTACGGCGACGAAGTCCGTCACCGTGACCAGCGCCGACCCGATCAGCAGGAACACGAACGACGCCGGGTAGGCCAGCGACGACCGGATCCACATCAGCACCAGCATCCAGTACTGCCCCGGCCAGGCCATTGCCCTGCGCAACGAGATCCCGACCGCGCCAGGTTCAGCCACCCTGGATCACCACCTTCCGGGTCGCCAGCACGGTCGCGAGCCGGCCGATCAGCAGCAGCACGACGATCCAGCCGAGCTGGAACCCGAGCGCCTGGGCGGGGACGTTCCGCCCGAGCCAGACGTCGATCGGTACCTGCATGGTCGCGGCCCACGGCGTCGCCCGCGCGAACGCGCCGAGCCAGCCCGGGAACACCACCAGCGGCAGGATCGAGCCGGAGAAGAACAGCGACAGCACCAGCGCGAGCCCTTCGAGTCCGCGCGAGTCGGTGATCCAGAAGCCGGACAGCGCGACCAGGTACCGGATGCCGAAGCTGACCAGGATCCCGAACACCAACGCGATCCCGACCGCGAACCCCTGCAGCGCCGTCGAGGGGAACCGCAGGTCGAAGACCAGCGAACCGACCAGCAGCGGAACACCGCCGCGAGCGATCAGCTCGAACCCGGCCCGGCCGGCGTCCATCGACAACCACCACAGCATCAGGTGGGTCGGCCGGTACAGGTCGACGGCGATCGCGCCGGTCCGGACCCGCTCGCCGAGCTCGACGGTGGTGCTCGCGCCGAAGATCCCGATCGGCACCAGCAGCCCCTGCTGCAACCAGACGAAGGTGAGCGCGTCGGTCACGTCGTACCCGCCGAGGTTCGGCCGTTGCTCCCACAGCGTCAGGTACACACCGCAGAAGATGAACCCGAACACGGTGTTGGTGAACGCGCCCGACACAGTAGCGATCCGGTACGTCGAGAACCGGCGGAACGACCGGACCGCGATCGCCCAGTAGACGCCCACAGCAACCTCCTTTCACACACGTCGAGTGGTGTCCGAAGGCACAGCGGCACGCTGAACTACCCCGAATCCTGAAGGACCCGGGGGTTCGGACACCACTGTGGCGGCACGCCGAACGCGCCGTTGTCAAGGGAAGAAACGTGACGCTACGCGCCCCCGCCACCACCCGTCAACCGAGTTGCTACAACTGGCAATCCCCCGCATGCCAACGCACCAAAGCCGGCAAGCTGGGAGGTCCGTCAGGGCGCCTAGGACGAAGGATGCGGTCCGGCAGAGCGGCAGGTGACGGGGCAGCCGACCTGCCCCGGGCACAGCAGACGGACGGGCCAATAGGACGAAGGACGCGGTCCGGCGAGCGGCAGGTGATGGGGAAGCCGACCTGCCCGGGGCACAGCACGCGGACGGGCCTGGCAGGCGGTCAGGCGGTCAGGCGGGGGCGGCCCCGACCCGCCCTTCAACAGGTGGGCGGGGCGGTAGCTCACGCGGCGGGGCGGTAGCTCACGCGGACCGGTCGGACTCGGCGGGCGCGGGCGCGGGCGCGGGCGCGGGCGGCAGGTCATACCGCCGGGAGTGCCCGGGTGTTCGGCGTACGGGTGGCTGGTCTTCGGCTGGTGGTGGGGCGTGGTGGTCAGCTGGTTTGGTCGGACTCCAGTAGGCGGCTCAGGAGGGTGGCGAACTGGGCTGGGTGGGAGGCGTAGCCGGTGTGGCCGCCGGGGAAGGTGACTACTGGCCAGCCGACTTCGTCGGCGATGACGGCGATGGGGCGGGCGGGGAGGTGTTCGGCGGAGTCGGCGCCGGCTGCGGGGACGATCTTGGCGGCGATCTCGCGGAGTGCGTCGAGGTCGGGGCGGTAGCGGGTGAAGGGCAACAACTTGTGGGCGAAGAACGTGTTGGTGTTGCCCATCATGCGCTCGACGGCGTGCCGGTACTCCGGGCGCAGGTCCTCCGGCGCCGGCTGGTCGTCCTCGTCGAGCCCGAGCCCGCCGGCGAACAGGTGGAGCGCGGGGACCGGACCGTCGGTGGTGTACGTGCTGTGGACGTCCTCGAAGAACGCGTGCGCGGTGGTTGCGTCGGGCAACACGTCGACGGCGGGCGGCTCGTGCGCGATGAGCATGCGGACGCGGTCGGGGTGCCGAGCGATCAACTCCAGCCCGGTGATCGCGCCGGAGGAACTACCGAACACGTACGCCGCCTCGCCACCACCGACAGCGTCGATGAGCGCCAGCGCGTCCTCAGCGGAACGGTCCACCCGCTCGTCGGTCGCCTTCCCGTCGTACGGGCTGCGGGAGTTGCCTCGGGGGTCGTAGGTGATCACGGTGTAGTCGGCGGCCAACTGGCCGACGATGGAGTCGAAGATGCCGCCGTCGGTGAAGCCGCCGGCGATCAGCAGCAGGACCGGGCCGCTGCCGGTGACCTCGTAGTGCAGCGTCGCGCCCGGTACCGCCAGCTTGTTCACGGTCTTCGTGGTCATGGTCACCCCTCTGTCGTTCGGTGACCTCCACTGTGCCGCCACCCGCTGGCACGCCACGCACACGGCGCTGGTACGGCGGTCGGGCAGCCTGACGCAGCTTGGGGCCGGCAACCACCTGGGCCGCGGTTGGCCTGTCGGAGGACGACCGGGATGCCGGGGGGAGGTCGGCGGTCGGGCTGGGGCTGTGGCTACGGCGGGTGGGCTGGGCCGCGGGCTGCGGTAGCTGGATGGGGCGGTTCGGCAGGCAGCGCTGGTAGCCGGGTGAGGCGGTTCGGCGGCGGCTGGGTGTGGCGGTTCGGCGACGGTGGCCGGGTGTGGCGGTTCGGCGCCGGTAGCCGGGTGAGGCGGTTCGGCGGCGGCTGGGTGTGGCGGTCAGCCGGCCTTGATGAAGTCGGAGACTGCGTCGGCTACCAGTTGGACGGCGATGGCGCTCAGGAGGAGGCCGGCGATGCGGGTGACCAGGAGGACGCCGTTTTCGCCGAGGATGCGCATGATGAGGCCGGAGAAGCGCAGGGTCAGCCACATCACCAGGTGGATGAGGACGATGCCTACCGAGATGGCGACCACCTCAGGGAGGGAGCCGTCGGCGCGTTGGACGAAGACCATGGTGGCGACGATGGCGCCGGGGCCGGCCAGGAGGGGGGTGCCGAGGGGGACGAAGGCGATGTTGACGTTCTTGGTCTGGACCGGGTCCTCGGCGGTGTCGGTCAGCAGCTGCAGGGCGATCAGCAGGAGCAGCAGGCCGCCCGCGGCCTGGAGGGCGGGGAGGGTGATGCCGAGGTTGTGCAGGATCTGCTGGCCGAAGGCGGCGAAGACGACGATCACGCCGAAGGCGACCAGGACCGCCTGCCAGGCGGCCTTCTTGCGGACCGCGCGGGACTGCCCGGCGGTCAGCGAGATGAAGACCGGGACCGTGCCAGGCGGGTCCATGATCACGAACAGCGTGACGAAGACCTCGCTGAGCAGGCCGAAGTTGATGACGGAGCTCACGGCAGGTAGGCCTCGGGCACCTGCGCGGAGCTGGCCGCGGCGTTGACCTTGGCGACCTCCAGCAGGCGCTGGAACTGCTCCGGGTCGGTCGAGTTCACCCCGAGCTCGTGGTTCACCTTGCCGAGCCCGTGGTGGTCGCTCGAACCGGTCCAGATGATGCCCAGGTCCTCGGCGATCCCGCGCAGCGTCTCCCGCGACTGCGGCGAGTGGTCCTGGTGGTCGACCTCGATCCCGGCCAGGCCGTGGTCGGAGACCAGCTGGGCGATGGCCTCGGCGGTGACGACCTTGTAGCTGGAGCGGCCCCACGGGTGCGCGATCACCGGTACGCCGCCGGCGGCGCGGACCATGTCGATCGCCTGGCCCGGGTCGATCGCGTAGTGCGACACGTGGCCCGGACGGCCGTCGGCCAGGAACCGGTCGAACGCCTCACCGCGGTCCGCAACCGTGCCGTTGGCGACCAGGGCGTCCGCGACGTGCGGGCGGCCGACCGACGGCGTACCGGTGGCCTGGGCGAGCACCTCGTCGACGGTGAGCTGGACGCCCATCCCGTTCAGCCGGGCGACGATCGACGGGATTCTGTCGGTGCGGCCGTCGCGGACGATGCGCAGCTCGTCGGCCAGCGGCTGGTACGACGGGTCGGGCAGGTACGCGAGCAGGTGGACGGCGATCCCCTGCAGCTTGCAGGAGATCTCGATCCCGGGCACGAAGCCGATCCCGAGCTCCTCCGCGGCACGCCGGCCCTCGGCCCACCCGTCGGCCGTGTCGTGATCGGTGAGCGCGATCACGTCCAGGCCGTCCCGCTTCGCGTGCGCGATCAGGACGTCGACCGGGTCGGTGCCGTCCGAGCGGTTGGAGTGGGTGTGCAGGTCGATGCGCACGAGCGATCAGGATCCCTTCTCTGGACAACAGAGACAGTTCTCGACAAGACAGATCAGTTCTGGACAAGTCTCGGCACTGATGCTATCCGGACCGCGCCCTTCTCCTTACTGTTATCCGCATGGAGCGTGACCGGGTCGACTGTGTCGGGGCCCTCGTGTACGACGAGCAGCACCGCCTGCTGCTGGTCCAGCGGGCGCACGAGCCCGGTCGCGGGCTGTGGTCGTTGCCTGGCGGGCGGGTCGAGCCGGGCGAGGACGACCCGACCGCGGTGGCCCGCGAGGTCGCGGAGGAAACCGGTCTCCGAGTCGTCGTCGGGGACCTGGTCGGTGAGGTCGAGCGGGAGGCGCCGGGCCGGCGGCTGTACGTGATCCGCGACTACCAGGCCGAGCAGGTCGGCGGCAGGCTGCGGGCCGGTGACGACGCCGACGACGCCCGCTTCGTCAGCCGCGACGAGTTCGAGAACCTGCCGACGGCGACCCTGCTGGCCTCCACGCTGGCCCAGTGGAACGCCCTCCCCGGCTGAAACGCAGTCCGGCTGAAGGCAGAAAGCGCAGTCCGGCTGAAGACACAGGCGACTTCGCTCCGTGAGTGTGCCGATACTGGGCAGATGCTGATCCAATCAGTCGAGGACAACGCAGCCGAGCTGCTGCTGGCAATGGGCACAGCAGGCGGCGGCGTACGGCGTGACGACGCGAAGGTGCGCTGGACGATCGGCGGGTCGCCACTCGATTACCACAACGCGGTGGTCGCCGCCGATCTGCCGGCGGACGAGGCTGACGCCGTGATCGCCGAGTCGCTTGACCTGATGAAGGCCCACGGAGTGCCGGGATGCTGGCACGTGGGCCCGTCGATGCGGCCCACTGATCTGGGTGAGCGCCTCATCACAGCCGGATTCACGGACGGCGGCCGCGAGCCGGCGATGGCGATCGAGATCAGCAAGCTGACGAAAGAAACTCCGGGTCCGCCAGAGCTGGAGATCACCAGAACAAGCACGGACCAAGAGCTGACTGTCTGGGAGCACACACTCGGCCAAGGGTTCGGCGAAGGACCGCCCGAGGCGCAGTGGGTCGCCGAGATCTACCGCCGGGAAGGGTACGACGACCCCTGGCGCCACTACCTCGCAAGGCTCGACGGAAAACCGGTGGCAACGGCAACTACTTTCCTGACCGAGAACGTCGCCGGGGTGTACTTCGTGATGACCGTGCCCGAGGCCCGCAGACAGGGAATCGGCGCCGCGATCACCCAGTACGCCGTGCAACAGGCAGAAGACGCAGCGCAGTACGCGGTGCTGGAGGCGTCAGCTGCCGGCAAGGATGTCTACGCGGGCCTCGGGTTCCAGCAGGTCGGCGAGGTCGCGCTCTACGAGTTCCACTGATGGATCACCGGTGAACCGCGTTCCCAGCCGAGGATCGAGACCGTGGCGGTGTTGAGCACGAAGTGGCGACCCTCCGTCACGCCGAGCTCGAGCCAGCGGGCGGTGAGGGCACGCAGCGCGTGCGAGTGCCCGAACGCCAGTACGTCGCCGTCGACCGCCGCGATCCGGGCGTTCACGCGGTCGAGGCGCGTCGCGACCTGAGCAGGCGTTTCACCGTTGGGTACGGGGTTGGCCCAGACCGTCCAGCCGGGCACGGTCTCGCGGATCTTCGCGGTGGTGATGCCTTCGTAGTCGCCGTAGTCCCACTCGACCAGGTCGTCGTCGACCTCAGCCTCCGGGAAGCCCGCCAACTCGGCCGTACGCCGGGCGCGCTGCCGCGGGCTGGTCAGCACCAGGTCGAAGTCGTGCCCCTGCAGGCGGTCGCGCAACTCCCCCGCGATCCGCTCACCCTCCGCGGTCAGCGGCAGGTCGGTGGTGGACGTGTGTTTACCCGACTTGCTCCACTCGGTCTCGCCGTGGCGGACCAGCCAGAGCCGGTCCTTCCGCTCCCCTGACGCTGCGTGTGTGGTCACCGCGCCATCGTCCCAGACATCGCCCGAAGACGACGTACGAAGCAGCCCGAACCCTTGACCAACCACCCCGGGACAAGGCAGGGTCGAAAACTGTAAGCGCTTCCACTTTGCCGGCACTCTTTGCCAGGCACCCTCCCGAAGGAGTCCCCGCGATGCCCTCCGGACCGACCGGCAGGCCGGCGACGATCTACGACGTCGCCGCGCTCGCGCAACTGTCGATCGCGACGGTCTCGCGCGTCCTGCAGGGCACCGGGCCGGTGTCGGCCAAGGCCCGCGCCCGGGTCGACCAGGCGGCGCACGAGCTCAACTACGTTCCGCTGCGAGCCGCCCGAAGCCTCGCGGTGCAACGTCACGAAGCGCACGGGCTCGTGCTGCCCGACCTGGCCGGCCCGTTCTACGGCGACCTGCTGATGGGGTACGAGCGGTGGGCGGGCGAGCACGGGCAGAGCGTCGTCCTGACCGTTACGCACGGGAATCCGCATCCGGCCAGGACCGTGCGCGACCTGGCCGGCCGGGTGGACGGGATCGTTGTCCACGGCAACGCTCTCGGGCTGGACGTGATCCAGGACCTGCGCCGCGCGAACGTGCCGGTGGTCGTCGTCGCGCACCCGCCGGTGACCGGCTGCGACTCGGTCCGGACCGAGAGCGCGGCGAGCGCCGAGCGGCTGACCACGAGACTGCTGGACCACGGGCGGAAGGAACTCCTGTTCGTCGGTGATCCGGCCAGCTCGTACGACGTGTCGCAGCGCTACGCGGGGTACGCGAAGGCGCTGGGCGCCCGAGGGCTGCAGGTGCCGGCGCCCGAACGCACCCCACTGACCGAAGCAGGCGGCGCCGGCTTCGCCGCAAAGTTGCTCGCAGCAACGACCCCGGGCGGGCGGACGGGGGCGAGCGGGCGGACGCGGTTCGACGGCCTGGTCTGCGCGAACGACGAGATCGCGCTGGGCGCCGTACAGACGCTGCGGGACGGTGGCATCGGCGTGCCCGAAGACATGGTCGTGACGGGGTGGGACGACGTGATGGCGGCGCGGTACGTGTCGCCGGGGCTGACGACCGTACGGCAGCCGATGGCCGAGCTCGGCCGGCTGGCCGCCCAGCGACTGCACGAACGCGTGACCGGGGAACGTACCCGGGCGCGCAACGACGTACTACCGACAGAACTGGTGCTGCGGGACTCCTGCGGCACCGCACCGGGGGCTTGATCGTCGGGGAACTGGCACGGCACGGCAACAGCAGTAGACAACCGAGGAGACGAGCATGATCACCCAGAGCACCCGCCACCGGCTGGTGACCGGCGGCGCCGTACTCACCGCCGCGGCGCTGGCCCTGTCCGGCTGCGGCCGGTCCGAGGACTCCCCCGAGGCCGCACCGCAGGCGTCCACCAGCATCGGCAGCGACCCGGCCACCGGCGAGCTGACCGTCTGGGCGATGGGCACCGAGGGTGAGAACCTGCCCAAGCTGACCGCCGCGTTCGAGCAGGCGAACCCGGGCGTGAAGGTCAAGGTCACGCCGATCCCGTGGGACGCCGCGCACAACAAGTTCACCACCGCGATCACGGCACAGTCACTGCCGGACGCCGCGATGGTCGGGACCACCTGGATGGGTGAGTTCGCCGACCTCGACGCGCTCGACCCGACCCCGGCCGGGATCGACTCCAGCAGCTTCTTCCCCGGCGCGCTGGACACCACCAAGGTCAAGGACGTCAGCTACGGCGTGCCCTGGTACGTCGAGACGCGACTGGTCTACTACCGCAAGGACCTGGCCGCGAAGGCCGGCATCACCACGCCGCCGACCGACTGGGACGGGCTGAAGACGATGGCCAAGGCGATGCAGGAGAAGGCCGGTGCGAAGTACGGCATCAACCTGCAGCCGGGCGGTCAGGGCTCCTGGCAGACGGTGATGCCGTTCTCCTGGTCGGCCGGGGCGAACATCACCTCCGACGACGACAAGGAGTTCACGCTCGACACGCCGGAGATGCAGGAGGGGCTGAAGTACTACCAGTCCTTCTTCACCGAGAAGATCGCCGGGACCGACCTGCCGCCGAACCAGACCGAGGCGCAGTTCGTCAGCGGCCAGGCCCCGATGTTCATCTCCGGGCCGTGGATGGCGGGCTCGGTCGCCAAGCTCGGCGGCGACAAGATCAAGCCGAACATCGGCGTCTTCGAGCTGCCGAAGAACAAGACCTCCACGTCCTTCGTCGGCGGCAGCAACTTCGTGGTCTTCAAGGCGAGCAAGAACAAGGACAGCGCCTGGAAGCTGGTCAAGTGGCTGTCCGACGGCAAGACGCAGGCCGACTGGTTCAAGCTGTCCACCGACCTGCCCGCCGTCCAGGCGGCGTGGAAGGACCCGAGCATCGCGAACGACCCGCTGCTGCCGGTGTTCGGCAAGCAGCTGGAGACCGCGAAGGCGCCGCCGGCGATCGTGAACTGGGAGCAGGTCGCGACCGCGTTCGACACCGAGGTGGAGAAGATGACCAAGGCCGGCCAGTCCCCGGCCGACACCGCGAAGGCGATCCAGACCAAGGCTTCGTCGATCGGTACCGGTAGCTGACCGATGCGATCGCTGAGGCGCGAGACCGCCGCCGCGTGGATCCTCGTCCTGCCGTTCGTGGTGCTGTTCCTGGCCTTCACGGCCGGGCCGGTGCTGGGCTCGTTCGGGATGAGCTTCACCGACATCAAGCAGCGTGACCTGCGGACGCCGTTCGCGGTCGAGGGCGTCGGTCTCGACAACTACGTGAAGGCCCTGTCCGACGAGACCTTCCGCAAGGCCGCGTTCAACACGGCGTACTTCGTGGTGGTCGGCGTCCCGCTGACGCTGGCGGTCGCGCTGGCCGCGGCGGTGCTGCTGGACCGCGGCATCAAGCGGTTCCAGGGCCTGTTCAAGGTCGGCTACTACCTGCCGGTGGTGACCTCGATCGTCGCGATCGCGGTGATCTGGCGGTTCGTGCTGGCCCCGGACGCCGGCCTGCTGAACACCGTGCTCGGCTGGTTCGGGATCGACGGGCCGAACTGGCTGGCGTCGAAGACCTGGGCGATGCCGTCGCTGATCGCGATGGCGGTCTGGCGCAACTTCGGCTCGGCGATGATCATCTTCCTAGCGGGGCTGCAGGGCATCCCGGCCACCGTGGAGGAGGCCGGCCAGATCGACGGTGCGGGCCCGTGGCAACGGTTCCGGTACTTGATCGTGCCGTTGCTGCGGCCGACCATCCTGTTCACCAGCGTCACCACCGGGATCGGTTACCTGCAGTTCTTCGAGGAGCCGCTGGTGATGACCCAGGGCGGTCCGCTGAACTCGACGCTGTCGGTGTCGATGTACACCTACCAGCAGTTCGGGTTCGGCAACTACGGGCTGGCCACGTCGATGGCCTACATCCTGTTCGTGGTGATCGCCGTGATCACGTTCATCCAGTTCCGGCTGCTGAGGGAGAAGTGATGCGCCGTACCTGGTGGATCTACCTGATCGCCGTGCTCGGGCTGGTCGCGGTCGCCGCGCCGTTCGTCTGGATGCTGCTGGGCAGCTTCAAGACCCAGGGCGAACTGCTCCAGGTCCCGCCGACCTGGTTGCCACAGGCACCGACCACGCAGAACTACGACGACCTGTTCAACAAGGCGAACTTCCCGCGCTACTTCTTCAACTCGACCGTGGTGGCGCTGGCGGTGACGGCCGGCAACCTGGCGTTCTGCTCGATGATCGGGTACGCGCTGGCCAAGCTGCGGTTCAAGGGCCGCAACGCGTTGTTCGTGCTGGTGCTGGCGACGCTGATGGTGCCCGGGATGGTCACCTTCGTACCGCTGTTCGTGTTCGTCACCAACGCCGGGCTGGCCAACAGCTACCCCGGACTGATCCTGCCGTTCCTGGTCTCGCCGTTCGGCGTGTTCCTGATGCGGCAGTTCTTCTCCGGGCTGCCCGACGACCTGATGGACGCCGGGCGGGTGGACGGCACCAGCGAGCTGGGCATCTTCGCCCGGATCATGCTGCCGCTGACCCGGCCCGCGCTGGCCACGCTCGGCATCCTGACCTTCCTCGGCTCCTGGAACAACTTCCTCTGGCCGCTGGTGATCGCCCAGACCGAGGACAAGTACACCCTTCCCGTCGCCCTGGCGCTGTACTCGACCGGGCAGAACGCGCAGAACTACGGCCTGCTGATGGCCGGCGCGGTCGTGGTCGTCGTACCGGTGCTGGTGATGTTCGTGATCTTCCAGCGGCACGTCACCAAGGGCATCGCCATCACCGGACTCAAATAGCACAGCACCGGACTCAAGTAATCGCTAGGAGACGTAGATGACCGCCAACATCAGTCGCCGCACCCTACTCGCAGCCACCGGAACAGCCGCCCTCGTCGGCACGGCACTTCCCGCGTACGGAGGAACAGCTTCACCAGCTGATCAGCTGAAGGGCGGCTGGAAACCCAACCGCCAAGATCGCGCCCTGGTCGGCCGCTGGGCGCGTGACACCTGGCGCAGCCTCGTCGCCATGACGGACGAGAAGACCGGCCTGCCCGCCGACAACATCGGCGCCTCGGTCATCGATCCGGTGCGCAGCCAGTACACCTCGCCGACCAACATCGGCGGCTACCTGTGGAGCACGGTGGTCGCCCGGGAGCTCGGCATCATCTCGCCCCACGAGTCGCTGCGCCGGCTCAGCCAGACCCTCACCACGATGACGAGGGTCGACCACCACGAGCCGAGCGGCATGTTCTTCAACTGGTACGACGAAGCAACCGGCGAGGTCCGCTCCGTCGATCCCGACGGCACCCGGCCGATCACGCCGTTCGTGTCCAGCGTCGACAACGGCTGGTTCGCGGCCGCGCTGATGGTGGTGCGCAACGCCGAGCCGCGGGTCCGCCGGCTGGCCGACGGGCTGCTGGGCAAGATGAACTTCGCCTACTACTACAACCCGGACGCGCGTCCGGGCGTCGGCGCCGGCCTGATGCGCGGCGGCTTCTTCGAGACCTCGCCGCCGGACGAGGAGACCGACAAGGGCAACCACGCCGGGACCGGGCCGGACGTGTACTACCGCAAGTTCCACTACGACACCTGCAACACCGAGGCCCGGATCGCGCCGTACATCGGGATCGCGCTCGGTCAGGTGCCGGCCGCGCAGTACTTCGCGACGTACCGGACCTTCCCGGACTCGTGCGACTGGTCGTGGGTCGAGCAGCGGCCGGTCGGCGTGCACCGCACGTACCTCGGCATCGACGTGTTCGAGGGCAGCTACTCCTACCGCGGGATGCGGCTGGTGCCGTCGTGGGGCGGCGACATGTTCGAGTCGCTGATGCCGGACCTGTTCGTGCCCGAGGGGCGTTGGGCTGCTCGCAGCTGGGCGATCAATCACCCGCTGACGGTCCGCGCGCACATCGAGCACGGGCTGAAGGAAGCGAAGTACGGCTACTGGGGTTTCTCGCCGGCCTCGAACCCCAAGGGCGGCTACAGCGTGTACGGCGTGGACGCGATCGGGATGGACCCGACCGGCTACCCGTCGGACCTGGAGGCGACCAACTTCGACGCGGGCTTCGAGGGCTGCCGCGACGGCGTGAACCCGACGCCGGCGTACGGCGACGGCGTGGTCACCCCGCACGCGGCGTTCCTCGCGATGCAGTACGCGCCGCGGCAGGCGATCGACAACCTGGCCAAGATCGAGTCCCGCCTCAAGGCGTACGCCGGCGGCGGGTTCTACGACTCGGTCGCGGTGAAGTCCGGGCTGATCGCCAAGCGCTACCTGTCGCTCGACCAGGCGATGGTGATGGGGGCCATCGGCAACGTGTTCGGCAACGACGTGATCCGGCGCAACTTCAGCCGCGGCGCGGTCGAGCGGCGGGTCAAGCCGCTGATCGCGCTGGAGCAGTTCACCGCCGGCCTCGACTGACAACCTGGCCGCATGCTCGTACTTCGGACGCAAAGAGGAGATTCGGGGAGTTTGATGGATACAGGCGCGAAGGCCGACTGGGACGCGCGGATCGCGGTCCGTAGCGACGAGGCCCGGGAGTTCGAGTTCCCGGACCTGGATCCGCCCAAGGAGGTGAGCGCGGTCGGTGGCGTCGGCCAGGTGACGGTCGACTGGTCGCTGGTGCCCGGCGCGGTCGGGTACCTGATCCTGCGCGGCCTGGAGGACGGGCCGCTGGAGCCCGTCGACCACCACAGCGGTGACGTGCTGTCGGTGCCGCTGCCGCCGTACGTGGACACCACCTGCACACCCGGTACGCCGTACAGGTACGCCGTGGCGAGTGTGGCGGAGGTGACGGTCGCCGGACGGGCCAGTGAGGTCGTCGGGGCGGTGCCGCTGGTGGCTGACGGGGCTGTCCCTGTGGTGCGTGTGGCGGTGGACGCCGTGGGCGAAGGGGTCGAGCTGCCGAAGCCGTGGGTGCCCATGGTCGGTAGCGAGCGGCTCAGCCAGCTGCTGTGCACCGATCTGAGCGGCGGCCGGGAGATCGGGCCGGAGCTGGAGCAGGCGCTGCGCAAGATGCACGACGAGATCGGGGTGCGCACGGTGCGGGCGCACGCGATCTTCCACGACGACACCCGGGTCTACACCGAGGTCGACGGCGAGCCGGTCTACGACTTCTCGGTGGTCGACGCGATCTACGACAAGCTGCTCGGCCTCGGGCTGCGGCCGGTCGTCGAGCTCGGGTTCATGCCGCGCGACCTGGCGTCGGACCCGTCCAAGACGGTCTTCGAGTACGGCGCGATCATCTCGCCGCCGCACTCGTACGAGCGGTGGGGCGAGCTGGTCACTGCCCTGGTCCAGCACCTGGTCGAGCGGTACGGTCCGGACGAGGTGCTCGGCTGGGACTTCGAGGTGTGGAACGAGGCGAACCTCGAGGTCTTCTGGTCCGGCACCAAGGCCGAGTGGATGCACCTGTACGACGTGACCGCGGCCGCCGTGAAGGCGGTGGACCAGCGACTGGCCGTCGGCGGGCCTTCGTCGGCCGCTGCTGGCTGGGTGGACGACCTGCTCGCGCACGCCGCTTCGGTCGGGTCGCCGGTCGACTTCGTGACCACGCACACCTACGGGAGCCCGCCGCTCGACGTACGGGCTTCGCTGGAGCGGCACGGGTTCGGTGACGCGCGGATCCTCTGGACGGAGTGGGGCGTCACGCCGACCCACTTCAACCCGATCAACGACTCGGTGTTCTCCGGGGTGTTCCTGCTGCGCGGCATGAAGTCGGCGGCGGGACGGGTGGATGCGCTGGCCTACTGGGTCGCGTCGGACCACTTCGAGGAGCTGGGCCGGCCGCCACGGCTGCTGCACGGCGGCTTCGGGCTGCAGACCGTCGGCGGGCTGCCGAAGCCGCGCTTCCACGCCATGTCGCTGCTGAGCCGGCTGGGGCCGGTGGAGCTGCCAGTAGCTCTCGACGGAGACGGCGCGGGGAGCCTGGTGGAGGCCTGGGCTTCGCGGGACCGCGAACGGGTCGCTGTGCTGCTGTGGAACCTCACGCTCGACCAGACGAAGGCAGGCGGCGACGCGGACCTCAGCCGGACGGTGGAGCTGAAGGTGCCAGGCGTGGACGACAACTGGGTCGCAACAGTGACCTACCTGGCGGCGGGCGCAGCCGGCACGCCGCCGGAGCGGGCCGACTCAGGTGGCGCGCAGACCAACTCGGGCGATTTGGCGGCCGAGGCCGCCGACCTCGGCGTCGGAGACTGGCCGACCGACGCCGAGTGGCAGCAGCTTGCCGCGCGCTCCGCGCTGCGGAGCGAGCGCGTCGCGCGGGACGGCGACCTGGTCCGGCTGACGCTGCCGATGCCGTCCGCCGTACTGGTGGAGTTCCGGCCCGTCTAGCTGAGAGGCGTGGGGCGGCCTGGTTGTTCGCCGCCCCGCGCTTCCAGGTAGGAGTTCTTCGGGACCATCACCTTGCGCTTGAACAGGCAGACGACAGCGCCGTCCTGCTTGTAGCCCTTGGTCTCCACGTACACGACGCCGCGGTCGTCCTTGGACTTCGACTCCCACTTGTCCAGGACGACGGTCTCGCCGTAGATCGTGTCACCGTGGAAGGTCGGGGCGACGTGGCGCAGCGACTCGATCTCCAGGTTCGCGATCGCCTTGCCGCTCACGTCGGGCACCGACATGCCGAGCAGGATCGAGTAGATGTAGTTGCCGACCACAACGTTGCGCCCGAATTGCGTGGTCTCTTCGGCGTAGTTGCTGTCCAGGTGCAGCGGATGGTGGTTCATGGTCAGCAGGCAGAACAGGTGGTCGTCGTACTCGGTGACCGTCTTGCCGGGCCAGTGCTTGTAGACCGCACCGACCTCGAACTCCTCGTAGCTGCGCCCGAACTGCATCCGGTGCTCCTTCCGTTCCGGCCCATGCTGCCCGGTCCGGCCGCACCCGCGCAGCCCCCCACGCCAGTGGTCTTGCTCTCAGTGCTCTAGCTGGACTGCTCTGGCAGGCGGGGCGTGACCTCGCCCTTCAGCGCGAGCTTGGCCAAGTGGTTGCGGGCTTCCTCGGCGAACTTGAAGTCGCAGAGCACGTCGTACGTCGTGGCGACGACCGCGGTGCGCGAGGTGAAGTCGCGGCGGCCGCCGAGCTGGGCGTAGCCGATCGCGCCGAAGGCCATGCCGAAGATCGCACCGAGCACGACGCCGGTGACCAGCGCGGCCAGCCAGCCGCCGTCGCTGGTGAACAGGCCGAGCAGGACGCCGACGAA
This sequence comes from Kribbella sp. DT2, assembly GCF_049844575.1. NCBI lineage: Bacteria > Bacillati > Actinomycetota > Actinomycetes > Propionibacteriales > Kribbellaceae > Kribbella > Kribbella sp. DT2. The sequence continues at coordinate 198,492 of NZ_JBNCLH010000003.1, read as the reverse complement.
CAGGCCGAACCACGCGCCGCTGGCCAGGCCGGCGGTCAGCGCCCGGGCCCAGGTCAGCCGGCCGGTGATCTTCTCCACCTGCCGCAGGTTGTTACCGACGATCGTGGTGTGCTCCACCGGGAACTTCTCGTCCGAGAGGTAGTCGACCGCTCGCTGCGCCTGCAGGTAGGTGTCGTACGTGCCGATCGTCAGCCCCGTCGGGCGGGGGTCCATCGAGGGCATGCGCTGGGTGGTCATCGTCGTTCCTCTCCGAGTTGCTTCCATCCCATCATTGCCGACGCGTGGTAAGGACAGCGCGGCAGCCACACCGGCGGGGCGTTGATAGCCTCGCGTCGATGACCGGACGAAGGTGGGACATGGGCGCCTCCCGGCGCGTCGGACGGGTGTTCGCCCGCCGCCCCGGCGTCCCCGCCGTCCCCGACGTACCGGCGTTCGACCTGGTCGGCAGCGGCAAGCTCGACGGCGCCCTGATCGACTGGGCCTACTACCGCGACGGCCGGCGCGACACCCACGACGGCAACTACGTCGACGCCCTGCAGCGGGCCCGGCGCGGCGAGGGCTACGTCTGGATCGGCCTGTTCGAGCCCGACGAGCACCAACTGGCCGTGATCGGGCAGGAGTTCGGCCTGCATCCGCTGGCGCTGGAGGACGCGACCGAGGCGCATCAGCGGCCCAAGCTCGAGCGGTACGGCGAGATCCTGTTCGCCGTCCTGAAGACCGTGCGGTACGTGCCGCACGACGACCTGACCGCGACCAGCGAGGTCGTCGAGTCCGGTGAGGTGATGGTGTTCTGCGGGCCCGGCTTCGTGATCACCGTCCGGCACGGGGACCACGGCGAGCTGACCGGGCTGCGGCAGGAGCTGGAGAAGGAGCCGAAGCGGCTGGAGGCCGGTCCCGGCGCGGTGCTGCACGCGATCGCCGACCACGTGGTCGACAGCTACCTGGCGGTCGCGGCCGCCGTACAGGCCGACATCGACCAGATCGAGATCGAGATGTTCAGCCCGCGCGGCTGGCGCAACATCGACCGGGTCTACCAGCTCAAGCGCGAGGTGCTGGAGCTGAAGCGGGCGGTCGCGCCGCTGACCGGGCCGATGCGCGCGCTGGCGACGCTGCGGCACCCGATGATCGCCGACGAGACCCGGGACTACTTCCGCGACGTCGACGACCACCTGCTGCGGGTCAAGGAGCAGGTGATCTCGTTCGACGAGCTGCTCAGCTCGATCCTGCAGGCCGGCCTGGCCCAGGTGCAGGTCTCGGAGAACGAGGACATGCGCCGGATCTCGTCCTGGGTCGCGATCATCGCCGTCCCGACACTGATTGCCGGTGTCTACGGGATGAACTTCGACCACATGCCGATCCTGACCACCAAGTACGGCTACTACGTCGTGCTGGGCGTGATGCTGGTCGCCTGCGCCGTGCTCTACCGGTTGTTCAAGAAGAACAACTGGCTGTAGCTGTTGTGCTACGTCGCGTGCCTTTGGTTCAATGCAGGTGAGCTGTCTGCAGGGGAGGCTTCGTGCTCCGCATCCACTTCACCCCGCGCGACCTGGCCCGGGTGACGATCTCGACCACGCCCGCGCCGCTGTGGGAGATCCTGCTCAGCCTGCACATGCTGCAGCACTCCGACGGCCGGCTGGTGTTCGACGACTGGCGGCGGCACGTCCGGACCAAGGTCGCACCGGACCAGATGCGGCTGCTGCTCGAGCTGATGCCTGCTCGCGGCTACTCCCCCGACTTCCTGACCCCGGCCGACTGCCCGTCGGACTTCGACAGCGCGCTGGAGAAGGCGCTGGCCACTCCGCAGCAGCAGGTCCGGTCCGAGCTCGACCTGCTGAGCAAGTACCGGCCGGTCTCGCCGTGGACCCGGGAGCTGGCCCAGGGCGACCGCTCGGCGATGCGCAAGCTGGGCAACGCGATCCGGACCTACCACGACGCCGCCATCGCGCCGTACTGGAAGTCGATCGGTACGCACGTGGCCGCGGACCAGGCGCACCGGGGTGACGCGCTCGCCCGGCACGGTGTGGACCGGCTGCTGTCGTCGCTGCACCCGCGGGTCCGCTGGGTCGCGCCGGTGCTGCAGGTGCTCGACATGAACGACCGCGACTTCTACCTGGACGGCCGCGGCATCGAACTGCAGCCGTCCGCGTTCTGCTGGCAGGTGCCGACCAAGCTGCGTGACCCGGGCCTGAAGCCGATCCTGGTGTACCCGATCCAGCACGCGCCGGGCATCCTGCGGCAGTCGTCCGACGCGGGCCGTCCGTCCGACGCCCTCGGCTCCCTGCTCGGCTCCACCCGCGCCGCGGCGCTGGAGGCGGCTGTAGAGGGCTGTACGACGACCGAGCTGGCCAAGCGCTGCAACATCTCACCGGCCGCGGCCAGCCACCAGGCGACCGTGCTGCGCGAGGCCGGACTGATCACCACCCGCCGGGCGGGTGCGTCGGTGAAGCACGAGGTCACCCAGCTGGGTATCTGGCTGCTGTCCGGGTACGGCTCCGGCGGGCTGCGTCACGGCACGCGGGCCGTCACTTCCTAGCCGACTGTCACGGTCTGGCCAGCCATCACTTCCTAGCTGGTCCTCACGTCCTGGCCAGCAGGTCCTCGACCTCGGCGCGCAGGTCGTCCAGCAGCCCTTGGCCGTGGTCGTCGATCAGTTCGAGCGCGTAGATCCACGCCTGCTCGGCGGCGGCGTCGTCGGTGCCCTGCCAGGCGCGGCCGAGCCGGACCTGCGCACCGACCGCCGCGGCAGGGCTGCCGATCCGCAGGTTGAGCATCACCGCGGCCGCGAACCGTTCGGTGGCCAGCTCGATCTCCCCGAGGCCGACGTACGCCTGGCCCAGGGTGTCGTTGACGTAGCACAGCGGCCGCAGGTCGGTCAGGTCCTTGCAGATCCGGACGCACTCGATCGCGGTCAGCCGCGCGTCGGCATACCGGCCTGACTCGTTGTAGGTCATCGCCAGGTTGTTCAGCAGCCCGGCGGTCGCGTGGTCGTCCTGCTGGGCCCGGGTGATCTCCAGCGCCGCCCGCTGGTGCTCGACGGCTTCGTCGTACGTGCCCTCGAGCTGGCGCAGGAAGCCGAGGTTGCCGCGGACGAGCGCGATACCTGCCTGGTTGCCGATCCGGGTGAACATCTCCAGCGCCCTGGTCAGCTCCGCGTCTGCCTGCACCAGGTCGCCGCGTGCGCCGTGGCTGGTCGCCAGCTGGTTCGTCGCCAGTGCCGCGAGCATCGGGTCGCCGACCAGCCGCGCGGACTCGGCGGCGACCTGCTGGATCGCCAGCGCCTCGTCGGGGCTCACCAGCCGCGACAACGCGTTCCACAGCAGCAGTCCGAGCCGTGCGGCCTGGGCATGCATCCCGCGGGCGGCACCACTGAGCACCATCGCCATCAGCCCGCGCAGCTCCAAGTCGAACCACGCCCGCGCGGCCGGCTGGTCGGCGAACGTCAGCGGGACCGTCCCCGGCAGCGGCTGCTCGACGTAGTGCAGCTTGCGCGGCTCACCAAGCACCAGCCGCGCCGCGACCGCCGACTGCACCGCCCAGTCCAGCAACCGCTCCCAGGCCGCGTCGACGTCGTCAGTCGCCTTCGCCAGTTCCTCTGCCGCGTACGCACGCAGCAGGTCGTGCAGCTGAAACCTGTTGGCGCTGGCCTCTACGGCGAGGTGCAGGTCGGCCAGTCGCCGCAGAAGCTTGCCGGCTGTCCTGGCGTCGTGCCCGGTGAGTGCTGCCGCCGCCTGCGGCGCGAAACGTCGCCCTGGATAGATGCTCAGCATCCGGAAAAGCCGTGCCGCCTCCGGGTCGAGCGTCCGGTACGACCACGAGAACACCGCCCGCAGGTCGGTCGCCGGATCGTCGCTCGCGTCGAACGCGTCCAGCTGGTGCTCGGTCAGCTCACCGACCAGCTCGGCCAGTGCCGAGCCGGACCGCCGGGCCACCTGCTCAGCGGCGATCACCAGCGCCAGCGGCAGGTGGTTGCAGCGCTCCGCCAACTGGTCGAGCAACTGCACGTTCCCCGAGTCCAGCAGCCCGATCCGGCCGGACAGCAGGCTCCTGGCGTCTGCCGTCGACAGCTGGTCGATCGCAACCTGCCGAGCACCCTCCCGCGCGACCAGGCCACGCAGCCTGCTCCTGCTGGTGATGAGGACGACCGCGCCCATCCCCGGCAGCAGCGGCCTGACCTGCTCGGCGTTGAGCGCGTTGTCGAGCACCACCAGCACCCGCTGCCCAGCGAGCGTGGACCGCAGCAGCGCACTCCGTCCGCCCACCTCCGCCGGGATCTGCGAAGCCGGTACGCCGAGAGCATGCAGCAGATACCCCAGCGCCACCGGGGGGTCCACGGGTGCGCCCGGCCCGTAACCGCCCAGGTCCATGAACAGCAGCCCGTCCGGGAACTGCTCAGCGACCAGGTGACTCCAGTGCACTGCCAGACTGGTCTTCCCGACTCCGCCTGGTCCGTGCAGCACCACTGCAACCGTGCTCTCGGGGTCACGTCCGGCCAGTACGCCGTCCAGCTCGGCCAGCAGCTCCCTGCGGCCGGTGAAGCCGAGTACGTCGGACGGCAGCTGGCTCGGCGCGACCCGGCGCGACGGCCTGGTCCGTGTGCCGGTCAGCTCGTCGTACACGGCACGTAGCTCGGCGCCCGGGTCGACGCCGAACCCATCGGCGATGCGGGCGCGCATCTCGTCGTACAGCTCGAGTGCCTCGGCGGCCCGGCCGCTGCGGGCCAGCAGCCGGAGGAAGCGGGCCCAGAGGGACTCCCGCAACGGGTACGCCACCGTGAGCCTGCGTAGCTCGGACAGCTCCTCACCGAGGCTCTGCGCGTCGTTCTGCGAGGCCCTGTCCAGCGAGCGCAGGTCGAAGCGCCGCTCGACGGCTGCCAGGTACTGCTCTTCGAGGCGCGGCAGCTCGATCGACTCCAGCCAGTCGGACCGCACACCGGCGAACGGCCGACCGCCCCACAGCAAGAGCGCCTCGTCGATCGCCGCCCGCTCCTTCACCCGCTCGCGGGACTGGGCACCAGTCCGCAGCAGCCTCGCGAACCGCAGTACGTCGACCTGTTCGGGCTCGACGCGCAGGCTGTACCCGGTCGGCCCCGTGGCCACCAGCTCAGCGCCGACAGCGCGCCGCAGGCGGGTCATCAGCGTGTGCAGGCTCGGACCGGCGTTGGCCGGCGGCGACTCGCCCCAGATCCGCTCGACCAGCAACGCCGTCGGGACGCTGTCCCCGGCGGTCAGGGCGAGGATCGCGAGCAGCGACCGCAGCCGGTCCCCGCCGAGCTCGATCGCCCGGCCGTCCACCCGCACCGCGACAGCGCCGAGCAACCGGATGGCGACCTGCGGCCGCCCCAGCCCTCTTGCCGTCATCTGTCTCCGCTCCCCGGCCGACCCGCCGCAGAATATCGCCTGGGAACGATCTCCAGCCATGCGTCACCACCCTGGGTGACAGCCGCACCCAGCGTTGACCCGTCCGCCTGCCCCATCGTGCACGGAACGTGTGCGACGTGGCCGGTGACAGGAAGTTGACAGGGGTTCCTTGCACGATGGGTGGTGGAGAGAGGAGTACCTGTCGTGCTGCGGATTCACTTCACCAGTCAGGACCTCGCGCGGACCACGCTTGCCGAAGAACCGGACCCGCTCTGGGAGGTCCTGCTGAGCCTGCACCAGCTGCAGGTGCAGGACGGGACCACCCAGTACGGCCACTGGCGTGAGCGGACCCGCCGGCAGCTGCCCCGGCCCGCCACCCGGCTGCTGCACCTCGCGCCGCCGCGCGGCTACTCCCCCGACTTCCTGACCCCTGCCCAGCACACCGGCAGCTTCGACGAGGGCGTCGAGCGCGTCCTGTCCACCTCTCGCGGCCGGTTCCAGCGGGAGCTCGAGCTGCTCGCCGTACGGCGTCCTGGGTCGAGCTGGACCCGGGAGCTGGTCAGCGGCCGCCACGAGGTGGTCAAGGGCCTCGGCCACGCGATGCACACCTACCACCAGTCGGCCATCGCGCCGTACTGGGAGTCGATGCGGACGATGGTCCGCGCAGACCATCAGCAGAAGGTCAGCGAGCTGTCGGGCGCCGGCGTGGACCGGCTGCTCGGCCGCATCCACCCTGCCGTTCGCTGGGAGTCCCCGGTCCTCACTGTCGACGGACTGCCCGACGCGGACCTGCACCTGGACGGCCGTGGCCTCCGCCTCCAGCCGTCGGTGTTCTGCTGGCGTACGCCGACCAAGCTGCGCGACCCGCACCTGCCGCCAGTGCTGGTCTACCCGGTCAAGCACGGCCCGGGCGCACTACGCCGCGGCGCAGCCGAGCAGCGGTCACGTCCGCTGGCCGCTCTGCTCGGCAGCACGCGCGCAGCCGCGCTGGAGGCGATCGCAGACGGCTGTACGACGACAGAGCTGGCCCAGCGCTGCAGCATCTCGCTGGCCGGAGCCAGCCGGCAGGCGGGCATCCTGCGCGAGGCCGGACTGATCACCACCCGCCGGGCCGGCCAGGCGGTGCGCCACGACCTGACCACGCTCGGCCGGATGATCCTCGACGGCTGCGGGGCGCCGATCGGATGACCGCGCCCAGCAGTCGCGGAGCCGTCAGGCCCGGCCCCGCCGCCTGCGGCTGGTCAGAGCTTGTAGTCCTCGAGCAGGCGCCGGCCGATGATCATCCGCTGGATGTCGGCCGTGCCCTCGCCGATCAGCAGCATCGGCGCCTCCCGGTACAGGCGCTCGATCTCGTACTCCTTGGAGAACCCGTAGCCGCCGTGGATCCGGAAGGAGTCCTCCACGACCTGCGAGCAGTACTCGCTGGCCAGGTACTTCGCGACGCCGGCCTCGAAATCGTTGCGTGAGCCGGCGTCCTTCTTCCGGGCCGCCTTGACCATCAGCTCGTGCGCGGCCTCGACCTTGACCGCCATGTCGGCCAGCCGGAACAGCACCGCCTGGTGCTCGGCGATCTTCTTGCCGAACGTCTCCCGCTGCTGGGCGTAGGAGATGCCGAGCTCGAACGCCCGCCGGGCCACCCCGCAGCCGCGCGCGGCGACGTTCACCCGGCCGACCTCGACGCCGTCCATCATCTGGTAGAAACCCTTGCCCGGCACGCCGCCGAGGACCTGGCCGGCGTCGATCGCGTAGCCGTCGAAGATCAGCTCGGTGGTGTCGACGCCCTTGTAGCCCATCTTCTCGATCTTGCCCGGGATCGTCAGGCCCTGGTCGACCTCGCCGAAGCCCGGTTCCTTCTCGACCAGGAACGTGGTCATGTTCTTGTAGACCGAGTCGCTGCCCTCGTCGGTCTTCACCAGCACCGCGACCAGGTTCGACGAGCCGCCGTTGGTCAGCCACATCTTCTGGCCGTTGATCGTGTAGCTGTCACCGTTCTTCACGGCCTTGGTCTTGATCGCCGACACGTCGGAACCGCAGCCCGGCTCGGACATCGAGAACGCGCCGCGCACGTCACCGGTCGCCATCCGCGGCAGGTACTTCTGCTTCTGCTCGTCGGTCCCGTGCTGCAGCAGCATGTACGCGACGATGAAGTGCGTGTTGATGATGCCGGACACGCTCATCCAGCCGCGGGCGATCTCCTCGACGCAGAGCGCGTAGGTGAGCAGCGACTCGCCGAGACCGCCGTACTCCTCGGGGATCATCAGCCCGAACAGGCCGAGCTCCTTCAACCCCTCGACGATCTGGGTCGGGTACTCGTCCTTGTGCTCCAGCTCGGTGGCGACCGGCAGGATCTCCGCCTCGACGAAGGCCCGGACCGTCTTGAGGATCTCCTCCTGGACGTCGGTCAGTCCCTCGGTCTGCTGCAACCTGCTCATCTCGGCGGCTCCTCGGCTCGATGCTTACTCGCGAGTATCGCGACTACCCAGCATCCCGGTACACCCCGACACCCGCTGTGACACCGACCACCTGATTCCCGTCAGGTGCCTCACGCCCAGTACGCCGACTGGTACTACGCCGACCAGTACTGCGTCCGTCAGTACGACGGCGACCAGCACTGCGCCCGCCGGTACTACGGCCTGCCCTCCGCGCTCGCTCTACTCGTCGGAGTCGCGCTCGTCGTTGTCGCCGTCACCGTTGCCGTAGCCGGTCCGGCCGAGGTCGCGATTGACGGCGGCGATCAGCACGAACTCCTGCGGCGACGGCCGCCAGTGGCCGGACCGCTGCGCCGTACCGAGCTTGCGGAGCGCGCTGCGGTACTGCTGCCCGGCCTCGTCCTCGTCGCCCTCACCGAGCGCCTTGGCCGCCTGGTCCAGGTCCTTGGCCGCCTCACGCACCTGCTTGGCGCTTTCGCCCTGCTGCCCCTGGCGGAGGAGCTGAGCCAGGGTCTTCAGCTGGCCCGCGGTACCGGTCTCCGCCGGCTTGGACGGGGACTTCTTGGGGGTCTTCTTCGGCGACGGCGTGACCTTGGGCTTCGGCGTCGGGGTGGGCGTCGCCTTCGGCTTCGTGGTGACCTTCGACGCCACGGTCGGGGCGACGGTCGGCGTACCGCCTGCCTGGGCCGGCGGGTCCTGCGAGACGCCTTCGCGCAGCAGGGCGGCGGCCATCACGCCGACCACGAGCACTGCGGCACCGACGAGCACCTTGGTGAACAGGGACCGCCGCTGCGGAGCAACATGGCTAGCAGTGCGCGCCTCGACCGGCTCGCCCAGCAGCTCCTCGTCCAGCGGAGGAAGGACCGCGGCGGCCGGCACTGCTGCCGCCGCTGCGAGAGGCAGGCGCTGGGTCGCGTTGCTGATGGGCTCAGCCGCGTCCTTGAGCTGTGCCAGGACAGCTGCAGCGGACGACGGGCGCTGGGCCGGGTCCTTGGCGAGCATCTGCTCGACCAGACCGGCCAGGCCGGGGACCTCGTCAGTACGCCGTACCGGCGGGACCGGGGCTTCCAGGTGCTGGCGGAGCACGCCCTCGACAGTGCCGGCGACGTACGGCGGGACGCCTTCGAGCAACTCGTACAGCACGCAGCCCAGCGAGTACCAGTCGCTGGCTGTCGTCGCCTGACCGCCGGTGACCTGTTCCGGGGAGATGTAGGCCGCCGTACCGAGCAGGACCTGTCCGGTGGCGCCGTTGAGGCCGCCGGCGTGGGCCAGGCCGAAGTCCGTGATCTTCAGCGTGCCGTCGCCGGCCATCATCAGGTTGGCGGGCTTGACGTCGCGGTGGATGATGCCGGCGCCGTGGGCGGCGTCCAGCGCGCGGGCGCCCTGCACGGCGATGTCGGCGATCAGCTTGGTGCCGGGCAGGCCCTTGCTGCGCAGGAGCTGCGCCAGGTCCGGACCGGTGACCAGCTCCATCACCAGGAAGACCTGGTCGTCGGCGGCGCCGACGTCGTAGGTGGCGACGACGTTCGGGTGCTGCAGCCGGGCGGCGGCCTGGGCCTCGATGCGGAACCGCTGGACCTCGTCCATCGGGTCACCGTCGAGCGCCCGCAGCAGCTTGATCGCCACCGGACGCGCCAGCACCGTGTCCTCGCCCCGCCAGACCTCACCGGCACCACCTCGCCCGAGCAGGCTCAGCAACCGGTAACGCCCTGCGAGTACCTCGCCGTTCACACCAACACCCCACAACAGTCAGCTTCGGCCGGATCGCCGCCCTACCTTAGGTGGCGCACGGCCGGTAAGCGAGCCGTCGTCCGCCGTACCGGCCCGTCTTAACCTGCTCCTGCGGGGTTTCCGGGTGCCTGGCACCACGCGGCGTACTAGGTTGATCGCATGAAGCGATCACTTGTCCCTGCTTTGATCGCGACGACCTTGCTCGCCGCGACGCTGACCACTCTCGGTACGACGTCCGCGAACGCGGCGCCCGCGCCGTCCGGCCGTCCCGCCCCGACGGTGAAGTGCGAGTTCACCCCGACGCCGGACAACCCGGCGGCCAAGCCGGTCACGGTGCCGAAGGCGACCGCGAAGGCCAAGGGCACCGCCGACGTCTTCTTCGTCACCAACTACGGGCCGTTCGTGGTCCGGATGGACCGGGCGAGCGCGCCGTGCGGCGTGCACAACTTCGTGCACCTGGTGCAGAGCCGGTTCTACGACCGCACCCAGTGCTTCCGGCTGACCGACTCCACGCGCCTCGGCGTGCTGCAGTGCGGTGACATCTACCGCCAGGAGGAGGGCGGGCCGGGCTACAAGTTCCCCGACGAGGTCGACGGCACCGAGACCTACCCGCGCGGCACCGTTGCCTACGGCAACCAAGGCCCGGGCACGAACGGCAGCGAGTTCTTCGTCGTGCACTCGTTCGCCAACATCGACCCTGCCTACACGGTGCTCGGCAAGGTCGTGTTCGGCATGTCCACCTTCGACCGCATCGTCGCCGCCGGCATCGCCGACCCCGACCAGGACGGCCCGCCCACCCGCCCGGTCCGCATCCTCAAGGTCCTCACCCTCGGCTGACCCAGTTGGACCACCGGCCCACCGCGATCTCCTGCGGCCGGCGCGCTCTACAGACTGAGCGGCAGGCCGAAGAGTGGGAAGTACGCCGGGTCCTGGAACGTCGTGATCGCGGCGATCCGGTCGTTCTGTACGGCGATGGCGTTGACGGACCACGCGGCAAAGTGGCCGTTGCCTGAGTCCAGGTAGCAGGCAACGGCCGGGAGGGCGTTGGCGGTGGTCTGCACGGTGCGCCACGTGCCGCAGGTGCCGCTCAGGGGGACTGCTCGGGCGAAGGCCGTGACGGCCTCGCGGCCGGCGTACCAGGCGGGCATGGGTGGCATCGCCCACGTGACGTCGGCGGCGAGGCGGGCGACGAGGGTGGCGGCGTCGCCGCGTTCCAGGGCGTCGGCGAACGCCGCGGCGACGGCGCGCTCACCTGGGGTCGGCGTCGCGGGATCCCGGCCGTCGGATGCGCCCGACGTGCGCGACGTGCGGGATCCGGCGGTGGCCCGGGCGCGTTGGATCGCGCTGGTGACCGACGCTGTCGACGTGGCCAGCGCGTCGGCGATCTCGTCGGCGGTGAAGCCGAGGACCTCGAACATCAGCAGCGCGGCACGCTGGTTGGGCGGCAGGTGCTGGAGCGCCGCCACGAAGGCCAGCTCGACGGCTTCGCGGCGTTCGTAGCGCTCGTCCGGGTGCGGGCCGAGCCAGGCGACGTCCGTGCGCGGCGGCGAGTCGACGACCGTGGTGCTCGACGGGCCCAGGTCCATCGGCAGCGCGCGGCGCCGGCGGCTGCGCGCGGCGTCGAGGCAGGAGTGCGTGGTGACGGCGTACAGCCAAGAACGCAACGAGCCGCGTCCGGAGAAGCCGGCGAGCCCGCGCCACGCTCGCACCAAGGCGTCCTGCAGCGCGTCGTCGGCGTCGTGGACCGAGCCGAGCATCCGGTAGCAGTGCGCGTGCAGCTCACCGCGCAAGGGCGCCACGAGCTCCGCGAACGCCGCGTCGTCGCCCGCGACGGCGAGCTCGAGCACTCGGTCGGCCATGCCGCGATTATGCCGCCAGACCAGCTGTCTCTCTTCCCGGAGGGGTCAGCAGCGGGTCAGCAGGATCGCGACTCCCTCGCCTTCGAGGTCGTCGCAGTACGCCGCACGCCCGATCATCGCCATCACCAGGGCGACCGTCGGACCGGACACCAGCTCACCCTCGCCGGTCCTGAAGCTCGTGTCGGTCGCGACCAGCCGGAGCCCGCCGATCCGCCCCTTGGCCAGTACGACGGTGTCGGTGCTCGCGTAGTACTCGGCAACGGCGGTCAGCACCTCGACCGGGTAGGCCCGCCGAATCCCCAGCGGTCGCCGAACGTCCTCGGCATGCGCCAAGGTCTCCGCGAGCGCCCAGACCGCGCTCCCCCGCCGCCCGAACGGCGTCGTCGACCGCTCGACCCCAGCACGAAACAGCGCCAGCGTCTCGGCAGGCGACTCCCCCAGCTGCTCCCGCAACCGCATCAGCACCTGCGCGTCGAAGTCGAACCGGTGCCGCAGCACCCCGGCGAACCACCGCGGAAACGACAGCGTCGCGCCGGCCGTCATGTGCGCCAGCACCTCCCGCACGCTGAGCTCGGTGCACAACGACGTCGTACGCCACTGCTCGTCGGTCAGGTCTGCCAGGGCGGCGGCCAGCGCGGCACGCTCGGCGTGCACCGCCGCCCAGGTCTCGAGGTCGTTCACCGTCGGTCTCCTCACGCAAAGGGTTGTCGCGGAGGAAGGCGATCGGCGGCGTACGGACTCATCGTTGTGTGACCCACGCCACTGGAGCTCAGTCGGTCGGAGGCTGCCAGACGTCCGTCCGGGTCATCGCGGCCGCGCGGCCCTTGGCGGAGATGACGAGCGCCATCTTGCGCGACGCCTCGTCGATCATCTCGTCGCCGAGCATCACCGCACCCCGCGCGCCGCCGGCGGCCGACGTGAAGTGGTCGTAGGCGTCGAGGATGTTCTCGGCGTGGTCGTAGTCGTCCTGGCGCGGCGAGTAGACCTCGTTCGCGGCGGCGATCTGGTCCGGGTGCAGCACCCACTTGCCGTCGAAGCCGAGCGCGGCCGAGCGGCCGGCGACGCGACGGAAGCCGTCGGCGTCCTTGATCTGCAGGTACGGGCCGTCGATCGCCTGCTTGCCGTGCGCGCGGGCCGCCATCAGGATCTGCATCAGGATGTAGTGGTAGGCGTCGCCGACGTCGTACCCGGGCGGCTGCTCGCCGACGACCAGCGACTTCATGTTGATCGAGGCCATGAAGTCGGCCGGGCCGAAGATGATCGTCTCGACCCGCGGCGACGCCTGCGCGATCGCGTTCACGTTGGTCAGGCCGAGCGCGTTCTCGATCTGCGCCTCGATCCCGATCCGGCCGGGCGCGTAGCCGTGCACCTTCTCGAGCTGGGTGAGCAGCAGGTCGAGGGCGACCACCTGCTCGGCGGTCTCCACCTTCGGCAGCATGATGCAGTCGAGGTTCGCACCGGCGCCGGAGACGACCTCGATCACGTCGGCGTACGTCCACTCGGTGGTCCAGTCGTTGACTCGCACGACACGGACCTTGTTGCCCCAGCCGCCCTCGTTCAGCGCGGCGACGATGTTCTTGCGGGCGTCCACCTTGGCGATCGGCGCGACCGAGTCCTCCAGGTCGAGGAACACCTGGTCGGCGTCCAGCCCCTTCGCCTTGGCCAGGAACCGCGGGTTCGACCCCGGTGTCGCCAAGCAGGACCGCCTCGACCGCAGCGCCTTGGTGGCCGTCTCGTCACCCATCGCCTACCCCTTCCTCGGGACCTGGTTACCCACTGGGCGTGTCTCCCGGTCCCGCGCCGTAGCGAGGAGGTGCTCGGTGCGGTAGCTCGGCGTGCGGGAGACGAGGGTGGCGATGCGAAGCATCGTGCCCTTGGCTCCCGTGCGCCGAGGTGCCGTGCCGAGTGCCCCGCAGTAGGCGCGGGACCGGGAGACACGCCCTGGTTTCACGAGAGCGTACGGCGTAACGCCAGGTCAGCCGGTGACCCGGCTCACGTCGGCGCCTGATGTGGTCCGCATCTCAGCAGATCGAGTCCCGCGGCACCGGATTCGTCAGCCCGAAGAACGGGCGGGCCTTCAGCCCCAGCCACGTCCCGCCCAGCGCGGCCAGGCCCCAGATCCACCCGTGCAGGCTCCCCGACGCGATCCCCGCCAGGTACGCCCCGATGTTGCACCCACCCGCTAGCCGCGCGCCGATCCCCATCACGATCCCACCCAGTACGGCGGCCAGCGCCGTCCCGGCAGGGATCCGCCGGTGCAACGTCCACGCTCCCCCGGCAGCGGCCGCGATCGCCGCACCGAACATGATCCCCAGGTCGGTCAGGGTCGTCTTGTCCGCCAGCACCGGCCCGGCCAGCATCTTCGCCTGCGACGGCTGCTGCCAGAACGCCCAGTTCTCCGGGTGCAGCCCGATCCACTGCAGGAACTTCGCACCCCACAGGCCGAAGGCGCTGGTGATCCCCCACGCCCCGCCGGACACGATCAGCACCGCGGCGCCCAGCGCCGCCAGCACCAGCGCACCGACCCACAACGGCCACGACCCACGGATCACCCGCACGAGACCCCGCGCCGACGGTACGACGCCCGCCGGCGGCGGCACCCGGCGCTTCTGCACGACCGTGCTGATCGCGAAAACCCCTGCCAGCACGGCGATCGTCACGACCCATGACCCGGCCCAGCCGAGGTGATCCGACAGCACTACCGCGGGGAACGCCGGCAGGTCGTCCACGAGCTCCCACTGCCACGCCATTCACCCCAGCAAGTACCAGCCCGGTCTCAGGTGACGATCCCAGTCAGGTCACCCCGCTCAGAGGCTCACGACCCGAATTGCGCGCGCGCATCCGGTTGATCCGGTCAACACCCGGGCGCCGGGCAGGAAGTCCCTCCGCGACCGAACGCGCACGCGCAGGCTCCACCAAGTTGCATCCCGAAGCCGAACAGAACAGCACCGAGCACCAGCCCGAGGCCCAGCGGCCCGCTGGACGGTGCCGGCGTACTGCCGAACAGCCCGGTCCCCGTCCCGATCACCAGCGCGAACAGCGTCGCCGTCGTCCCGAGCAGCAAGGTGTGCGCCCGCAGCCCAGCACCGTTGCCGACAGCAACGAGCTGTCGCCAGGCGGAGGTGAAGCCGAAGCGCGAGTGGAACAACGCGAGCCCGAGGCCGAGTCCGAGCAGCAGCAGGACGCCCGGTTTGGCGCCGTGCCGGTTCCAGACCGTCACGACGAGCGCGACCGCACCGGCGCCGGCAACCAGCAGCGGTACCCAGTTGACCGGGCCCGGCGCGGCGGCAGCCGGCGGCTCCTGCGACGTGACGCCGTCCAGGAGCTTGCGGGCGAGCGGTGGACTGCTCGTAGTAGCCATGCGTTCCACCCTAGGAAGCCGTCGACCGGTGGCCGGTCGGTGCTCTCAGCATCCGGACAGGCGGTGGCTGTGACAGTCTTGGACCGTGACGACGGACGAGGCCGTGGCGGAGATCGCCGGTGTGATGAAGAAGGCCGGGCTGGTCTGGCTCGCCTGGGACGGACGACGGGCTGTGCCGGCCTGGTTTGCCGCGGTGGACGGCTCGTACGTCGTACTGGCTGATCGGGACGGGAGTGCTGAGCAGCCGCTGCCCGGACTGGTCGACGCGAAGGCGGTTGAGGTCGTCGTACCGGCTAAGCCGGCTACTAGTCGGCTGTCCGCGTGGAGTGCGACCGTACGGCGGCTGGAGCCCGGCAGCGAGGAGTGGACCGCTGCTGCTCAGGTGCTGCGGACCGAACGCCTCAACGCCGCCGGTCTGGGCAACCAGCTCGACCGCTGGCAGACCCAGGCCGACCTGCTCGTCCTGGAGCCCACCGGCGGCGTCACCACGGCGTACGACGACGCGCACCCCGCGGTGACGCCGGCAGAGACGTCGGCCACGACCAGAGGCAAGCGCCCGATCACCCTGCACCGCCGCGCCCGCCGCCGCCCCAAGCTGAGCTGAGGCGGCGACCTCAGAGCCAGCCGCGGTCGCGGGCGTGCCAGCCGAGCTGGAGGCGTGAGCGCGAGTTGGTCCGCTCCATCAGCAGCTGCACTCGGCGCGCCACTGTCCGCCGGCTGATGCCCAACCGGACCCCTGCCGCGTCGTCGGTCAGACCGGCCACCAGCAACGACAGCAGGTACCTGTCCTCCGACGACATCGGGTCCTCCGCAGTGAGCGTCATCTCGGCCGTCACCACCAGCGGACTGGCCCGGGCCCACACCGTCTCGAACAGGGCGACCAGTGCGTCCAGCAGACCGCACGGGTGGACCAGCAGCGCAGCGTCCCTCGCCGGAGTGGCCCAGTCGAGCGGCAGCAGCGCCAGCTCCCGGTCCGCGACAGCCAACTTCGTCGGCAGGTCGTCCACGATCCGCGCCTGCTCACCGGCCTGGACGTGGCTGACGGCGCTGGCCGACAGCAGCTCCTCGCTCAGCGCGCTGCTGTCGTACACGACCCGGTAGGCGACGCCCTCGGCCTGCCGCGCGAGCTGCGTCCGGTTCACCTCCGCAGTCGCGGCGTACGGCGGTGCGACCAGCTCCCGCATCTGGTCCCGGGCCGTCCGCTGCAACCGGTCGAAGGCCAGCCCGACAGCCGTCTGGCCGGAGACGATCTCGATGAGCTCCTCGGTCCGCCGGTCGCTGGCCAGGTTGTACGCCGCCGCAGTCAGCCGGTACGCCGCCTCGCGGACCCGCTCGAGCTCCTCCTCCTGCCGCTGGACCAGCTGCTCCACCGCCAGGTCCGGCGGCACCGGGACCACCAGCTCCCGCGGCGGTGGCGTGCGGTGCACGAACCCCTCCCGCTGGAGCGCGTCGACGGCCCGCAGCACGTCCGCCTCCGACAGCCCGACCCGGTCGGCGAGCTCCGCGACGGTCGCAGACCCCTGCCGGACCAGCGCCAGGTACGTCGCCTCGTTCTCGGTCCCCAGTCCAGTGGATCTCAGCATGCCCCGCCCCATCCGCCCTGACCGGCGCACGTCGTACCGGCCGGAGGAAGTCTAGAAACCGTTTGCCGAGTTGGCACCCCACGGTCCAGGAGGCGACACACCCCCGTCGCCGAGGCAACCTGTTCGGACCGGGTCCCGTACTTGTGATCGTCAACTGATCCGGCGACGACGGGACGCGCAGATGCTGGGCAAACACCTGCTGGGCAAACAGCGGCGGGACCAGGAGTTCTCCGAGTACGTCGCGACCCGGCGGTCGGGGCTGGTGGGGACGGCCTACCTGCTCTGCGGAGACCGTCACTTGGCCGAGGACCTGGTCCAGACCGCGCTCGCCAAGCTGTACGTCGCCTGGCCGCGGGTCAGGCGCGCTGACGGCGCCGACGCCTACGCCCGGCGGATCCTGGTCAACGCCGGGATCGACGCGAGCCGGCGGGCCTGGCGGCGCGAGCACGCCTCCTGCGAGCTGCCGGAGCGGGCCGTGGACGACGGGCTGGGCCTGGAGGACCGCGACGAGCTGATGGCGGCGCTGAGCACGCTCGCGGCCGGCCAGCGGCGGGTCATCGTCCTGCGCTACTGGCTGGGCCTGTCCGTCGAGGAGGTCGCCGTCGACCTGCAGATCACCGTCGGCACGGTGAAGAGCCAGTCCTCGAAAGCCCTGCAGAACCTCAGAGGTCAGTTGGCCGACACCCGACTCGCAGAACTGATGGAGGACGCCACATGAACGAGCACGACCTGCACGAGCGAATGGCCCGTACGACGGCCTGGACCGACGCGTTGCCCACCGACCCGGCGGCGGACCTCGCCCGGGGGCGGCGGCGGTTGCGCCGGCGCCGGGCCGCGGTTGGAGCCGGCAGTGCGTTCGCTGTGGCACTGGTCGCTACGGGTGGGAGCCTGGCGACAGCGCACCTGGGGGGTGGGGCGGATCCGGCGGGGGCTGCCCAGCACCAGGCGAAGGTGGAGCGGAGCTTGGTGACGCCCGGGGGGAGCATCCAGTTCCGTGCTGACGGGAGCTACGTCATCCAGCCGACGCCAGGCGGCCCGTCGTACACCTGTCCGCCGAGGGACCGACCGGCGACAGCCCCCGCGACGGGTACGCCCGGCAGCATCGCGCCGCTCCTGCCCGGGTCCAACCACCTCGCCGTCTTCGCGTCGCACGCCGATCCGGACCGCCGGCACCTGGTCGGGCGCACGGCGACTTGGCTCGTCCCGACGGTGAGCGGCCCCTGCGGACAGGTCGGGAGAGCCGGCGCACGGTCCGACTGGGCCGAGGCCGGCGGGGTCGGGTGGGTAGAGGTCGGTGTCGTACCGAAGGCCCAGCACGAGCCACCGAACGACGGCGGCATCCCGCACCCCCGAGCGGACGTCTGCGGCCTGCTGGACAACCGGTCGACCTTCACCAAGTGCTGGGTGACCACCACGGCGAACGGCGAGCAGGTCCGCGTAGGCACCCGCGACCGGCAGGCGTACTGGGCGAGCTACGTACGCCCCGACGGCCAGCTGGCGATCGCCACCGTCGAAGGCGACGGCCGCCGCCAGGACCCCGCCACCGTCGAAGGCGCCGACCCCAGCACCAGCAGCCCGGTCGAGCAGCCCAGCGTCACCCTCGCCGAGCTGATCAGCACCGTCACGGACCCCACTTTGGACTCGGCCAACTGACCCCGTACGACGGCCGGGCCCGCCGACCTGGCCGTCGTTCTGAGTCCGTCGACACAGGCCTCGTACGGCGCAGTGTGCGGGCCGGAGCGCCTCGGGCGGTTAGCCTCGGGGCATGAGCGGATCTCCGGCGCGTGTGTACGTGGCCCGGCTGGCCGGGTTGCCCGTGTACGACCCGAACGGGGACCAGGTCGGCAAGGTCCGTGACGTCGTGGTGATGCTGCGGCAGGACACCCAGCCGCCGCGGGTGCTCGGGCTGGTGGTGGAGGTGTTCACCCGGCGGCGGATCTTCCTGCCGATGACGCGGGTCACCTCGGTCGACGTCGGCCACGTGATCACCACCGGGCTGCTGAACATGCGCCGGTTCGAGCAGCGGGCGACCGAGGTGCTGGTGCTCGGCGAGCTGCTGGACCGGACCGTGACGATCCGCGAGAACGACGCGTCCGCGGTGGTGTTCGACCTGGCGATGGAGCAGTGGCGGACCCGCGACTGGGTGCTGTCGAAGGTCGCGGTGACCGAGGGCGCCAAGCGGTTCCGGCGCCGCGGGCAGTCGCACGTGCTCGACTGGGTCGACGTCAGCGGGTTCGCGCAGTCGGAAGAGGCGCAGGGCGCGACACACATGCTGGCAGCGTTCGACACGATGAAGCCCGCCGACCTGGCCGGCGTACTGCACGAGCTGTCGCCCAAGCGCCGCAAGGAGATCGCGTCCGCGCTCAACGACGAGCGGCTGGCCGACGTACTGGAAGAGCTGCCGGAGGACGACCAGGTGGAGATCCTGGCCGGCCTGGACACCGAGCGCGCGGCCGACGTGCTCGAGGAGATGTCGCCGGACGACGCCGCCGACCTGATCGCCGAGCTGCCGACCGAGACCGCCGAACGCCTGCTGACGCTGATGGAACCGGACGAGGCCGAGGACGTACGACGCCTGCTGACGTACGAGGAACGCACGGCCGGCGGGCTGATGACGTCCGAGCCGGTCATCCTGCCCGCCGACGCGACCGTCGCCGACGCGCTCGCGCACGTCCGGAACGCCGAGCTGAGCCCCGCGCTGGCGGCGATGATCTACGTCTGCCGGCCGCCGCTGGAGACCCCGACCGGCCGGTTCATCGGCATCGGCCACATCCAGCGCCTGCTGCGCGAACCACCGTCGGCGCTCGTGTCCGGCGTACTGGACACCGACCTGGACGGGCTGCGCCCGGACGACGGGCTACAGGCCGTCAGCAAGTACCTGGCGACGTACAACCTGGTCGCCGCACCCGTGCTCGACGACGAGGGCCGCCTGCTCGGCGCGGTCACCGTCGACGACGTACTCGACCATCTGCTGCCCGACGACTGGCGCGGATCCGCGCACCTGGAGGTGGACCGGGATGCCCCGTGAGGACCGCGACGACCGCCGGAGCTCGAAGAGGCCGGACGACCGCCGCCCGGCCCGCTCGGAGGAACGCCGGCTGACCCGCCCGGCCGCCGACCGGCTCGACGTCCCGCGCGAACTGCGCCGCACGCTGGTGAGGCGCCGCGCGTACGACGCGGATGCGTTCGGCCGGATGTCGGAACGGATCGCGCGCTTCCTCGGCACCGGGCAGTTCCTGGTCTACATGACCGCGACGATCGTGTTCTGGGTCGTCTGGAACATCTTCGCGCCCGAGCACCTGCGCTGGGACCAGTACCCGTTCATCTTCCTCACCCTCGCGCTCAGTCTCCAGGCGTCGTACGCCGCGCCGCTGATCCTGCTCGCCCAGAACCGCCAGGAGGCCCGCGACCGCGTCCAGTACGAACGCGACCGCGACGTCGACGCCCGCACCCGCGCCGACATGGAGTTCCTGGCCCGCGAGATGGCGTCCCTGCGCATGTCCGTCGGCGAGGTCGCCACCCGGGACTTCCTCCGCTCCGAACTACGCTCCCTGCTCGCCGAACTCGACAAGGACCGCGAGGACGACCGGGTCTGAGCTATCGGCCTTGTGCACGGTGATAGTTCAAGCTGTGGTTAGGGTTGCCTTGCCGGACTTAGGTCACAATGGACCGTGGTGGGGCGGTTGTGGGTGAGCACGTAGCCTGTGTGCATGGCTCCCTCTGCTGACCAGGTGACCGTTGCGCTCGGGTCTGTCATCGATCCCGAGATCAAGAAACCGATCACCGAGCTGGGCATGGTCGAGTCCGTCGTGGTGAAGACCGACGGTGTGGTCGTGGTGAAGATCTTGCTGACCGTGTCCGGCTGCCCGATGAAGGACACGCTGCGGCGCGACACGATCGCCGCGGTGAGCGCGCTGGACGGCGTGA
This sequence comes from Kribbella sp. DT2, assembly GCF_049844575.1. Classification (NCBI taxonomy): domain Bacteria; kingdom Bacillati; phylum Actinomycetota; class Actinomycetes; order Propionibacteriales; family Kribbellaceae; genus Kribbella; species Kribbella sp. DT2. The sequence goes on along the minus strand of NZ_JBNCLH010000003.1, from coordinate 178,245 downwards.
CCGGGGTCGAGGTCGAGCTGGGTGTGATGTCGACCGAGCAGCGCGCGGCGCTGCAGACGCAACTGCGTGGCGGGGTGGCGGAGAAGGAGATCCCGTTCTCGCGCGCGGACTCGCTGACCAAGGTGTTCGCGATCGCGTCCGGCAAGGGTGGCGTCGGCAAGTCCTCGGTGACGGTGAACCTGGCGGTCGCGATGGCCGCCAAGGGGCTTTCGGTCGGCGTACTGGACGCTGACATCTACGGCCACTCGATCCCCGCGATGTTCGGTGTCGCCGACGAGCGGCCGACCGCGGTCGACGACATGATCATGCCGGTGCCCGCGCACGGCGTGAAGGTGATCTCGATCGGCATGCTGAAGCCCAAGCGCGACCAGGTGGTCGCGTGGCGCGGGCCGATCCTGGACCGCGCGCTGGTGCAGATGCTCGCGGACGTCTACTGGGGCGACCTCGACGTCCTGCTGCTCGACCTGCCGCCGGGGACCGGTGACATCGCGATCTCGGTCGGCCAGCGGCTGACCACCGCCGAGGTCATCGTCGTGACGACCCCGCAGGAGGCTGCCGCGGAGGTCGCCGAGCGGGCCGGGACGATGGCACAGATGGTGCACCAGCGGGTCGCGGGCGTGATCGAGAACATGTCGTTCCTGCCCTGCCCGCACTGCGGCCCCGAGCACCGGATCGAGATCTTCGGCACCGGCGGCGGCCTGCGCGTCTCCGAGACCCTGTCGGCGCGGCTGGGGTACCCGATCCCCCTGCTCGGCGAGATCCCGCTCGACGAGCGCCTCCGCAGCGGCGGCGACCTCGGCCAGCCGCTGGCGCTGTCCGACCCGGACACCCCGGCCTCCAAGGTGATCGTCGACATCGCCGAACGCCTCGGCGGAAAACCCCGAGGCCTCCTCGGCCGCCAGCTCGGCCTCTCCCCCGTCGGCCGCTGAGCCGTACTACGTGATGCCGCCCCGGCTAGGCCGGAGCGGTTGGGTGGGAAGGGCAAGCAGGCGCCCCGGCCCGCCACCGGCTTCGCCGGGGCGACGAGCCGGGTGGAGCGACTTCCGGCCACCGGCGTACCAGCGCGAAGGCCGCCCGAGCCTGCGGCCCACACGTCCACCGGCTCTCCCAGCGGGGATCCCCGTCCCAACACGGCACCGTCCGAGCCCGGTCCACCGTCCGTCGGCTCGCCCTGAGCGGGCTCTCTGGACTGGACCTGGCACAGTGTTGACTTGGGACTGTGCCGATTCCCGAGGTGACGCCGGTTCTGACCGACGGTGTTGTCGTACTCCGTGCGCCGCGCTCGTCCGACCTCCCGGGCGCGATCGAGCGGGCGACCGAGGAGCCCAGCAGCTACGGGCCTGAGGACATCACCCGGTGGATCACCTTCGGCATCGCCGATGCGTGGGCTGATCGGTCCCGTCTGGTCTTCGTCATCGAGTACGACGGCCGGTACGCCGGCTCGGTCGGCCTCAGTCCGGACCAGCGCGGCAGCGCGTCGATCCACTTCGGTCTGTCCCGCTGGGCCCGTGGTACCGGGCTGGCCTCGCGTGCGGCGCGGCTGGCCCTCGACTTTGCCTTCGACGCCTGCGGATTCCACGTCGTCCACTGGTGGGCGACGGTCGCCAACTGGCCGTCGCGGCGAATTGCCTGGGCGACCGGCTTCCGCGAAGGACCGACGATCCCCTCCGCCGACGGCGGCAACGAGTGGACAGCCTGGATCGCCCCCGGCGACGACCGGCACCCGCGGCATCCCTGGTTCGACAACCCGGTCCTCGAGACCGAGCGGCTTCGCCTCCGCACCTGGCGCGACGACGAGCTCGACCGCGTCGCCACCGCCCGGACGAACGCCGAGACCGCCCACTTCCTCCCGTTCCTCCCCCAGCCGTTCACGGCCGAGCACGCCCGCTTCTGGCTGCACGACATGTCCGAGCAGGCCGCCGCCGGGCGCCGCATCAACTGGTGCGTCGCCGACCGCGAGTCCGACCTGGCGCTCGGCAACCTGACGCTCTACGGCCTCGACAAGCTCGCCGGCCGGTACGGCGAACTCGGCTACTGGGCCCACCCTGACGCCCAAGGCCGTGGCGTGATGGCCGAAGCAATCCAGCGAGCGGCGACCTGGTTCCTCACCGAGCACCACGGCCACAAGCTGGTCATCCGCACCGCCGCCACCAACACCGCCGCCCGCCGGGTCGCCGAACGCAGCGGCTTCCAGCACGTGGGCACCGAACGCGAAGCCTTCGCCCTGGGCACCGGCGTCGCCGACGCCCAGGTCACTTACGACCTGCTCCGAACGGACCTGCCGGCCACCCCCTGACAGCCTCTCCCAGGCTGCTGGGAGGGGGAGAGGAGGGGCCCGCCGCCCCGCCACCGGCTTCGCCGGGGCGGCAGGGGTAGCCGAGGTGGCAGGAGGCGGTCGAGGCGGGCCAGAGAGCTGGTCTCCGTCCTCGCCAGTAGTTCGACGACTGCCGGACGGTCCCGGACCTCGCTCCCGCGCGGCACGAGGGGGCTTGTGAGTTGCGGAACGCGGTTGCCTGGTTGCGGAACGTGCGGAAAACCTTGACGGGACCTGTGACAGTCGGGTATCTCTTGCTGACAACGATGTCACACCGCCCGTGACAGTACCGCCCCCGAATGCCGCAGCGTCTCGCCTGGTGCACGTCGTCCGCCGCCCTGGACGGCGTTCCCAGGGCGGGCGGTGCGGACGTGCCGCGGTGCCGTCCCGACGTCGAAGGACTGCCCGTGATGAAGCACCGTCGTACTGCTGCCGTCTTGGCCGGCTCCCTGATCACCGCACTGGTCTCGACAGCGCTGGCCACCGCAGCGCCGAGCCCGTCTCCCCAGTACGACGGACAGCCGACCACTGCCCCACCCAGCACCACACCGCCGGGCCTCAGAGCGCAGGAAGCACACGGGCAGAGCCGGATCACCAGCAGCTCGCTGGACCCGACCGAGCACGTCGACCCGCTGATCGGCACGTCCAACCTCGGCGACGTCTTCCCCGGCGCGGTCATGCCGTACGGCATGTTCTCGTTCAGCCCGGAGACCAGCCGCGGCAACCAGTTCCGCACCGCCGCGCCCGGCGGCTACCTGTACGACGCCACCCGCATCCGCGGCTTCAGCCTGACCCACATGTCCGGCACAGGCTGTGCCGGCGGCTCCGGCGACATCCCCATCTTCCCGTACGCCGGTGCGGTGACCACCTCCCCGCAGACCGACGCCAAGGACGAGGTGTACGCCAGCACGTTCTCCCACGCCAACGAGGTCGCCAAGCCCGGCTACTACAAGGTCGGCCTCGACTCCGGCGCCACCGCCGAGCTCGCGGCGACCACCAGGACAGGCGCCGCGACCTTCACCTTCCCGGCCGACAAGGCCAAGTCCCTCCTCTTCCGTACGGCGAACTCAGAGGTCGGCTCCAGCGACGCCGGGGTCACCATCGACCCAGCCAAGCGCACTGTCACCGGCTCCGTGACCAGCGGCAACTTCTGCGGCTACCTGGCGTCCGTAGGCCAGCGCAGCTACTACACGCTGCACTTCGTCGCGCAGTTCGACCAGCCGTTCGCCAACCACGGCACCTGGAAGGACGCGGCCGTCAGCCCGGGCAGCACCTCGGCCACAGGCGGTACGACGTACGGGCCGGACGGCTGGATGCCGGCGGGCAAGGGCTCCGGCGCCTACCTCGGCTTCGACAGCAGCACGGTGACCATGCGGATCGGCATCTCCTACGTCAGCAAGGCCAACGCGGCCGAGAACCTGGCCAAGGAGAACCCACGCGGCCAGTCGCTCGCCAAGACGGCGGCGAAGGCCAAGCAGGCCTGGCGCGACCAGCTGAACCGGATCGAGATCACCGGCGGCGCCACGGCCGACCGGACCACCTTCTACACCGCGCTCTACCACGCCCTGCTGCACCCGAACGTGTTCAACGACGTCAACGGCCAGTACTGGGGCTTCGACCAGAAGGCGCACAAGCTCAGCCGCGGCCAGAAGAACCAGTACGCGACCTTCTCCGGCTGGGACGTCTACCGCTCTCAGGTGCAGCTCCTGACTCTCCTCGAACCGCAGCGTGCCGGAGACGTCGCGCAGTCCCTGCTCAACCAGGCCCAGCAGAACGACGGCATCTGGGACCGCTGGACGCACGCCTCCGGCAGTACGGCGGTGATGACCGGCGACCCGTCGGCGCCCGCGCTGGCCGGGATCCACGCGTTCGGCGGCACCAACTTCGACGTACGGACCGCGCTGAAGTCGCTGGTCAAGGCGGCGACCGTGCCGACCGCGAAGGACCTCAGCTCGGCCGGCAAGCCGGTGATGTCGATCGGGCAGCGGCCGTCGCTCGACAAGTACCTGGCGCTCGGCTACGTCCCGACCAAGTCGAACGCCTGGGGCGGCGCGGTCGAGACGCTCGAGGACACCACCGCGGACTTCGCGCTGGCCGAGCTGGCCACCGCGATCGGCGACCGCAAGACCGCCGACAAGTTCGTGAAGCGCTCGCAGTACTGGCAGAACGTCTTCAACCCCGAGAACGGCGGCTACATCCAAAACCGCGACGAGAATGGTGCGTGGCCCGCATTTGTGCCAAGCACGCAGGACGGGTTCGCCGAGGGCAGCAGCGCGCAGTACACGTGGATGATCCCGCACAACCGCGCCGGGCTGTTCGAGGCGATGGGCGGGAAGGACGTGGTGAACCAGCGGCTGGACGCGTTCTTCAAGGATGCCGACGGCAACTGGGCGCTGACCAGGTCCGGTGAGCTGCACGCGGAGATGGACAACGAGCCGTCGATCAACACGCCCTGGATCTACAACTACACCGGCCAGCCGTACAAGGCGCAGGAAACGTTGCGGCAGGCAATGAGTCAGCTGTGGAACACGACCACCGGCGGGATCCCCGGCAACGACGACCTGGGCGCGATGTCGTCCTGGTACGTGTGGACCGCGCTCGGGCTCTACCCGGACGTGCCGAGCCGGGCCGAGCTGCAGGTCGCGGCGCCGCTGTTCCCGCGCGCGGTGATCCACCGCGACAAGGGCCGGACGATCAAGATCAACGCACCGGGCGCGACGACTGCGACGAAGTACGTGCAGAGCCTGAAGGTCAACGGCCGTACGTCGTCCAAGCCGTGGCTCGGCGCAAGTTTCGTCCAGCGCGGCGGCACCCTGGACTTCAAGCTCGGTACGACGCCCAACACCGCGTGGGGATCCGCGGCGAAGGACGCACCGCCGTCGTGGCGGACCGGTGAGATCCCGTTCCAGACGTCGACCGACATCAGCCGGGTAGTGGTCGCTCCGGGGACCACCAGCGACCCGGTGACGGTCAAGGCGCACCGACTGAGCGGTACGGCGACCAGCGTCTCGTACACGGTGACCACCCCCACCGGCCTCACGGCATCACCTGCGAGCGGCTCCTTCACGGTCGACCAGTCCGGCGGTGCTCCTGTGCGGGTGACAGCAGCAGCCGGTACGCCGGACGGGCGCTACCCGGTCACCGTGGCGTTGAAGGCGGCCGACGGGACGGTGCTGCCGCGGCTCGGGTTCACCGTGGTCGTCGGGCAGCCCAACTCGTTCTCCGTGCTCCGCGAGGGTGTGGCCGCGTCGGACGACGCCAGTGACCACACCGAGGCGGACTTCGACGGTGGTGGCGTCAGCTACTCGCGGCAGGCGCTGGCCGCGGCCGGGCTCGCGCCCGGCGGGACGGTGACGAAGGAGGGGCTGACGTTCGTCTGGCCCGGCGTACCGGTTGGTGAGCCGGACAACGTGCCGGCTGACGGACAGGTGCTCAACCTGGACCTGCCGGCGGGGACGACGAAGCTGTCGTTCGTCGGGAGCGCGGTGAACGGAAACCAGGAGGGCAAGGCGACGCTGAAGTACGCGGACGGTACGACGAGCGAGGCCGACCTGTCGTTCAGCGACTGGACGCTCGGCGGTGGCGGCGACACCGTGCACTTCGGGAACCTGGTCGTCGGCTCCACGCCGTACCGGAACGAGTCCGGAGGTGGACGCGACAACGTGGCCACACATATTTTCGCCACCGCGCCGGAAGCTGTTGCCGCGGGCCGGATTCCGGTTAGCGTGACGCTGCCGAAGAACCGCGACCTGCGGATCTTCACGCTGGCCACCGGTTGATCCCGAACCGCCCTGAAGGAGAACCACGATGAGAGCCACCAGCCTTGTCGCCTGCGCCGCCCTGAGCGCCGCGGGCCTGCTTGCCACCACCAGTACGGCGCTCGCCGCACCGGCCCCCGCCGCTGCGCCGGGTGACGCCACCGCGTCCCAGCTGGTCCCCGCGGTCGGCCCGCTCACCCAGTCCGGACCGCTCGCGACGGCCGAGGCCGCATCGTCGCAGGCAGCCGCGGGCAAGCCCAGCACCCCGACCGGGACCACCACCGGCCCCTGCAAGTACACCGCCACGCCCGACGACCCGTCGCCGCGCCCGGTCTCCCTGCCGCCGGACCCGACGCCCACTCCGTCGAAGGGCGTCGTCCGGCTCCTCCTGGCGACCAACCAGGGCCCGGTGCTGCTCACGCTCGACCGCGCCAAGGCGCCGTGCACGGTGCAGAGCTTCCTGCACCTGGCGAAGAGCAAGTTCTACAACTTCACCACCTGTCACCGCCTCACGCTGTACCCGACCCTCAAGGTCCTCCAGTGCGGCGACCCGACCGGCTCCGGTGAGCGCGGCCCCGGCTACAGCTACAAGGACGAGCTCCCGACCGACCTGCCCCTGTGGCCGAACGACCCGCCGACCAGCCCCGCCCGCCTGTACGCGCGCGGCACCCTGGCGATGGCCAACGCCGGCCCGAACACCAACGGCAGCCAGTTCTTCCTCACCTTCGGCGACTCCCGCCTGCGCCCCGACTACACCGTCTTCGGCACCATCGACCGCCTCGGCCTCAAGGTCCTCGACCGCGTAGCCGCCGCCGGCATCGTCCCCACCGCCGACGACCCGGCCCCCGTCGACGGCACCCCCGTCCGCAAGACCGACATCCTGCTCGCCCAGAAGCTCTTCTGACCACTCAGCCCCCAGCCCCACAGCCCGCGGACTGTGGGGCTGTTCTCTGCCCTACGCAACCTTCACCATTGCCTCGGTTAACCCTGCAAGTTGTGGGTCCTCCCCCTGCATGAGGGGGTAGAACCCACAACCGCCGGGGTTAACCGGAGAACGCGCGAGGCGCCCGTGGGGCACGGTCGGGCGTGGGCGGGACACCGACGTGGGTCGAGCACGGGCCGGGCGGGCTGGACGGGCGCGGGCCGAGCACTGGCCGGGCGGGCGTGAGCCGAGCACGAGCCGGGCGAGCATGAACCGAGCACGAGCCGGGCGGGCATGGGTGGGACACCGGCGTGGGCCGAGCACCGGCCAGGCGGGCGGCGGCCGAGCACGGGCCGGGCGAGCGTGGGCCGACGTCGAGCACGGGCTGGGCGGGCATGGGCCGAGCACGGGCCGAGCACGGGCCGGCGGGCATGGGCCGAGCCCGGGCCGGGCGGGCATGGGTGGGACACCGGCGTGGGCCGAGCACCGGCCAGGCGGGCGTCGGCCGAGGACGGGACCAGGGACGGGCGTGGGCTGGGGTACGGAGTGACGGCGCCGCGGCGGGACGCGCTGCCGGGCGTGGTGAGTGCACGGGCGAGCGAGCCCGTGGGTGGCTAGCGGCGCTTGGGGACGTGCGGCCGGTACGGCGAGACCGTCGGATCGTCCGGGATCCAGAAGCGCCATGGGTTGTCGGCTGCTTCTCGGAGGCCTACTCGGGGGCCGGTGGACGGGGTGCCTGTGTAAGGGGTGCCGGGGAGGAGCTCGACCGGGGAGGAGTTGGAGAGGAGGTCCGTGCCGTTGGTGGTTCGGTCGGTGATGCCCAGGGCCTTGCAGAGGCGGGCCGGGCCGCGGGCCAGATCCCAGTCGGGGTTCCGAACTCGCCGTTTGGTGGGCAGCGCGGAGTTGAACTTCTCGACCACCGGCACAACAGCACCCCGCCGGGTGCGCGCCAGCTCGACGCCCTCGATCACCTCACCGGCGCGGAACAGCACAGCCGACGGCTGCCCGTCCGGGCCGACGCTCACGTTCATGCAGTAGTGCATGCCGTACGTGAAGTAGACGTACAAGAAGCCGGCGGGCCCGAACATCACAGCGTTGCGCGCTGTTTCGCCCCGAAACGCGTGCGACCCAGGATCGTTCGGGCCGTCGTACGCCTCGACCTCGGTGATGCGGACGGCGACCGTGCCATCGTCGGTGGTCCGGCGGAGGACCATGCCGAGGAGCTGCGGGGCGACTTCCAGCACCGGGCCGGCCAGTTGAGTACGACGAACGGGCATGTCTGGACCCTACTGGCCGGGCGGTGAGAGCTCAGGCGAGGCGTTCGGCGAAACGCAGCGCCTGGGCGCGGAGCTCCACCAGCTGCTCGGCCACGCGGTCCTTGGCCGTGCCGCCGCGGGCGTTGCGGGAAGAGATCGAGCCTTCCACGGTGAGGACCGTGCGAACCTCCGGCGTCAGGTGCGGCGAGATCGCCGCGAGCTCGGCGTCCGTGAGGTCCCACAGCTCGATCCCGCGCTTCTCGCACGCCTGCACGCACGCACCGGCCAGCTCGTGCGCGACCCGGAACGGCACCTTCTCCCGCACCAGCCACTCAGCAATATCCGTGGCGAGCGAGAACCCCTGCGGCGCCAGGTCCTCCAGCCGCGCGGTGTCGAACACCAGCGTCCGGATCATCCCGCTGAACGCCGGCAGCAGCACCTCGAGGGTGTCGACGGAGTCGAAGACCGGCTCCTTGTCCTCCTGCAGGTCCCGGTTGTACGCCAACGGCTGCGCCTTGAGCGTGGCGAGCAGGCCGGTCAGGTTGCCGATCAACCGGCCCGACTTGCCCCGGGCCAGCTCCGCGATGTCGGGATTCTTCTTCTGCGGCATGATCGAGGACCCGGTCGAGAACGCGTCGTCCAGCCGGACGAACCCGAACTCCTTGGTCGCCCACAGGATGATCTCCTCGGCCTGCCGGGACAGGTCGACGCCGATCTGCGCGGTGACGAACGCGAACTCGGCGACGAAGTCCCGCGCCGAGGTCCCGTCGATCGAGTTCGGCGAGGAGTTGGTGAAGCCGAGCTCGGTCGCCACGAACAGCGGGTCCAGCCCGAGCGAGGATCCGGCCAGCGCGCCCGCGCCGTACGGCGAGTCGGCCGCGACGCGCGTGTCCCACTCGGCCAGCCGCTCGAGGTCGCGGATCAGCGGCCAGGCGTGCGCCAGCAGGTGGTGCGAGAGCAGCACCGGCTGCGCGTGCTGCAGATGGGTCCGCCCCGGCATCGCCACGCCGAGGTGCTGCTCCGCCTGGTCGGCGAGCGTGGTGATCTGGTCGAGCACGAGCTTCGCGATGATCCGGCCGTGCTCACGCAGGTAGCTGCGGAACAGCGTCGCGACCTGGTCGTTCCGCGACCGCCCCGCACGGAGCCGGCCGCCGAGCTCGGCCCCCACCCGCTCCAGCAGTCCCCGCTCGAGCGCCGTGTGCACGTCCTCGTCGCCCTCAGCAGGCAGGAAAGCACCGGACAGTACGTCGGCCAGCAGCTCGTCCAGCCCGCGCAGCATGCCCTCGAGGTCGTCGTCGGTCAGCAGCCCGGCGCGGTGCAGCACCTTCGCGTGCGCCTTCGAGCCGGCGATGTCGTACGGCGCCAGCCGCCAGTCGAAGTCGGTCGACTTGCTCAGCGCCGCCAACGCGTCCGCCGGTCCACCGGTGAACCGGCTGCCCCACAGGGTCTCTCCCGTACTCATCCAGCAATCCTCTCAAGACACCACGAAACACAGCAGATGGGGGTCCGGCTCAATCAGTTGCTAACAGCAACTAGTCGGCGTCCTTGTCGCTCCGCGCGGCCAGGCTCAGGAAACGAGCCGCCAGCGCTTCGCCGCCGACAGGGTTGCGCGACACGACCATCACGGTGTCGTCACCGGCGATCGTGCCCAGCACGTCGTCGAGCCCGACATGGTCGATCGCGGACGCGAAGTACTGCGCGGCTCCCGGCGGCGTGCGCAGGATGACCAGGTTCGCACTACCCTCCGCCGAGACCAGCAGCTCCGACGCAACCCGCGCCAACCGGGCCTCGAAAGCGGCCGCCTCACCGGCGCGCGGGCTGCGATCCCCGCCCTCCCCCGGTACGGCGTACACGAGCTGCCCGATCGCGTCGCGGACCTTGACCGCGCCGATCTCCACCAGATCCCGCGACAACGTCGCCTGGCCGACGCCGAGTCCCGCACCGGCGAGCAACTCGGCCAGCTCGGTCTGCGACCGCACAGGCTGCCGCCCGAGCAGCTCCACGATCCGTTGCTGGCGCGCGGTCTTCGTGGTCGGTGCGATGCGCTGCTCGGCGCCGGTGGCGTCGATCGCCCGGTCGGTTGCGTCGGTCGCGGACATCGCCTGGCGGTCCGTGTCGTTCGGAGTCATGAGGAGAAGCTTCGGGCCAGGAGCCAGGAAAGCAAGGCCTTCTGGGCGTGCAGGCGGTTTTCTGCCTCGTCCCAGACGACGGACTGTGGCCCGTCGAGCACCGAGGCGTCGATCTCCTTGCCCCGGTACGCCGGCAGGCAGTGCAGCACGATCGCGTCGGCATCAGCCTTCGCCATCAGCTGCTCGGTGACCGAGTACGGCACGAACGGTGCCTCACGCAGCGCGGCCTCGGCCTCCTGCCCCATCGAGACCCAGGTGTCGGTGGCAACAACATCCGCACCGGCGATGGCCTCGGACGCGTCGTCGGTCCAGCTGACCGAGCCGCCGGTCACAGCGGCGATCTCCACCGCCTTGGCGAGGATCGCCGGGTCCGGCTGGTACTCGGCGGGCGAACCGATCGCCACGTGCATGCCGGCGGTCGCGCCACCGAGCAGGTACGAGTGGGACATGTTGTTCGCGCCGTCGCCGAGGTAGGTCAGCTTCAGCCCGGCGGTCTTGCCCTTGTGCTGCCGGACCGTCATCAGGTCGGCGAGGATCTGGCACGGGTGGAACTCGTCGGTCAGGGCGTTCACCACCGGCACCTGCGACGCACCGGCCATCTCGTCGATCCGGGTCTGCGCGCCCGTCCGCCAGACGATCGCGGCGACCTGCCGGGCGAGCACCCGCGCGGTGTCGGCGATCGGCTCACCCCGCCCGAGCTGCGAGGTCTGCGCGTCGATGATCAGCGGCACCCCGCCGAGATCGGCGATCCCGACCGCGAACGAGATCCGCGTCCGGGTCGACGTCTTGTCGAAGATCACCGCGACCGTCTGCGGCCCGGCCAACGGCTGGTGCCCGAACCGGTCCCCCGCCAGCTGCGCGGCCAGCGTCAGCACCTCGTCCTGCTCGACAGGACTCAAATCGTCGTCCCGCAGAAAATGCCTGATCACGACTCCTCCCACTGCGCGTCCAGGAGTCCCGCAAGGTTTTGGGGCCGCCCGTTCTGGACTGAGGAGGGAGGGAGCCTGGTCGTGGGGCCTCCCGTCCTGGACTGAGGAGTGGAGGGAGCGAAGCGACCGGAGCGACGAGGGAAGGACGGGAGTTTCAGCCCCGCGGCCCGTCGTGCCGGAGGCACGACCAAATGCACAGCGACCGACCGACGAGGGAAGAACGGGCGACAAAGCCCCAAAACCCGCGGCGACGAAGTCGACGCCAAAAATACAGTCATGAACGCACCTCCACTCGGTCCAACAAACCCGGAAGAGCCGCAACAAAAGCGTCCGCGTCGGCCTTGGTCAGAATGTACGGCGGCAGCAACCGCAGCGCGTCGGGAGTCGGATTGTTGATGATGAATCCCGCCTCCAGCGCAAGCGCCGCGATCTGGTCGGAGACCGGCTGGGTCAGTTCGATCGCCAGCAGCAGCCCGCGGCCGCGGACACCGCCGATCAACGGGTGGTCCAAAGCTTCGATCGCCGTCGCCAAGTGGTTGCCGACGGCACTGACATTCGCCAGCAGCCCGTCCCGCTCGATCACCGTCAGCACCGCCAGACCGGCGATCGACGCCACCGGGTTCCCGCCGAACGTCGTCCCGTGGTTCCCAGGCTGCAGCAGCTCGGACGCCGCGCCGAAGCCCAGGCACGCGCCGATCGGAATCCCCGCGCCGAGGCCCTTCGCGACCGTCACCAGGTCGGGCACGATTCCCTCGGCCTGGAAGGCGAACCAGTCGCCCGTCCGGCCGACGCCGGTCTGGATCTCGTCGATCCACAGCAGCGCGCCGTGCTCCGAGGTGATCCGCCGCGCCGCCTGGAGATAGCCGTCCGGCGGTACGACGATGCCGTTCTCGCCCTGGATCGGTTCGAGCACGACCGCGGCCGTCTCGTCGTCGACGGCGGCCTCGAGCGCGGCGGCGTCGCCGTACGGGACGAAGGTGACGTCACCGGGCAGCGGCGCGAACTGCTCGCGGTACGCCGGCTTCCAGGTGATCGCGAGCGCGCCCATCGTCCGGCCGTGGAAGGCGCCGACGGTGGAGACGATCTTGGTCCGGCCGGTCTTGCGGGTGATCTTGAACGCCGCTTCGTTCGCCTCGGTGCCGGAGTTGGTGAAGAACACCTTGCCGTCGGGGGCGTCGATCAGCGAGAGCAGCTTCTCGGCCAGCGCGATCTGCGGCGCGGAGGCGAAGAAGTTCGACACGTGGCCGAGCGTGGTGAGCTGGCTGGTCACCGCGGAGACGATGAACGGGTGCGCGTGGCCGAGCGAGTTCACCGCGAGGCCGCCGAGCAGGTCCAGGTACTTCTTGCCGTCGGCGTCCCACAGGTAGGCGCCCTCACCGCGGACCAGGACCTTCTTCGGCGGGCCGAAGGTGTTCATCAGCGAGTGCGTGTAGCGCTCGGTCAGCGCAGCGCCCGTGCCCGTGGAGGTCGACAGTTCGCTCAGTTCAGGCGGCATCAGTTCGGTCATGAGGGGATCACCTGGGTTCCACTTCCGGCGTCGGTGAAGATCTCCAGCAGCAACGAGTGCGGCACCCGGCCGTCGATGACAGTCGCCCGGGAGACACCGGACTGGACCGCCCGCAGGCAGGCCTCCATCTTCGGCACCATGCCCGAGGCCAGCGACGGCAGCAGCTCGGCCAGCTCGGCGGCGTCGATCTGGGTGATGATGTCGTCGCTCTCCGGCCAGTTGCGGTAGAGCCCGGCGACATCGGTCAGTACGACGAGCTTCGACGCGCCCAGCGCGACCGCCAGTGCGGACGCGGCGGTGTCGGCATTCACGTTGTGCGCCTGGCCGTCCTCGTCCGGCGCGATCGTCGACACGACCGGGATCCGGCCGGCGTCGATCAGGTCGATCACGGCCTCGGGCCGGACGTCGACCACGTCACCGACCAGGCCGATGTCGACCGCCTCGCCGTCGATCATCAGCCCGCGCCGCTCGGCGGTGAACAGCCCGGCGTCCTCACCGGACATCCCGACCGCGAACGGACCGTGCGCGTTCAGCAGGCCGACCAGCTCGCGACCGACCTTGCCGACCAGGACCATGCCGACGACGTCCATCGCCTCGGGCGTGGTCACCCGCAGCCCGCCGCGGAACTCGCTGTCGATGCCGAGCCGGCCGAGCATCTCGCTGATCTGCGGACCACCGCCGTGCACGACGACAACCCGTACGCCGCAGTGCCGCAGGAACACGATGTCGGAGGCGAACGCCTGCTTCAGCTCGTCGTCGACCATCGCGTTGCCGCCGTACTTCACGACGATCGTCTTGCCGTGGAACTCCTTCAGCCACGGCAGCGCCTCGGTCAGCACCGCGGCCTTCTCGACCGCATTTGCCTGAGCGGCCGCCGCGCTGATCGTCACCGTCTTGGAGCCCTTCGCCGTGGCCGCCACCAGGTCGGCCGATTCTGTTGTGCTCATGAGGAGTAGGCCGAATTCTCTTCTACATATGCGTGGGACAGATCCGTCGTGAGCACCGTCGCCGACGCGTCGCCCGCGTGCAGGTCGATCACCACGTCGATCTCCAGCCCGGACAGATCAGCCTCGGAGCGGTCGACACCCTTGCCTCCGGCAACGCAGATCGCGGCGCCGTTCAGCGTGATGTCGAGCAGCTGCGGGTCGAACGCGGTCGGCGCGTTGCCGACCGCCATCGCGATCCGGCCCCAGTTCGGGTCGGCGGCGAAGAACGCTGTCTTGCAGAGGTTGTCCTCGGCCACGACCTTCGCGGCGGCGACCGCTTCTGCCTCGGTGGCCGCGTTGCGAACGGTGATGCTGACGTGCTTGGTGACGCCCTCGGCGTCGGCCTGCAGCTGCTTGACCAGGTCGCCGGCCAGCGCGGTCAGCGCGAGCTCGAACTCCTCCGGCGTGACCGTGACGCCGGACGCGCCCGAGCTGAGCAGCAGCACGGTGTCGTTGGTCGACGTACCGCCGTCGACGTCGAGCCGGTTGAAGGTCTTGCCGACCGCGTTGCGCAGGACGTGGTCGAGGTGCGGCTGGTCCAGTACGGCGTCGGTGGTGATCACGCTGAGCATGGTCGCCATGTTCGGCGCGCACATCCCGGCGCCCTTGGCGAAGCCGCCGATGCTCCAGCCGCCCTCGTGCTTCAGCACCGCCTGTTTCGGCACGTTGTCCGTCGTCATCACCGCGGTCGCCGCGGCCAGGCCGTGCTCCGGGCCGTTGCCCAGGGCATCGACCACGGCCTTCAGCCCGGGCACCAGCTTGTCCATCGGCAGCCGTTCGCCGATCAGGCCGGTCGAGCAGACGCCGATCTCGACCGCGCCGACGCCGAGGATCGAGGCCAGCTCCTCGGCCGTCTTGTGGGTGTCCTGGAAACCTTCGGGACCGGTGCACGCGTTCGCGCCGCCGGAGTTCAGGACGGCGGCCTTCAGCTTCCCGGCGGTCAGCACCTGCTGGGACCACAGCACGGGCGCGGCCTTGACCTTGTTGGTGGTGAAGACGCCGGCCGCGGCGTACTCCGGGCCGTCGTTGACCACCAGGGTCAGGTCCGGCTTGCCCGCGGGCTTGATCCCGGCGATCACCCCGGCCGCGCGGAAGCCGGCCGGCGCGGTGACTCCGGCGCTCCGATCGACCGAGGCGGACGGGGTGACGGTTGCGGTCACGGTGCGACTCCTACCAGGGGAAGGGCCAGGGTCTCGTCGAGACCGGCGGCCAGGTTCATGCACTGCACAGCGGCACCGGCGGTGCCTTTGGTGAGGTTGTCGAGAGCGGCCACGACGACGACGCGGCCGGTGCGCTGGTCCAGAGCGAGCTGCAGGTGCACGGTGTTGGCGCCCAGGGTGGCCTGGGTCTGCGGCCACTGGCCCTCGGGCAGCACGTAGATGAACGGCTCGTCGGCGTACGCCTGCTCGTAGACGGCGCGGAGCTGCTCGATCGTGGTGCCCTCGGTGACCGGCGCACTGGCGGTCGCGAGAATGCCGCGGGCCATCGGCGCGAGCACCGGGGTGAACGAGACGCTGACCGGGCCGTCGGTGTGCGGCGCCAGGTTCTGCTCGATCTCCGGGGTGTGCCGGTGCACGCCGCCGACGCCGTACGCGGTGGCCGAGCCCATCACCTCGGCGCCGTGCAGGTTCGGCTTGGGACCCTTGCCCGCTCCCGACGTACCGCTGACAGCGACCACCACCAGTTGGGCGCTGTCGACGAGACCTGCCTGTACGGCGGGGAGCAGGGCAAGGGTGGACACGGTGGGATAGCACCCCGGTACGGCGACCCGGTTGGCGCCGCGGAGCTTCTCGCGCTGACCGGGGAGCTCGGGCAGGCCGTAGGGCCAGTGCCCGGCGTGCTTGCCGCCGTAGAACTCGATCCAGGCCTCGGAGTCGACCAGCCGGAAGTCCGCGCCGCAGTCGATCACGGTGACGTCGTCGCCGAGCTGCTCGGCGATTTCGGCGGACTGTCCGTGCGGCAGGGCCAGGAACACGACGTCGTGCCCGGCCAGCGTCGCCGCAGAGGTCTCCTCGAGCACCCGGCCGGCCAGCGGCGTCAGGTGCGGATGGTGCTGCCCCAGGGTGGACCCGGCGTTACCGCCCGCGGTCAGCGCCCCGATCTCCACCTCCGGGTGCGTCGAGAGCAGCCGGAGCAGCTCTCCCCCGGCGTACCCACTGGCCCCTGCAACCGCGACCCTCAGCGTCATGTGAATGAGTATGTCAGACAACGCATGAATATCCAACCCTGTTTTCGTGGGTCCGCCCTTCGAGACTAGGTGACGCAGGTCATGTCACAACGGCCTGGGCGTGGCGTGTCCGGGAGGTGGACTGAAGGAGGCTGATCATGGCGCGGATCGACTTGGAGCACCGGCGGACGGTGTTCGTGCGGGCGATGGAGTGGTACAGCAAGCGCAAGTACGGCGAGGTGCTGGACCCGGGGAAGGTGGCGTTGCACCACAAGGGGGTGCTGACGACCATGCTGGCGATGGAGGGGTCGGCCGCGCGGTGGAAGGGGCTGGACCCGACACTGAAGGCGCTGGCCACGATGGTGGCGAGTGCGGAGATCGGGTGCAGCTGGTGCATGGATTTCGGGTACTGGGAGTACCACCACCAGAACATCGACCGGGCCAAGCTGCGGGATGTGCCAAAGTGGCGGGACAGTGACGTCTACTCGGACCTGGAGCGCGCGGTGATGAGCTACGCGGTGGCGGCGACGGCGACCCCGCCGGCGGTGACCGACGAGCAGGTCGAGCGGTTGCGGCAGGACCTGTCCGAGGCTGACCTGGTCGAGCTGACGGCGCAGATCTCCCTGGAGAACTACCGGTCGCGGATCAACGCGGCGCTGGGGCTGACCAGCCAGGGGTTCAAGGAGACCTGCGAGCTGAGGCCGGCGTGAACGACGAGCCGACGCGGGCTGTGGGCGACGTGGACGACTCGGACGAGCTCGCCGCGGAGTTCGCCGAGCACCGGGCGGTGCTGGTCGGGGCGGCGTACCGGGTGGTCGGGAGCGTGACCGACGCGGAGGACGTCGTCCAGGAGACCTGGTTGCGCTGGTCGGACGCGGACCGGTCCGAGGTGCGCGAGGTGCGCGCGTACCTGATCCGCATCACCACGCGGCTCGCGCTGAACCGGCTCCGGCAGCAGAAGTCCCGGCGGGAGAACTACGTCGGGCCGTGGCTGCCCGAGCCGATCGTGGCGACTCCCGACGAGCAGGACCCGGCCGCGATCGCCGAGGTGGCCGACTCGGTGTCGATGGCGATGCTCGTCGTACTGGAGACGCTGTCGCCGCTGGAGCGTGCGGCGTTCGTGCTGCGCGAGGTGTTCGACCTGCCGTTCTCGGAGATCGGGGACACGCTCGGGCGGTCGGAGTCCGCCGTACGGCAGCTCGCGCACCGGGCGCGGGAGCACGTGCACGCCCGGCAGCCGCGGCACCGCGTCGACAAGGCGCGGCACCAGGAGCTCACCAACCGGTTCATGGCGGCGTCCTCGGACGGCGACTACGAGCAGGTGGTCGCCATGCTCGCGCCCGACGTCGAGCTGGTCAGCGACGGCGGCGGCAAGCGCCGGGCCGCGCTCCGGCCGATGTACGGCGCCGACAAGGTCGCGCGCTGGCTGATCGCGGTGATCAGCTCGCCGGAGACACTCGGGATGGAGTTCGCGACCGCCGAGCTCAACGGCGAGGTCGCCTACCTGGCCTACGACGGCGAGACGGTCGACACCGCCGGCTTCCTCCAGCTCGACGAGCACGGCCTGATCGACCACATCTACGTCGTCCGCAACCCCGACAAGCTCACCGGCGTACCGACGAAGAACCGGCTCTGCTGAGCTCGCCTAGACTCTTCGTGCAACTCAGTCGCATCTAGGAGGTTCTGATGGAGTACGTCGTGATCGAGGCGGACGCGGTGTCGGATCCTGGGCTGCGGGCGGATCTGCTCGACACCTGGATCGCGGCGACGGACGCCGGCGGGAGCGTCGGGTTCACCGCGCCGGCGCCGGTGCACCTGGTCGCCGAGACGCTCGACCTCGCGCTGGAGCGGGTGGCGGCCGGGCGTGATCTGCTCGGCGTGCTGCACAACGGGGAGCGGTACGTCGGGATGGGGCTGCTGGTCTCCACCGGCGGCCAGCTGACCAGGCACTGGCGGACCGTACTGCGGGTGATGGTCCACCCGAAGTACCAGGGCAGTGGCGCCGGCCGCTTGCTGATGAACGGGCTGCGCTCGTCGGCCGAGGGGCTCGGGCTGGAGCAGCTGATGCTGACCGTCCGCGACGGCGGCGGCCTCGACGGCTTCTACGGCAAGCTCGGCTACCGCGTCGTCGGCACCCACCCCCGCGCGGTGCGCGTCGCGCCGGACGACTACCGCGACGAGATCATGCTCGTCACCGAGCTGGGTACCTCCTAGCCCAGATGTCGAGCGACGCCGGCCCGCGCCGACGTCCCCGGTGTCCGACCACTCAGGAGGAACAGCGATGCGCGATCTGATCGTCACCGAGAACATCACACTCGACGGCGTCGCCGAGGCAACCGAGGACTGGTTCCAGGTGCACGACGCCGGGGCCGGCACCAGCGACCTGCTCGCGGTCACCCAGCAGCACAGCGCGGCGGCCGACGCGTTTCTCGTCGGCCGCGACACCTTCGAGGCGATGCGCGGTTTCTGGCCGCAGCAGGCCGATGACGAGACCGGCATCACGAAGTACCTGAACGAGGTGCAGAAGTACGTCGTGTCCAGCACGCTCCAGGACCCCGGGTGGGAGCCGACGACGGTTCTGCGTGGGTGCGACGAGATCGCCGCTGTCAAGGAGCAGCCGGGCAAGGACATCGTCAGCACCGGAAGCATCCGGCTCGTGCAGGAACTGGCCGAGCGGAAGCTGGTCGACGAGTACCGGCTGTTCGTCTACCCGGTGACCGCCGGGCACGGGCGGCGGCTGTTCACGGAGGCGTCGGAGCTACGGCGGTTCACGCTGGCGGAGACGCGGCAGTTCACGTCGGGCGTGGTTCTGCTGCGCTACAGGGCGAAGTGAAGCGAGGCCGGGTCCTGCTCCTCAGCAGGACCCGGCCTTGCTGCTCTGGGGTCAGCGGCGCCGGCGCAGCAGGGTGACGCCGAGGGCGGCGAGCAGCCCGCCCATGGTCAGCAGGAACGCTGACGCGCCACCGGTGTCCGGCAGAGCCGCGACCGGCGCAGCACCACCCGGCAGCACAGGAGCCGGGGCGGAGCCACCGGCCTGAGCAGCGCCCGGCGCCGAGCCGCTCGGCAGAGACCCAGCCGGAGCCGATCCACCCGGCAGCCCAGCACCCGGCCCGGAGCCACCCGGCAGCTCAGGTGGCGGCTGACCGCCGACGGCGATCTTCAACTGGGACTCGACCCGGCGGCCGTCGGTGTCCATGACGCGGTAGGCGGTCTTGGCCATCCCGTTGAACGTGCGCTCCGGCACGAGCCGGATCGTTCCGTCCGGCAGCACCGTCCACACCCCGACCCCCGGTACGACGAGCCGCGCCCCACACGTCGCCGTCCCGGTCGCCAGGCAGACGCTCGAAGGGATCCACGTCGCCGCCTCGGTCGCGGTGTCGTTCAGCAGCGGGTTGACGACCACCGGGTTCCCGGGCGTCGACGTCCCTCCGTCCGGCAGCGCCGTCGCACCGAGCGGCGCCGCCACCGTGACCTCGAGCCGCGCGGTGTCCGACGTCCCGTTCTTGTCCGTCACGCGATAACCCACCGCGCGCGTCGTACCGCTGAACCCACCAGCAGGGTTGAACGTGACAGTCCCGGCCGCGGCGACGGTGAACGTTCCCTCCCCCGGAATCGTCACGGTCTTCTTGTCCTTGCCGTCCGCCGGATCCCGTACGACGACCGACGCCGGATCCAGCGCCGCCGCCGGGTCTCCGGCGCGATCGTTGTCCAGCACCGGCACCACCACAGCCTGCCCGTACGCCGTCCGCGCGCTGTCGTCCGCCGCCACCGGCCGGACCGGCAGCACCGTCACCGCGACCGTCGAGCGCGCCGCGTTCCGGTTGCTGTCCTTCACCTCGTACTGCGTCGGCCGGCTCGTCCCGGTGAACACCGCCACCGGCGTGAACGTGACCTTGCCCTCGGCAACCACCAGCGTGCCCTGACCGGCGATCGTCACCCGGTTGACCAGGTCCCCGTCGAGCCCCACCAGCAGCAGCGACGCCGGATCGAGCTTCGCGCCCGGCCCCGGCTTGTCGTTGGCCAACGGATCGACGACGATCGCCTGCCCCTGCTTCGTCTTGACCCGATCAGGCACCGCAACCGGCCGCGCCTCGACGGTCACCGTCAGCGTCGCCGTACCGGTGCTGCCGTTCTTGTCGCTCACCTCGTACGTCACCGGTGTCGCCGGGCCGGTCCACCCGCCCTCCGGCACCAGCCGCACTCCCCCGTCAGGCTGCGCTGTCCAAACCCCCTGCCCCGCGACCCGCACCGAAGGCATCGCGTCACCGGTCGCCGGATCGATCACCCGAACCGACCCCGGCACCAGCGGCGCGCTCTCGTCCTCCGGCTTGTCGTTCCCGAGCACCGGCACCGTGACCGGGGTGTCGAACGCCGTCGTCGCCGTGTCGTCGGCCGCCACCGGCTGGATGCGGTCCACCGTCACGGTCGCCGTCGAGGCCGACTTGTTCCCGCTCGTGTCGGTCACCTGGTACCCGACCGCGCTCTGCCCGCTGAACGTCGGCACCGGTTCGAAGGTGATCGAGCCGGTGACGGCGTCGACCTCGAACGTGCCCTGTCCCGCGATCGTCACCTTCCGGTCCCAGGCCCGGATCGCCGAGGTCCCGTAGATCTGGACCGACGTCTTCTCCAGCTCTGCCGCCGTACCCGGCACGTCGTTGGCCAGCGGGTCGAAGGTCACCGCGCCGTTCTGCTTGGTCGTGACGCTGTCCGGCTTCGCCTCCGGGCCCTTCCCGACGGTGAGGAACAGCAGCCCTTCGGCCGTCGTCCCGTTGTCGTCGGTGATCCGGTACGTCGCCGGCGTCGTCACGCCCTGGTAGTCCTTGACCGGCGTGAACGTGACCCGCCCGGTCTTGTCCGCGACGTACGTCCCTTCGCGCGGCTGCGTCACCTTCGTCCGGTAGACGCCGTCCGCGGGATCCTTCAGCAGCAGGCTCCCGGCAACCAGCGGCGCGCTTGGGTCACCCGGCTTGTCGTTGACCAGGACGTCGACGGTGATCGCCTTGTTGTACGGCGTGATCCCGGAGTCGTCGACCGTGAACGGGTCGATCGGTGTCGTACTCAGCAGCAGCGTCGCGGTCGCCGTCGTCTTGTTGCTGTCGGCAACGCGATAGGTGATCGGCTTGCCCTTGCCGCGGAACGCCGGCAGCGGATCGAAGAGCACCGTCCCGCCGTCCTGCACGGTGTAGGTCCCCTGCCCGGCGATCGTGACGGACCGCGCGAAGTCCGACCGCGCCGAGGCCTCCCGCAGGACGACGGACGCCGGGTCCAGCTTCGCGTCCGTCCCCGGGCTGTCGTTGCTCAGCACGTTCACCGTGACGGTCACGTCCTGCAGCGTCGACGCCGTGTCCGTCCGCGCGATCGGCGGCGCCCCGACGGTGATTCGCAGCACCGCGGTCGCGAACGTCCCGTTGTCGTCGGCCACCTGGTAGGTGAGCTCCGTCGCCGAGCCGCTGAACCCCGCGGCCGGGTCGAAGACCACCACCCCGCTGCGCGCGGTGAAGACCCCTTGCCCCTTCACGGTCACCGACGGCTTGAACACTCCGTCGGCCGGGTCCTCGAGCCGGATGCTGCCCGGCACCAGCGGCGCCGTCGCGTCCCCGGCCTTGTCGTTGCCCAGCACACGCACCGTCACAGCAGCGTCGTACGGCGTGGTCGCGCTGTCGTCGGCCGCGGTCGGCGTCACCGGCGTGACCGTGGCGACGATCGTCGACCGGGTCGCCTGGTCGAACCAGTCCGAGATCCGGTACGTCAGCGTCGTCGCCGTCCCCGTGTACGACGGGATCGGGTCGAACACCACGGTCCCGTCCGCGTCGACGTTCCACCGGCCCTGCCCCGGCACCGTCACCACCTTGCGCAGCGACCCGTCGGCGGGGTCGATCAGGGCCAGGCTGAGCGGGTCGAGCCCGGTCCCCTGCCCGGCGAGGTCGTTGGCCAGGGCATCGATCCGCAGCGTCACGTCCTGCGCGGTCTGCGCCTTGTCCGGCTTCGCCTCCGGCGGCGACGGCTTGGCGATCGTGACGGTCAGCGCCGCGCCCGCCGGCGTACCGTTCACGTCGGCGACCGTGTAGGCGAGCGAGGTCGCGACACCCGTGAACGACGGCAGCGGATCGACGTCGACCGTTCCGTCCGGCTTGGCCGTGAAGGTCGCCTCGCCGTCGACCACGACCACCTGTCGCGGTACCTCGCCGATCGGGTCGATCAGTCGCAGGCTGGTCGGCACCAGCGGCAGCGCCGGATCCCCCGCGGTGTCGTTGGTCAGCACCTTGACCGTCACGTTCGTGTCGTACGCCGTGCTCGCGGTGTCGTCGGTCGCGTCGGGCTGGACGCGCATGACCTCGACGCTCAGCGTGGCCGAGCCGACCGCCTTGTTGCCGTCGGCCACCTGGTACTTGATCGGGGTCGCCTTGCCGTGGAACGTCGGCAGCGGCTGGAACAGGATCCGACCGTCCGGGCGGGTCGAGTACTTGCCCTGGCCCGGGATCTCCAGCGAGGTCCCCGACTCGCTCCGCCCGGCGGTCGGGAACAGCCGCAGACTCTCGGAGTCCAGCTCGGACCCGGTCGGGCCGGGCTTGTCGTTGGCCAGCACCGACGCGTACGCCGGGGTGCCCTGCAGCGTCGTCAGCGTGTCCGGGTTCGCGACCGGCGGGCCCGGGGCATCGACGCTGACCACGAGCTGGGCGCGGGCCGCGGTCCCGTTCTTGTCGAGCACCTGGTAGCCCAGCGCGGTCGTGCTGCCCTGGAACCCGGTGGCCGGCGCGAACACGATCTTGCCCTCGGCCACCTGGAACTCGCCCTGCCGCGCGACGACGACCTTGCTCACCAGCTTGCCCGACCCCGGCTCGACGAGCGTCAGGGACGCCGGGTCGAGCGGCGCGTCCGGCGATCCGGACAGGTCGTTGTCGAGCACCGGTACGACGGCGTTGGTGTCGAACGGCGTGCTCACCGAATCGCCCAGCGCCTTGGGCGTCACCGGCGTGACGGTGACGACCAGCGTCGACTCGGTCAGCTGGCCGGTGCTGTCGGCAACCCGGTACCCGATCGTGGTCGTGACGCCGGTGAACTGCGGCAGCGGGACGAAGTCGACGCCGCCGTCCGGCTTGACCGTGTAGCTGCCTTCGCCCGGGACGACGACCTTCTTCTTGAACGCCGGGTCCTCCTTGGCCATGCTGGCGGCCGGGTCACGCAGCTCGACCGTCCTCGGGTCGAGCGTGACGCCCGGCGCGGTCTTGTCGTTGGCCAGCGGGGTGATCCCGAGGCTGACGTTCTGCGCGGTGGTCGCGGTGTCGGGGGCGGCGACCGGCTTGGCCGGCAGCTCGACCGTCACGGTCAGCGTCGCCTCGGCCTTCGCGCCGTTGCTGTCGGCAACCCGGTACGTGACCGGCTCGGCGACACCGACGAAGCCCGGCACCGGGTCGAAGTCGATCCGGCCGTCCGGCTTGGCGACGTACTTGCCGCGGCCGACGACGTTGACCATCTGGCGACAGGCGGCGCCGTCGACCAGGCACAGCGAGCTCGGCTGCAGCGGCGTGCTCGGGTCGCCGGCCTTGTCGTTGCCGAGGACATCGGTCGTGACGCCGGTGTCGTACGGCGTACTGGCGGTGTCGTTGACGGCGACCGGCGGAGGCGGCGGCGCGATCGTCAAGGTGTAGTCCTCGACCTCGCCGGAGTCGGTGGCGCCGGTCGGCTTCTCGACCTGGGCCGCCGTGTACCCGGCGCGGATCCGCGCGGTGGTCAGCCCCGCCTCGCCGGGCTTGACGAACTTGGCCCAGCTCAGCGTCGTCTCCCCCTGACCGGCCGCGAAGTTCGAGCAGGCGCGCTCGACCGCCTCGAAGGTGCCGTTGCGGTCCAGGTCGATCCAGCCGCAGACCTGGCCCGGCTTCGACGCGCCGGTCAGCACCACCGGTACGGCGTACGACGTGGCGCTGGTCAGCAGCGGCCCGAAGGTGACTCCGTCGTCGGCCCGGTCGGTGGCCGTCGGGCCGGTCTTCGCGTTGGCGACGGCCGCGTTGTCCTCGGTCGCGTCGGCGCCGATCCGCAGGTCGCTGAGCACCGACCAGGCGGCGCCGTACGACGGGACGGCGTCGCCGAAGTCCTCGCCGACCGAGGCCACGAGCGAGAACGCGTCGGCCGAGGTCTTGGTGTTGAACGCGGCCAGGTTCGGGTGCTTGGTGAAGAGCGCGGTCAGGTCGAAGCTGATCGCCTTGGCGACGCCGTACACCTGGACCGAGCCGCAGGCGGCCGTCGCGGTGGAGTCCAGGCCGTCGCCGGTGTCGGTGTTCCCGCAGCTCGGGCCGGCGTCGTGGTTGGCGGCGGTGATCGTGTCGCTGGTGACGGCGAGGTTGTTGCCCAGGCCGACCTTCCGGAGGCTGAGGCCGGCCGTGCCGAGCTTGAGGACGGTGTGCAGCTCAGACTGGCCGCGCGGCTGCCCGTTGACGCTCTGGGTGGACGCGCCGCCGAGGCCGGCGAGGTGCAGGACCGGGTTGCGGACCGGCTGGGAGAAGGTGATCGTCAAGGTGCCGCGGTTGCCGCAACTGCCGGTGGCCGCGCAGTCGCCGGTGTTGACCAGGAGGTCCTGCGCCGGAGTGGTCCGCGCGACGGCCGGCTGGTAGGTCTCCGCGGTGGGGCCGTGGTCGCCCGCGGTCGTTGCGTCGAGCAACTCGGTCTTCCCGGTGACCGCGATCGTCTGGGTCAGGCCGGAGCCGGGCATCGTGGCGGTCGCCGTACCGGCTTGGGCGAAGGGGGCCGAGGGCACCTGGTACCCCGACGCCGGCGTCACGGCCAGCAGCACGGTGAACGTCAGCAGGATCGCCACTACCGGCCGGGAACGTCCCGAGATCCTGCCCACAGCTTCGCCCTCCCCAAACGCACGTCCTGCATCGCGTCGGCACCGGGGCGAAACGGGCCAGCGCAGAGACAACGCTCCACGCGGAGTAGATGTTACGCGGGAATCACCGGGTCAGTTCGTAAATGTGGACGTGCTGCTCGCGGTGTCTCAGGTGGGCGAGCCGGGCCAGCCGCGGCGAGACCGGGCCGTCGTACAGATCGGCGTACAGCCAGCGCACGGAGTACTGCTCGCGCAGGCGGCGCAGGACGGCGGGCGTCGGTGCGTCGAGTGCCTGATTCGTCAGCGCGACACGGTCCGGCCAGGGCGACGGCTGGTTGGTGTAGCGCTTGCCGTTGGCGCCCTGCCTGCTC
The DNA here is from genome assembly GCF_049844575.1 of Kribbella sp. DT2. Classification (NCBI taxonomy): domain Bacteria; kingdom Bacillati; phylum Actinomycetota; class Actinomycetes; order Propionibacteriales; family Kribbellaceae; genus Kribbella; species Kribbella sp. DT2. Next base: position 153,082 of record NZ_JBNCLH010000003.1, on the reverse strand, counting down.
ATCGCCTGCTGGGTGTAGGCCCAGCCCTCGATCAGCGTACGGCGGCCGGCGATCCCGCTGACGAGGTACCCGCGGGCGTCGCAGCCCGGGCGTTGCGGTCCGGCCGGGCGGCACCAGGTGTTGCTCGCGACGACATCACGCGGTCGGGAGTTGCGCGCCAGCCAGAGCGCCGCTGCGGCTTCGTCGGGATGCACTCGCCACTGCGGCGACGTGAACGACTTGGCCTGGTGGCTGGCAGTCGCGCGCACGCCGAGCGCGAACGTGCTCGCGGCCGGCACCGCGAGGATCGTTGCCAGAGCAACGGCTCCCCCGAGCCCGGCCAGCTTCAGTCGCTTGGCCGCCAGCGGCCACAGCAGCACCAGCACGACGGTCACGGCCAGTACGGCGACCAGCGGACGCGCTACCAGGACGACGCGGTCGAGCTGGTCGCCCCTCACCTTCATCCGCGACGCCAGCATCGCCGCCGTGTAGACGAGGCCGAGCCCAGCGGCCAGCACTCCGACGACAACAGCCGCCCGCCGCCGGTCCGCGACCTGCTTGAACCAGAGCGCGGCCAGCCAGCCGGTCGCGGCCAGGCTGATCGGTACGACGCTGCGCACGAAGTACGACTCGCTGGCGGACGGGTGGTCGACCAGGAGGTAGCCAGCCCAACCGGCAATGAGTCCACCGAGCAGGAACCAGCCGAGCGGGTCCCGTCTGAGCTCCCGCCGTCCGAGCAGGCTGTACCCGGCCAGGGCGACCGACTGGGCGACCAGCATCAGCGCAAGCACGACCAGGGCGCCGACGACCGACAGGAAGCGACCGGAGGTCAGCGCCGGGAGGATCAGCCCACCACCAGCGGCTGGGGTCGCGTCTCCGGTCGCAGCCCGGTACCCGCCTTGGAGCTTGACGATGGCCAGCAGTTGCAGACCGGAGCCGCTGGTGCTCCCGGCAACGGTCACCAGCGTGCCGACCGCCGCAGCGGCCAGCAGCGCACCGGCCGCGATGAAGCGGGCAGGCAGCTTGCGGTCCCGGATCAGCACGAACAGCGCGGACAGGCCGACCGCACCGACCAGGATCGGCAGGATCGTCGGCTTGGACCCGCCACCGACGACGGCGACGCTCAGGGCGAGCACCCACAGCCCCTTCGGCTGCCGGCCGCGGAACAGCAGCTCCACCACGAACGCGGCGGCCGCCGTACCGGCCAGCATGCCGAACGTCTGCGACGGGCTGATCAGGCTGAACGGCGGCGCCAGGTCGACGCCGTTGTCGACGAGCAGCGCGAGCTGCGGCGCGGCAATGACGACCGCGACCAGGACGCCGGTCCACCACGCGCGGCTGACCGTCCGGGCGAAGGTCGCGAAGACCAGCAGCCCGACCACGAGCAGCGGGAGCAGCCAGAGCCGGTAGAGCACGAGGATCGGTGACAACCGAGTGATGTCGACCGCGCCGGCCATGTCGGCGTTGGCGAACCAGTGGTAGTCCAGCTGGTGCCCGGCGACCTGCGGCAGCTGCGGCGGCACGGACCGGGTCAGCTCGTTCACCATCGACAGGTGGAAGAGCAGGTCCGGGTAGTACGCCGTACCGGCGGGTGGCATCGGGTGGTAGGCGAACACACCGAAGGTCGCACCGCCGAGCATGACCGCCGCAGCGGCTGCGAGCCCCCACGTCCAGGTCGGCGGCAACGGCTTCGGGTCAGCGATCCGCCAGTGCCTGCGCAGCCCCGGTACGGCGGCGAACAGCGCGAGCACGAGCACCGGCCAGACAACGAGAGCTTGCTGCCAACCGACCAGGGTGAACAGGGCCCAGCCGAGCAGCTGGTAGGTGATGCCGACGACAGAGCCCAGGCCGAGGTCCTCGGCCCAGTTGCCGGTGCTGCGCCAGAGTGCTCGCAGCACGAGCACCCCGGGCAGCGCGACACCTGCGGCGAAGTAGACGGCGTACCGGAGGATCGCTGTGACCGGTACGTCGACGGTGAGCAGGCCGATCAGTGCGACGGCGAGCGGGAGCAACCACGGCAGCAGCCGGGTCATCGGCCGGGCGGAGGGCGCCGTCAGACCGGTGGGCGGAAGGTCATCGACGAGGGTCAAGTTCGTACGGGTTCCCGCTCCAGGACCTGGTGGCCGCCGTCCTCGAGACTGTCGTAGCCGACCAGGAACTGCGGCCGTTTCTGACTCGACTGGAACAGGCGGGCGACGTACTCCCCCAGGAGGCCCAGGCACAGCAGCTGGATCGCACCGATGACCGCCACCGCCAGGACGGTCGACGTCCAGCCAGGGATGCTCTGGCCGGTCAGCTTGATCACCAGCGCGCCGATCACGAACGCGAACGACAGCAGACCGCCGAACAGGCCGAGCCAGGTCGCCAGCCGCAGCGGTGCCGCCGAGAACGCGGTCACGCTGTCGAAGGCGAGCCGGAGCATCTTGCGCAGGTTGTACTTCGTGACGCCCGCGGCCCGCTCGGCCCGCACGTACTTGACCTCGGCGCTCGGGAAGCCCAGCCACGGAATCACCAGCCGGAACACCCGGCCGTCCTCGGGCAACCCGTTCACCGCCTCGACCACCCGGCGGGAGACCAGCCGGAAATCCGCGGCGTCGAACGGAATGTCGCGGCCGACCAGACGACACATCAAACGGTAATACATTCTTGCGGTGGTGCGTTTCGCCCAGCTGTCGCTGGAACGGTCCGAGCGCACGCCGTACACGACGTCGACGTCGGCGGCCCGGGCGGTCGCGAGCAGCTCGGCGATCACCTCGGGCGGGTCCTGCAGGTCGGCGTCGATGGTGACCAGGTAGTTGCCGCGGGCCCGGCGGAAACCCGCCGAGATCGCGGCCTGGTGCCCGGAGTTGCGCAGCAGGCGGATCAGGCGCAGCTGGGGCCAGTCGGTCGCCGCGGCGAGCAGCATCGACGCGGTCGCGTCCCGGCTGCCGTCGTCGACGACGAGCAGCTCGTAGCTGACCCCGAGACCGTCCAGCAGCGGCCGCATCCGGTCGAAGAAGATCGGCAGCACCTCCTGCTCGTCGTACATCGGTACGACGACCGACAGGTCAGGAACCTGCTCGCCCATCGACCCCACCCCCAGCTGTTTTTCTGTCCACACCAGATAAGAACGCCCGAAAATGAGAAAAAGATGCTTTCGTCACTGAATTGGCAGCTACTTGCCCGTGATTCGCAACACTGCCACCGTGCGGTTCGCGAACGCCAACTCGAGACCAGCGCCGGCCGCGACGGTCGCTTTTCTCGCGTTGGCCCGGTCGACGAACAGCCAGTTCACCCCGTACTGGGCGTGGGCGCGCCGTACGGTCGCCGGATCCGGAGCCGAGAACAACAGGTTCGTCAGCTGCCACCGGTCCTGCCAGGGCGCCGGCTGGACCATGTAGGGCCGGCCGCGGAGGCCGTGCTGCGCCATCGCCTGCTGGGTGTAGGCCCAGCCCTCCAGGAGCGTCCGACGGCCCGCGAGACCACTGACGAGGTAGCCCAGCGCGAGGCAGTCCGTGCGGTGCGGCATGCAGGCCGTGTTGGTCGCGACCACGTCCTCCGGGGCCGAGTGCTGCTGCAGCCAACGGGCTGCCTCCTGTTCGTCGGTGGTGAACTGGGTCTTCGGAGAGGTGTAGACGAGTGGGGCCGTGGACTCGCGGGACGTGTCGGCCTGGACGATCGTGCTGCTGAGCGAGATGCCGACTGCCATCAGGACCGGCACGAGCAGACCGGTGCCGATCAGGCCGGGCCAGGTTCTGCGCACTCGGCGCCAGCACCACCAGGCCAGCAGGCAGACAGCCAGGAAGACGACCACGCCTCGACTCAGGGACAGCACCGGCGACCAGCCCGTACCGAGCAGCGGCACTTTGACCTGTTCCTGACCGACAACGATCAGTACGCCGAGCAGCAGACTCACCACGACGGGCCCAAGCACCTGGCGGAACGTGCGGCCGCGGACCGCGATCGAGACCATCCAGGCGGCGGCCACGGCCGCGAACGGCACCAGGCCGCGGAGGAAGTAGTACTCGCTGGACGACGGGTGGTCCACCACCAGGAAGGCGGCCCAGCCGGCAGCCAGCGTCCCGAGCAGGAACCACGCGACCGGATCGGTTCGGGCTCGCTTGGACGTGAGGAGCCCTGCGCCGACCAGCATGCCGACCTGGCCGATCAGCAGCACCGCCAACAGGACCACGATCGCGGTGATCCGGCCGTCGGCGATCGGCTGCAGGAGGAAGTCTCCTGTCGCCACCAGCGACTCGTCCCCGGTCGTTGCCTTGTACGGCGTACCGAGTGTGCGCAGCACGGCCAGCGGTCTGAAGCCGGACCCGCCGGTGCTGCCGGTGACGGTCAGCATCGCGAGCACACCGGCGCCCAGCAGGAAGGCGCAGGCGAGCAGGGAACGGCCGGGAAGGGCTCGCTTGCGCACGGCCAGGTAGAGGCCGGCCAGAGCGACACCGCCCAGCAGGATCGGCAGCACGGTCGGCTTGGAACCGCCGCCGAGCAAAGCCAGAGCCATCGCCAGTCCCCACACGCCTGGCCGGCCGCACCGGTACAAGGCCTCGACCAGGAAGACCGCGGCCGCCGTCAGCGTGACCACCGCGAAGGTCTGCGACGGGCTCGGGAACCAGACCAGCGTGCCGACGACCGACAGCCGCCCCTGGCCGATCAGCGATCCCGAGGCCGGGATCGCCAGGATCGCGACGGCGAACACGGCTGTCGTCCACTGCCTGCTGACCTGGCGAGCGAGCACGGCCGTGAGCAGTACGGCGACGGCGGTGAGCGGGACGACCCAGAGCCGGAAGAGCACGAGCTCCGGCGACAGGCCGGTGATGTGGACGGCCGCGGTCATGTCCGCGTTCGCGAACCAGTGGTAGTCCAGCGGCTGCCCGGCGGCCTGCGGCAGCTCCGGCGGCACGGAGCGCATCAGCTCGTGCACCATCGACAGGTGGTACAGCAGGTCCTGGTGGTAGGCCACCGCGGTCTGCTGGTCGAGCTGGTTGGCCGCGGCCTCCGGGGCGAGGTGGTAGAGCATCGGGCCGGCCACGACGCCGTAGAGCATCACGGCCAGCGCGACGGCGACGCCCCATGACCACGCCCGCGGCAGTGCGACGGGTTCGGCGATGCGCCAGTGGCGCCGGAGTCTCGGGACCGCGGCGAAGACGACGAGCAGGGCGGCCGGCCAGACCGCCAGCCAGGACTGGTACCCGAGCGCGGTGAACAGGGCCCAGCCGACGAACTGGTACGCGAGGCCGGTCGCCGCGCCGAGCGCGCAGTCCTCGGCCCAGTTGCCGGTCGAGCGCCACAGCGCGCGCAGCAACAAGATGCCGGGGGCAACAATCCCGAGCGCGACATAGGCGTCGTACCGGAGGACGGTGAGCAGGGGAACACCGGCCTGGACCAGCCCGAGCACGGCGACCAGGACCGGGAGTGCCCAGGGCAACCACCTCGGGAGGCTTCGGGCACCGCGCGACAGGGCTCGTGCCGGGCGGTCCTCGATCAGCTGCATACTTGTAAAGACGGGGTGAGCGGCCGTTCTGGTTGTGCCGCCGGGGCGAAGGTGACGCCTTTCGTACCAGGCTGTGACAGGCAGTGGCGCCGAGCTGCGGGTGCGGGTCTTCGCCGTGCGGCAGTGGTGGTCATACCCAGTTCATGTCCTGCACCCCGCAGGACATCACAGGGCTGGGCTCAGGTCTTGGAGACTGCGACCGCTCCGGTACGGCGAGGGTCCCCGACCGCCTGCAGGCCGGTCTCCGGGTCCCAGAACGCGGCGGCGACGCCGCCGAAGTACATCGAGTGCGGCGGCATCGGGCGGATCGGCAGGTTGGTCGTCGCGGCGCTGAGCTCGAGGTCGTCCTCGTAGTCGACGACGACGTCCGCGCGGACGCGGACGTGCAGCCGGGGATACTCGACGGCTTCCTCGAGGGACAGGCCGCCGTGGGTGTAGAGCGCGTAGGTCTGGGCGATCGCGGTCGGGATCCGGTCCGAGCCCGGCGAGCTGATCGCGAGCACCGCGCCGTCGCTGTCGCGGCGGGCGACGCTGGGCGCCATGTTCGAGGTCAGGCGCGTGCCGGGCGCCAGGCTGTGCGGGCCGCCGGCCAGCAGCTCCTGCTCGCCGAGCGCGTTGTTCAGCCAGATGCCGGTGCCGGGCGTCATCACGCCGGAGCCGTAGCCGGACGAGACCGTGATCGCGCAGGCGTCCCCCTCGTCGTCGACGACCGAGACCGTCGCCGTACTGGGTGAGGTCAGTGCGCGCAGGTCGCCGGCCGAGGCGAGGTCGAGCAGCTTCTGCCCTTCGAGGCGGCGGACGTCCTCCTCGTCGAGCTCGGCCAGGCGCCGGCCGAAGACGGCGTGCTGGACCTCGACCAGGCGCTCCAGCTCGGACGGGTTCCAGCCGCCCTGCACCGGTACGCCGTCGAGCAGCGCGAGGATCGCGGCGACGGCGACCCCGCCGACGGCCGGTGGTGGGTTGGTCGCCAGGCTCCACCCGTTCTGCTTGACGACCAGCGCCGGACGGACAACAGCCTCGTACGCCGCCAGGTCCTCGGCGGTGAGCAGGCCGTCGTTGTCCTTCATGTCGTGGACGAGGAGCTTCGCCAGCTCGCCCGTGTACATGGTCTCGGCGCCGGCCTCGGCGATCAGCTCCAGGGCCTCGGCCAGCTCGGGGATGACGACGGTGGTGCCGGCCTTGATCACCTGACCCTCGTCGTCGTGCACGACGCCGTGGCTCGGCTGGTGCCAGCCGAAGATGATGTCGTGGGTGTAGCCGAGGTAGTACCCGGACGTGCGGCTCAGCGTGAACCCCTGCCGGGCGACCTCGATCGCGGGCTTCACGACCTCGCTCCACGGCGCTTTGCCGGAACGGCGGTGGGCGAGGTCGAGCGCCTTCATGCCGCCCGGAGTCGCCACCGAGCCGTGGCCGACGGTGGTCGTCGTACCGCCGCCGTAGTCGGTGGTCACGTCCCAGATCCCCCGGCCGAACCGGTCGTCGGGCAGGCCGCGGCCCGGCATCTCCACCCAGCCGTCGATGGCGACCGGCTCACCACCGGCCACCTGCAACGTGACGAACCCACCGGAAGCGGGCGAGACGACGCCGATCTCGTTCACCATCGTGACGAGCGTCGCGGCGATCGCGGCGTCCACCGCGTTGCCACCCTCCGCCGCCAACCGCACGCCCGCATCAGCCGCAGCCTTGTTGGGCGCGGCCACCGCCACCCTCGGATGCGACGCCATCAGACCGCCCACCCGACGCGACGAGCAACTGCGCGCACCGGTCGCTCACCGGCCCGGAACGGGGACCTTGAACACCAAATCGGGGCTGTGGACAGGCTATTTCCTGTCCCAGGTCCCGCGTTGGTGTTCAAGGTCCCGGCGGCGGTCGTGTTCATCGGTCAGCCGACGCGCTGGACCGCGTTGAAGCGGTCTACGGCAACCTGGACCGCTGCTTGCCGGGTGTCGGCGACCTCGTTCTCCTTCAGGGTCCGGTCCGGCGCGCGGAAGCGGAGCGCGAAGGCGAGCGACTTCTTGCCTTCGCCGATCTGCTCGCCGGTGTACACGTCGAACAACCGGATCGACTCCAGCAGCTCGCCGGCACCCTCGGACAGCGCGGCCTCGACGTCGGCAGCCGGTACGTCGGCCGCGACGATCAGCGCCACGTCCTCCTTGGCCACCGGGTACGACGAGAACGGCTGCGCGGTGACCGTCGCCGGACCGGCGGCGATCAGGGCGTTGAGGTTCAGCTCGACCGCACTCGACCGCGCGGGCAGCCCGAACGCCTGACACACCTTGGGGTGCAGCTCACCGGCGTACCCGATCAGCTTTCCTTCAACAGAAAGTTCCGCACAGCGGCCCGGGTGCCAGGGGGCGCGCTCGACGTTGCGGACCGTCGGCTCGACGCCGACGGACGTGGCGATCGCGCGGGCGACCTGGACGGCGTCCGCCCAGCTGACCTGCTGGCCCTTGCCCCACCAGCCGGTGGGAGTGCGCGAGCCGGTGAGCACGACGCCGATGTGCAGCGGCTGCTCGGGGAGCGCGTCGTACAGGGCCTTGAGCTCGTCGTCGGTCGGGCGCTGGGCGACGGTCGGCAGCGGCGCCGGCTTGGCGCCGGGGCGCGGCGTGAAGACCAGGCTGGTCTGGAAGATCGCCAGGTCGGTCGACCCGCGGCCGACGTTGCGCTCGGCAGTCCGGAGCAGGGTCGGCAGGAGCGTCGTCTGCATCGACGGCTCCTCGTCGGACAACGGGTTGACCAGCTTCACCGTCGTCCGGCGGAGGTCGTCGGCCGGCAGCCCCATCGCGTCGAAGTCGGCGTCGCCGACGAACGGGTACGAGACGACCTCGGTCAGCCCGGCACCCACCAGCGCGGTCGCCACCCGGCGGCGCCGGCGCTGCGACACCGTCAGCCCCTGCCCACCCGGAGCCGACGGCAGCACCGACGGCACGTTGTCGAACCCGAACAACCGAATGACTTCTTCGGCGAAGTCGTTAGGGTCCCGCAGATCCGGCCGCCACGACGGCGGCGTCGCCAGCACCAGGTCGGTGCCGTTGATGGATGAGGTGGGGAGAGAGGTGCCGTCGCCCCGATCCGCGACGGCTTCGCCGCGCGTGTGCCCGGCCGAGCCGATGGCGAAGGCCGACGGCGTCGCGCCGGCCGGCGCCTGCGCGATCGTGCAGCCCACCGACTGCAGGTGGCGCAGCGTCTCCTCGACACTGATCGACGCGCCGGCGACCCGCGCCGCGTGGTCTGCCCGGAACGTCACCGCGGGCGCCGCCGGGTGCGTGTCGATCAGTGTCTCGTCAGCGACGATCGTCCCGCCGGCAAGCTCTGCCAGCAGGTCCGCGACCCGCTGCGCCGCGTACCGCGGGAGTGCCGGGTCGACCTCGCGCTCGAAGCGGCGGGACGCCTCCGAGGACAGCTTGTGCCGCCGGGAGGCCCGGGCGATCACGATCGGGTCGAAGTGCGCGGCCTCGATCACGACGTCCGTGGTCGACGCGGAGATCTCGGTCGACGCGCCACCCATCACGCCGGCGATGCCGATCGGGCCGGAGTCGTCGGTGATCAGCAGGTCCTCGGCGTCCAGTGCGCGGGTCTGGTCGTCGAGCGTCATCAGCTTCTCGCCGGCCGTCGCGCGCCGGACGACGATGTCGCCGCTCAGCCGGTCCTTGTCGTACCCGTGGATCGGCTGGCCCAGCTCGAGCATCACGTAGTTGGTGACGTCGACGCCGATCGAGATCGGCCGCATGCCCGACGCGACCAGCCGCTGCTGCAGCCAGCGCGGCGACGGCGCCTTCGGGTCGATGCCGGTCACCGTGCGCGTCACGAACACGCTGCATGCCTCGGCGTCCTCGACGCGCACCGGGTAACCACCTTCACCCGAGCCGTTCACCGCCAGCCCTGCCGGGTCCTTCAGCGCGACCCCGTACGCCGTCGCCGCCTCGCGGGCGACCCCGCGGATCGACAGGCAGTACCCACGGTCGGGCGTGACGGCGATGTCCAGGACGTCGTCGCGCAGCGACAGCAGCTCGATCGCGTCGTCGCCCGGCGTCGCCTCGCCCGGCTTCAGCACGACGATGCCGTGCGTGCCGTCGTCGCCCAGGCCGAGCTCGGCGCTGGAGCAGATCATCCCGGCCGAGACGTGGCCGTAGGTCTTGCGGGCCGCGATCGCGAAGCCGCCCGGCAGCACCGCGCCGGGCAGCACGACCACGACCAGGTCGCCGACCTCGAAGTTGCTCGCACCGCAGACGACCCACTGCGGCTCGTCCTTGCCGATGTCGAGCGAGCACCAGCGGATGGTCTTGCCGTTCTTCTGCGGCTCCGGCTCGAAGGTCAGCACCTTGCCGACCACCAGCGGACCGGTCAGGTCGGACTCGACGACGGTCTCCACCTCGAGCCCGGCGCGGATCAGCTTCTCGGCGACCTCACGGCCGGTCACGCCGTCCGGCAGCTCGACGTACTCACGAAGCCACGACAGTGGGACCCGCATCAGATCTCCATCCCGAACTGGCGGCTGAACCGCACGTCACCCTCGACCATGTCCCGCATGTCCTCCACCCCGTTGCGGAACATCAGCGTCCGCTCCAGGCCCATCCCGAACGCGAACCCCGAGTACCGCTCGGGGTCGATGCCGCAGGCCTGCAGGACCCGCGGGTTGACCACGCCGCAGCCGCCCCACTCGATCCAGCCCTCGCTGCCGCAGGTGCGGCACGGGCGGTCCGGGTTGCCGACGGAGGCGCCGCGGCAGACGAAGCACTTGAGGTCGACCTCGGCGGACGGCTCGGTGAACGGGAAGAAGTTCGGCCGCAGGCGCGCCTCCAGACCCTCGCCGAACATCGACACGACGAAGTGGTCGAGCGTGCCCTTGAGGTGCGCGAGCGTGATGCCCTCGTCCACGACCAGGCCCTCGACCTGGTAGAAGACCGGGGTGTGCGTCGCGTCGAGCTCGTCGGTGCGGAACACACGGCCCGGGCAGATCACGTAGATCGGGGGCTTGCGGGTCAGCATCGAGCGGGCCTGCACCGGCGACGTGTGGGTGCGCAGGACCGTCCCGGAGCCGGCCGGCTCGACGAAGAAGGTGTCCTGCATCTGCCGCGCCGGGTGGTCGGGCTGGAAGTTCAGGGCGTCGAAGTTCAGCCACTCGGCCTCGACCTCCGGGCCCTCGGCGACGTCCCAGCCGAGCGCGGTGAAGACGTCGGCGATCTGCTCGGAGATCAGCGACAGCGGGTGCCGCGCGCCGGGCTGCGGGCTGGTCCACGGCAGCGTCACGTCGACCTGCTCGGTGGCGAGCATGCGCTCCTCGTGCTCGGCCTCGAGCACGGCCAGGCGGCCGGCGTACGCGTCGTTGATCGCCTTGCGGGCCGAGCCGATCCGCTGGCCGGCCTCCTTGCGGCCCTGCGGCGGCAGTGCGCCGATCTCGCGGTTGGCCAGCGCGATCGGGGACCGCTCGCCGAGGTGGGCCAGCTTGGCCTCCTGCAACGCGGACAGGTCGGCCGCGGTCCGGAAGGCGTCGAGGGCCTCGTCCCGCGTCCGTTCGACCTCGTCGGCGTGCAACGGAGTCACCTCGACGGGGTCGTAGTTCTTGTTGGGACCGGACATGGCTCACTCTCGGGTCGCTGATACCTAACCTGCTGCCCGCAGTCTAGGAACCCACGGCACCGGAGCGTGAATCGGTTGTCCACAGGCGACCCCGCTGCGCGTTGCTGCGTGCTCGCGAACACCTCCGCGCAAGTTCACGCGCCCGATCTGTTGACTCCCCGGGCCGCCGATCGTAGGGTCCCGGTTAATTTCAGCGTGTCCGTAACTTGCTTTCAGCGATGTCCGTAACCCGTGCCCGTCCGTCCCGGGAGGCGTTGTGCACCAGCGACCCGCACCATCGGCACTCATCGTCGCCGTCATCGGCGCCCTGTTCCTGACCCTCACCGCCGGCCCGAGCGCGGCCGCCGCGCCGCCCACACCACAAGCCGCGCCGCCCGCACCACAAGTGGAGAATCTCGGCCCCGCGTCCGCGGTCACCTCGACCAGCGTCGCCGAGCAGGTCGGTGACCGGATCTGGACCGCGACCTCCGGCGTCTCCCCGGTCCAGGTCGGCGCGTTCGACCCGGCCACCCAGAAGATCGAGCAGAAGGTCGCGCTGCCCACCGGCGCGGGCGCCTGGGCAATGGCCCACATCGGGACCGACCTCTACATCGGTCTCTACACGCCGGGGGACGTCTACAAGATCGACACCACCACGGGCGCACTGACCAAGGTGGCCCAGTTCGGCTCGTTCATCTGGTCGATCGCGGCCACTCCCGACGGCCGGATCGTCGCCGGCACCTACCCGGACGGCGGCGTGCACGAGTACGACCCGGCGACCGGCGCGACGCGCTCGTACGGCGCCGCCTTCCCTGGTGAGCAGTACGTGCGCAGCATCGCGGCCGACGAGACCACCATCTACGCGGGCGTCGGCACCAAGGCCCACCTGATCGCGATCGACCGCGCCAGCGGCGAGCGTCGCGACGTACTGCCGGCCCAGTACGCCGACCGGACCTTCGTCGCCACCCTCACGCTGACCGGCGGCAAGCTGGCCGCGGGCCTGTCGCCGACCGGCACGATGCTGGTGTTCGACACCGCGAACCTGGCCGCGCCGGTCGAGGTGCAGACGCCGGGCGGCGACCAGTACGTCACCGCGATCACCATCGACGAACCGACCGGGGACGTGTACCTGGGCACCCGCCCGTCCGGAACGCTGTACCGCAGTCGCGGCGGCGAGCTGCAACGGCTCGGTTCGCCGTACGACGGCGCGTACTTCAACCGCATCTTCGTCGACGGCTCCACGATCCGCGCCGAGCTGACCAGCGAGGTCGTCACCTTCGACGAGGCGGCCGGCACCTTCAGCGGCGTCGACCTCGGCGCCGCGGGCCTTCCGCCCGCGCCGGAGCAGCCGATGGGCATCGCGGCGACGCGGGACACCGTACTGGTCAGCGGCAAGGCCGGGATCCAGGTGCACGACCTGAAGGCGGGCACGAACCGCCGCGTCTTCCTGCCCGGCGAGGCGAAGACCCTCACGCCGATCGGCCGCGACGTCTACCTCGGCGTCTACACGCTGGCCCGGCTGTGGTCGATGAAGCCCGACGGCTCCGGGCTGCACGAGTTCGGCCGGATCGAGAACGAGCAGACCCGCCCGACCGACGACGCCTACGACGAGCGGACGCGGACGCTGCTGATCTCGACCGAGCCCGACTACGGCAAGTACGACGGAACGCTGACCGAGCAGCAGATCGGCACCGGGCGGCGCGAGGTGCACCGCGGCGTCGTACCGCACCAGTCGGTCCGCTCGGTCGGAGCCGAGGACGGCATCGCCTACCTCGGTGGCGCGACCCGCAACAGCCTCGGCACCACTCCGGTGTTGCCGGAGGCAACAGTCGTCGCCTTCGACCTGCGCCGCAACCGGACACTGTGGGAGGTCGCGGCGGTCCCCGGCGCGCAGGCGTTCAGCGACGTGGTCCCGTTCCGCGGCCGGCTCTACGCGACCACCGACGACGGCCGGCTCGCCGTACTGGACCAGCGCACCGGCAAGGTGCTCAGCACGCAGACGATCGGCACCAGCCAGAGCCGGTTGGCGATCGCGCGCGGTCGTCTGTTCGGCACGGACAACAAGCGCGTCTTCGAATTCATTCCGGGACGCGTACCGGCCGTGACCACGGTCGTCGACGGTCTGGACGCCCAGATCTACGGCTTCCCGGTGATCACGGCCTCGCCCACCGGCGACGCCCTCTACACGCTCAAGGGCCGCGACCTGGTCCGAATCACCGTCCCGAAGGGATCCCACCGATGACGCGACCCGAAGCAGCAGACCAGGACCGGACGGTGTCGCGGCGCACCGTGCTGGCCGGCAGCATCCTCGCCGGTACGGCGGCCGCCCTGACCACGACGCCGGCGCTCGCGGGCGCGGCCAGCACGACGCCGGCACTCGCGGGCCCCTCCGCCGCACCGATCGACGGCTCCACCCTTCCCCGGTTCGGACCGGCCTGCTCGACGGCGGCCCTGGTCGCGATGGCCGTGCACGAAGGCCGCGCGTACCTGATCACCCGCGGCATCGTCCCGCCGAAGCTGGTCGAGATCGACCTCACCACCCGCCTCGTCGTCCGCACGACCGACCTCCCGGTCGGCGAAGGCGGCTGGGCCATCACGGTGGCCGCCGGCAAGATCTACGTCGGGCTGTACCCGGTCGCCGACGTCTACTGCTTCGACCCGGCGACCGGCGCCCTGACCCGGGTCGGCAGCCTGGCCGGCGCGGGCGGTTTCGTCTGGGACCTGGTGACGGCGCCCGACGGCCAGGTCTTCGCGGTCAGCTACCCCAACGGCACGGTCTGGCAGATCGATCCGGCCACGCAGACTCTGACCCGGCTCGGAGCCCCGGTGACTGGAGCACAGTACGGCCGGTACGTCGGTGCGGCGGGGTCGTCGGTGTACGCGGGCATCTACACGCCACCCCAGCTGGTGGCCTACGACCGGGCCGGCGGCAGCTTCCGCGACCTCACGCCGGAGGCTGTCCGCGGGCAGACCTTCGGCCCGTTCGCGGCCACGGCCGACCGGCTGTACGTGGGCAGCAGCGGAGCCTTCCTGAGCATGGATCTCGACGGCGGCAACGTCCGCGTGGTCCCGCTGCCGACCGGCCAGACCGGCATCGACGCGATCACGGTCGGCGCGGACGGTACGGCGTACGTGACAACCCGCGGCGCGGGGACGGTCTGGTCCTGCGGCCCGGACGACGTGACGCTCACCGCGGTGGCGACACCGGCGCCGGCCGACGAGCACCGCCGGCTGGTGCTGCTCGACGAATCCACGCTGCTCGGCGCGACCGGCTCGGGCGTGCTGTGGTGGCTCGATCTCGGCACCGGACAGTTCGAGCTGCTCGACATCGTCGATGCCGGGTTCGAGCCGGCCGCCGACAAACCGCAGTCCATCGAGCTCGGGAGTCCCCACCTGTACGTCGGCGGGCACTGGGTCGTCACCGAGCACTCGCTCACCCAGCGCACCAGCCGACGGATCCGTGTGGCGGGTGAGGCCAAGACGCTGACCTGGCAGGGCAGTCACCTGTACTCCGCGCTCTACCCGAGCACCGAGGTGGTCCGGATCGACCCGCGGACCGCGGACGTGCACAGCTACGGGATCATCGGGCACGAACAGCTCCGCCCCTGGCAGGCGGCGTACGACGAACGGACCGGGCTGCTCGCGATCGCCTCCGCGCCGGGGACCGGCAAGCTGGTCGGCGCGCTCACCCTGCTGGACGTCCGGACCGGCCGCATGGACGTCTACCCGAACCTGCTGCCGGACCAGAGCATCATGTCGGTCTCGATCTGCGACGGCATCGCCTACCTCGGCGGTGACGTGGTCGGCGGAGGCGGCATCACGCCGACCCGGACCGCGGCCGCGATCGGCGCGTTCGATCTCCGTCGGCGCCGCCTGCTCTGGACCGCCGAGCCACTGGCCGGCGAGCGTTCCATCCAGAGCGTCGCGATCCACCGCGGCCTCCTGTACGGCGTACTGAAGCGCACCAGCGGCGGTTGGTTCACCTACAACCTGCGCACCGGCGAGGTGGTCCGCGCGGCGACGAACCTGTCCGGCTACGGCGAGATCTTCGTCCACGAGGACCGGGTGTACGTCGAGACGAACTTCGGCGGCAACCTCTACCAGCTGGGCCCAGGACTCCGCGAGGCACGCCTGCTGGTGAACAAGCTCGGCGACGGCTGGTACACGGTCCCGCAGCTCAGTCCCGTGCGCGGCCGGCCGGCCCATCACGCCTGGGGTCTGGCCGACCGCGACCTGGTTCAGCTACCGCTGCGGTGATCAACGGGTGACGGTGCGGCACAATCGAGGCATCGTCCGACGACCCGAAGGCAGCACGTGATGACGAACGCGGACCTCACCGCTTCAGCGACCGAGGCCGGTCGGGAGACCGGCGACCCC
Organism: Kribbella sp. DT2; assembly: GCF_049844575.1. Classification (NCBI taxonomy): domain Bacteria; kingdom Bacillati; phylum Actinomycetota; class Actinomycetes; order Propionibacteriales; family Kribbellaceae; genus Kribbella; species Kribbella sp. DT2. Next base: position 137,682 of record NZ_JBNCLH010000003.1, on the reverse strand, counting down.
GCCAACGGCCTCAGATGGCTGCTGGCCGTCGGCGGGGCGCTCGGGTTCCTGGCCGCGTTCGTGCTGACCGTGGAGAAGTTCCACCTGCTCACCGACCCGAACTACACGCCGAGCTGCAGCATCAACTCGGTGCTGTCGTGCGGGTCGGTGATGGTGACGCCGCAGGCCTCGCTGTTCGGCTTCCCCAACTCGCTGCTCGGCATCGGCGGCTTCGCGATCGTCACCACCCTCGGTGTCCTGCTGCTCAGCGGCGTCCGGTTCCCGCGCTGGATCTGGCTCGGCCTGCAGGTCGGGGTCACGGCGGCCGCCGTACTGATCCACTGGCTGATGTACCAGAGCATCTACTCGATCGGCGCGCTCTGCCCGTACTGCATGGTCGTGTGGGCGGTGACGATCCCGACCTTCTGGTACGTCACCCTCCACAACTTCCGCGACACCCGCTGGGTCCGCTCACTCAGCGGCTACCACGCGGTCGTGATCGGGGCCTGGGCCCTGTTCGTCGCCGGCATTGTCCTGACCCGCTTCTGGCTGGGCAACGGCTGACCTGCGCGGCAGCACGAACAGCGCGACCAGCGCACCGGCGGCCGCGCCGATCAGGCCGGCCGTCATCGCGATCGACATCGCGTCGGTGAACGCCTGCCGGGCCACCGCCACGAACTCGGGCCCCAGCGCCAGGGTGTCGGCGATGGACTCGCGAGCAGGCACCGAGTCGGGCAGCGCGGCCGAGTAGGCAGCAGCCAGCACACTCCCCAGTACGGCGACCGACAGCGCGGCCCCCGTCTGCTGGACGGTGTCGTTCATCGCCGAGCCGACGCCGCGGTGCTCAGCAGGCACTGCCTGCATCAGCAGCGTGTACGCGGCCGGTCCGGCCAGGCCGCCGCCGATGCCCATCACCATCAGCCCGACGATCAGCAGCCCGTACCCGGTGTCCGTGGTGACCTGGGTCAGGATCCCGAAGGCCGCCGCGATCACCGCCAGGCCGGTCGCGATCAGCGTGCGGTCGGCGAACTTCTTGCCCAGCGTCGCGCCGACCCCGTTGAAGAGCATCGCGGACACGGCGTACGGGATGAGGGCGAGCCCGGCCTTGAGCGGGCTGTAGGCCAGCACGAACTGCAGGTACTGGGTCAGCGCGAGCAGGAGTCCGCCCGCGGTGAACGACAGCAGCACGATCGACAGGCTGGTCCCGCTGAAGTTGCGGTCCTTGAAGAGGTACAGCGGAACCATCGGGTGCGGCGCCCGCCGCTCCCACAGCGCGAAGCCCACCAGCGCGAGCACGCCGACCGCCAGCCCGCCGAGCACCCGGCCCGAGCCGAGACCGTCGGCCGGGATCGAGATGATCGACCAGACCACGGCTGACATGCCCACGATCGACAGCAGCGCGCCGACCGGGTCGACAGCCCGTTCCGGCCCACGGGACTCGGGGATCAGCACGACCGTGCCGATGATCGCCAGGATCGCGATCGGCACGTTGATCAGGAAGATCGAGCCCCACCAGAAGTGCTCGAGCAGCACGCCGCCGATGGTCGGACCGCCGACCACGCCGACCATCGCGACGGTCGACCAGGCGGCCATCGCCTTGCGCTGCTCGTTGGGCGGGAACACGGTGAACAGCAACGACAGTGTGCTCGGCATCAGCAGCGAACCACCGACGCCCATCAGGCCGCGGCACGCGATCAGCTGCCACGGGTTCGTCGCCAGCGTGGCCAGCAAGGAGGCCAGGCCGAACACGACCAGCCCGATGACGAGCAGCTTGCGGCGGCCGTACCGGTCGGAGAGGCTTCCGGCGGTCAGCAGCAGGCCGGCGAACGCCAGGATGTAGGCGTCGATGATCCACTGCACGTCGGCCGGGGTGGCGGACAGGTCGCGCATCAGCGACGGGATGGCCAGGTTCAGGACGGTGTTGTCGACCACCAGCACCATCACGCTCAGGCAGAGGATCAGCAGGATCCACCAGCGCCGTGGGTGGCCGATGTCGGTCGACTCGAACGATGTACTAGTCACTCGCACACCGTACGACAAACTGGAACAGTGTGCGAGTCGGATTAGACTGAGCCCATGGAATCGATCTGGACGAGGCAACGGACCGCCGCTCCGGCCCGCGAGACGCTCAGCCGCGACCAGATCGTCAAGGCGACCATGGAGCTGCTGGACACCGAGGGCCTGGCCGGCCTGAGCATGCGCAAGCTCGCCGCCCGCCTCGACTCCGGCGCGACCAGCCTGTACTGGCACGTGCAGACCAAGGACGACCTGATCGACCTGGTGATCGACGAGGTGTACGGCGAGATCGACGTCCCGGACGCCGAGCTGGCCGGCTGGCGGCCCGGGGTGCTGCTGTTCGCGCACAGCCTGCGCGCCGCCGTACTGCGGCATGGCTGGCTGCCCGAGGTGATCTACACCCGGCCGAGCATCGGGCCGAAGGCCATCACGTTGGGGACGCGGGGCCTGGCCCTGTTCGCCGCCGCCGGCTTCAGCGGCCGCGACACCGACTACGCGATGGGCAGCGTGATGTCACTGGTCCTCGGCCTCACCAGCTCCGAGGCGGTCGCGCAGCGGACCCTGCGTAAGGCCGGTCAGACGGCCGAAGAGTGGACCGGTGAGATTCTGGCGGAGGCCAAGCAGGTCACCGCCGAGCACCCGGAGATGCACGAGTCCCTGCGACGCCGCAGCGCGGTCGACTTCGCCCAGCTGCAGAACGAGCAGTTCGCCTACGGTCTCGACAGCCTGCTCGACGGGCTGGAGAAGCGGCTGACGCCCTAGAGGTGGACCGGGTTGGTCCAGGCCCGTCCGCCGGCGGCGTCCTGGACGGTGATCCGGCAGTGGGTGCCGCGGAACATCTTCACGGGGAGTGCGCCCTCGGTCAGGTCGGGGCCTTCGATGACCTCCGCGCCGGGGCGACCACCACTCAGCAGGATCTTCGTCGCGGGCGAGCAGCGCACGACAACTCTGTCGTTCTCGAGGTGGACGTCGTACAGCTCGGGGCCGGTGCTGGAGTAGTAGTCGCCGGCCATCAGCGCGGTCACCAGGCTGGCCGGGTCGAGGGACTCGGCACGGACGTGGACCCACGCCTGGCACGGCGGTGGATCCTGCGGTTGCAGGTGGGCGTCGTCGGCGGCGTACGTCGTCAGCCGGTGACCGCGATTGAGCAGTACGTCGGTGAGGTGCCAGCTGTCGCCGCGGTTCTCACGGTCGGCCAGGGCGTTGTACACCTCGACCGCATGGGCCGCGTCGAGGCTTTCCGCGTCGACGGTGGTCAGCAGCGACGCCGACGGGTGGGCCATGCCGACGAAGGCTCCTGCTGCCCGCGCTCGCCGGGCCAACTCGGGGCCGGTCTCGGCCTGGGACGGCGGCGGGAAGTCGAGCGGGAGGCCCGCGGCCACGATGTGCCACTGCTGTCCCGCCTCGGTGACCGGTGCGTGGAGCTCGGCGCCGATCAAGGTGGTGAAGCCGTCCGACCGCAGGTCCCGCGTGTCCGTCATCGGGTAGCCGTACTCGGGCCGGAAGTGGTCGGTGATCGCGACGAAGTCGTAGCCGGCCTCGCGGTAGACCCGCGCGGTCTCGTACGGCGACAGCGCGCCGTCGGAGCGGTCGGAGTGTGTGTGCAGGTTCCCGCGCCAGAAACGGCCGGGCCGGTCGAACGGGAGGCCCGAGGCGGTTGCCGTGGCTTCACCGGGCCGGTCCGAGGCGGCCTCGCCGGCCGAGGAGCTCACCGGCGCTGGGCGCGGGCCGAGGCGTACAGGCAGACAGCCGCGGCGGTCGCGAGGTTGAGGCTTTCGGCGCGGCCGTAGATCGGGACCTTCACCGAGCGGTCGACGATCGCGTCGTACCCGTCGGGCAGGCCGTGCGCCTCGTTGCCGAACAGCCAGACGGTCGGCTTGGCGAGCGTGCCGTCGTCGATGCACTCGTCCAGGTCGACGCTGCCGTAGCCGTCGGCGGCGAGCACCTGGATGCCCTGGTCCCGCCACGCCTTCGCGGCCGCGGGAATCTCCACGTCGAGCGAGATCGGCAGGTGGAACAGGCTGCCGACGCTGGCCCGGACAGCCTTCGGGTTGTGCGGGTCGACGGACTCCGCGGACAGGACGACGGCGTCCGCGCCGGCCGCGTCGGCGGTCCGGATCAGGGTGCCGACGTTGCCCGGGTCGCGGACCTGGACGCCGACGGCCACGAGGGACGCCGTACGGCGTACCGCCTCGTCGAGCGGGACGTCGACGAGCGAGCAGACGGCGACCACGCCCTGGGAGGTGACGGTCTCGCTGAGCGCTTCGACGGCGGCCCGGTTCACCTCGAGCCAGGGCACGCCGGCCACCGTCGCCAGGTCCCGCAGGTCGCGGTGCCGGGTGGCGACGTCGGGTTCGGCGTACACCTCGATGACGCGTTCGCGGTGCTCGAGCGCTTCCCGGACGGCCTGGGGGCCTTCGACCAGGAAGCGGCCGGACTTGCGCCGGAACGCACGAGTGGCGAGCCTGCGGGCCTGCTTGATCCGCACGGATTGCGCGGTCAACAGACCGGGGCTCGCCACTCGACTGCTACTACTGGGTGCGGTGATGCTCAGGCCGCGGTCGACGGCGCGTTGACGTCCGCCGGCAGCGCGGCCTTGGCGACGACGACCAGCGCGCTGAACGCGGCCGGGTCGTTCACGGCCAGGTCGGCCAGGATCTTGCGGTCGACCTCGACCTCGGCCAGCCGCAGGCCCTGGATGAACCGGTTGTAGGTCAGGCCTTCGGCGCGGGCGCCCGCGTTGATCCGCTGGATCCACAGCTTGCGGAAGTCGCCCTTGCGCGCCTTGCGGTCACGGTAGGCGTAGACGAGCGAGTGGGTGACCTGCTCCTTGGCCTTGCGGTACAGGCGCGAGCGCTGCCCGCGGTAGCCGCTGGCCTGCTCGAGTACGACCCGGCGCTTCTTGTGGGCGTTGACTGCCCGCTTCACGCGTGCCATGAGGTGTTACTCCTTGTATTTCTGCGCCGGAGAAGTCGATCCACTCGGCGGGGCTGTTCGGGGGGTGGAAAAGGCGGAGCTCAGATACCGAGGAGCTTCTTGGCCTTCTTGACGTACGACGGCGCGACCTCGACGGTGCCGGACAGGCGACGCTTGCGCTTGGACGACTTCGCCTCGGCGAGGTGCCGGACACCGGTCTGCTCGCGGCGGAGCTTGCCCGAGCCCGTGACGCGGACGCGCTTCTTCATCCCCGAGTGGGTCTTCATCTTCGGCATGGCTGTGTTCTCTCGTTTCTTCGTTGACTCGAACCGGTGGTCCGGCTCCGGCGGCAGGTCACCCGACGGCCGGAGCGACGGATCACTCCGGGTCGAGGTTGTCGGCCGGACCCTTCGGCTTCTTGGTGGCGCCGGCGGCTTTCTCGGCCTCGAACTGCTGGAGCTGCGCGGCCCGCTCGAGGCGCTCGGCCTCTTGCTCGGCCTCGTGCTCGGCAAGCTTCTTGGCCTTCTCGGCTTCCACGTCCACGCGCGCCTCGGACTTCTTCTTGTGCGGTCCGAGCACCATGATCATGTTGCGGCCGTCCTGACGGGGCGAGGACTCGACGAAGCCGAGCTCGGTGACGTCTTCGGCCAGCCGCTGCAGCAGCCGGAACCCCAGCTCGGGGCGGGACTGCTCGCGACCACGGAACATGATCGTGATCTTGACCTTGTCACCGGCACGCAGGAACCGGACGACGTGACCTTTTTTGGTCTCGTAGTCGTGCGGATCGATCTTCGGCCGCAGCTTCATCTCTTTGATGACCGTGTTGGTCTGGTTCCGGCGGGACTCGCGCGCCTTCTGCGCGGTCTCGTACTTGTACTTGCCGAAATCCATCAGCTTGCACACCGGCGGGCGGGCCGTCGCGGCGACCTCGACCAGGTCGAGATCGGATTCCTGTGCCAACCGAAGAGCGTCTTCGATCCGGACGATGCCTACCTGCTCACCGTTCGGTCCGACCAGACGCACCTCGGGAACGCGGATGCGCTCGTTGACGCGCAGTTCAATGGTGATGGGTCCTCCTGGGTTGTTCGATACTGGTGCCACCTGCTGATCGCACCGGAGATCTCTGCCGGGAACGACAAAGGCCTCCGTGCGCGATCCACACGAAGGCCCAATTCCCAGATCGACGACCCACCAACCCCAACCGCGGGGTGGTTCGCCGTACGATCGCCGCGGTAACTCCGGCGGTGAAGCCGGGAACCTCGGCGTGACCGGGACCCGCCGACTCTTCGTCGACTGGGTGGGAGGTGGCCCTCCGCTTAGACTCGAACCGTTGGCAGCCCTGAACTATTCCACTCAGGGGCCACCCTCGGACCGAGTCGGTCGCCATGTAAGAGTAACAGCATGACCGACCCGATCTCCACTTCGCCCGATGCCGCCGCCGACTCCCCCGTTGCCGAGGAGTCGCGGGTGGATCCGATGTCGACTGTCTCCCGCGACATCGCCGAGGTGCCGAGCGTGGAGATCATCTCGACCGCGGCCCTGCACCTGATGAGCGCCGCCGCCGTCAACCTCGGCCTGGCCGAGGACCTGCCCGAGCACCAGGACCTGGACGAGGCCCGTTCGCTGATCGACGCCCTGGCCGGCCTGCTCGACGCCGCCGCCCCGAGCCTCGGTCACCACCACGCCGCTCCCCTGCGCGACGGGCTGCGTTCGCTGCAGCTCGCCTTCAAGGAAGCCTCGACCATCCCGGACGAGCCGGGCACCGGGCCGGGCGAGAAGTACACGGGCGAGGTCCACCCGAAGGCTTCCCGCCGCCGCTGAGCCTGTACGGCGTACTTAGCCCAGAGCCTCTGTCCACAGGTGCTCCACGGCGACGACCACCTCCGCCGGCGTGCGACCGCTCGGCGGATCGAGCATCGCGCCGTGAATCTGCGCCTCGATCCCTTGGACCACCAGCAACGCCGTCAGCTCCGGTGACGATCCACCGACTCCCAGCCGCCGGAGCTGGTCGGCCAACCGGTCAGCGATCTCCCGCTCCGTACGCCGGAAGGCCGCAACCAGCTCTGGTGTCCGCGGCGCCTGGTCGAACAACAACCGGTGCAGCTCCGGCCGATCGGTGTGCAGCTCGGCGACCCGCGCGACCAGCACCCGAAGGACTGCCGGCAGGTCCTCGTCGGTGAACTCCGCGAAGGTCGCGGCGAAGATCCGCGCCGCGGCGTCCAGGTGCTGCTCGGCCAGCGCGAGCAGCAGCGCGTCCTTGTTCGGGAAGTACTGGTAGAGCGACCCGACCGACACCCCGGCCCGCTCGGCGATCTTGTTGGTGGTCGCCGACGCGTACCCGTGCCGCTGGAAAAGCTGAGCAGCCGCCTCCAGGATCACCTCCACGGTCTCCCGGGACCGCTGCTGACGTGGGTGTTTGCGGGGTCCGACCACAGCGCTCCAATGCGAGTACCAAAACCTGACGATTACTCGCATTATGGATCAGATGGATCCCACGCTGAATGACCTGCCCGCGTACGTCGTCCGGATCCTGCCCGGCCTGCTCCTGATCACCGGCTGTCTCGCGCTCGCCCGCCGCGATCCGCTGCTACGGATCCTGCTGCTCGTGCTCGGTTTCGTGCTGATCCGGGACGCGATGACGCCGCTCGGTTTCTGGCGGCTCGGCGCCGCCGGCGAGGTCGTGCCGTGGCTGCGCTTCGTCGACAGCACCGCGATCCTGCTGGCGTTCGGTACGACGATCCTGCTGCTCACCGCCACGGTTCTCCGGCTCGACCGCGGCCTGCGTGAGCTGGTCCGCTGGGGTCGCGTCACGCCGCAGAACGTTGCCCTGGGCATCGGCGGCGGCCTGCTCGCGGCGGCGCCGGTACTGCTGATCTCGCAGCTCTGGCCGCTCGACGAGCGGGGTGGCGCCGTCAGCACCGGCGTACTGCCTGCGTTGCTGTTCTTCGCGCTCGCGGGGAATCTCGCCGAGGAGGTGCTGTTCCGGGGCTTCCTGCAAGGTCAGCTGCACCAGCGTCTCACTCCGAACCGCGCTGCCTTGCTCTCCGGGCTCTTCTTCGCGGCCTGTCACGCATTTCTCGCGGCGACGGTGACCTCGGTCGGCTGGCCGTTGCTGGTGTTCACATTGGTCGAGGGCCTGATCTGCGCCTTCCTCTGCCGCTATCGAGGGCTGGTCCCCGCCGTACTCGCGCACGGCACGGCCATCTTCGCTCTCGGCAGCGGCCTCGCCTAGTCGGCCAGGTGCTGGAAGAAGTCCACGGCGCCGGCGGGCGCGTCCGCGGCGAAGAGCAGGTCCATGTTGGCGGCGGAGCCGGCTGCCGATTCCTCGCTGCGGGGGAACAGGAGCTGCTCGTACTGCGTGAGCGCGGCCTCGGTGTCGTCGCGGTGCGCGAGCAGGGCCGCGGCAAGGTCGGCGGCGTCGAGGAGAGCCAGGTTCGCGCCCTCGCCGGCGAAGGGGGACATCAGGTGGGCAGCGTCGCCGAGCAGCGTGATGCCGGGGACGCGGGGCCACTGGTGACCGATCGGGAGGGCGTGGATCGGGCGCGGGGTCAGCGCCCCGTCGGCGGAGCGGATCAGGTCGAGCAGGCGGTCGTCCCAGCCGGCGAACTCGGCCAGCAGTTCGTCCTTGCCGGTCGGCGCCGCACCCTCGGCGACCCGCAGCGCGACGTACACGTGCAGGCGGTCGGGCTCGCGGTGCGCGAGGAGGCCCCGACTGTTGCCCAGAGCAAACATCATGCCGTCGCCGATCAGGTCCGCGGCGTCGCGGTGCTCACCGAGCAGGTCGAGCTCGACGAACGACAGACCCTCGTACTTCGGCATCGCCGGCGACACGAGCGGGCGGACCTTCGACCAGGCCCCGTCCGCACCGACCACGAGGTCCGCGGTCACGACCGAGCCGTCGGCCACAGTCAGCCGGCCGCCGGCCCCTTCCGCGTCCGCCGCACCTTCCGCACGTGCCGCATCTTCCGCGCCCGCCGGGCCTGTCGCGTCTGCCGACTGACCGGCGGCGATCTCGGTCACCTTCGAGCCCCAGCGGATCGTCTCCGGCGGCAGACTGTCGATCAGCAGGTTCCTGAGGTCCCGCCGGTGCACCTCCGGGCGTCCGCTCTCGCCTTTGTCCTCGTACCGCAGCACGGCGTACCGGTCGTAGATCCGCATCGCCTCACCGCCGGGATGCACGAGCCGCTCGAACGCGTCGTACAGGCCGGCCGCGCGCAGGGCGACCTGGCCGGAGTCGTCGTGGATGTCGAGCATGCCGCCCTGCGTGCGGGCGTCCGCCGAGGCGTCGCTCTCGTAGATCGTCGCCTCGACGCCGTTCACGTGCAGGATCCGCGCCAGCATCAGACCACTGAGGCCTGCGCCGACGATCGCGATGTCAGTCATGGTGTGCGCCTTCCAGCCGAGGAGTGCCGAGCACCCCGTTGATCAGGACGCGGAATCCCCACGCCAGTCGTGCTTCCCTAGGCCCGGACAGCAGGTCTTCGCCGTGCGCCGCGAGCTGCGGATGCTCCTCAGCGCGCACGGCCTGCAACTTCTTCAGCAACGGGTCCCAGGAGCCCTCCTGCCCCGCATGCTCAGCAGCCGACGCCGTCGCGTACTGCAGCAGCAGGTCCACACCCCACGCCGCCTGACTCATCGGCACGCCCCCCTCGTCCAGCAGAGCCAGCACCGTCTCCAGCAGCGCCAGGTACTTCGGCCCCGACGGTCGAGCGACCAGCGCTGCCTGCGCCAACTCCGGGTACTCCAGCAGGACCTCCGCGTACGACGTCAGCACCGCCTCCAGCCGCTCCCGCCAGTCCCCCACCTCCGGCGTGAGCTCGACGGACCCGAGCAGCTCGTCCAGCACCGCCGCATGCAGCTCCGCCGTGTTCCGCACGTACACGTAGAGCGAGGCCGCCCCCGTGTCGAGCTCGTCGGCCAGCCGCCGCATCGTCACCCGCCGCAGCCCCTCGACCCGCACCAGCCCGACCGCCGTCCGCACGATCCCGTCCCGCGTCAACGCAGCCTTCGCCGGCCGCTCCCGCCGACTCCGCGGCGCCTTGTCCTCAGTCACCCCTCCACCATAACGAACATGTTCGCTCCGAACAAGTTCGCCACGAACATGTTCGGCAGCGGGAAGAGGACAGCCCCGGCCGCGCACGGCGACCGGGGCCGGACGGCGTACTAGCCCTTGACCGCGCCTTCCTCGACGCCCTTGAAGAAGAAGCGCTGGAGGGTGGCGAAGACGATCACGATCGGGATGAACGCGATCATCGTGCCGGCCGCGATCAGGCGGGGGTTGTTGCTGAAGGTGCCGGACAGGTACTGCAGGCCGACGGTCAGCGTGTACTTGTCGGGGTCGGTGAGCACGATCAGCGGCCAGAGGAAGTCGTCCCAGGCGCCGATGAAGGCGAAGATCGCGACCACGCTGATCGTGCCGCGCACGCTCGGCAGCGCGATGTAGCGGAAGCGCTGCCAGACGTTCGCGCCGTCGACGATCGCGGCCTGGTCGACCTCGAGCGGGAGCGAGCGGAACGCGTTGTACATCAGCAGCACGTTCAGCGCGCCGATCATGCCGGGCAGCGCGACACCGAACAGCGTGTTCGCCAGACCGAACTCCCGCACCGTCACGTACTGGGAGATGATCGTGACCTCGCCGGGCAGCACCAGCGTCGCCAGGAACAGCCCGAGCACGATCTTGCGGCCCTTGAACTGCAGCCGCGACAGTGCGAAGCCGGCCAGCGACGACCCGACGATGTTGCCTCCGACAACCAGTACGGCGACCTGCAGCGAGTTGCGCATGTAGTCCCACACCGGGATGGTGTCGGCGACCGCGCCGTAGTGGTCGAGCGTCGGCTGGGCCGGCAGCAGCCGCGGGATCCGGGTGTAGATGTCCTCGCCCGATCCCTTCAGCGACGTGGACAGCTGCCACAGGAACGGCCCGATCGTGATCAGCAGCACGAACACGAGCAGGACGTAGCGGACCACCTTCTCGGTCGGCGACATCGCGTTGAAGCTGAACGTGCCGCGCCGGCGCTTGCGCACCGGCGTACCGGGTTCGTCCGGTACGGCGACCGGGCGGGCCGGGTCCGTCACCACACTCATGCGTCCGCCGCCTTCCGGTTGAGCCGGGCCAGGGCCAGCATCGGCACGACGGTGACGAAGAACAGCACGATCGACAGCGCGGACGCGTAGCCGAGGTTGCCCTCGAAGCCCTGGCTGTACTGCTGGATCAGCATCACCACCGACGAGTCGCGGCCACCCGGACCGCCGTTCCCGCCGCTGAGGATGAACAGCTCGGAGAAGACCCGCAGGGCCGACACCGAGATCAGGATCGCGATCAGGATCATCGTGCCCCGAACGCCGGGAATCGTGATGTTCGTGAACCGCCGGAACGCGCTGGCCCCGTCGACCGCGGCCGCCTCGTGCAACTCACGGCCGACGTTCCCGAGCGCGGCCAGGTAGATGATCATGTAGTAGCCGAGCCCCTTCCAGATCGTCAGGCTGATCGCACTGAACAGCAGCAGCCACTGGTCGGACAGGAACGGCAGCGGCCCGGAGATCACGCCGAGCTTCTCGGCCATCCCGTTCACCAGGCCGCGGTCGTCCAGGATCCACTGCCAGATCAGCGCGACGACGACCGCGGACGCCACCACCGGGGTGTAGAAGGCGGTCCGGAAGAACGTGATCCCGGGCAGCTTCTTCTCGACCAGGACCGCCAGCGCCAACGGAACGATCGTCAGGAACGGCAGGCAGACGATCATGTAGATGACGCTGTTCAGCAACGCGTAGCGCAGCTGCTCGTCGTGCAGCAGGGCCTCGAAGTTCTTCAGCCCGACGTAGGTCCCGCCGCCGATCGGCCTGGCATTGGTGAACGACAGGATGACGGTGTTGATCGACGGCCACAGGTTGAACACCAGCAACCAGGCGAGGGCCGGAACGACCAGCACCCACGGGGAGAACCACCGGTGGTAGCGCATCGCGTTACTGCGCCACCAGCTGGTCCGCCTTGGCCACCGCGGCGTCCAGGGCCTTCTGCGAGGTCACCTTGCCGGCGATCGCCAGCGAGATCTGCTGCTTGATGAAGTCGTCGGTCGCGCCGCTGATCACGGCCGGCTTCAGCGACTTGGCCTTGGCCAGCGACTCGAACGCGAGCACCTTGGCGTCGCTTTCCGGCGTACCGTCGGACTTGGAGAAGTACGGGTCGTTCGCGGACGCCTTGGTGGACGGGAAGATGTTCACGATCTTGGCGAACGCGGCCTGGTTCTCGACGTTGGTGACGAACTTGGCCAGCGCGATCGCCGCGGCCTGGTTCTTGGACTTGGCCGAGACCGACAGGCCCTGCACGTACAGCGGCGGGGTGTCCAGCGCCGGCGACGGGACGACCTTGCCCTTCAGCGACGGGTTGTCCTTCTGGAAGTCGACGATCGCGTTGCCGCCACCGGTGGTCCAGGCGACCTTGCCCTGGGTGAAGAGCTTGGAGTTGCCCAGGTACTCCTGGGTCAGGATGTCGCGCGGCAGGTAGCCGTTCTTGTACGCGTCGCGGTACTTGTCCAGCAGGGCGACGGCTTCAGGGCTGTTGAAGGTGAACTTCTTGCCGTCGTCGCTGAGGATCTTGACGCCGGCGTTGGTGAAGTCCTCGATACCGGGCAGCCGGCTCATCAGGTACTCCTTGCCGCCGGACTTGTCGTGCACGACCTTCGCGGCCGCGAGCAGCTCGTCGAAGGTCTTCGGCGGGTTCTTCGCGTCCAGGCCGACCGCGGCGAACTTGGTGGAGTTCCAGTAGTCGATGTCGGTGTTCAGGTACCAGGGGTAGCCGAAGGTGCCCTCGAGACCCTGGTACTGGTACGCCGTGACGCCACCCTCGACGTAGTCGGTCTTCACGGCCGGGTCGGCCGCGGCGACGTCGAGCAGCAGGCTCTGCTTGGCCAGCGGCAGCGCGAACTCCGGCGGCAGGTTGGTCACGTCGGGCAGCTGACCGGCCGAGGCCTGGCTGAGCACCTTCTTGTCGTACCCGTCGCCCGGCTGGTCGAGCCAGGTCACCTTGGTGCCGGGGTACTTGGCCTCGAAGGCCTTGATCACGCCTTCGACGTACGTCGTGAACTTCGGCTTCAGCGCCCAGGTCTGGAAGCTGACCTCACCGGTCACCTTCGCGTTCGCGTCGACCGTGGGCTGGGCGCCGGACGAGGACTCCTCGGACGACCCGAGGCCACAGCCGGCCAGGGTGAGTGCCGCGACGGCGAGAGCTGCCACCGGGGCGAGACGACGACTACGCATGGAATTCTCCTGAAGTGATAAACCGGTATAGCTCCTGCACTATCCACATCGTAGAATCCGCTGTCAAGGGTGGGGACCGACCAGGAGGTGGCCGATGGCCAGACCGACGATCGCCGACATCGCGGACCGCGCGGGGGTGTCCAAGGGCGCCGTCTCGTTCGCGCTGAACGGGCGACCCGGAGTGAGCGAGGCGACCCGGGCGCGGATCCTGGCGATCGCCGAGCAGATGGCCTGGCGGCCGCACAGCGCCGCCCGCGCGCTGGGTGCTTCACGGGTCGACTCGGTCGGGCTGGTGATCGCCCGGCCGGCGCGGACGCTCGGGGTCGAGCCGTTCTTCGCGCACCTGGTGTCCGGGCTGCAGTCCGGGCTGTCGGCGCACTCGATCTCGCTGCAGCTGCTGATCGTCGAGGACACCGAGGCGGAGATCGAGGTCTACCGCCGGTGGAACTCCGAGCACCGCGTGGACGGGGTGATCCTCGTCGACCTGACCGTGCGGGACCCGCGGATCGACGAGCTGAAGGCTTTGGAGCTGCCGGCCGTGGTGATCGGCGGGCGCGGCGGCAAGGGCGCGCTGCCGTCGGTGTGGGCCTCCGACCGGGACGCGATGCTCGCGGTCGTCGAGTACCTGGCCGCGCTCGGTCACCGGCGGATCGCGCACGTCGCCGGTACGCCGAACTTCCAGCACACCCAGCGCCGCATACGCGCACTCCGCGACGCCGCCCCCAGGCTCGGCCTGCTGGAGGCGCCGTCCCTCCCCACGGACTTCAGCGACGCCGAAGGCGCGGCAACCACCCGCAAACTGCTCTCCCAGGCCGTCCGCCCGACCGCGATCGTCTACGACAGCGACGTGATGGCCGTAGCCGGTCTCGGCGTCGCGATGGAGATGGGCGTCGCCGTCCCCGGCGAGCTCTCCATCGCCGCCTTCGACGACTCGATCCTCACCCAACTGATGCACCCCGCTCTCACGGCGCTCTCCCGAGACACCTTCGAGTTCGGCCGCCAGGCGGCAGAGGTCCTGCTCGAGGTCATCGCCCACCCCACCGCCACCATCAACAAGCGCACCGCCGACCCGGTGCTGACAGTCCGAGAGTCCACCGCTCCCCCGGCGTGAACCCCGCACCCGCCTCCGAACGTCCGAACGTCCGAACGTCCGAAGAAGCGCAATGCGTCCGAAGAAGGGGGCGCTATAGCCTCGAGTTCTTCGGACGCACGCGGATTCTTCGGACGCTCGGGGACAAGGGAAGCGGGGGCGGGGGTGAGCCCGCACCGGAGGACGACCGGCCCTCGGAAGCTTCTCGCCGCCGGCAGCGGCGGGACGTTTCAGCGACGTCATCCGGCGGGACGGCGGCGGCCCACCACCAGACGCTGTTTGCCCGATCCTCTAAACCGTTTTAGCATCATCCCCATGCTCTCGGATCCCGCCACACCCCGGTTCGGCGCGAACTACGTTCCTTCGGCCGGCTGGTTCTACAGCTGGCTGGACTACGACCCGGCGGCCGTCCGCCGGGACTTCGCCGACCTGGCCGGGATCGGGCTCGACCACGTGCGGGTGTTCCCGATCTGGCCGTGGATCCAGCCCAACCGGGCGATCATCCGCGAAGCGGCGATCGACGACCTGCTGGACACGATCGACGCGGCCGCCGAGCACGGGCTGACCGTCGCGGTCGACCTCATCCAGGGGCACCTGTCGAGCTTCGACTTCCTGCCGTCCTGGGCGCTCACCTGGCACAAGGCCAGCCTGTTCGAGGACCCGACAGTGCGCGACGGCCTCACGGCGTACTGCGAGAAGGTCGCCGCCGCGGTCGCCACGCGCGAGAACGTCTTCGCGATCACCCTCGGCAACGAGGTCAACAACCTCTGGCCCGACAGCACGACCACGCCCGAGGCCTCGACGGCCTGGGCGCAGGAGCTGCTGACCACGGTGAAGAAGGCCGCGCCGGACGTGCTCGCGCTGCACTCGGTCTTCGACGACGCCTGGTACAAGCCGGGCCACCCGTTCAGCCCGGTCGACGTGGTCGACCTGGGTGAGCTGAGCACCGTCCACTCGTGGGTGTTCAACGGGGTCTCTCGAGTGGACGGGCCGCTCGGCCCGGCGACCCTCACGCACGCCGACTACCTGGTGGAGCTCGCCGCGGCGACCTCACTGGACCCGGCCAGGCCGGTCTGGCTGCAGGAGATCGGCGTACCGGGCCCTGACATCCCGGTGGACCTGCAAGCAGAGTTCGTACGCCGTACTGTCGCGCAGGTCGTGCACAACCCGGCCCTGTGGGGCATCACCTGGTGGTCGTCGCACGACGTCGACCGCAGGCTGCTGGACTTCCCGGACCGCGAGTACGACCTCGGGCTGTTCACCGTCGACCACCAGCCCAAGCCCGCCGCGACCGCCCTCGCCGAAGCGATCGCGGAGATCCGCACCGGCGGAGTCCACCCGGCCGAGCCGACCACACTCACCGCGCCGTACAACCTGCGCACCGACCTCCACCGACGCGCGGAAATCGCCCCGGGCAGCGCCTTCCACCTCCAGTGGGTCGCCGCCCGCGCCGAAGGCCCGGTCCGGATCCTTCTGCCCTAACCGCCTTGCCGGATCCCCGCGCCCTAGCCGCCCCCGTACGGCGGGTGCCTGTCCGGGGCGCGAGGCCTGTCGCCCCTTGCCCCCTTCCTCCTCCCACCCCCTGCACCCCTCGCCGCCTCCCCTTCCCGCCGCCCTCCTGCACCCCTCGCCGCCGCGCCGCCTGCACCCCTCGCCGCCTGCCCGCCGCGCCGCGGCGCCGCCTGCCCGCCGCGCCGCCTGTCCGTCTCCCGGCCTCCTGCCTCCTGCCTCCTGCCTCCTGCCTCCTGCCTCCTGCCTCCTGCCTCCTGCCTCCTGCCTCCTGTCCTACCCGACCTCCCGCCCTTGCCCCATTTCGCGGGTTAACCCCTGGGCTTGTGGGTTCTCCCCCTGCATGCAGCCAGAGAACCCACCATTTGCAGGGTCAACCTGCAAAATGCGGTGGCGCCGAGCGGCCGCGGCTGGGTGGGCGGCTTGGCCAGCCGGCGAATGTCCACCGGGCACGGCGCCGAGCGACGGCGGGCGGGTGGCTGGCCGGTCAGTGGGGTACCGCCAGGCGCGGGGCATGCCAGGCGCTAGCCGGCGGGCGTCCGGCGCGAAGCGTCCCGTGTCCGGCGGGCGTCCGGCGCGGACGGCGGGTATCCGGCGCGACGCGTCCCGTGTCCGGCGCGGACGGCGGGTATCCGGCGCGACGCGTCCCGTGTCCGGCGCGGACGGCGGGTATCCGGCGCGACGCGT
>NZ_JBNCLH010000003.1:0-121129 GCF_049844575.1 Kribbella sp. DT2 | reverse complement strand
CCCGTGTCCGGCGCGGACGGCGGGCGGCCGGCGCGACGCGTCCCGTGTCCGGCGCGGACGGTGGGCGGCCGGCGCGCGGCGTCCGGCGCGGGCGGCGCGGGCGGCGCGGGCGGCGCGTCCGGCGCGGGCGGCGCGGGCGGCGCGGGCGGCGCGGGCGGCGCGGGCGGCGCGCTGCCTTACACCTTCTGGTCGATCAGCACCTGGATGCCGTCCAGGATCCGGGTCAGGCCGAACTCCAGGTCGTCGTCGAGCTCGTCCTCGTACTCGTGGTTCGTGTACAGCTTGGTGAGCATCGGATAGTTGCCCGCGGCAAGCCTCGGCACGAGGAAGGCGCCGACGTGCTCGGCCTGCACCGGGACTTGCTGGCTCGCCGCGAGTTGCCGGGCCATGCTGGCGTAGCTGCGGACGTAGCCGTCGAGCAGGACGACGCAGCCGAGGTTGTCGTGCATGCTCAGGCCGGTCGAGTCGAGTGACTGCAGCAGCGCCTCGACCCAGCTGAGCAGGTTGGGCGTGGCCGGGGCGCCGCGGATCGGGAAGTCGAGCATCCACGGGCGTTCGGCGTACTTGGCGACCTGGGCGTCGACCCACGCGGTCGCGCCGGCGCGCCAGTCGCCGGTGCCGAGGTCGGGCGCCGGGCCGAAGGCGGTCTCCTGGACCAGGACGAGCAGCTCGTCCTTGGAGCGTACGTAGCGGTACATGGCGTTGGTGGTGACGCCGAGGTGCGCCGCGATCTTCTGCAGCGAGACCGCCTCGAACCCTTCGCGGTCGCCGAACTCGATGCCGGTGGCCACGATCTCGGCCACGCTGAGGGCCGGCTTCGGCCCACGCCGCTGGACCGGCAGCACGCCCCAGGACAGGGCGAGCCCCGGCGGCAGCTGGGTCCGGTCGTCACTCACAGGAACCATCCTGGCTCAGATCCGACCGCGATCGGAGGTCCAGCGCCGAAGAGGGGTGCTAGGCCTACCTCGAACGCGGGATCCACACCCCTCGGCCCGAAACTGTTCAATCCATACGCTAATTCATGCCGGACCGGTCCACGGTCCACCCCGAAGGAGCCTCAGATGAACACCGTGACCGCGACGCTCGGCCCGCTGCTCTCCCCCGACGAGCTGGCCCTGACCGACCCCGACCGGCGCGCCGCGCACGAGAAGATCGACTCCGCCGCCCGGCTCGGCGGGCTCACCCCGCGGCAGGCGGCCGATCGCCACGACCTGGTCGGTGCCGCCCGGACCCGCGGCGAGCTGCGCCAGATCTTCGACGGCCTGAACGACGCCGTCCCGCCGTACGGGCTGACGCTGGCGCTGCGGATCGCGACGGTCGGCTGGCTGGCGGTCTGCGCGATCCAGTTCGTCGTCTGGGTGACGCTGGCCGTGTTCGGCCACTTCGACGGCCCGTGGTGGCTCTGGTCGGACATCGGCCTGGGTGCTGCCGTCGGCATCCTGTGGTGGACCAACGAGTCCTACCACCGCAAGTCCCACCTGCGGGCACTCTGATGGCGGCACCGGTCCAGCTGACCGACGTCCGCAAGGTGAACGGCACCGGTCCGTCGCCGCCGAGCTCGCCCGACTCTCAGGTCCGAAGGTGTCCCGATGATCCGGCTCGCGCCGTCCAGCCTGCGGGTCCGGGCGGTGCAGTTCGCGGCGATCCTGGTGCCGATCGTGCTGCGTCAGTGATTGCCCTGGGCAACATCTACGCGCAGACGACGCAGCAGAAGGGGGTGGGTCGGCGCCGCGGCGGGGGCGACTTCCCACCCCGTTTCACCCCGTCGGATGCACCCAGCCGAAGCCGCCGTCTTCCAGGCGTACCACCTGGAGGCCGGCGGCCAGGCGTTCGACGTCCTCCGTCTCGATGACACCAGGGGCCGGACCCGCGACGTCGAGGACGATGGCGGACGCGCCTTCCTGTACGGCGGCGGTGGCGATCAGCTGGGTCTGGCCCGGCATCGGGCGCGCCTCGGGGCTCCAGCGGGCCAGAGCCTCGGTGCTGGTGAACGCCAGCAGAGCGTTCCGGCCGTCCTGCCCCTGGAGCAGAGCCACTGCCATGTCGGACGTCTTGTCGTGCGCCAGCCCCTGCTCGTCGTACTCGACCTCGCCGAGCATCGCCACGACCGGGACCAGCAACCTGGCCGTGGTCAGCGCGTGCAGGATCGCGCCCTGGTCCCGGGCGACGAGCGCCTGGGCCAGCGCGGAGTCCGCCGTACCGTCGTCGTTGTCGAAACCGGTGAAGGCCAAACGCTTATCGGGCTGCACGCCGTCCATTGTCCCCGGACCCGGGTTTCAGGGTGTGCTCAGGGCTCTTCCCGGCTTGGTTCCGCACGGGTCTGTGCGAGCCTGGGTGTGTGCCTGACTTCAATGATCTGACGCTGCTGCCGTTCTGTGCGGGTCTCACCCTGCTCGGCCTCATCGGCTCGTGGTTCGCCTGGCGGCGCCGCGGGGCGGCGGCCGGCGTACGGGGTGTGGCCTGGTCCCTGCTGCCGGTCTCGCTCTACCTGACCGGCCTGCTGGAGCTGGTCTGGGACGTCGTGCGCTCGGCGGTCAGCTGGGTCTCGCACCTGATCTTCTCCCCCACGGTGTGGGCCGGGGCCGCGCTGTTCGGCGTCTCCGTCGTCCTGTACGTCGTGTCCGGTGTGGCCAAGGGCCGCCGGAGCCCGGAGAAGCCGGCCAAGACGAAGCCCACGGCCCCCGCCGGTGAACTGACCAGCACCGGACCGGCCCCCGCCTCGGCCTCCGCCCCTGCCGCCAAGCCGGCCAAGGCCCCGAAGGGCGCCAAGGCGAGCCAGCAGGAGTCGTCGGAGTTCGACGAGATCGAGGACATCCTGAAGCGCCATGGAATCAACTGAGCTCGAGACCCCTGCCACGCTGACCATCGACAGCCTGCTGGACCACGTCCAGGCCACCCCGGCCCGCCTCGGCCGGACCCGCCTGATCGGCGTCGACGGCCCCGCCGGCTCCGGCAAGACCACCGTCGCCGCCCGTTTCGCCGCGCGTGCGGAGGCGCGCGGACTGCGGTGCCAGGTCCTGCACATGGACAACCTGTACGACGGCTGGGACGGCGCCGTCCGCGGCTTCGGCCTGCTGCGCGACCACGTGCTGCAGCGGATCTCCGACGGCCGCGAGGGCCGGTACCGGCGCTACGACTGGGTCCAGGGCGCGTACGCCGAGCTGCACGTCGTACCGACTACGCTCGACCTGCTGATCGTCGAGGGCGTCACGTCCTGCGATCGCGACGCCGACCACTGGCAGTCGCTGCGGCTGTGGGTCGAGACCAGCAACGAGGTTCGCCTGGACCGCGGCATCGAGCGCGACGGCGAGGCCCTGCGGGACCGCTGGCTCGACTGGATGCGCTGGGAACGCGACCACTTCGCCGTCCAGCACACCCGCGACCGGGCCCACGTCGTCGTCGACGGCAACCCGACGGTCGCGCACGACAGCGCGACGGAGCTCGCCACCAAGTCGGTCCACCTCGACCACGACTCCGCCGCCTCCTGATCATTGTGACGAAGCCGAAGGCGAGACGGCCTGCGGTCTGCCCGTGATCCGGGTGAGGATGGGCGTATGAGCGTTTTGCCGTCAGGGGAGCAGTGGACCATTCGCGCCGGTGAGTACGCCGGGACCGTGGTGAGTGTCGGGGGTGGCTTGCGCGGACTCGCGTACGGCGGCCGCGAGGTGCTCGTCGGGTACGCCGAGGACGAGGCGGCGCACGCCGGGATCGGGCAGCACCTGTTCCCGTGGCCGAACCGCATCACCGACGGCAAGTACACCTTCGAGGGCGTCGACCAGCAGCTCCCGCTGAGCGAGCCGACCCGGGCCAACGCGATCCACGGCCTGACCCGTTGGGCGAACTGGGAGCGCATCGACGACGGGCTCGACGAGTCGCTGGTCGAGGTCGCGTACCGCCTGCACGGCCAGCCGGGGTACCCGCACCAGCTCGACCTCGCGCTCACCTACCGGCTCGACGCGGACACCGGTCTGACGGTCACGGCCTCGGCGAAGAACGTGGGGACCAGCGCGGCGCCGTACGGGTACGGCACGCACCCGTACCTGACCGTCGGGCGGCAGCTCGACGAGTGCGAGCTGGAGTTCCGCGCCGAGCAGTGGCTGGAGGTCACGCCGGATCGGCTGACCCCGGTCGCGCTGCGGCCGGTCGCCGGGTCGGAGTTCGACTTCGGGACCGCGCGGAAGATCGGCGGGCTCGAGATCGACAACGCGTTCACCGGGCTGCCGGGCAGCTGGGTGGTCACGCTGACCGACCCGGGCAGCGGCAACCGCGCCGTACTGAGCGGTGACACCGGCTGGCTGCAGCTCTACACCGGCAGCGCGATCGGCCGGGTCGGCCTGGCCGTCGAGCCGATGACCTGCCCGCCGGACAGCTTCGTCACCGGCGAGGACCTGGTCGTTCTCGCGCCGGGCGACGAGCACAGTACGACGTTCGCGGTCAGCGTCTAGACCGTACGGCGTCGCGCCTAGGACGTCTGCGTTCCGGCGCCGTGAGCCCGGGCGACGGCGGCCAGCTCCCTGGCCGCCGAGCTCGCCCGGACGCCCTCGGACGCCTGGATCGCGAGGATCCCGAGCCGGTTGTCGTCGGTGTCGTACATCTGCAGCCACGGGTCGCCGGCGGTGAAGCGCAGCACCTTCACGTCGCTCCACGGGTAGGAGTACGACTTGAAGACGTTGCGGACCCGCAGCCCGTCGGCGTACGCCGTGACCCGGACCGTGGCCATCCGGTAGAGCAGGTACAGCACGGTGCCGAAGAACGCGATCAGCGTCAGCCGCTGGAACAGCGTGAACGTCGCCCGCGACTCGTCCGGCAGCCGGAACCAGATCACCCCGAAGACCGCGAAGATCGACACCGCCATCGCCGTCGTCACCGCCGCGACGATCCGCGGGTGGAAGGTGAACAGCGGGGTGACACCGGTCACGAGCGACTCCGGGGTGGCCATCAGATCCGCGCGGCGTGGATGTCGGTGGTCAGGATCGCCCGGGCGCCGAGGTCCCAGAGCTGGTCCATGATCTTCTGCGCGTCGGCCCGGAGCACCATCACACGGACGGCGACCCAGCCTTCCCGATGCAACGGCGACACCGTCGGCGACTCCAGGCCCGGGGTCAGCGCGTTCGCTGCCTCGACCGCCTCGGCGCGGATGTCGTAGTCCATCATCACGTAGTTGCGCGCGACCAGGACGCCCTGCAGGCGGCGTACGAGCTGCTGCAGGCCCGCCGGCTGGTCGACGCCGTGCCGGGTGATCAGGACGGCCTCCGAGGTAAGGATCGGCTCGCCGAACACCTCGAGGCCCGCCTGGCGCAGCGTCGTACCGGTCTCGACGACGTCGGCGATCACGTCGGCCACGCCGAGCTGGACCGCGGACTCGACCGCGCCGTCGAGCTTGACGACCGAGGCCTCGATGCCGTTCTCGGCCAGGTGGTCGGACAGGATGCCGGCGAACGACGTCGCGATCCGCTTGCCGGCCAGGTCCTTCACCGAGTCGGCCACGCCGGGCCGGCCGGCGAACCGGAAGGTCGACCCGCCGAAGCCGAGCTCCATCAGGATGTCGTCGTCGGCGTGCGAGTCGAGCACCAGGTCACGGCCGGAGATGCCGACGTCGAGCGTGCCCTCCCCGACGTACACGGCGATGTCGCGGGGGCGCAGGTAGTAGAACTCGACCTCGTTCGCGGTATCGGTCAGCGCGAGGTCCTTGGTGGTCCGGCGCTGCTTGTAGCCGGCCTCGGTCAGGATGGCGGTGGCGGCCTCGCTCAGCGAGCCCTTGTTCGGTACTGCGACGCGCAGCATGGGGTGGCCTTTCGGAAGATGTGGTCCCGGGATCCGCAGTGCTGCCTACAGATGTCGGTACACGTCGTCGAGGTCCAGGCCGAGCGCGTGCATCATCACCTGCGCGTGGTAGAAGAGCTGGCTGATCTCCTCGGCGGCCCGGTCCTTGCCCTCGTGCTCGGCGGCCATCCAGGACTCGGCGGCCTCCTCGACCAGCTTCTTGCCGATCGCGTGCACGCCGGCGTCCAGCGCGGCCACGGTGCCGGAGCCCTCCGGCCGGGTCAGCGCTCTCTCGCCGATCTCGGCGAACAGTTCCTCAAAGGTCTTCATCGCGCGACCAGCCTAGAGGGCGCCTGGTAAGCGCCGGTCAACAGGTCTCGTCCAGCGGGACCAACAGCCTGTACGCCTAGGTCGACTCGGGGTCGTACGGCGCGCGCTGACCGGCCGGGAGCCGCTGCACGGACTCCATCAGGTCGCCGGAGTTGGACACCGGCTTGTCGTCGTCGTAGTCGTCGTCCATGCCGTCGAGCAGGTGCTTGCGGACGAAGCTGCGCGGGTTCAGGTCCCGGACGTCGAGGTCGGCGAACTCCGGGCCGAGCTCGTTGCGCAGGTCGGTCTGGGCGTTGTTGACCATCTGGCGCACCTGGCGCAGCAGCCGGCCCGCCGTCCGGGCGAACTCCGGCAGCCGGTCCGGCCCGAACAGCAGCACGGCGACGATGGCGATCACGACGAGCTCGAGCGGCCCGATGCCGAACATGTCCCCACCTTCTCCGGTCGTTCCCAGTCCGCAGACAGGGTAGCCCGCGTGCGGTCAGCGCGTCGGGCGGGTCAGTCTCTGATCGGCGGAGTCCCGCCGACTTTCCTTCCCGGATTCCTGCCGGTCAACTCCTGTCCGCCGTGCGCTGACCGGTTCCGGTCGTACGGCGTACACGGTCTTCGGTGCCGTCGGCGGTCCGGATGGCTCAGCCGGTCTGCTGGCCCAGCGTGATCGAGGCCTCGCGTGGCCGGCCGGCTCGCTGGTACGCGAGCTTGACGGTCTCGCCCGGCCGGTGCGTGCGGATCGCGACGATCAGGCCCTCGGCGGTGTCGACCGGCTGGCTGTTGATCGAGGTGACGACGTCACCGGTCCGCAGCCCGGCGCGCGACGCCGGGGAGCCCGCCGTCACGGTGGTGACCCGCGCGCCGCCCTCGAACCGCATGTCCACGTTCGCGCCGATCACCGGGTACGACGCCTTGCCGCTGGCGATCAGCTGCTGCGCCGTACGGCGTGCCTGATCGATCGGGATCGCGAACCCGAGCCCGATGTTGCCGCTGCTGCCCTCCTCGGCGCCACGCACGGTGGCGATCGCGGAGTTCACGGCGATCACCTTCGCGTTCATGTCGACCAGCGGGCCGCCGGAGTTGCCCGGGTTGATCGCGGCGTCGGTCTGCAGCGCGTTGATGTAGGAGATCTCGCCCTCGCCGCCGGCGGTGACCGGGCGGTTCTTGGCCGAGACGATGCCGGAGGTGACGGTGCCGGCCAGGCCGAGCGGCGAACCGATCGCGACCACGTCCTGCCCGACGATCGCCGAGTCGGAGCGGCCGAACTGCACGGCCGGAGCGTCGATCCCGACCACCTGCACGACCGCCAGGTCGTACGCCGGCGAGCGGCCGACCAGGCGCGCCGTCGCGGCCTTGCCCTGCTGGGTGACGACCTGGATCGAGCCGCCGTTGGCCGCGGCCGACACGACGTGGTTGTTGGTCAGGATGTGCCCCGAGGTGTCGATCACGAAGCCGGAACCGGTGGCGCCGCTGTTGTCGGTGCCTTCGACCTTGAGCTGCACGACGCTCGGCAGCAGCGCCTGGGCGACCGCCGAGACGCTGCCGGTCCGGATCTTCGGGTCGGTCCCGTTGCCGATCTCCGGGCCCGACTGGTCGACGATCGGGTCGGGACGGTCGAACGCGAGGACGGCCGTTGCCGCGCCCGCACCGGCGATGAGCGCGACGACCAGCGAGACGATCGCCGCGACCAGGATCGTCCGGTTGCTGTTGCCGCTCTTCGGCGGCGGCGCCGGGGTGTAGGCCCGGGCCTGCTGCTGGTGCCAGTCCAACGGCGGCGGAGGCACGTACGCCGGCTGAGGCTGCGTCGGCCACGCCTGCCCTTGGTACACCGGCCGGAACCCAGGCTCCTCAGCCTGCCCGAAGCTCCGCTGAGTCATGGACCGCTCGGACTGCCGGTAAGCAGCCTCCCCACCAGGAGCCGCCAACGGCGCGCTCCCGTTCCCCACCGAAGGAGGAGCCGACGGAGAAGCCGCAGGACTCGCCAGAGGCGTATCGGCGGGCCCAGCTCCCACGGGCCCACTGGGCGCTGGGCCCGCGGGTCCACCAGGTGCACCACCTGCACTACTCGCGGGCTCGCCAGACGCGCTGCCGCGAGCACCACCCGCGGGATCGCCCAGCCCACCACCGAGCGCGCCGCTTGCAGCATTGCCCGGCCCACCACCGAGCGCGCCGCTTGCAGCATTACCCGGCGCACCGCCGGGAGCCGCGCTTACGGGATCGCCGGGCGTCCGCCCCGCGCCGTCCGCGCCGTAGGCGCTGGACCCCGGGGCCGCCGCCCCTCCCCCCACACCACTCGAGGGGTTCAAGTACGAGCCACCCAGCGCGTCCCCGCCGGACCCCGAGCCCTCTCCCCCGTCGGGGGCAGGCGGGACGACCGGGCCGGCCACGGGCCTCTCGGTCGGGACCTCGCGGGTCGGTTCCCCGTCCTGCGGAGTTCGTACTGTCGGCTCGGCGTCGTCCCAGCTCACGGTGGCCGCCTCACGTCGTCGTTTGTCTCGTGGTGAGAGCTTCGGAAGACACTCCCAGGTTTGATTATCCCAGCTTCCACGAGAGCGCACTCATCGGAGTGAGCCACGTCGCGATTCGGGCCAGTCCAGTACCCATCCGCTGCACCGGTGTCACCCGCGCCGGCACCTGGTGCGGGAACGCGTCCACGACCCGCCCCAGCACGTCCGCCGGCACGTCACCGACCAGCGTGTAGACGATCCCACCAGAAGACCACACGGCGTACGACGGCATCCCGTACCGCACGTGCACCCCCGGCGTCCCCGTCGTCCCGTACCCGGCGACAGCCTTCGGGTCCAGCGCCCCACGCTGCTGGAACAGCGACACGTTGAACAGCCCGTCCGAGTACGAGAACTGCAGCACTCCGGCCCCGGTGTCCTGGTGCACGTCGTACAGCTGCAGCGCCCCCGGCAGCTCGCTCGTACAGGTCCAGCCCTGTGTCCGCAGCCCGTCGACCCCGCTGAGCCCCATCGAGTCCGACCCACCGGGCAGCATCGGCGGCAGGTGCCCGAGGAACTCGCTGTTCTCGATCTCCAGGTCGGTGAACACCGTCGCCCGCACCAGCGCCTTGCCGTCGGCACCGAACAGCTGCCGCTGCAGCAGCAGCCCGGTCGCCTGGTCGATCCAGAACCGCGCCGCCAGCGTCTGGTCGCCACGCAGCGCCTCCACCAGTACGGCGGCCCGCCCGATCGTGTCCGTGCAGCACCGGTAGACCAGCTGGTACGTCGCCTTGAGCAGCGCCAGCGGTCCGCCGTCGACAGAGGGGCTCTCCCCTTCGGTGGCCCGCTGCACGAACGACTTGGCGTCCGAGTCGCTGGAGCCGACCAGACTGATCTCCGACCCCTGTGAGGCCGCGTGCACGATGTCCAGCATCGCGGAGCTCGAGCCCTGCGGTCCCCACGAGGTGACGATCTGAGTGCCGTGGTACGAGATGTGGTCCGGCGCGGCAGCAGCTCGCTCCAGCCAGCTGACCGCCAGCGGCGCGTCCGCCCGGGGAGCCGCCGGAGCAGGCATAGCTGTGGCGGGCAGGGGCAAGCCGATGCCGATCAGGACAGTGCTGACCAGCACCGCGAGCCGGGCAGGGCCGACCAGACGGGTGGTGCTCACGACTCAGCGCCCGCTCAGAGCCACCGGCTGCAGCGTCGGGCTCAGCCCGGCGTACCCAGTCCCGTTGTAGGAGTTGAAGAACGCCACCGGGTCACCGAACGGGCTGCCACCGGTCGTGGCCGCGTGATCCGCCGAGAAGCTGGCCACCGGGGGGGCCAGCACCGGCGGCTGCTCGGTGCCACGCGCCGGGTCGCCCAGCACGAAGGCCGTCCCCAGCAGGGACGCCACGGCA
This sequence comes from Kribbella sp. DT2, assembly GCF_049844575.1. Lineage (NCBI taxonomy): Bacteria > Bacillati > Actinomycetota > Actinomycetes > Propionibacteriales > Kribbellaceae > Kribbella > Kribbella sp. DT2. The sequence continues at coordinate 111,201 of NZ_JBNCLH010000003.1, read as the reverse complement.
GCAGCCGACCCAGCAGCACCCAGTACGCCGGTACGCCGGCGCGACCTGGTCGTCGTACGGGCAGCAGGCCTGGTGGCACCGGTCCGGGCAGCCGGGAACGCCGAGCGCTGCGGGCTGAGCGTGACGGACGGCGTGAGCACCGGCCGCACCTCCTCGCGCGGCTCCAGCGAGAACGCGGGCACACCCATCAGCCGCTGCATCAGATCGGTCGACGGCTCCGGAGCCTCCAGCGCGGACATCCGCGCCTTCAGCCGGCGCTGCGCCTCGACCTCGGCGCGGCAGGAGTCGCAGCAGACCAGGTGGCTCAGCACGCGGTCACGCGAGTCGTGGTCGAGCTCCCCGTCGACGGCGGCACTCAGCTTGTCCAGCGGGTGCTGCACGGTCATCGGTCGCCACCTCCACCGGGAAGGGGTCCGTCGGCGGGCGGGCCGCTGACACGGGAGTGGCCGGTCCGCGGCGCACGGTGCTCGAGGTGCTTGCGCAGCATCGAGCGGCCGCGGTGGATCCGGCTCCGGACGGTGCCGAGCTTGACGTCCAGCACCTCCGCGATCTCGTCGTACGTCATGCCTTCGATGTCGCACAGCACCACGGCCGCACGGAAGTCCTCCGGCAGCGCGGCCAGCGCGTGCTGGACGTCGTGGTCGAACTGGTCCTGGTCGAGCTTCTCGGCCGGGCCGCTGCCCTTGGCCGGCAGCCGGTCGTGCGCGTCCTCGGGCAGCCCGTCGAAACGGATCCGCTGCTTGCGGCGGGCGCCGTCGAGGAACAGGTTCGTGGTGATCCGGTACAGCCAGCCCTCGAACGTGCCCGGCGTGTAGCTCGACAGCGACCGGAAGACCCGGACGAAGACCTCCTGCGTGAGGTCCTCGGCGTCGTGCTTGTTGCCGGTCAGGCGGTAGGCCAGCCGGTAGACGCGCGCCGAGTGGGTCCGGACGATCTCGTCCCACGAGGGCAGGACGTCGGGCTGGTCCTGCGGGAGGGTCTGGGGAGCCAGAGCAGGCGCCACGGAGGTGTCGACCGGCTTCACGGCAACGCCTCCCTGGGTCCTCTCGGCAACGAGCGTGACCACCATGGTGCCGTGTTCACCGTCCTCTGCGCACGTCGGGGACACCCGGGCCGAACCCTGAGATGCCGGTACGACGGTCCAACGGCGCGCGCGGACGGGAAGTTCCCGGTGATCACTCGTCCCCAGTAGACGCCACCGCGGTGGCGATCGGTTGACCGGGTGACCTATTTCTCCTCGATCACCGCGATCGGGTCCCCGTCCCGCACCACTTCACCCTCGGCCACCTTGAACTCGGTGATCGTCCCCGCCACCTCGGCCAGCACCGGAATCTCCATCTTCATCGACTCCAGAATCACCAACGTGTCCTGCGGCCCGACCTCGTCCCCGGCCTGCGCGGTGATCTTCAAGACGTTCGCCACCAGCTCCGCCACCACGGTGTGACCCACGAGCACTCCTCCATAGCCGGACCCTGGCTGCCGATCCTAGGCGCTGCCCCACCCGGCACGAGACGACTCCCAGCCGGTCACCCACCACACCTGGCACGAGACGACCCCCAAGGCAGTCGCCCGCCAGCGCCACTCCTAGCTAGTGGCCCGCCGCGCCCGGTGCGAGGCGACCCTGGTGCGGCTCGCGCAGGTCGGCGTACAGAATCTCCGCGGCCTTCGAGCCGCCGGGTTCACGAACACCCGCTCACAGTCGCCCGCCGCGCACACACCGATCGCCCCGAAGCCGTGCGCAGCGGCAAACCCCGACAGCCCGAGCGCAGCCCCCGCCGCCAACCACTCAGCCCAGCTCGCCTCCGGCCTGGCGACATGCAGATGCCACGGCGTCCCATCGTGATCCGACAAATACGGCCGTACGGCGTACTCCGCCAGCAACCCATTCAGCATCCCCGCAGCCTTCCCCGCCCCAGCCCCTCCGACCGCGGCCGCGGCCCCGGCCCCTCCGACCGCGACCGCGGCCCCTCCGGTTGTCTCCGCCGCCCCGGGCGCGCCCGCGTGGAAGACCGGGCGGATCAGCTCGCGGACCTCGCGGACCTCGATCAGGTCCTGTTCGTTGATCCGGACCGGTTCGGGCTCGCCGTGGTCGAGCAGGAACCGCCGGAGGTCGGCCGGCTTCGTCAGCTTCTCCGGCTCGAGCGTCCGGGTGTTGACCAGGTCGACCGCGAGTCCGACCAAGCGGTTCGGCGTCAGCAAACTTTCCATTGGCGCCATCGTAACGCCATTGCTAACGTAACGCGTAACTACATGTTACGCGTTACAAGGAGTCCCAATGCGCGAACTGCTCGGCATCCGAGCCATGCCCGCGTACTTCCTCGCGGCGACGCTCGCACGGGTCGGCGACGAGATGGTCGCCTTCACGCTCGTCCTGCTCGTCCTCGAACGCACCGACAGCGCCGCACTCGCAGGAATCACCGGCGCCGCCTACGCACTCCCTGCGGTCATCACCGGCCCACTGCTGGGCGCCTGGCTCGACCGCACGGCGTACCGGCGTACCGCACTGGGCGTGAACCAGGCGGTGCTCGGCGCGGTGATGCTCAGTTTGCTGTTCATCACCGGGCACGGACCCGCGTGGACTACTCCGGCACTCGCGGCCGTGGCGGGCGTGACGCTGCCGATGGTCAGCGGTGGGTTCACCAGCATGCTGCCGACACTCGTCCCCGGCCGCCTCCTGGCGGAAGCGAACAGGTGGGAAGCAGCAAGCTTCGGCGCGGCCACGATCACCGGCCCGGCAGCTGCGGCGACCATCGCCGCTGCCGTCTCGGTCGACGCCGCCGTACTGGTCATCACAGTGACCGCGACGCTCAGTATCTTCGCCATCGCCCGGCTGCCCGCCCTGCCCGCCGCAGTCACAGCGGACGATCGCGAGCCGTTCCTGACATCGGTCGTCGGCGGCCTGAAGCATCTGGCCCGCACACCCCCGCTGCGAGCATCCACGATCAGCAGCACGATGCTGATGGGAGCTGTCGGCATCCTGCTGATCACACTGCCGCTCCACATGACCACCCTCGGCGCGCCCCGCTCGGCCGCCGGCTACCTCTGGACCGCTCTGCAGCTCGGCAGCGTCACCACCGCCGTACTGCTCGGCCGCCTGCAGGCCAGGTGGCGCCCTGAGCACATCGTCATGGTCACCGTGGCCGCCTACGGACTGGCGATGACCACCTGGCCACTGGCCTCCAGCTTCGTCGTACTGGTCGTCCTGGCGGCGGCCACCGGCCTGATCGAGGGACCGATGTTCCCGGCCATGCTTGCTGCCCGGCAGCAGTACAGCCCGGTCGCACTGCAAGGCCGAGTCAGTACGACGGCCGCCAGCCTCCGAGTAGGCGCAGCCGCCCTCGGACAGGCCGCCGGCGGCCTGCTGGTCCCGGTCATCGGCACCCACGCGGCGCTGCTGGCCGTAGCCCTCACACTGGTCGCCGCTGCAGCCGTCGGCCGGCTCTCTGCCTTCACCACCCACCAGGAGCCAGCTCAGGTCACCAGCCCTTGACCACCTGGAGGCCTGGGCTCCCTACAGGGCAAGCGGTAGGTGCGGCCCGGCATACGCAGACCACAGATCGCCTCGCTCAAGCCTCGGTCACTCGACCGTGCGGGCCAAAATGCCGAGCGTCGCGCGGAGGCCGGCTTCCGGGATGACCGGGAAGATCTCTGCCTCGCGGTAGCGGTCGGCGATCTGGCTCCAGTCGTAGTACGAGGTCACGAGCGTGCCGGTCTCCGACGGTTCCAGCCGGTAGCCGTACAGGTGCTTGATCGGTGGCTGGATCGTGCCGGAGATGGTCCACTCGATCTCCGTGTCCGGTACGAACCGGGTGATGATCACGGTGACGTCGTACTTGCCCATCGGCAGGTCGTTCAGCGACTCGCGATCCATGTGTACGACGAACTCGTCGCCCACAGCACCGACTACCGACCCCTCGGCCGACTGCAGCATCCCGGAACTGTCGATCGCGACATGCCCCCGCGGATCGCGCAAAACCTCGAACACCCGCTCCGGCGTCGCCGCAACCTGCCGCTGGACCTCGAACCGCTCAGTCGTCATACGCCCACCCTGCCACCCGCCCGGAGACCGGGCCGGGTGGGGCGAGCGAGCCGGGCAGCCAACTAGGCCGACCCCGCACGCGATCCACGGCGCTGCCCCGCAGAAGCACCGCGCGAGCGGGATCGTCCGCCAACTCGCCGTACCTACTGATCCAGGATGACCGACCGGCTGAGGCTCCGCGGCTGGTCCGGGTTGAGCCCCAGCGCCAGCGACTTGGCGACGGCGACCCGTTGGGCGACCACCAGGGACGCCATCGGGTCGAGGTCCTCGTGGTGGACGACCGTCGCGCCGGTGGCGGTGATGTCGTCGAGGAGGCCTTCGGGGGCGTCGCCGAAGAGCCAGGCGCCGCGGCCGGGCTGGGCGATGGCGATGGGGCCGTGGCGGTAGTCCATGGCCGGGTACGCCTCGGTCCAGGCCGATGCTGCCTCGCGCTGCTTCAGGCCGGCCTCGTGGGCCAGGCCGATGGTCCAGCGGGTGCCGAGGTAGCTGACCTGCTCGAGCTTGGCGAGCTCGTCGACGTCGATCGTCAGCGCGGTCTCGGCGTCGGCGGCGGCCTGGGTCAGGTCCTGGCCGAGGGACAGCCGCAGCAGCGCCAGGGCCGTGGTCGCGAAGCGGGTCTGTACGACGGACTGCTCGTCGGCGAAGTCGAGCATGATCGTGTGGTCGGCCAGCTCGACGATCGGTGAGCCCGGGGTCGCGGTGATCGCGATCGTCGGGACCGACGTCCGGCGGATCAGGTCGAGCACCTCGGTCGTCGTACCGGAGCGGCTGATCACCACGATCGCGTCGTACGAACGGCTGAAGGCGAACTCGGACCCGGCGAACGCGTCGGTCTCGCCCTGGCCGAGGTCCTCGCGCAGCGCGGCGTACGCCATCGCCATGAACCAGGAGGTGCCGCAGCCCACGGCCGCGACCCGTTGACCGGGCTGCGGGAGTGCGCCACCGTACTGCGCGAAACCGGCCGAAACCTGTCGCCACAGGGCCGGCTGGGTGGCGATCTCGGTGCTCACGAACGGGGTGTCGGTCATGTCGTCTCCGTCGATGTAATGGTCGAAACTGCTCGAACGTGATCGAATGGTGCCAACCGGCAGCCGCCCGGCTGACCGATTGTGTGCTGTGCCGACTCCTTTAGGAGGAGCCCCGGGTGAAGCGTTATGAACGGCTGAACACGTTGCTCGAGACGCTGGCCGAAAAGGGCGCGATCGACGTCGACGAGCTCGCCGAGCAGCTGCACGTGTCCGCGGCGACGATCCGCCGCGACCTGGACCACCTGGGCAAGCAGCAGCTCCTCACCCGGACCCGCGGCGGCGCGGTCGCCAACGCGGTCTCCTACGACCTGCCGCTGCGCTACAAAACTGCGCGTTTCGCGTCGGAGAAGCAGCGGATCGCGCAGGCCGCGGCCACGCTGGTCCGCCGTGGCATGGTGATCGGCATGAACGGCGGCACCACCATCTCGGAGGTGGCGCGCACGCTCGCGACCCGGCCGGAACTGTCGGCCGAGCACGGCGAGCCGGCCTTCACGCTCGTCACCAACGCGCTGAACATCGCCAACGAACTGATCGTCCGGCCGCACGTGAAGATGGTGCTCACCGGTGGCGTGGCGCGGCCGCAGTCGTACGAGATGATCGGCCCGCTGTCGCACCGGATCCTGGCCGACCTGTCGCTGGACATCGCCTTCATCGGGGTCGACGGCATCGACGAGACCGGCGCCACCGCCCACCACGAGGGCGAGGCGAACATCAACCAGCTGATCGTCAGCCGGGCCGCCAAGGTGGTCGTGGTCGCCGACTCCAGCAAGCTCGGTCAGCGCGCCTTCGCCCGGATCTGCGAGCTGAGCGAGATCGACACGCTCGTCACCGACGCGCAGGCCGACGAGTCCCAGCTGGCCGTGTTCAAGGAGGCCGGGATCGACGTGATCCGGTCCTGATTCACTGATTCTTCGCACTGGCCACCTCCTCGGGCGATCTCTGACTCGTCAACGCGATCATATCTGACTCAAGCGGCGGTGTAATGAGCAAGAGTGCGCAGTCTCAGCGCGGGAGGCACGGAACGAGGACCGCAGGGCGCTAGGCTTTCGACGGATGAGGACTGCAGCGGCGAGACATTGGGAGGGCATCATCGCCACCGGCATCGACCCCGCGTCCTGGGCGTACGCCGAGGACTACACCGGTGAGACCGAAGCGGTCACCGGTGCCCGGGCGAGCGCTGCCGACAGCGGGGTGTCCGCGATCGGGCCCGGCGCCGCCTCCGCGCTGAGCGTGCTCGCCGCCGCCGTGGGCGCCAAGTCGGTCGTCGAGATCGGCACCGGTACGGGGGTCTCGGGCCTCGCCCTGCTGCGCGGCATGCGCCCCGACGGCACGCTGACCACGGTCGACATCGACGCCGAGAACCAGCGGCTGGCCCGCAAGACCTTCCTGGACGCCGGGGTCCCCGCGAACCGGTTCCGCCTGATCGCCGGCTCCGCCCTGGACGTCGTCACCCGCCTGACCGACGGCCACTACGACCTGGTCTTCTGCGACGCCGACAAGCGCGAGTACACGGCGTACCTGCACGAGGCCCTGCGCCTCCTGCGTCCCGGCGGCGTCGTCGCCTTCGACAACGCCCTGCACGCGGGCCGCGTCGCCGACCCCTCCCAGCGCGACCCCGACACCACCGCCGTCCGCGACCTGATCCGCGCGATCCGCGACGACGACGACCTGGTCTCCGCCCTCCTCCCCTGCGGCGACGGCCTGCTCGCCGCCGTCAAACGCGCGGAGTGACTGCGTCGCGCACCGTTAGTCACTGAACGGGCAGGAAACTACCTAACAAAACCAACAAACATACTAAGATGGACTCTAGTTAGTATGTTTGTTGGTTCTTTGGGGGTTTCCTGTGCGCTCGTTCGCCACTCTCGACCGGCTGATCGGCCACGTACCGGCCGATGTCGTCATGCGCCTGCGTGCGATCGACACCGGCCGCGGCAGTGAAGCTCTCTTCCGCCACCAGTTGCCCGCCCTGCTGACGGAGCTCGCCAACCGGGCGCGGGTGCAGAGCATCACCGCCTCGTCGGCGATCGAGGGGGTCGTGGTTCCCGACGTACGACGAGCCGCAGACGTCATCGACGGACGCGCAGGGGTGCTGCGGACAAGGAGTGAGAAGGAGCTTGCCGGGTACCGCAAGACCCTCGACTACCTCTTTCAGGAGGACTGGCATCCCCTGAACCTGGGTCTGCTCCTGCACCTGCATCGGTTGCTCTGGTCGGAGACGGAGTACGGCGGCGGGCAACTGAAGACGGACGACAACCTCGTGGTCGACCGGTCGCCCGACGGAACCCAGACGGTCCGGTTCCGGCCTGTGCCGGCGAGTGAGACGCCGGACTGCCTGGTGAACCTGATCGACCGGTACGACGCGGCGCAGCGCGCCGGTCGGCATCATCCTGTGCTGCTGGTCGGGCTCGCGGTCCTGGACCTGCTGGTCATCCACCCCTTTGCCGACGGCAACGGGCAGGTTGCTCGGGCGCTGACGAACGCACTGCTGATCGACGCGGGGTACGAGGTCTGTCGGTGGGTCTCGCTCGAGCAGCTCATCGCCGAGTCCGCCGACGGGTACTACGACGCGTTGCTGGCCTCCACGAACAACTGGCACGAGGACAGCGCGGACCCCTGGCCATGGCTGAAGTACTTCGTGACCGTTCTGTCGTCGGCGTACGAGACCTTCGCTCAGCGCGCGGCGTCCGACCGCTCCGGTGGGACCAAGCAAGAACGGGTCCGGAAGTACATCCTCGAGCACGCTGCGCCGGTGTTCCGGCTGGCCGAGGTGCGGTCGGCGCTGCCGGGGATCAGCGACCAGACCATTCGCCTGGTGCTCGACCAGCTCAAGGTCGAGCACCTGGTCAGTCCGGACGGAGTCGGGCGGAGTGCCGTGTGGAGGCGGTCGCCGGACGCGAACCTGCGGTTCTGAGCGTTGTCAGGCGTGGCCGGTCAGGCGGGTGATTTCGTTCGTGACCGTGTGCCAGGCCTCGCTCAGGGGGTCGATGAGCTCGTAGTGGCCCACGCCCTCCAGCCGGTCCAGCTTGGCGGTGGGGTGGGCCGCGACGTACGACTCGGAGATCGACAGCGGGACCCGCTGGTCGCGGGTGCCGTGGATGAGGGCTACCGGGGCGATCGGCGCGGGCAGGTGGGTCGGGTCAAGGTCGTTGCGGACTCCGGAGCTGATGAAGTCCTGTACGGCGCCGTCGTCGAGGATGAGCTGGTCAGCCATCAGGAGGTCCGCGACGGGGGCCAGGGCGACCACGCCGCGGAGCTGGACCGGGTTGAGGGTTGCGGCGGCCCACAGGGCCAGGTGGCCGCCCGCTGAGTGGCCGACGAGGACGTAGCCGGCGTGCAGGTCCAGGAGGCCGGGGAGACGGTCCAGGGCCTCGCGGATGTCGTTCGTCGTGAGGTCGGGCTGGCCGGGGACCCGGCGGTACTCCACGGACGCCACCGGCCAGCCCTCGGCGGCCAGGGCCTCGCCGAGCGGGCGGGCGTGGACCCGGTCGTACTCCGGCCGCCAGAAGCCGCCGTGCAGGAAGATCACGGCCGGGCGGTATTCCTTGGCGTGCCAGACGTCGACGACGTGGTCGGCATCCTCGCCGTACCGGAGCTGCTCGTCGGGCTCGCGGGTCTCACGGGACAGCACTGAGCGGTCCTCGGTCATCCAGACCTCCCCAGGTAACGCATCGCGTTGGCGGACAGCAGCTTGTGCCGTTGCCCGTCGGACAGGAAGCCGGCCGTGCGCACCACCGCTCCGGCCGGACGCTCACCCAACGGGTACGGGTAGTCGCTACCGACCATCACCCGGTCCTCGCCCAGCGTGTCGACCAGGAGCCGCAACGGGGCCTCGTCGAACACCACGGTATCGACGAAGAAGCGGTCCAGATAGTGGCTCGGGGCATGCATCGAGGCGCCGCGGACGATGTCGCCGCGCCGGTGCCAGGCGTTGTCCAGCCGGCCGAGCCAGAACGGGAAGCTGCCGCCGCCGTGCGCGAAGCAGATCCGCAGCTCCGCCGGCAGGCGGTCGAACGCGCCGCCGAGGATCATCGCGAGCACGGACAGATGCGTCTCCGCGGGCATCCCGGTCAGCCAGCGCGCCATCCAGCGGTCGAGTCGCGGGCCGCCGGGCATGTCCCACGGGTGCACCAGCACCGGCGCGCCGACCTCGGCACAATGGGTGAGGAAGGCAACGATCCGGGCGTCGTCGAGGTCGCGGTCGCCGACGTGGTTGCCGATCTCGACGCCCACGTGCCCGCCGTCGAGGCAACGATCCAGCTCGGCGCAGGCCGCGTCGGGATCCTGCAACGGGACCTGGCAGAACGGCACGAACCGGTCGTCACCCGCGAGCGTCTCGAGGGTGCGGTCGTTGAATATCCTGGCCAGCTTCGTCGCCTGGTCCGCGGGGCGCTCGTACCCGAAGAACACCGGGGTCGGCGACACCACCTGCAGCTCGATGCCGTCGGCATCCATGTCCGTACGCCGGACGCCGGTGTCCCACGCCTGCGGGCCGACCGGCCGGAACTCGGTCTCCCCGACCATGATCATCGCGGCCCGCTCGGAGTCGACCCGCAACCACGGCCAGTCGGTCCCTCCACAGGCTCCGGCCAGGTCGGGCCAGCCCTTGGGGACCAGATGGGTATGAACGTCAACTGCCATCAGGCTTTGCCCGGGTGCAGCGTGCCGCACTCGGGACACGTGCGGGCGTCCTCGCTGGCGTAGAAGGCCTTGAAGACCGGGGGCAGGTCCTCGACGATGTCGGTCACCTGGAGCTCGACCTCGTGGACGACCGCGTTGCAGTTGGCGCAGTACCACCGGAACTTCTCCAGTACGCCGGCCTCGCGCACCCGCTCGATCACCAGCCCGATCGACTCCGGCCCGCGCTGCGGGGAGTGCGGCACGTTGCGCGGCAGCACCCACATCTCGCCCGCGTTCACCTCGACGGTCGCCGGGCCGTCCTCGGTCATCACGTTGACGCGGAGCTGCCCGGAGATCTGGTAGAAGAACTCCTCGTACGGGTCGACGTGGAAGTCGGTGCGCTGGTTCGGCCCGCCGACCACCATCGTGATGAAGTCGTCCCCGGTCGGGAACATCTGCTTGTTGCCGACCGGCGGCTTCAGCAGGTGCTTGTTCTGCTCGACCCACTCCGGAAAGTTCGTCGACTCCAGGTTGACCATCGTCAGCTCCTCTGCGGAATAACTGCTACAGCGGATATCTCGATCAGCAAGTGCGGATGCGGCAGTTGATGCACCGCCACGGTCGTCCGCGCCGGCCCGGTCTCGTCGAAGAACTCGCCGTACACCGCGTTGTACCCGCCGAAGTCGTTCATCGACACCAGGTACGCCGTGACGCTGACCAGGTCCTCCAGCCCGGCGCCGACCGACGCCAGGATGTCCCGGATGTTCTCCAGTACGGCGCGCGTCTGCACCGCGATGTCGAGCGTCGCGGTCCCGAGCTCGTCCACCGACGCGCCCGCGATCGTGTTGTCCGGCAACCGGCTCGACGTACCGGAGACGTACGCGAACCCGCCCGCCGTCTTCACGTGCGGGAACCGCCCGCGCGGCACCGCCTTGCCCGCCACCACCTTCGCCTCGTCCACAGGTGCATCCTCTCCCGGACCGGCGGATCCGGCCAGTGCGGCGCGGCCGGGATCCATCGGTGGCTGATCTACGACATGGCGGTATCAGGCCAGCCGATCACCTTGCCGGGACCGGGCGGCGCTGACGAGGATCGAACGCGGTCTTCGTCCGGTCCGCGACGAGCGACCGCCACCCGTCTGGGGAGGAACCCCGTGCAGTCCCGTCGCCGAATACTGACCGCTCTCGCTCTGCTGGTCGCGATCCCGCTCCAGGGAATCGTTGCCACCACTCGGTCCCACGCCGCAAAGGCCCCGAGCAAGCTGCCGCCCGCGCTGGCCGCTCAGCTCGCCGAAGGCCCGGGCGACTTCTGGGTCCGCTTCGCCGCCCAGCCCACGGTCACAGCGACCGTCAACACCAGCTGGAAGGCCCGGGGCGAAAACGTCCTCGAAACCCTTCAGAACAAGGCGACCAGGGACCAGGCGACGGCCGTCCGGACCCTCAGTCAGGCGAAAGCCCGCTACACCAGTCTGTTCATCGACAACTCGATCTACGTGCACGGCGGCACCCGCGCGCTGGCCGACCAACTCGCCCAGCAGCAAGGTGTCGTCTCCCTCGCGACCCCGCGCACCTACGACCTGCCGAAGCTGCAGCCTGCCGAGCAGGTGAAGGCAGCCGGCCTGGAGTGGGGACTCAGCGCGATCCGCGCCGACAAGACCTGGGCCCGGTACGGCGCGACCGGCCAGGGCGTCGTGATCGCGAGCATCGACTCCGGCGTCCAGTTCGACCACCCGGCGCTGGCCGATGCGTACCGCGGCGCGAAGAGCGGCCACGACTACAACTGGTACGACCCCGCGAACGTCTGCGGCGCCGCGCCTTGCGACAACGCCGGGCACGGCACGCACACGATGGGCACGATGGTCGGCGACGACCACGCCGGCAACCAGGTCGGGGTCGCTCCCGGTGCCACCTGGATCGCGGCCAAGGGCTGTGAGACCAGCACCTGCACCGATCTCTCGCTCGCGCTGAGCGCCCAGTGGATGCTCGCCCCGACCAAGCTCGACGGCACCGACCCCGACCCGGCGCGCAGGCCGAACATCATCAACAACTCCTGGAGCTCGGTCCACCACGACGACTGGTTCCGCGACTTCGTCCGCCAGTGGGTCGCCGCCGGCATCTTCCCCACCTTCGCCGCCGGCAACGACGGCCCCGGCTGCGGCACGGTCGCGACGGAGGGCGGCTACAGCGAGGCGTACGCCGTCGGCTCGGTCAACCAGGCCGGCCAGGTCAGCTCGTTCTCCGCCCGCGGGGACGCCGCGCACGACGGCAAGCCCAACCTCACCGCGCCCGGCGACGGGATCCGTTCGAGCACGCCGGGATCCCGCTACGGGATCAGCAGCGGTACGTCGATGGCGACCCCGCACGTCAGCGGGACGGTCGCCCTGCTCTGGTCGGCCGCGCCGTCGCTGGTCGGTGACATCGCCAGGACCCGCGCCATCCTCGACGCCTCGGCCCACGACCACCCGGACAACACCTGCGGTGGCACTCCCACCGCCAACAACACCTACGGCGAGGGCACGCTCGACGCGTTCGATGCCGTCAGCAACGCACCTCGTACCGACGCCGGTCTCGTCACCGGCAAGATCTCCGACGCGGCCGGCAAGGCGCTCCGGAACGTGTCGATCAGCACGCCCGACGGCAGCACCGTCAAGACGGATGCGGACGGCAACTACCAGCTCTACCTCGACGCGGGCACGCACGACGTCACGGTCAAGCTCTTCGGCTACGACACCCAGGTCTTCACCGGCCTGGTGATCACCCCGCAGAGCACGACGACCGAGAACGCCACCCTGGCCACCACTCCCCGATCGACCGTGACCGGCCTGGTCCGCGACGCCTCCGGGCACGGCTGGCCGCTGTACTCGAAGGTGACGGTCGAAGGCGCTCCCGGCGAATGGTTCACCAACCCGGCCACCGGCCGCTTCTCGATCGACCTTCCCGCCGGTACGACGTACGCCGTGACCGTGCAGCCCGTCTACCCCGGCTACCCGGCGACCACCACCGAGCTCGAGGTCGGCACCGCGGACGTCGCGAAGGACTTCGGCGTACCGATCGACACCGACGACTGCAAGGCTCCCGGGTACGACGCCGAGTGCGCCAAGATCCCCGGCGGACTCGTCCAGGGCAAGCTCACCGACGCCAACACCCGCAAGCCCGTCGAAGGCGCCACGGTCATGGCCGGCCGGTCGAGGGCGGACGGCTTCTACTATGCCTTCGCCCCGACGGGCACGAAGCGGCTGACCGCGACCAAGCGCGGCTACCAGGACCTCAGCAAGGCGATCACCGTCGACCCCGACTGGACGGTCCAGGCCAACTTCGCGCTCAAGGCCGGCATCCTCTCGATGACCCCCAGCACGGTCGCCGCGACCGTTCAGCTGGGCAAGGCGACCACCAGCCAGGTCGTCATCACCAACACCGGCACCGCGCCGGCGACGTACAGGCTGGGCGAGTCCCAGCAGGGCTCCCGCGTCCAGAGCCTGAAGAACAACACCCCAGTACGCCGTACGCCGGTCACGGGCCTGACGCCGGGCCGGATCAGCGGCAGCGTGAAGGGCACTCCGGCGGCGCCGACCGCCGGTTCCTGGGTGGGTCTGCCCGACTACCCGTCGACGATCCAGGACAACGTGGCCGGTTACTCGAAGGGCCGCCTGTTCTCCTTCGGCGGCACCATCCAGGGGTACGGCGCGACCACCGACGTCTACTCCTACGACCCCGCGACCCTGGCCTGGACCCAGCTCGCGGCGATGCCGGAAGGCAGGCAGCGACCAGCGGCCGGCTTCGTCGACGGCAAGTACTACGTCGTCGGCGGCTGGGGCGCACAGGCCGGCGCTTCGGCGAAGACCCTGATCTACGACCCGGCCACGAACCTGTGGAGCGGCGGCGCCGACAATCCCAAGCCCTGGGGAGCGGTCGGTTCGGCCGTGCTCGACGGGAAGCTGTACTCGATCGGCGGCTGCACCGGTGACTGCCAGTCGGGGACGACCGACGTGATGGTCTACGACACCACGGCCAACCGGTTCCGCGAGGCGGCGTCGTACCCCGAGCCGGTCTCCTGGACCTCGTGCGGCGGAATCAACGGTCGCGTCTACTGCGCCGGGGGTCTGGTCGACGGTCCCGACGGCGGGCCGACGAGCTCCCAGAAGACCTACTCGTACGACCCGAAGACCGATGCCTGGACCCGCGTGGCCGATCTGCCGGTCGACCTGTGGGCGAGCAGCCACGCGGTGGCCAACGGCCGGCTGATGGTCAGCGGCGGTGCGGCGTACGGCTCGTCGGTGCTGACCAACGAGGGCTTCGGCTACGACCCCGACCTGGACCGGTGGTCGGCGATTCCGAACGCGACCGAAGGCGCGTTCCGCGGCGCCGGTGCTTGCGGGCTGTACCGGATCGGGGGAAAGGGCCCGAACTTCGCGCTGCCGATCGCCGAGTCCCTGCCGGAGTACGGCGACTGCGAGGAAGCCGGCTCGGACGCTCCGTGGCTCAGCGAGTCCGCTCCGACCGGGACCGTCCCGGCGAAGTCCAGCGTGACGGTCACGCTCACGCTCGACGGGCAGCAGGTCGGCCAGCCGGGCACCTACAAGGCCCGGCTGACGCTCGGCGAGGACACCCCGTACCCGGCGGTCTCCACGGACCTGACCCTCACCGCAAAGGTACCGGCCACCTGGGCCAAGCTGTCGGGAACCGTGAGCGGCAAGCAGTGCGACGGATCGACGACAACGTTGCCCGGCGCAACCATTGCGGTCGATCGCGGGGCCGGGTCCTGGACGCTCACCAGCGGCGCCGACGGCGGCTACGCGCTCTGGGCGCCGGGCAACAAGACGAAGGCGCACGTGGTCGCCGCACTGCCGGAGTACCGGCCGGCGTCCCTCACCGTGGTGCTCAAGCAAGGCGCCGCGGTGGTGCAGCCGATCACTCTGCAACGACTCGGCTGCTGACCGAGGCCTGACGGCCCCACCTCACCGTGGGGTCGTCAGGTCAGTTCGACGCAGACGTTGGTCAGGTCGGAGTAGAAGTCGACCGAGTGGGTGCCGCCCTCGCGGCCGAGGCCGGACAGTTTCATGCCACCGAACGGCGTCCGCAGGTCGCGAAGGAACCACGTGTTGACCCAGACCAGGCCGACGTCCAGCGCAAAGCCGGCCCGGTGGGCGCGGCCGACGTCGCGGGTCCATACCGTTGCCGCCAGCCCGTACTTGCTGTCGTTGGCCAGGGCGAACGCCTCGTCCTCGCTGTCGAACGGCGCGACGTGGCAGATCGGGCCGAACACCTCCTCGGTGTTCGTCCGCGCGTCGGCAGGCAGGCCGGTGACCACCGTCGGTTGCACGTAGCAACCGTTGTCGCGGACGTCGCCGAACGACGGGACGCCGCCACCGGCCAGGACCGTCGCTCCTTCGGTGCGCGCCAGGTCGTAGTACGACAGGACCTTCGTCCGGTGGTCCTGGGAGATCAGCGGCATGTTCACGGTCGCCTCGTCGGACGGCCACCCGAAGGCGAGCTTGTCAGCGGCCGATGCCAGGCGGGCGCAGAACTCGTCGTAGACCGGGCGTTCGACGTACAGGCGTTCGGTGCACAGGCAGACCTGGCCGCCGTTGGTGAACACCGAGCGGACCGAGCCGGCGACCGCCGCGTCCAGGTCGGCGTCGGCGAAGACCAGCCCGGCGTTCTTGCCGCCGAGCTCGAACGAGACCGCCTTGACGCCGTCGGCCGCGGCCTTGGCGATCGCAGAGCCGGTGCTGGACTCGCCGGTGAAGGTGATCGCATCGACGCCCGGGTGCGTAGTGAGGAACTCCCCCGCTGACGATGGGCCAAAGCCGTGGACGAGGTTGAAGACCCCGTCCGGTACGCCGGCCGCCGCCATCACCTCGGCGAGCACGGTCGCCGAGGCCGGCGTCTCCTCGGACGGCTTCACCACCACGGTGTTGCCGCAGGCAAGCGCCGGCGCGACCTTCCAGGTGAGCAGCAGGAGCGGCAGGTTCCAGGGCACGATGATCGCGACCACACCGGCAGGCTTCCGGACGGCGTAGTTCAGCGCCCGGCGACCGTCCGGCAGGGTGGTCGTGTAGGACTCGGTCGGAGTGGTCGTCGCGAAGTCGGCGAACGCCCGGAAGTTGGCCGCACCGCGCGGGATGTCCAGCGTCCGCGCCTGACTGATCGACTTGCCGGTGTCCCCCACCTCCGCGGCGACCAGGTCCTCGAACCGCCGCTCCAGCTCGTCCGCGACGCGACGCAGTACGGCGGCGCGCTCCTGCTCGCTCATCCGTCCCCAGGGGCCCTTCAACGCGCTGGAAGCAGCCTCGACCGCGGCATCCACGGTCGACTCGTCAGCCTCACACACGTCGAAGATGTGCGCACCGGTCACCGGGCTCAACTTGGCGAACGTCGAGGCACTCTCGACGAACGCGCCGTCGACGAAGTTCCGCAGCTTGCCGGGCTCACTCACGACGCCGGTCAGCAGTTCAGGCCGCCACAAGGAAGTCATCGCGGCGCCCACCCTGTCGGGTGGGAAAGACAGGGGGTGAGGGGGCCTGCTCGCCCCGGGCCGACGGCGCCTCCGGCGCCCGGCGCGCAACGCGGCGTCACCGAAGCCTCCGCGCTGCGGCCCGGACGAGGGCGGCGAGGGCACCTGTCCCCACGAGCACCGCCGCGGCCAAGGCCTGGTGCTGACGTCGGACCCGGTGGCGCACTTCGGCGTACGGCGTGGTGCTGAAGCTGACCAGCTCGTACCGGGAGACGTAGCGCCCGGGCAGCAACCGCTCGACCGCGTGCTCGAACCGCTTGCCCAGCCGGAAGACGGGCGAGGAGACCTTGTCGCGCATCTCGACGAAGTTCGCCAGCGCCAT
Organism: Kribbella sp. DT2; assembly: GCF_049844575.1. Lineage (NCBI taxonomy): Bacteria > Bacillati > Actinomycetota > Actinomycetes > Propionibacteriales > Kribbellaceae > Kribbella > Kribbella sp. DT2. The sequence continues at coordinate 94,682 of NZ_JBNCLH010000003.1, read as the reverse complement.
CTCGGCGATCGCCTCGGTGTTTTCGCGGCGCCGGGCCTCGAAGAGCGGCAGGGCACGGGCCCACGAACCGCCCGTGTCGTCCAGGCAACGGTCCAGTGCGACGACGTCCTCGAAAGCGCAGTTCGCGCCCTGCCCGTAGAACGGCACGATCGCGTGCGCGGCGTCGCCGATCAGCGCGGTCCGCCCGTGCGCCTGCCACGGATGCGTGTGCACGGTCCCCAGCACACCGACCGGGTTGTGCAGGTAGTCGTCGACCAGTGAAGGGGCCAACGGCAACAGATCCGGGTAGTGCTCGCCGAAGTACCCCAGGATCAGCGCCGGCGTCGTCAGCGCGTCGAAGGATCCCGCGGGCCAGAACAGCGTGCAGGTGAAGGACTTGTCCGGGTTCGGCAGCGCGATCATCATCGACCTCCCACGCGGCCAGATGTGCAGCGCGCCGGGATCCAGCGCGAACTCCCCACCCGCGGCGGGGATCGACAGTTCCTTGTACCCGTAGTCCAGGAAGTCGACGTCGTCCACGATCGACCCGTCCCCCACGAGCTGCCCACGCACCGCGGAGCCGGCACCGTCAGCTCCCAGTACGACGTCCGCCTCCACCCGCACCACGCCGGACGGCGTCTCGAACCCCATCACCCCGGCCTGCGAGTCCAGCGAGACCAGCCGGTGCTCGAAGACCACCGTCACGCCCGGCGCCTTCTCGGCCGCGTCGAGCAGCGCGTTGTTCAGCGCACCCCGGCTGATCGAGTTGATCGCCCGATCCTGCGAGGCGCTGTAGGAGTGGAAGTCCAGCGGCCCTTCGACCGGGTGGATCATCCGCCCCTTCATCGGCAGCGCGTCGGCCATCACCTCGTCGGCGAGGCCGATCCGCCGCAACGCGTCCAGCCCGCGTTCGGAGATCGCGAGGTTGATCGACCGCCCGCGCTCGGCCTCGCCGGTCCGCGGGTCGGCCCGCTTCTCGTACAAGGTCACCGACAGACCGCGCCGCGCCAGGAAGCAGGCGAGCAGGCTGCCCGTCAGCCCGGCACCAACGATCGCGACAGTCATCTGGCCTCCGTCAGGCAGTCTCGGGTACGGCGGCCGCGAGAGCCCGCGCCGCACGCCAGCAGTCGTGGTAGAGCGAGTACAACGGCACCGGCGCGAGCCGGACGACATCCGGTTCGCGCGCGTCGGCGATCACGCCGTACTCGAAGCGCAGGGTCTTGCACAGCTCGCCCGCGCGCAGCCCGCCGCCGACGCGGATCGACAGCTGCGCCCCGCGCCGCGAGGGATCGCGCGGTGTGATGACCTCGAACGGCCGGCCCGGAATCACCTCGTCCAGCAACCGTTCCAGGTACGCCGTCAGCCGCAGGCTGCGGGCGCGCAGCACGTCGAGACCGACCTTGTCGAACAGCTCGTACGACGTGCGCACCGGGCTCATCGCGAAGATCGGCGGGTTCGACACCTGCCACGCGTCGGCCGAGCGCGGCGGCCGCGACTCCGGCGCCATCTCGAACCGCGTGGCCGGCTCGGTGCTCCACCAGCCCTCGAACCGCGGCAGGCCGCCGCCGTGGTGCCGCTCGTGCACGTAGGCGCCGGCGAGCGCGCCCGGGCCGGAGTTCAGGTACTTGTACGAGCACCAGGCCGCGAAGTCCACGTCCCAGTCGTGCAGCTGGAGCGGAACGTTGCCTGCGGCATGGGCCAGGTCCCAGCCGACGACCGCGCCGGCCGCGTGCCCGGCGGCGGTGATCGCCGGGACGTCCATCAGCTCGCCGGTCAGGTAGTTGACGCCGCCGAGCAGGACCAACGCGATGTCCGGGCCGAGCTTGTCGATGACGTCCTCGGTCCGCAGCGTGTCCTCACCGTCGCGGGGACGCAGTCGCACGATCGCGTCGTCCGGGTCGAGCCCGTGGAAACGCGCCTGCGACCGTACGGCGTAACTGTCGGACGGGAACGCGGAGTCCTCGATGACGATCTTGTAGCGCTCGCTCGTCGGCCGGTAGAAGGAAACCATCAGCAGGTGCAGGTTGACGGTGAGCGAGTTCATCACGACCGTCTCGTTCGGCAACGCACCGACGAGCCGCGCAGCAGGTGCCGTCAGCAACTCGTGGTACGGCAACCAGGGGCGCTCGGCATCCAAATGTCCCTCGACCCCCAGGGCGGCCCAGGAGTCGAGATCGGCCAGCAGCTCCCCCCGCGTCGCCTTGGGCCTGAGCCCGAGCGAGTTCCCCGCGAAGTAGGCGACGTCCGGGTAGTACCCGTCGTCCACAGGCGGTACGTCGAACAGCTCGCGATGCCCCGGATCGCCGGCATCCAGCGCGAACGCCTCGGCCTCCGAGCCCGGGACCGGCTGCTCCGCCTCCGCGGTCACGCCTCGGCGGCCTCGTCCGCGGGCTCGGCGGCGGCCGCCGGCGGCTCGACCACCTGCCCCTTGCCGAGCACGGTGACCCCGCCCTTGGACACGGTGAACCCGCGGGCCCGGTCGTGGTCGGGATCGACGCCGATCTGCACGCCCGGCGGGACCTCCACGTTCTTGTCCAGGATCACGTTCTTCAGCACCGCGCCGGCACCGATCTTGCAGTTGTCCATGATCACCGCGCGCTCGACGTGCGCGCCGACGGCGACGATCACGTTCGACCCGAGCACCGAGTGGTCGACGACCGCGCCGGACACGATCGAGCCCTGGCAGATGATCGACTCGCTGACCGTCGCGTGGTCGGTGAACTTCGCGCCCGGCAGCTGCGGGTGCGAGGTGAAGATCGGCCAGTCGGAGTTGTACAGGTTGAACACCGGCTGCACCGAGACCAGGTCCATGTGGGCCTCGTGGTACGAGTCGAGCGAACCGACGTCGCGCCAGTACGAGCGGTCGCGGTCGAGCGCACCCGGTACGTCGTTGTCCTTGAAGTCGTAGACCCCGGCCTTGCCCTCGGCAACCAGCATCGGGACGATGTCGCCGCCCATGTCGTGCCTGCTGGCCGGGTTCGCGGCGTCCTTGCGCAGTGCCTCCACCAGGACGTCGGCGCTGAACACGTAGTTGCCCATCGAGGCGAACGTCTCGTCCGGGGAGTCCGGCAGGCCCGGCGGGTCGGCCGGCTTCTCCAGAAACTCCGCGATCGTGTGGCCGTCGTCGGCGGTCTTGATCACGCCGAACTCCGACGCCTCGGCCCGCGGCACCCGGATCCCGGCCACCGTGACGCCGTTGCCGCGCGCGATGTGGTCGGCGACCATCTGCGAGGCGTCCATCCGGTACACGTGGTCGGCGCCGAACACGACGATGATGTCGGGCTTGGCGTCGTTGATCAGGTTCATCGACTGGTAGATCGCGTCCGCGCTGCCCTGGTACCACTGCGGGCCGAGCCGCTGCTGGGCCGGGACGCAGGTGACGTAGTTGCCGAGGAACGTCGACATCCGCCAGGTGATCGTGACGTGCCGGTCCAGCGAGTGCGACTTGTACTGGGTCAGCACGCACAGGCTGCGGATGCCGGCGTTGACCAGGTTGGACAGCACGAAGTCGATCAGGCGATAACTCCCGCCGAACGGCACGGCCGGTTTGGCCCGGTCCGCCGTCAGCGGCATCAGCCGCTTGCCCTCGCCGCCGGCCAGCACGATTCCGAGAACTCTGGGTGCCTTCGCCATGTCCGCACCTTAACCGCGGATCCCCCTTTGCATAAGACGCTTGCGAGTGTCGCCACACTGAGTACATGCCAACCCTCATCGAACCCACCACTGCCGTTCACCGATCGTTCCTCGCGGCCTGGGACGAGTTGGGGCCGGAAGAGGAGCGGTGGATGGGTGCGCACGCCCTCGACGAGGACTGGACCAGGGCCCAGGCCGAGGACCCCGCGGAGTTCGCCCGGCTGGTCGACCGGATCCGGTCGGAATCAGATGAGCGCACCGAGCTCCCGCCCGGCCTGGTCCACCAGACCGTGCTCTGGTTCACCGACGGCGACGAGTGGCTCGGCCGGCTGTCCATCCGCCACGAACTCACCCCCGCCCTGCTCGAGCTCGGCGGCCACATCGGGTACGTCGTACGGCCATCGGCCCGTCGCCAGGGTCACGCGACCGCGATGCTCACCCAGTCGCTCCCCCGCGCGGCCGAGCTCGGCATCGACCCCGCGCTGCTCACGTGTGACACCGGCCACGACACCTCCCGCAAGGTGATCGAGGCAGCCGGCGGCGAGCTGGAGGACGAGCGCCACGGCAAGCTGCGTTTCTGGGTGCCCACTCGGCTGTCCTGATCTATGGTCAGGCTTATGAAGGTCGGCATCCTGACGCGTGAGTACCCTCCGGACGTGTACGGCGGGGCCGGTGTGCACGTGGACTTCCTGGTCCGCGAGCTGCGCCGCCTGGTCGACGTGGACGTGCACTGCATGGGCGAGCCCCGGGCCGGCGCGACCGCGCACTCCGAGGAGGACGCCCGGATCTCGACCGCCAACTCCGCGCTCCGGGTGCTGTCCACGGACCTGACGATGACCGCCGGCGTCGGCGGCAGCGACCTGGTCCACTCCCACACCTGGTACGCGAACATGGCCGGCCACTGGGCCAAGCTCCTGTACGGCGTACCGCACGTGGTCACCGCGCACTCGCTCGAGCCACGCCGACCGTGGAAGGCCGAGCAGCTCGGCGGCGGCTACCGCCTGTCCAGCTGGGCCGAGCGCACGGCGTACGAGGCTGCCGACGCTGTCGTCGCGGTCAGCCGGGGCATGCGCGACGACGTCCTGGAGTGCTACCCGACCGTCGACCCGGCCAAGGTGCACGTGATCTCGAACGGGATCGACGCGGACTTCTACCACCCGGATCCGGCCACGCACGTGCTCGACCGGCTCGGGGTCGACCAGAGCCGCCCGTACGTCACCTTCGTCGGCCGGATCACCCGGCAGAAGGGCGTGCCGCACCTGCTCCGCGCCGGCCTGCAACTGGACCCGTCGGTGCAGCTCGTCCTGCTCGCCGGAGCCGCTGACACCCCGGAGCTGAAGGCCGAGACCGACGCGCTGATCGACGAGCTGAAGGCGGCCCGCGACGGCGTGTTCGTCGTGTCGGAGATGCTGCCGCGCGAGGACGTCCGCCAGGTGCTCACGCACGCACTGGCGTTCTGCTGCCCGTCGGTCTACGAGCCGCTCGGCATCGTCAACCTCGAAGCGATGGCGTGCGAGACCGCCGTCGTCGCGAGCGCGGTCGGTGGCATCCCCGAGGTCGTCGACGACGGTGTCACCGGCACGCTGGTCGCCTACGACGGGAACGACGTCGTCACGTTCGAACGCCGGCTCGCCGAGGGCATCAACGAGCTCGTCGCCGACCCGGCCAAGGCCGAGGCGATGGGCAAGGCCGGCCGCGAACGCGCGGTCTCGGAGTTCGGCTGGGACGCGGTCGCGGACCGGACCGTCGCGCTCTACAACTCGCTACTCGCTGCTGCTCAGTAGGAAAAACCCCACCCCAGGTGTGGGGTCATCCCCATGGTCCGCCGGGTCGGGCGGCGGTTGGCTGGTCGCATGACATCTCGCGCCAGCAAGGCCGTCGCCGCCACCCTCGCCACTGCCGCACTCCTCGCGGCACCCCTGTCCGCGTACGCAGCGGTGAGCCAGCCGACGCTGTCGGAGGCCGCGGTCACCAGCGTGCACACTTCGCGCGGCACGCTCGTCTCCGCTGTCCCGATCGCCCGCCTGAAAGCCGCCGAGCTCGACAAGGCCGCGGTCGACGCCGGCTTCGTCGGCATGCCGAAGTCCCGGTACGACGTCACGGCGTACCGCTTGATCTACCGGACCGTCGGTCCCTCGGGCCGGTCGACGACCGCCAGCGGACTCGTCGTCCTGCCGGACGGCCGCCGCGGCGCGCTCACCGCGGCCGAGTACCTGCACGGCACGATGGCGACCAAGGAGTACGCCCCGTCGGTCGATCCCGAGTCGACCGACGGGCTGGTCACCGCGCTCTTCGCCGGCACCGGTCTGGCCGGGGTCGCGCCCGACTACCTCGGGCTGGGCCTCGGCCCGGGCAAGCACCCGTACATCGACACCAGGACCGAGACCACCGCGTCGGTCGACCTGCTGCTCGCGGCCCGGTCCTTCGCGCTGAAGCACGGGGTCGTGCTGAAGCGGGACGTCCTGGTCACCGGCTTCTCCCAGGGCGGCCGGGCGACGATCGGCGTCGCGCGAGCGCTCACCCGAGGCGAGGCCGGACCGTTCCGCCTCGGCGCCGCGCACGGTGTCTCCGGCCCGTACGACCTGCTCGGCGTCGAGCTGCCCGCCGTGTTCAGCGGTGCCGTCGAGCCGCACGTCGCGACGATGTACCTGGCCTACTTCACCACCGCCTGGGACCGCACGGTCGGCCTGTACGACGACCCGCGCGCGGCCTTCCGGGCGCCGTACGCGGGGATCGTCGAAGGGCTGCTCGACGGGACGCACTCGGACGACGAGATCGCCGCGCGCCTGCCGGGCAGCCCGGCGGAGCTGTTCACGAAGGAGTTCCTGGCGAAGCTGGAGCACCCGGCCGGCCGCTTCCGCCAGGCGCTGGTTCAGGCCGACCGGATCTGCAAGGACTGGACGCCTGGTGTCCCTGTGCACCTCTACTCAGGCACGAAGGACACCGACGTGGTCGCGACCAACGCAGACTCGTGCGCGGCGTCGTTGCGTGCGCGGGGTGCTGACGTGCGGATCCACTCGATGGGCGCCGTCGACCACTTCGGCACGGCGATGGCGGCGTACCCGCAGATCGTCCGTGCCTTCAGCCGGTACTAGTGGTCAGGCTGCCCAGCAGATTGAGGGCGTCAGCACTACGGGAGCCGGGCTCGGCGTGGAAGACGACCAGAATGAGATCGTCGGTGCCACTGACGACGAACTTGTTCGACTGCAGGTCGAGCTCGCCGACGAGTGGGTGGTGCAGCCTGCTCACCCGGCCCCGCTTCGGCCGGACGGCGTGCTGCGCCCACAGCCGACGGAACAGCTCACTGCGCACCGACAGCTCACCGACCAGCTCGACCAATCGTGGGTCCTCGACATCCGGACCGACGTGGGAGCGGAGACTGGCGACGCCCTCGGTCACCGTCTCTTCCCAGTCCCGCCGCAGCAGTTGCTCGTCCGGGTCGAGGAAGACCGCCCGCAGGACGTTGACCCCGACCGCGTAGTTCGGCGACAACGCCGCCGCCAGCTGGTTCACCGCCAGAACATCGGCGAACTTGTTCTGCAGGTACGCAGGGTTGTTCGGCCACCCGTCCATCAGCTGCCTCACGCTCGCCGGCGCCTCGGGTCGTGGTTCGGCCTGAGCGCGCGGCCGTTCGCGGGTCAGCTCCATCAGGTACGACGTAGCGTCGGCGTCCAGCTGGAGCACCTCGGCCAGCGCGTCGAGCACCTGGACCGACGGGTGCCTGTCGCGCCCCTGCTCGAGCCGCAGGTAGTAGTCGGAGCTGATCCCGGCGAGCATCGCGACCTCTTCACGGCGCAGGCCGGGGACCCGGCGCAGACCCACGCTGCGCAGCCCTACGTCCTCGGGACGGACCAGCTCGCGCCGGGCCCGGAGGAACTCACCGAGCAGGTTGCTCTCCATGCTTACACGGTAACCGCGGCCGGACCGCACAGCCTGTGCCCTGTCAGTCCCAGGAACGACAGGGCGCTCCCAAATCCGCTGAGAGCGACGAACAGTAGGAGGTAGAGATCCACTCCTTCGAAAGGCACCTCATGAGCAACGTTCCCGGTGGCACTCTTCGCCTGGCCGACGACCTCGTCGTCAGCCGGATGGGGTACGGCGCGATGCAGCTGGCCGGCCCCGGCGTCTTCGGGCCGCCGAAGGACCGCGACCAAGCGATCGCCGTACTGCGTGAGGTGGTCGAGCTCGGCATCACGCACATCGACACCAGCGACTTCTACGGCCCGCACGTCACCAACGAGCTGATCAAGGAGGCCCTGCACCCGTACGCCGCCGACCTGCGGATCGTCACCAAGGTCGGCGCCCGGCGCGGCCCCGACGCGAGCTGGATCATGTCCCGCGACCCGGCCGACCTCCGGGCCCAGGTCCACGAGAACCTGGAGCACCTGGGCGTCGACGTGCTGGACGCGGTGAACCTGCGCATGGGCGCCCCCGAGGGACCGATCGAGGAGTCGCTCGCCGAACAGTTCGGTGCCCTGGCGGACCTGCGGAAAGAAGGACTGATCCGGCACCTCGGCCTCAGCACCGTGACCGCGCACCAGTTGTCCGAGGCCCAGGCCATCGCGCCGGTCGTCACCGTGCAGAACCTCTACAACCTGGCCAACCGGCAGGACGACGCCCTGGTCGAGCTGTGCGCCGCGGAGAACATCGCGTTCGCGTCGTACTTCCCGCTCGGCGGCTTCAGCCCGCTGCAGTCCGGCACGCTGACCGCGGTCGCTGAACGGCTCGACGCCACACCTCAGCAGGTCGCGCTCGCCTGGCTGCTGCAGCGCTCCAGCACGAGCGTGGTCATCCCGGGCACGTCATCGGTCGCCCACCTGCGGGAGAACGTCGCCGCAGCGGACCTGGTCCTCCCCGCCGACGCCATCGCCGCACTGGATGGAATCGCCGGGGCGACGCCCACCACTGACTAACCTCCGCCGAGCGCCCGGGTGGACCCACCGCTGGGCATGCGGCCGACTGTCTCGCCGCGGTTGATCAGTGGTGCACGTCGGCGATCGCCGGCGCCCGAAAGCCCTGACTACGTCCGAAGAACCCGCATGCGTCCGAAGAACCGAGGCCTATAGCGCACCCTTCTTCGGACGCATGCGGGTTCTTCGGACGTAACGGAGACGAAAGGGGTGTCAGACGATCCCCGCGAGCGGGTCTTCCGACGTGAGCCACGTGGTGAGCAGCCGAGCGCCGGCACCCGTGGCTCCGACCGAGTACTCGTACTCGTCGCGGGGCGACTCGGCGATGCTCGACAGGTCGAGGTGGGCCCACGGGACGTCACCCGCGAACGCCTTCAGGAACAGGGCGGCGGTGATCGACCCCGGGCCCTTCGAGCTGTTCACCGAGTCGGCGATCGGCGTGGAGATCAGGTCGGCGTACTCGGCCGGCAGCGGCATCCGCCACAGGCGCTCGCCGGAGACCTCACCGGCCGCCGCGAGCTGACCCGCGAGCGCGTCGTCGGTCGCGAACAGACCGCCGTACAGCATCGCGCCGAGCGACACCTTGATCGCGCCGGTCAGCGTCGCGATGTCGACGAGCGCGTCCGGCTTCAGCTCCTTGACCGCGTAGGCGAGCCCGTCGGCCAGCACCAGCCGGCCCTCGGCGTCGGTGTTCTTCACCTCGGTGGTCCGGCCGCCGTAGTGCCGGATCACGTCGTCCGGGCGGTACGCCGTACCGGACGGCATGTTCTCGGCCGAGCAGACCAGCCCGGTGACGCGGACCTTCGCGCCCAGCTCGCGCAGCGCCGACATCGTCGCGATCACCGAACCGCCACCGGTCATGTCGCGCTTCATCGACACCATCGACTCGCGCGGCTTCAGCGACAGACCGCCGGTGTCGTAGGTGATGCCCTTGCCGACCAGGACGACGTACGGCGTGTCGGGGCCCGCACCCTCGGGCGTGTAGTCGATCCGGATCAGCCGCGGCGGCCGGGTCGAGCCCTTGCCGACCGCGAGGATCCCACCGAACCCGTCGGCGGCGAGCTGCTTCTCGTCCCAGACCGTCACCTCGAGGCCGCCGTGCGCGGCCAGCTCGGTCGCCCGCGCGGCGAGCCAGGCCGGGTCCTTCTCGTTCGACGGGGTGGTGGCGAACTGGCGGGCCAGCCAGCCGGTCCGGCCGACCACCAGGCCGCGGTCGACCGCCGCGGACCGGTCGGCGTCCGAGCCGTCGGTCAGCGTGATCCGGCCGGCCACCGGCAGACCCGCGTCGACGGTCTTGAGGGTGTAGGTGAACGACCCGAGCACGAGCCCCTCGGCGAACGCCTGCAGCGCCTCAGCATCGATGCCTTCGGCAACCAGTGTGGTGAGCTCGTCCTTGCCGCGGCCGAACCGGGCGACCGCCGCCCCGGCGTGTCGCAGCTCGGCCGGCGTACCGGATCCGGCGCCGACCAGCAGCACCTCGGTGACGTCGCCGGTCAGCAGCGGGTACGCCGCGGTGGCGCCGGCCGTCGGGCTGAAGCCGGTGTCCTGCTGCACCTCGAGCAACCGGTCGAGGTCGACCCCGAGCCGCTCCCCCGCCTCCTTGGCGGCGGCGGGCAGACCGGCTTCGCCGACCACGACGACCCAGCTGGGTGCACCGTGAACAGGGAGCCCGGGCTGCCAGGCGACGGCCGGCAGGGTCGGGAAGACGAACTTGGCGCTACGGCGAGCCACAGGAGACCTCACGGGGTTTGATCAAACTGGCTGTGTTGCTTGTTGTCCGGACTTTACTTCGCAGGCGGAAGTAACAACCCCGGTGGGTGCCGGAATCCGGCACCCACCGGGGTTGTCGCACTAGGAGGGTGCGCCAGGCGGCACCCCGGGGTCACGTCAGCCGACTACGGCCTTGAGCGCGTTCCCCAGCTCGGTCGCCTCATCCGCGTTCAGCTCGACGACGAGCCGACCGCCGCCTTCGAGCGGAACCCGCATCACGATGCCCCGGCCCTCCTTGGTGACCTCGAGCGGACCATCGCCCGTCCGCGGCTTCATCGCCGCCATGCGCGCACCCCTTCCCTCATTCGGATACTGTCCTCATCGGTTTTGAGCGACGACACCGCGCGGTGACCGTCGCCGGCGCCACGCGGTGATGCGCCGTCGGCGCGTATCGCAGTGTGTATCGCGACCCATTATCCCCGATCCGAGGCCAGAGCCGCGCACCATACGGCAGACTCAGGTCTCGTGCACGCCCGATCAGCCCTCTTCGACCTGTACGGCGACCACCTGCGTGCCCGCGGCGCGCGGGCACCCGTGGCCGCGCTGGTGCGGCTGCTCGCGCCCTTGGGCGTCCAGCCACCGGCGGTCCGGACGGCCGTTTCGCGGATGGTCCGGCAGGGCTGGCTCGAGCCGGTCCGGACCGACGGCCAGCCCGGATACGCGCTGACCACCCGGGCGCGTCGCCGGCTCGACGACGCGGCCGTGCGGATCTACCGGACCGACCAGGACGGCACCGGCCCGGACGTCGTACCGGCGTCGGCCGGACGGTGGGACCGGCACTGGCACCTGTGCATCCTGCGCGAGGTCCCGAACGCTCGCCGCCGTGAGCAACTGGTGAGCCAACTTTCCTTCCTGGGTTGGGCTCCGCTGTCCGACGGCGCCTGGGTCGGGCTGCGGCACGACACCGAGGTGGACCAGATCCTGGAGGCCGAAGGGATCGCCGCGGACCGGTTCCGGGCACCGGTCGACAACGACGCGGTGGAGTTCGCCCGGAGGGTCTGGAAGCTGGACGACCTGGGGGCCTCGTACGACACGTGGCTGGCCGGGGCGAAAGCTCTCGTGGCGCGCGCCGACGGCGAGGTGTGCGACGAGCAGGCGTTCGCCGTACGGTCGGAACTGGTGCACGAGTGGCGCAAGTTCCTGTTCGTCGACCCGGGCCTTCCGGCCGAGCTGCTACCGGCCGGCTGGGCCGGTGCGCGGGCGGCCACGTTCTTCGATTTTCACGCCGCACGCCTGGGCCACGCGGCCGGGCGTTTCGTCGACAACTGCCTGACTGTTCATTGACCTTTTTCACCGACTGTTGGGAGCCCGCAACGATGAGTGACTCTGTGGTGTACGACGTGACCGACGGCGTCGGCACGATCCGGCTGAACCGGCCGGACGCGATGAACTCGCTGGACACCGCGACGAAGATCGCGCTCCGCGACACCGTCCGGGCCGCCGCCGAGGACGCGGCGGTGCGGTGCGTCGTACTGACGGGGACCGGGCGGGCGTTCTGCGTCGGGCAGGACCTGAAGGAGCACACCGGCCTGCTCGAGGCCAACGACCTGGACGCGCTGTGGTCCACGGTCCCCGACCACTACGCGCCGATCGCGCTGGCGCTGGCCGAGATGCCGAAGCCGGTCATCGCTTCCTTGAACGGCGTCGCCGCCGGCGCGGGCGCGTCGATGGCGTTCGCCTGCGACTTCCGCGTGGTCGCCGACACAGCCGGCTTCAATTTCGCCTTCACCGGCATCGCCCTCTCCTGCGACACCGGCATCTCGTGGACACTCCCCCGCCTGATCGGCCAGGCGAAGGCCACGGAGCTCCTCTACTTCCCCCGCACCATCCCCGCCACCGAGGCTCTGACCCTGGGCCTGGCCACGTCCGTAGTCCCGGCCGCTGACCTAGCCACCGCCACCGCCGACCTGGCCGCCAAACTGGCCGCCGGCCCCACCCAGGCCTACGCCGGCGTCCGCCAGTCCCTCGCCTACAGCGCCTCCCACACCCTCGAAGAAACCCTGGCCTTCGAAGCCGCCCAGATGCAGTCCACCGGCAGCACAACAGACCACCGCAACGCCGTAGCCTCCTTCGTAGCCAAACAAAAGCCAACCTTCGAAGGCAAGTAGCCGAGGTCGCCGGGCAGCTCCGGCTCCTACCTCAACAACTCTTTCCGGCCGCAGCGACCTCAACTCCGCGCCGACCGGGTCGGCCGCATGACCGCGAGCTGAAGGGCAGGTCAGCGAGCGATGCAGTCCGCGAGGTGGTCGTTGACGATGCCAGTGGCCTGCATCAGCGCGTAGGCGGTGGTCGGCCCGACGAAGACGAAGCCCTTCTTCTTCAGCGCCTTGGCCATCGCGATCGACTCGGGAGTGGTCGCCGGTACGTCGGACAGCGTCTTCGGCGCCGGCCGGCGCTCGGGCTGGAAGGACCAGACGAACTCGGCGAACTCCCCCGGCTCCAGCTCCAGCAGCGCCCGCGCGTTCACGATCGCGGCGTTGACCTTCAGCCGGTTGCGCACGATCCCGGCGTCGTCCATCAGCCGAGCCCGGTCGTCCTCGCCGTACGCCGCGACGACCTCCGGGTCGAACCCGGCGAACGCGCGCCGGAAGTTCTCCCGCTTCCGCAGGATCGTGATCCACGACAGCCCGGACTGGAACCCCTCGAGCGTCATCCGCTCGTACAGCCCCCGGTCGTCGCGGATCTCCTGCCCCCACTCGTCGTCGTGGTAGGCCACGTACTCCGGCGCCGACACCGCCCAGTCACACCGAGGCCGCCCGTCGGCCCCCAGCACACTCACCGCCCCGGACGCCGAACCACATCAGGCGCCGCACTGTGCCGCCCGCGAGGTGCGTCCCCGGAGCCGTCACCCGCCTCGCCGTTGTCAGTCTGCTCGCCGGTAGACCCACTGCTCGTCGAGCCGACCGTCCCAGTCCCAGTCCCAGCCGACCAAACACCTGTCGGCCCAGCCGTGCCCTGCTCACCACTCGCAGGACCGGCGGTTCCCTGTTCAGCGCTCGTAGGACGAGTGGTCCGCTGCCCAGCGCTCGTAGGACCGACGGTCGCCCGCTCATCAGTCGCAGGATCGGAGAGGCCCGGTCCGCTGCCCGCAGGTCCAGCGGTCCCGACCTCGGCCGCAGCGTCCTCGGCGGCGCCGGTGCCAGTGCCGGTTCCGGCGGAGGGGCGCCAGACCCCCTCGGCCCCAGGGGAGTCAGCCGCAGCCAACCGGTCGGCGTCAGCCGGGTGGTCGGCGTCAGCCGGGTGGTGATCGGCCGCGGTCGGGTGGTGATCGGCCGCGCTCGGTTGGTCGGCGTCAGCCGGGTGGTCGGTGCCAGCCGGGTGGCCGGTGCCAGCCGGGTGGTCGGTGCCAGCCGGGTGGTCGGTGCCAGCCTGGTGGTCCAGCGGCAGCTGCTCGGCCTGCGGTGCGGGCGGTGGCACGTGCTGGAACCACGCCTCGGGCTCAGCCTGCGGTGCAGCGACGGGCTCCTGCGCACCGAGCTGGTCCAGCGTCGGCGAGTACTCATCCACCTGCCGGACCGGGTACGCCTCCGCACTCCCGTTCCAGCCCGGCGCAGCACCCGACTCCCCCGAAGCCGCGTACGGGTCAGCCTGCCCGCCCAACGGAGCCGCATAGGGATCCGCTTGTACGGCGCCAGGGGCAGCCTCGTACTGGTCCGTCTGTGCGCCAGCCGACGTCTCGTACGGGTCCACCTGTACGCCGGCCGGCGCATCAGCCGACGCCTCGTACGGGTCCACCTGTACGCCGGTCGGCGCATCAGCCGACGCCTCGTACGGGTCCGGCTGCACGGCGGCGGGCGCATCAGCCGAGGCCTCATACGGGTCCGGCTGTACGGCAGCCGGAACGTCGGCTGAGTCGGCGTAGGGGACTGCCTGTGCCGGAGCCTTCGCCGAGCCCGCGTACGGGTCGGCTTGCTGGGTGGCCGGGGCTGTGTACGGGTCTGCTTGTGCCTCGGTCGGAGCGGCGTACGGGTTGGTCTGGGACAGGGCGGGGTCCGGCGGGAGGACGGGCTCAGGCTGCGGCGGCAGCTCCGGCTCAGGCGGGGGTGCCGACTCCGGCTCACGCGGAAGGACCGGGTCCGGCGGCAGCCCCGGCTCGGGCTGCGGCGGCAGAGCGTCTGTTGGGTATCCCAGGCCGGCTTGAGGCGGCAGGGCGTCCGTCGGTGTCGGCTCGGCCGCAGACTCCTGGGGCTCAGCGGCAGACTTCCGTGCCTCGAGGGCGGCCAACCGTGCGTCAAGAATGGTCTGGTGCCCTGTGGCAGCCAGCGGCTGCTGTGCGGCGGCGGCCTGCTGCTCGACGGCGAACGCCCGCTCTGCATCAGACTGCGGCGCAGCGACGGCCTGCGACTCAACGGCAGTTTGAGGGTCGGCGGCGGCCTGCGGCTCAGCGGCACTCTGAGAGGCGGCGGCCTCCGGGCCAGCAGCAGCCTTCTGCTCGGCGGCGGGGTGCTGCTCGGCGGCGGCTGCCGCGGGAGCGCCCTGCGGGAAGTCCCCGCCGACGAGGATCGGCTTCTGGTAGCCGGTGTCGTCGAAGTCCGTCGGGTCGTAGTCGGCTCGGGAGGCGAAGCCGGCGCCTTCCGGGCCGTGCAGGATGGGGGTGACGGCGCGTTCGAGGTCGGCGATGCGGCGGTCGCGTTCGGCGAGCTCGCGGGCGAGGCGTTCGAGCAGGCCGTCGACCTCGTCCATCCGGTAGCCGCGCAGCGTCACCGCGAACCGCGTGGTGGCGATGTCGTCGGACGACAGCACCTGGCGGGCGGGTACGGACACGTCCGGCCGGTCGTCGTAGGCGGGGCTCATCCCGCCCCAGCGCCCGGAGGCGACAACGGCGACAGCCCCGATCAGTACGACGACAACGAGCCCGAAGAACCACATCACGGGACCGATCGTGCCACGCCGGGGTGCACCGGCGCACAATCCCCGCGGGTTTCCGCCACCGAGACGCCGGTCACCAGTCCCGGAGTTGCACACTCGTCAACTTTCGCGCGGGCGCACCACAGCGCGCCTGCCGACTTGTGGTGTCAGGCCTGCCTCGGTCCGCGCAGGCCGAACGCCTCATGGCGTCAGCTGCCGTCCGAGCCCAACCTGTGCTGCTCCCGCCGCTCGCGGGCCTCCGGGTTGTCCTCCACGTCGGCAGCGGCGGCCGCAGCGGCTTCCTCCGCCGCGGCGTCCGCCATCTCGCCGGCCTTGACGATGTAGCTGATCGCCTCGTCGACGTCGTCGGTGATCGTGAACATGTCCAGGTCCGCCGCGGAGATCTTGCCGTCGGCAAGCATGGTCTCGCGCAGCCAGTCGGCCAGACCACCCCAGTACGACGTACCGAACAGCACCACCGGGAACGACGTCACCTTGCGCGTCTGCGCGAGCGTCAGCGCCTCGAACAGCTCGTCCAGGGTCCCGAACCCTCCGGGCATCACCACGAAACCCTGCGCGTACTTCACGAACATCGTCTTGCGGGTGAAGAAGTACCGGAAGTTCATCCCTATGTCGACCCACTCGTTCAGGCCGTTCTCGAAGGGCAGCTCGATGCCGAGCCCGACCGACACACCGCCGGCCTCGGAGGCGCCCTTGTTCGCGGCCTCCATCACGCCCGGCCCGCCACCGGTGATCACGGCATAACCCGCGTCGACGAGCTTCCGCCCGAACGACTCCGCCGCGGCGTACATCGGATCGTCCGGCTTCGTCCGCGCCGACCCGAACACACTGATCGCCGCCCCGAGCTCGGCGAGCATGCCGAAGCCCTCGATGAACTCCGACTGGATCCGCAACACCCGCCACGGGTCGGTGTGCACCCAGTCCGAGGGGCCGCGGCTGTCGAGCAGCCGTTGCTCGGAGGTCCCCTGCTGCACCTGGTTGCGCCGCATGACCACCGGCCCCCGCTGCTGGGACTGGGGGCGGTCGGGGTGAATGGAATCTGCCATTCCCCCAGATTAGTGCGGGCCGCCGACGGGCAGCGGGGACTCGCGCGGGCGAATCAGGCTGTCAACCAGCTCCTCAGCCGCTGTTCACACTGCTCGATCTCCGCCTCGGGCACGTACTCCTCCTGCTTGTGCGCGAGCAGCGGGTCGCCCGGCCCGTAGTTCACCGCCGGTACGCCGAGCAGCGTGAACCGGGCGACGTCGGTCCACCCGAACTTCGGCTGCGGTTCCCCGCCCACGACCTCGAGGAACGCGGCCGCCGCGGGCCGCTGCAGCCCCGGCAGCCCACCCGGCGCGGTGTCGGTCACCACCACGTCGTACCCGTCGAAGACCTCGCGCAGATGCGCTTCCGCCTCGGCCTCGGTCCGGCTCGGCGCGAACCGGTAGTTGACGGTCACCGTGCACAGATCCGGTACGACGTTGCCGGCGACGCCGCCGCTGATCCCGACCGCGTTCAGCCCCTCGCGGTACTCGAGTCCGTCGATCGGCACCCGCCGCGGCTCGTACGCCGCCAGCCGCGCGAGCACGTCACCGGCGGCGTGGATCGCGTTGACGCCCATCCACGAGCGCGCCGAGTGCGCCCGCTCGCCGCGGGTGGTGATCTCGATCCGCATCGTGCCCTGGCAGCCGGCCTCGACGACCGCGTTCGACGGCTC
The DNA here is from genome assembly GCF_049844575.1 of Kribbella sp. DT2. Lineage (NCBI taxonomy): Bacteria > Bacillati > Actinomycetota > Actinomycetes > Propionibacteriales > Kribbellaceae > Kribbella > Kribbella sp. DT2. The sequence continues at coordinate 77,822 of NZ_JBNCLH010000003.1, read as the reverse complement.
CATCACCACCGCGAAGACGCCGTCGAGCAGTTCCGGGTTGGACTGCGAAAGCTTGAAGAGCCCGTTGCGCTCGGACTCGACCTCTTCGCAGTCGTAGAACACGTAGGTGACGTCGCGGTTCGGCTCGGCGAGCGTCGCGGCCAGCCGGAGCCCGACGGCGACGCCGCCCTTCATGTCGCAGGCGCCGAGCCCGTGGATCAGCCCGCCCTCACGCCGCGACGGCAGGTTGTCGTTCAGCGGGACGGTGTCAAGGTGTCCCGCGATGACGATCCGCTCGTCGCGCCCCAGGTCGGTCCGGGCGACGACGGTGTTCCCGTGCCGGAACACCTTCAGATGCCCGTACGCCGACAACGCGGCCTCGACCACGTCCGCGATCTCCTCCTCGGTCCCGCTCACCGACGAGATGTCGACGAGCGCGGCCGTCAGGTCGGGTCCGGATTGGGTCAGGTCCAGCTTCGCCATCAAACGTCCTCGGGTCGGGGCAGGAACACGCAGAACTCGTTGCCCTCGGGATCGGCGCAGATCGACCAGCCGATCTCGTCGTCCTGGGGCCGCAGCAGTGTCGCACCCGCGGCCAGCACCGCGTCGAGGGTGTCGGCGTCGACGTCCCAGTGGATCCGGTTCTTCACCGTCTTCGGCTCCGGCACCTCGATGAACACGAAGTAGTCGAACGGCAGTCCCGGCACGTTCTCGAGCCAGCTGTACGGCTTCCCCTCGCCGGCGTTGAAGTCGCCGCCGAGCAGACCGTGCCACCAGCGCGCCTGCGCCTCCGGGTCGGCCGAGTCGACCACGACCTCCATCAACCGGTACGCCGGAACGCTGTCGCGTGGGAACCCGCAGAACTCCCCGCCCTCCGGGTCCTCCATCACCGCCCAGCTCTGCGCGTCGCTGATCGGCGACTGCTCGATCGCGCCGAGCGTCTCCAGGTCGGCGATCGCCGAAGTGTGCACGTCGAGATGCACCCGCTGCTTGACGGTCCGCGGCTCCGGCACCTTGTTGATCCAGACCGTCTGCGCGGGCGAGTCACCGCGCAGCGGCACCGGCCCGTCCGCCGCGGCGTCCGCCGGGGGTGTCAACCCCAGCACCGTCCCCCAGAACTCGGTCATCGGGCCGACCGCGCTCACGTCGACACAAAGGTCCTTGAACCGCGCAACACTCATTGCCCCAGGCTAGAGGGATCCTCCGACTGTGTCCGGTAGTACCGGTTGACGCGCTCGCGGTTCCCACAGGACGGCGAGCAAACAAGTTCCGTACGACGCCCCGCAGCTCGACCAGCGCAGACCCGGGCGCCAGCTGCCATGTGAAGTCCTCGTCTAGGGTCCTGACGTCAAGTCTGGTGACTGCCGTTAGGAGCGTCATGCTGAAACCCGAGGTCCCGGCCGCCGTGCAGCGGTTGAACGTGCTGCTCACCGAGGTCGACGAGGACAACGCTCGCGAACCGTCGGCGCTGCCGGGCTGGTCGCGCGCGCACCTGCTCGCCCACATCGGGAACTTCGGCGACGCGATGACGCGGCAGGTGACCGAGGCCCTGGAGGGCCGCCAGGTCGACATGTACGACGGCGGCCCGCCGGCCCGGAACGCGGCGATCGAGAGCGATGCGGCGAAGCCCGTCGACGAGCTGACCGGGCACATCACCGAAGCGCTGGGGAACCTGGTCGCAGCCTGGGAGCGCGTCGACGACTGGTCGCGCCCGATCCGCCACCGCAACGGCAAGCTCGCCGACACGGTCCTCAACGCCTGGCGCGAGGTCGACATCCACGCCGCGGACCTCGATCTGAGCTACACCACCGACGACTGGTCGCAGGATTTCTGCATGCACCTGCTCGCCTTCCTCCGCCCGCGCGTCCCCGAGGGCAACCGCCTGGTCCTGCAGGCCCCGGGTGTCCGCTGGGCCCACGGCGACGGCGACAAGCTGACGATCGAAGGCAAGCTCACCGACCTCACCGCGTGGATGGCAGGCCGGCAGCCCCGAGGTCCCCTCACCGGAGACCTCCCGGAGCTGCAGCCCTGGCCCTAACCGACGGTGAAGTCGTCCACCTGGATGAAGGTGTCGGTCCCGGGCGCGTCGAACCCGGCGTACAGGGTGACCTCGTGCACCCCGGCCGGCACCTTCACCGTCACCTCGTGATGCACATACCCGGTGGACGCCCCGAACGTCTTCTCGCCGAGCACCTTGGACCCGTCGGTCCCGAGCCGAACGCCGAAGCGGCCTTGCCCGGCCGGCAGCGCCTCCGACGCGTTGATCCACGACCCGAACGTGTAGGTCGCGCCCGGCTGCACCGGCACCTTCTGCGTCAGCGCGCTGAACCCCGTCCCCGACGTCCGGATCCACCCGTTGTTCGCCCCGGAGTGCGCAAACCCAAGTCCCCGATCCACCCCGTTCGCGGCAGTGCCTTCGAACAACCAAGCAGGCTTCCCACCGCCGATCCCCTCAAAGCCACCATCAGCCACCTGTACGGCGTACCGCACGGCGACCTCGGCGACCGACGTGTAGCTCCGCGTCCCACCTGGCAACCCGATCACCCGCACCCCGTCGGTCTCCACCGCCGGGAACGTCAGCGTGTACGTCTTCTGAGCACCCGCAGAAACATCACCCGGGTACGCCGGGCTCACGGTCTGCGCGCCGACCTCGACCCATGAACCGTCGCGCTTCACCTGCACCCGAGGCCGCCCGGTGAAGAACCCACCCTCGGCCGACACCGCGCCCGACGTGAACTCGACCCGATTCACCTTGTGCTGCGAGGGCCACGTGTAGCCCCACCACGAAGCCCCCTTCACCTCGTCGTCGAAGTCGGTATCACTGCCGGTCAGCAGGCCGTCGTTGAGCAGGGCAAGCTTCCCGGATCGCACAGACTTGGAAACAGCTACAGCCCCAGAACCAGGCGTCGCCAGGTTCGCGGACCCCGGCAGATCCGGAGAAGACCCACCAACCGCAGGCGTCAGCACCAGCTTGCGCAGGTTGAAGTTGTAGACCGACGTCCCGATCCCACCACCGCCGCACGGGCAGACGTTCGCCTGCAGGTACATCGTCTTGCCGTCCGGCTGGAGGAACTTCGACGGGATCGTCACGCCGTACCCGCCGTACTTGGACGTCGACCACGGGTACCCGCCGAAGTCCTTCGACAGGAAGTGCTTCCACGGCCCCCACGGCGTCGGCGACTCGTAGAACTCGAAGGTGTACTCGGTCCACGAGGTGTAGACGTAGCGCTTCTGCTGCGGCAGGTACGTCGTACCGCCCTGACTGATCACCGACAGGTTGCTCGCGTTGGTCCCGTACGTCTGCTGGTAGAGCCGCCGCTGATCGGTCAGCACCGGCCGCCGGTCGGCGCCTTTCGCGACCACTCCGGCTTCCCACGGTCGTTGCTACCAGCAAAGAACTCCCAGGCCTTTCGGTCCTGCACCTTCTTCTTGGGTACGCGGGCCAGGAACACGCTCTGCGGATCAGCGACCGTGTCGTCGAAGGAGTCCCGCCAGTTCCCGTCCAGCCCGTACGCGTACACGTACCCGTCCGGCGCCGCGGCCCCGCCCTGGCCGAAGTCCGCGAACCAGATCGTCGTGAACACGTGGTCGCCGAACATCGGCTTGCGCTTGTCCCACGTCCAGGTCCGGCCACGGTCCACCGACTTCAGAATCGTCGCCGCCGGTACGTCGTTGAAGTCGAGCGCGAGGTCCTGCGCGGCCAGGTACATCGTGTCGCCGACGCAGACCATCCCGGTCGGCTTCCGGTTGTACCCCGCACCGCTCCAGATCTGCCCGACCTGGTCGCCGCGGGCAACAGTCGCACCCGTCAACGAGCCCGGCTGCCCCTTGATCTCGCTGACCGCGATGTCGGAGAACTCCGCGTCCAGGCTGAACCCCTTGCCGTCACCGTTCGCGGAGTACAGCTCGCCGTTCCCGGCCCAGCACGACGGCCACAGGTCACCGTCACTCGGACTGGCCTGCCCGGTCGTCTCGACCGTCGCCGTACCGACGTGGGTGCTCTCAGAACCACTGGCAGGAGACCCGACGTCCCCCGAGGAAGCCGTCAGTACGGCGACCGACCCGAAGGCCAACGGCAGGACGGCAAGCAACATGGCGCGCTTCACGACAGGCTCCTACTTGAGACCAGACGTCTTCATCGCGTCGACCAGGCGCTTCTGGCCGAGGACGAAGACGACGACGGTGGGAATCGCCGCGATCACCGCGGCGGCCAGGACGAGGTTCCAGGCGGCGGCGTACTGGCCCTGCAGGCCGGACATGCCGAGCTGGATCACCCGGAGATCGGGGTTGCGGGTGATGGTCAGTGGCCACAGGAACGCGTTCCAGTTGGCCAGGAAGAACAGCACCGACAACGAGGCCAGGATCGGTCGGCTGAGCGGGAGGATGACACTCCAGTACCGCCGCCAGTACCCGCAGCCGTCCAGATCGGCGGCTTCCTCGAGCTCCTTGGGAATGTTCAGGTAGTACTGGCGCAGCAGGAAGATGCCGAAGGCGTGGAAGATGCTCGGCACGATCAGCCCGGCGTAGCTGTCCAGCAGGTTCAGCTGCTTGGCCACCAGGAACAGCGGGACCAGGATCACCGGCAGTGACACCAGCAGCGTCGACATGATGCCGGAGAACAGGAAGGCCCGGCCCGGGAAACGCAGCCGGGCCAGCGCGTAGGCGGCCATCGAGTGGAAGAACAGCGCCACCACCGTCACGACGATCGACACGATCGCGCTGTTCATCAGGAACAGCGGCATCGGGATCTCGAACAGCACGTAGCGCAGGTTCTCCAGCGTCCAGTTCTTCGGCCAGCCGAAGGTGAAGACGTCGGAGGCAGGTCGCAGGGCACTGATCACGACCCACAGCAGCGGCGCCATCACGATCAGCGCGAGCACGTGGGCCAGGACGGGGACGGCGAACCTAGTCTTCATCGAAACGGCCTCCTCGGGTGACGCCGAACATCAGGCCGGTGCAGACCACCAGCAGCGCGACGACCACGGTGGTCAGCGCGGCGGCGTACCCGATGTTGTTGAAGGTGAAGGCCTGCTCGTAGATGTAGAGCACGACCGTGCTGGTGGAGCGGGCCGGACCGCCCTTGGTCAGGACGAAGACCAGGTCGAAGGCCTGCAGCCCGGTGACCGCGCCGATCGTCGAGTTGACCACGACGAAGAAGCTGGTGGGCCTGAGCAACGGCCAGATCACGTACCGGAACCGTTGCCAGGCGCCGGCGCCGTCGATCTCCGCGGCCTCCTCCAGCTCCTTCGGCACGTCCTTGAGGCCGGCCAGGAACACCAGCATCTGGTAGCCCATCACGAACCACACGCTGATCACCACATAGGTGCCGAGGGCAAGTGAGGGCGTGCCGAGGAAGGACACGTCCCCCAGACCGAGCGGCCCGAGCAGGGTCGAGACGGCACCACGCTTGTCGACCAGCAGGAACTGCCAGATCAGTGCCACCACGACCAGACTGACCACGTGCGGCAGGAAGAACGCCGACCGCACCCAGCCGATGCCGCGGAACGTGTTGCGGACCAGCATCGCCAGGCCGAAGCTGACCACGAAGGCGATCGGGACGAACGCCAGGACGTAGATCGCGGTGATGCGCAGGGACTTCAGCAGTTGCTCGTCGCCGGCCATCAGCCGGTAGTTGCCGAGGCCGTTGAACTGGTAGTTGCCGAAGCCGTCGACCTTGAAGAACGCCACTCCGAAGGCCAGCAGCATCGGCACCGCGACGAACACGAGCAGGCCGAGCACGTCCGGGGTCAGGAAGGCGTACGCGGCCAGCGCTTCGCGGCGGCGCTTGGTCATCGCGGGACGGTCGCGCCGTCCTCCGGACCGTCGCCCCGAGGAGGGCCGGGCCGGCGGCCCGGACGAGGCGGACGTGGGAGTTCTGGTGGTGGAAGTCATCAGATGATGGGGGCGCCCTGGTAGGTCTGCAGGAAGGTGTCGATCTTCTGGGCGGCGTCGGCGGCCGCCTTGGCCGGGTCGGCGTTGTTCAGCTGACAGGCCTGGATCGCGTCCGCGATCGGCTGGTAGACCTCCGGTGGGAATCGGGGCTCCGGCTTGCCGGTCGGCGCGACCTGCTCGGCGAACGTCTTCAGGACGCCGGACTCGAACGAGCCCTTGGCGTCCGCGGCCTGCTGCACCGACTTGCGCGGCGGCACGTTGGTCTTGACCACGGTGTTCCACTGCCGCTGACGCTCGACGCCCTCGGCATCGGTCGAAGCGAGCGCCCAGGTGATGAACTTGGCCGCGGCCTCGGGGTTCTTGCCCTTGGAGTTGGCCACGAACGCCCAGCCGCCGAGGTCGGTGGCCGGCTTGCCACCGTCCGGCGTCGGCAGCGGGATAATGCCGTACTTGAAGTTCTTGGCCTGGGCGGTCATGTCCGCGACCGCCCAGATCCCGCTCTGCTGCAGCGCGACGGCCCCGGAACCGAGGTTGGCCACGACATCGCCGCCGCCGGTGCCGAGCACCTTGCGCGGGGCCACCTTGTTGTTGATCGTGTCCTGCCAGAACTTGAGCGCGTTGGCAGCCGCCGGAGAGTCGAACGTGACCTTGCCGTCGGTGATCACCGAGCCGTCGCCCTGCCAGAGGAACGGGTACCAGGTGAAGTTCTGGTAGTAGCCGGGCAGCGTCTCGAACATCACGCCGTTCTGGCTCTTGCCGGTCAGCTTCTGGGCGACGTCGAGGGTCTGCTCCCAGGTCTTGGGCAGATCGGCCTCGGACAGGCCGGCTTTGGTGAAGGCGGCCTCGCTGTAGTACATCGCCAGCGGCTCGACCTCCATCGGCAGTCCGTAGACCTTGCCGTCGACCGACCGGGCGTCCAGCAGCCCCGGCAGGTAGTCGTTCTTGGCCTCGCCGGTCAGCGAACCGGACAGGTCCTGCAGCACGCCGCCGTTCGCGTACCGGAGGAAGTCACCGGGGCTGATCAGGAAGATGTCCGGGCCCTCGCCGGACTGGAACGCCGTCTGCAGCGTGGTGCCGTTCTGGTAGTCGCGGCCGGGGAAGTACCGGAGCTTGACCTTGACGTCGTTGTTGGCGTTCCACTGCTCCGCGACGTCCACGAACCACTTCGACTGCGCTCCACCGTCGTCGGAGGGGCCGTAGAAGTTCCAGAACGACATCTCCTTGCCGTCGCCACCGCTGCCGCCGTCACCTCCGCACGCGGTCAGCAGGGGGCCGCCGAAACCGGCTGCGGCCAGGGCGCCGAGACCACCGCGCAGGACGGAACGCCGGCTGATCGGCCTGTGCGGGGAGGGATGTGCGGGCATCTGAAGCTCCAGGGGGTAGCGCTCCGGGAACGGGCAATCGATTTCTCGCAATCTACGAGCGGTCACCGGAACGGTCAAGAGGGTGACGGCCACAACTTTGACCGGACATGGTGGTTGGCCTTGTTTTGCACAGGATGTAGACGTTGACACCGTCGCGACCCGCTGCCTACGCTTCGGAAATCGATTTCTGACATGAGACCGGAAAGCGGGTCGAGGATGCCAGTAGTGCCGAACCGTGCGGACCGCCCCACCGCCGAGCTTCCTCGTGACCTGGTCACGCGAGGGCTGGCGGCGGCGCGGACGGCGATCGAGACCGAGGCCGCGGCCGTCTCCGCCCTGGCGGACCGGTTGGACGGGGTCTTTCTCGACGTACTGACCGCCGTGGCCGCGTGCGAAGGGCACCTGGTCGTCACCGGGCTCGGCAAGTCCGGGCTGGTCGGTCGCAAGATCGCCGCGACGCTGGCCTCGACGGGAACTCCCGCGACCTTCATCCACTCCGGCGACGCGCTGCACGGCGACTCGGGCGCGGTCACCTCACGCGATCTCGTGCTCGCCTTGTCGGCGTCGGGCGAGACGGCCGAGGTGTGCGCGTTCGCGCGGATGCTGGCCGAGCGGCAGATCCCGGTGATCGCGATGACCGGCGCCGAGGAGTCCACGCTCGCCCAGCTGGCGACGTACACGCTGGACACGATGGTCCTGCGTGAGGCCGACCCGTTGAACCTCGCACCGACCGCGTCGACCACCGCCGCGCTGGTGATGGGTGACGCGCTCGCGTGCGCGCTCGTCGTACTGCGGGAGTTCACGCACCACGACTTCGCGCGCTTCCACCCGTCGGGTGCGCTCGGCCGGCGACTGCTCGACGGGGAGCAGGCATGAGCGGGTACGACGTGTGCGTGCTCGGGTCGTTCATGAAGGACCTGGTCGCGAGCGCCGAACGGCGGCCGCTGCCCGGGGAGACCTTGCACGGCACGGGGTTCGCGGAGTTCCTCGGCGGCAAGGGCGTGAACCAGGCGATCGCCGCGGCCCGGATGGGCGCGCGGACGGCGATCGTCGGCACGATCGGCGACGACCGGTACGGCGAGGAGTTCCTGGAGCTGCTGAAGACCGACGGCGTCGACACCGATTGGGTGATCCGGCACCCGTCACTCGGCACGGGCGTCGGGCTTCCTCTGGTGCTGCCCGACGGGAGCAACTCGATCATCATCGTGTCCCGCGCGAACGCGGCGATCACCCCGGACGACATCGAGGCCGCCGGCGAGCTGCTGACCGGCAGCCGGGTGCTGAGCGTCCAGCTCGAGCTCCCGGTCGAGGCGAGCCGCGCTGCCCTCCGGCTCGCCTCGGCCGCGGGCGTCACCACGATCCTGACGCCGGCACCGGTCGGGCCGGTCGATCCGTCGCTGGCGGCGTACGTCGACATCCTGGTCCCGAACGAGGTCGAGGCCGCGGCGCTGACCGGGCTCGACTGCGACGACGAGTCGCAGGTGCCGGTGATCGCGCGTCGGCTGGTCGACGAGTGGGATCTGCGCGGGTGCGTGGTGACGTTGGGATCGCGCGGGGCCTACGTGCTGGATCGGTCCGCGGGGGTCGAGCTGCGGGTGGCGCCGCACCGGGTCGACACGGTGGACACGGTCGGGGCCGGGGACGCGTTCTGCGGATCGCTCGCGGCGTCGCTGGCCGAGGGGGCTTCACTGGCGGACGCCGTACGGCTTGCGAATGCTGCCGGGGCGCTGTCGACGACTGTGAACGGAGCTGCTGCTTCGGCTCCTTCGCGGGCGTCCGCCGCTGCTTTGCTCGACGGCTCGGACATCGATTCGCCGTCGTTCGCCGCCGCTCCACCCAACCCGTGAGACTCTAGATGCCGTCCAGACGGCAGCTTCGGGTTGAACGGGGAGTGAGCATGACGACGATCTACGACGTCGCGCGTAGATCAGGCGTGTCCCCGGCCACCGTCTCGCGGGTGCTGAGCGGGCGGCGCAACGTGGACCCGGAGCTGTCGGAGAAGGTCCGCGCCGCCGTCGCCGAGCTCGGCTACCGGCCGAACGGCGTCGCGCGGAACCTGCGCCGGGCCAGCACGAACCTGTGGGCCGTGGTGATCTCCGACATCGAGAACCCGTTCTTCACCTCGCTGGTGCGCGGGCTCGAGGACGTCGCGCAGACCGAGGGCTACCACGTCGTCCTGTGCAACTCCGACGAGGACCCGGCCAAGGAAGCCGCGTACGCCGGTGCGGTGCTGACCGAGCAGATGGCCGGCGTGGTGATCTCGCCGACGTCGACCGCCGAGGGCGTGCAGCAGCTGGCCGACGCGAAGACCCCGATGGTGCTGATCGACCGCCGCGTCGAGGGCGTCGAGGCCGACACCGTCCTGGTCGACAACGAGCACGGCGCCGCCGAGGGCGTGAAGCACCTGATCGACGGCGGCTATTCGAGGATCGCTTGCATCACCGGCCCCCGCCGCGTCAGTACGGCGATGGACCGCCTCGCCGGCTACCGCGCCGCCCTGCGCGCCGGCGGCATCCGCTACGACAAGGACCTGGTCCGCCACGCCGACTTCCGCGAGGCCGGCGGCTACGCCGCGATGGAAAGCCTGCTCGAACTCCCAGAACCACCCGAGGCCCTCTTCGTCACCAACAACCTGATGACCGTCGGCGCCCTCGAATGCCTGGCCAAGAAGGGCGTCCGCGCCCCCGACGACATCGCCGTCGTAGGCTTCGACGACATCCCCTGGGCCGACCTCGTCGTCCCGAGCCTCACCACCGTCGCCCAACCGACGTACGAACTCGGCCGCACCGCGGGCCTCCTCCTCAAGGACCGAATCGCCGCCCCCGGCCGCCCCCCGTCAACGGTCACCCTCCGCACCGAGCTCCACATCCGCGCGACATCGGCTCCTAAGAACCCGCAAAAGAAGAACTGAGCAGCTCTCCGCCACTGACGCACTTTGTGCGCGGGCCAGTTATCACGACAGCCCATACACGGCTGAGCCGTGCACAAGGTGGGAATCAGGTCACCGCTCGGCCGCGGCTCAAGTCAGTTCGGCGGGTTGGTGGTACCGACCGACAGGAGGTCTACGGCCTGCCGGCGTTCTCGGCCTCGCCTTCGCGCCTGGATCGGACCTGCGCGGCGTAACTGGCGGGGTGACCTCCTGTCGGTCGGTACCAGTTCGCACTTGACCGACCGTTGCCTGGCCACGTGGAGTGCTTTCAGCTGGCCTGGGACAGGGACTTCTTCTGGTGACGGGGGTCGAAGGTTGGGACCCACTTGGCGAGCCAGGTGCTGCCGGTGAGGGTTAGGGCTCCTAGGGCTACGGAGGCGGCGGCCAGGGGGAACGCCAGGGTGATGGCGCCGATGAGGACCGGGCCGATGCCTGAGCCGAACTCGGCGCAGAAGGTCCAGCCGGCCAGGAACTGGGCGCGGTGGCCGGCGGGGGCGGCGTCGGCTCCTAGGGTCTTGACGATGCCGGAGCCCAGGCCGTTGCCTACGGCCATCAACGTGCCTACGGCGAGGATGCCGGTGAAGGCGGTGGAGAGGGGCAGGGTGAGCATGCCGATGCCCAGGAGGACTGTGGCGGGGACGGCGATCCAGACCCTGCCGAGGCGGTCCATGATGACGCCGGCCGGGTAGAAGAGCAGCATCTCGATGCCGTTGGTGATGCCGAAGACGATCGAGGTGTCGGTCGCGGACAGGCCCAGGTGCTCGCCCCACAAGGGAATCAGGCTGGTGCGGGCGGCTCGGGCGACGGCGATGACGAAGACGCCGGTGCCCAGGGTGAGGAACGTGCGGCGGTGATCCCAGAGGACCTGTTTGAGGGGTAGGCGTTCGACCTGGAGGGGTTCGTGGGCGCCTTGGGGTTCGCCCGCGGTGAGCAGGACGACGATCGCGCCGACCGAGCCGGCCACGCCCACGCCGTACGCGCCGGTCATGCCCCAGTGGTGACCGGCGAAGGCGCCGAGGAACGGGCCGATGAAGAGGCCGATCCGGCTGACGCCGCCGAGGGTGGACAGCGCGCGGGCGCGGAGCTCGACGGGGACGACTTCGGTGACGTACGACTGGCGGGCCAGGCTGAACACGGCGCCGGCCAGGCCCGCGACCAGGAGGCTGAGGCCGAGCAGCCACGGCGTACGGACGATCATCGCGGTGCACCACGCGACCGCGCTGACGACGGCCGCGACGAGGAGTGCGCGGCGTTCACCGATCCGCACGACGAGCGCGCCGGCCGGCAGCGAACCGGCGAACTGGCCGATGCCGAGCACGCCGACGAGGAAGGCCGCGAAGCCGACGGAGGCGCCCAGTTGGAGCGCCGACAGCGCCACCACCGGCAGAACAGCACCTTGCCCCACAGCGTTCAGCACCGTCGGACCGAACGCAGGCACAGCAATGCGCCAGAGGCTGAAGCCGCTCATCTTTTCCTCCATATCTCTCGACATCAAGATACATGAGGTGAAGAGAAGTTAGTGCGGCGGTGGCGGCGGGATGTTGCCGGCGCGGATCCAGCGGACGCAGTCCAGCGCGCTCGCCGACGGCGGCCGCACGCGCAGCCCAGCAGCGACAGCGCGCGAGTTGTCGAGCTGGAAGGTGCCGTCGTTCGAGCCGTCGCGCGGCAGGTGGAAGCGGTCGACCTCCGGCTCCCAGTCCACCCCCAGCTCAGCCGGTACGACGGACCGCCACGCCTCGGCCAGGTCCCGCATCGTCCACGTCTCGCTCACGGCGGTGAACGGCCCGGCCAGCCGCCGCGACGTGACCAGCAGCAGGAAGTCGGCCAGGTCCCGCGCATCCAGCCACTGGATCGGCTGCTCGGGCCGCGCCGCGCACTCGAGCGTGCCCATCGACGCGATCGCCTGTCCCCAGTTGCCGAAGTCGGGGGTGTACGGGCCGACCACGAAACCGGAGCGGATCGCGGCCGTGCGTTCGCCGTACAGGTCGGTCAGGAGCCGCTCGGCGCGGACCTTGGACGGGCCGTAGAGGTCCATCGAGAAGACGGCCTCCGGCGCATCGGTTGGCCAGGGCAACAACTCCGCGTCCTCGGTCTGGCCCGGCGTCCGCTGGTCGGCGTACACGCCGATCGTGGACATGAACGTGTAGTGCCCGACCCGGTCGCGCAGCACGTCAGCGCTGAGCCGCATGTCCCGGACGAGGAAGCCGGACATGTCGATCACGCCGTCCCACTCACCCTCAGCCAGTACGCCGGGCGCCGCGCGCTCCCCCGCGATCCACTCGGCCTCCGGGAAGAGACCGGGATTGGTCAGTCCGCGGTTGAAGAGGGTGACCTCGTGGCCGTCGCGCAGGGCGGCTTCGACGACGTGGCGGCCGAGGTTCTTGGTGCCGCCGAGTACGAGCAGTCTCACAGTTGCTCCAGCAGACCATCGAGTTCTTCGAGCAGCGGGTCGATCCAGGTCTTCGACGACGGCACGGTGTGCACGCCTTCCTCGATCACCCAGGCCAGCGCGCGCAGCGTGAAGCCGCAGCCGCCGATCAGCACCTGGCGCTCGACCAGGTCACGGTCCGCCTCGGCGGCCTCGCAGTACCGGGCGACGAGCCCGTCGCGATCGTGGCCGAGGGCAACGGCTTCGCGGGTGAGCGTGTAGAGGTCGGGCAGCTGCGGCGCCAGGTAGGTCAGCGGCCAGTCGACCGGCGTCCAGCGCTTGCCGTCGGTGACGAGGTTCTTGCCGACGTAGTCGCCGTGCACCACCGCCGGCCGCACCAGTCGGTGCAGCTCGTCCACCGCGGGCCGCAGCCGGGTCTCGACCCGCTCAACCAGGTCGGCGGAGGACCCGAGCGCCGAGTCCTCGACCCAACCTTGGCGACCGGATGAAACCTCAGCCGCGAGCTCCGCCAATCGGCCGGCGCCGAACTCGCTCGGACCGTCGACCTCCACCGACCGGATCTCCGCCAGCAGCGCGATCGCCGCCAGGAACCCGTCCAGGCTCGGCTCCTGCTCCAGCGTCACCCAGCCGACATCCTCCATCACCAGCAGCACCGCCCCGTCCAGCCGCACCAGCTCGATCAGCTCCGGAGCCGGCAGCCGCAACGGCCGCACGTACTGCTCGTACGCCATACCTTCGGTGCTCTGCGCGTCACTCCCCCGCTTGACGATCACGCTGCGCAGCCCGTACGACAGCCGCCAGACCTCCGACGACCCCCAGTACCGCAACCGGTCGCCGCTCACCTCATCCAGCGCCGGTGCCCCGGTCGCCTTCAGCACGGCCGGTTCGACGGCCTCGATCCACACCGGCTGCACGCCCGTAAACCCCCTTCTCAGACCAGTCAGTGAAGCACGCCCTGTCCGCACTGTGCGTACCAATTAGAACGCGCCCGCGCCGTCTGGCAGGCTTGCCGCATGACTGAGACTGCCGCGCACGCCTGGGGCTACGGCCTCGCCACCGTCACCGAGTCGGGCTCGGTGCTCGACGTCTGGTACCCGGCGCCCGCACTGGGCACCGCGCCGGCGGACGCGAAGGCGCCGGCCGAGCTGATCGCTGCCGAGGGCAACGACGACCTGCGCAAGGTCCGTCGTGAGGTGGTCAAGGCCGAGATCGCGCTGGACGCCGCCCCAGACGGTACGGCGGACGCCTACCTGCGGCTGCACCTGCTGTCGCACCGTCTGGTCCGCCCGCACGGCGTCAACCTGGACGGCATCTTCGGCGCCCTGCCGAACAACGCCTGGACGTCGCACGGCCCGGTCCCGGTCGACCAGGTCGAGCAGGTCCGGCTGCGCGCGCGGGCCGCGGGCCTGCACCTGTCGGTCACCAGTGTCGACAAGTTCCCCCGGATGACCGACTACGTCGTGCCGTCCGGGGTCCGGATCGGCGATGCGGACCGGGTCCGCCTGGGCGCGCACCTGGCCGAGGGCACCACCGTGATGCACGAGGGTTTCGTGAACTTCAACGCCGGCACCCTGGGCACCTCGATGGTCGAGGGCCGGATCGTGGCCGGTGTGGTGGTCGACGACGGCAGCGACATCGGCGCCGGCGCGTCGATCATGGGCACGCTGTCCGGCGGTGGCACGCAGGTCGTCTCGATCGGCAAGCGCTGCCTGCTCGGCGCGAACGGCGGGATCGGCATCTCGCTCGGCGACGACTGCGTGGTCGAGGCGGGGCTGTACGTGACGGCCGGCACCAAGGTGACGCTGCCGGACGGCGCCGTGGTCAAGGCGCGTGAGCTGTCCGGCCGGCCGGGTCTGCTCTACCTGCGCAACTCGGTCACCGGTGCCGTCGAGGCGCGGCCGCGGCAGGGTGAGGGCATCACGCTCAACGAAGCCCTGCACGCGAACGCGTGATCATACTTTCTGACGATTTTGCCCCGGTAGCCGCCGCGGCCGCGAACCGGCAGGGGCCGCCGCACGTCAACCAGTTCGTGACCAACCACCCGGAACCCGCGCCCGTCCCCCGCACGTTGGGACCCGTATGGCGGTGAATCGTGGAGTGATCGTCGCGGTCGGGGCGATCGGCGCGCTCGCGCTGGCCGTCGGCGGGGCGATCGCCTGGGTCGGCGGCCAGGGCATCGGGCCGCTGATCCCGCCCCGGGAGCAGTGCGAGGCGACCGTCAACGGCACCACCGTGACGGTCGACCTGGAGCAGGCGCAGTGGGCCGCGGTGATCAGCGGCGTCGCCGTACGGCGTGGGCTGCCGCCGCGCGCGGCGACGATCGCGCTCGCGACGGCGTACCAGGAGTCCGGCCTGCGGAACCTGGCGCACGGTGACCGGGACTCGCTCGGGCTGTTCCAGCAGCGCCCGTCGATGGGCTGGGGCACGGCCACGCAGGTCCGGGACCCGCACTACGCGGCCGGGAAGTTCTACGACGCGCTGGTGAAGATCAAGGGCTACGAGAAGCTCGCGGTGACGGTCGCGGCCGACCGGGTCCAGCGCAGCGCCTTCCCCAACGCGTACGCCGACCACGAGGGTGACGCGCGGATCCTGGCCTCGGCGCTGACCGGGCAGACCAAGAGCGCGTTCAGCTGCACGCTGGACAACCCGTCCGGCGCCGTCGAGACGATCGGCGCGAACGGCCTGACCCCGCGCGCCGAGGCGGTCCGGCGGGACCTGATCAAGACGTTCGGCAAGCTCCCCACGGGCGGCTTCGCGGCCGGCGGGGTCCGGACGGGCCACATGGAGGGCTCGGCGCACTACGACGGCCGGGCGGTCGACGTCTTCGTCAAGCCGATCTCGGCGGCGAACACGACCCGCGGCTGGGCGCTCGCGCAGTACCTGGTCGCCCAGGCGGACCGGCTGCAGATCAAGACCGTCATCTTCAGCGACAAGATCTGGACCGCGGGCGGCCGCTCGGACAGCGGCTGGCGCGACTACCAGGCGCCGGACCGGGCCGGGAACCGCGACACGTTGCGGCACCTGGACCACGTGCACGTCGACGTCGTCGACGAGTGAGCACAGCAAAACTGCGGCGCACCGGTCCGGTGCACCGCAGTTCCGAAGGTCCGGTCTAGCTCACTCGTCGTGCTCCTGCGGGGGCAGGGCCGCGATGAACGCGTGGTCCTTGTCGATCTTGCCCATCTTCGACGCGCCACCGGGCGAACCCAGGTCGTTGAAGAAGTCGACGTTCGCCGTGTAGTAGTCCTTCCACTGCTCCGGCGTGTCGTCCTCGTAGTAGATCGCCTCGACCGGGCAGACCGGCTCGCACGCTCCGCAGTCGACGCACTCGTCGGGGTGGATGTAGAGCATCCGGTTGCCCTCGTAGATGCAGTCGACCGGGCACTCCTCGACGCACGCGAGGTCCTTGAGGTCAACACACGGCTGCGCGATGACGTAAGTCACTGGTACTCCTCCTATGGCCAGCAGGCGCAGCGGTCGGGAAATGCTGCGGTGCGGTAGTGCTCGGTTCTCTAGTATCACGGTAGTAGATGACCCACTCTGCCAGGAGTCCGCATCGTGTCAGGCGTCAGCGCCCGTGATATCGGCCACCGTGTCGTGGTTCGCCACCAGTTGGACGGCGGTCAGGCGACCGACGTCATCGGCGTGCTGCAGTCGTACGACGACCGGACCCTGGAGATCCGTCACGCCGACAGTACGCCGTACCGGATCCACCGGGAGGCCGTGGTGGCGGCCAAACCGATCCCCCCGATGCCGCTGCGGCGGGTGGACGCGGAGCAGTTGTTCCTGACCACGGCGCTCGGCCGGCCCGCCGCGGAGACCCAGTACGTCGGCGAATGGCTGCTCCGGGCGTCCGGTGGCTGGACAGGCCGGGCCAACTCGGTGCTGCCGGCCGGTGACCCGGGGCTGCCGTTCAGTGACGCCGCCAAGCAGGTGGAGGCGTTCTACCTGGAGCGGGGGCTGCCTCCGCTGGCGCTGACCCGGATCGGTCACCCGGAGTTCGAGGAGTTCACCGGGCTGGGGTGGACGGACGCTCGGCCTGAGAAGTCTGACGCCCTGGTGCTGCACACGACGCTCGACCACGTGAACGGCGTACCGGCGTACGAGGTGCTGGTGGCGGACCGGCCGGACGCGGAGTGGTACGCGGCGGCCTTCGACGGCGACGTGCCGGCTGCTGCGCCTGCGGTGATGGAGGGCCCGCCGAAGGCCGCCTTCGCGTCGGTGGAGCTCGACGGACGCGTGGTGGCCGTCGCGCGGGGCTCGATGACGGGTCACTGGCTCGGAGTGGACGCCGTGCGCGTCGATCCGGCGTACCGGCGGCGTGGGCTGGCCACGGCGGCCCTGCAGGGGCTGGCGCGCTGGGCAGGGCCGCTGGGAGGTCGCCGGACCTACCTGGAGGTCGAGGAGGAGAACGCGGGGGCTCTGACGACGTACACGGGTCTTGGGTACGTCGAGGCCTACCGCTACCGCTACCTGACCAAGCGGTAGGAGGCCAGCGCGCCGACCAGGCTCAGCGCGGCAAAGCCGGCCAGTACGACGCTGAGTGCGTGCTGCGGGTCTGTGCTGAGGCTGGAGTAGACGGCTCCGGCCAGGGCGACGCCGAAGGCTCCGGAGAGCTGGGCGTTGGTGACGACCACTCCGGACAGGTCGGCGGCGTACTGGTTGGGCATGCTCGAGGTGATGCCGCCGATGAGGGTGTTGGCGCTGATGCCCAGGCCAAGGCCGCCTACGCCCAGCAGGCCGAACAGGAGAGGGCCGGACGTGCCGCCTGCCAGCAGGTAGGTCAGGACGGCCAGGTAGCCGGTGCCGAGGATTGCGCAGCCGAGTACTGGGAGCCAGTGGATGCCCTCGGGGAGTCTGGGAAGCAGTGGGCCTGCGATACCGAAGGCGGCGACCCAGACGACCATGGCCAGGCCCGAGTACGCCGGGCTCTTGCCGAGGCCCTGCTGGAGGTAGAGGGCGAGCACGAAGAGCAGGGCGAAGTACGAGCCGGTGGTGGCGCCGTGGGCCAGGAGGCCCGCTCGGACGCGGGGGTTGCGGAGGACCTGACGGGCGATCAGCGGACGGCCGCCGGATGCGGCGGCCCGGCGTTCGCCGTACTCGAAGAGGGCGAGGGCGGGGAGGCTCAGGGCCAGGCTGATCCAGGACCAGGCGGGCCAGCCGCGTTCGGAGCCCAGGAGAAGGGGGACGATCACCAGGAGGACGGTGGCGGAGAGGGTGAGGACTCCCCTGGCGTCGAGAGGCTGCTTGGTGCCGCGGGCGGGGTCGAGGTGGCGCAGGCCGGCGATGGTGAGTGCGATGCCGATCGGGACGTTGACGAGGAAGATCGGCCGCCAGCTCGTGCCGAACAGGTCTGCGGAGATCAGCACGCCGCCCAGGACCTGACCGGCGACCGCTCCGCCGGACAGGGCGATCGAGAACCAGCCGAGGGCTTTGACGCGGTCGCGTCCGGCGTACGAGAGCTGGATGCCGCTGAGGACCTGCGGGACCATCAGCGCGGCTCCGGCGCCCTGGAGGAAACGGGCGACGGTCAGGGTGCGAATGTCGGGGGCCAGGCCGCAGGCGAGGGAGGCGAGCGTGAAGAGCTGCAGGCCGGTGAGGAAGACGCGGCGGTAGCCGATGGAGGAGCCGAGGCGGGCGCCGGTGACCAGGAGGACGGCGAACGCGACGACGTATGCGGAGACGACGAGGGCAGCCTGGCCCTCGGTGGCGTGCAGGTCGGACTGCAGTGCTGGGGCGGCGATGTTGGCGACGGCCGTGTCGACGTTGGCCATGAACTGACCGGTCAGCAGGACGGCGAGCATCGCGCCGCGGGAGGAGGTGGTTGTCCGCGTGGTCATGGGGGTGGAACGCGCGGCGGGGCTGGTGTGTGAGCCCGGGGAGCGTTCGGTCGGCGTACTAGGGTCGGCTCATGGCGGATCACGCGGCGGAGCGGCCGGAGTACCCGGGTGACTACGAGGGAACGGTGCGGGTCGAGTACACGCCGCACCCGGACGACGGGGTGGCGGACCCGGGCGAGATCGTGTGGACCTGGGTGCCGTTCGAGGAGGACCACCATCGGGGGAAGGACCGGCCGGTGCTGGTCGTGGGGTCCGACGGGGCGTACCTGCTGGCGCTCATTCTGACCAGCAAGGACCATGACCGCGACGCCGCCGACGAGGCCCGCTGGGGGCGCGTGTGGCTGGACATCGGCAGCGGGCCTTGGGACAAGGAGAACCGCAACAGCGAGGTCCGGCTCGACCGGGTCCTGCGGGTGGAGCCGGGGCAGGTCCGGCGAGAGGGCGCGGTGATCGGCGAAGAGCTGTTCAACCAGGTCGCCGCGCAACTGCACGAACTACACCGAGCATGACAAAGGGCCACCTTTTCAGGCGGCCCTTTGCTTTCAGCTCGGTGGGCGGGTGCTGCCGGAGGGCTTGCCCATCCCGGGGGTGGGCGGCGTGTCCGGGGTGTTCGGCGGGGGCGTCGTGCCGGGCTTGGGGCCGCAGCGGATGTCGTCGGCCGCGTTGTAGTTGGTGGTGAAGGACTCGGTCTTCACGCGGGCGCCGTTCTTGGCGAAGTACCGGTAGATCTTGATGTCGAAGCCACCGGTCGGCGCCTGCGGACGGCAGCCCGCCTCCTGGCTGTAGACCAGGCCGGGCGAGCGGAAGTTGTACTTCGCCGACTGGCCGGCGGTGACGTTCCAGACCTTGGTACCCCAGATCTTCACCGTCAGGCTGCCCTGCTTGCCGGGCGTCGAGGCCGAGAAGATGGTCTGCACGAAGACCCCGTGCCCGGAGTCGTTCTGGAACTTCAGGTCCACCGACGGCCACGCGACGGTCGCCTCACGGCCGACCGGGTACCGGTTGATGTAGACGCTGTGCGCCTTGTGCTCGACGTCCTTCAGCCCGGCGAAGAAGGCCGCGTTGAAGGTCGTGGTCGCCGACTGCGAGACACCGCCGCCCAGGTCGAGCACGAACTTGCCGCCGTTGATGATGTTGCCCTCGGTGAAGCCGTTCTCCTTGGTCCGCTCGCCGACGATCTTGTTCAGGCTGAACGTCTCGTTCGGCTTGAGCAGGGTGCCGTTGATCTTGCGGGCCGCGGTCCCGATGTTCACGTTGCGGTACTCCGCGTGCGGGAACCGGGTGGTGAACTGCCCCATCACCTCCTTGACCCCGAGCGCCTGCGCGGCCTCGGTGGTCAGCTCGGCCTTCGACTTGGCCAGCCCGACCGACGCCTTCCGCTCCCCTTCGGCCTTCGGCAGCACCGACAGGATGGCCGGGATCACCTTGTCCCGGGCGACGATCTGGCCGTCGACCGCGGGCACCACCTGCGGCCGGCCGCCGACGACCTGGATCGTGGCGTCCTTCGGCAGCGTCTCGAGGTCCTTGAACCGCTTCTTGAACAGCGGCTCGAGCTTCTTGGCGTCCAGGCTCGGGGTGAACTTGCCGTCCTTGGCGACCAGCTTCAGCGCCGGTGCCAGCTCGGCCGGAGTGAGGTTCACGCCCTTGTCGCCGACGGTCAGCCGGACCGGACCGGACATCGCCGGCTCGGCGTACTCGGTCATCGCCTTGCTGATCGCGTCGGTCCCGGCCTGCGGCTTGGTGACACCGACCGGCAGGTCCTTCGGGTTCCCGTCGGACGGGAAGCCGGACACCACGGTCTCGGTGGCCTTGTCGTTGTCGAGCTGCAGCCCGTCGGCCGGCGCGTGCTGGACGGCCTTGGCTTCGGGGAACGTGATCGTGCCTTCGGTGGCCGGGCGGTTGACCTGCTGGGCCAGCCGCTCGACAGCGGCCTTCAGCTTGCCCTCGTCCTGGGCGATCACCGGCTCGACCGCGTCACCGCCGGTCAGCACCTGCCACATCCGCGCCGGGTTCAGGCTACGGCCCGCGCCGGCGTCGGCGACGGTCGCGTCCACGTCGAGGCTGAGCCCGGCGTCAGCCGGCTTCACCTGGTACGTCGAGTCGCCGGCCTTGAGCTTGATCGGCAGCTTGAGCCGGTCGTCGATGCCCGCCTGGAGCTTGGCCTTGGCCTCGTTCTCGGACAGTCCGCCGAGGTCGATGCCCAGCACGGTCGTGTCCCCCGGGACCTTGTCGCCGGTCAGCGCGAACGCCACGCCGTACGCGACGACGAGCACTCCGAACCCCGCCGCGGCGATGATCCCCGCGAGCTTGTTTCTCCCCACCGGACAGAGTCCTCCTGCTCGAACCAGATGACAGACGGCACATCCTACGCGACCGGGCACGCCGGTTTCGCCGTCGATCTGCCCCTCGGTGCCCTCAGTCGGCCCGGAGGTCCCGGTACTGCCCCGCGTAGTAGATCAGGGCGCTGGGGTCATCGGCCGCGCTCAGACTGAGCACCTCACCGACCACGATCGTGTGGTCACCGCCTGCATACGTCGCCCACGTCCGGCACTCCAGCCACGCCGGGGCTCCGGCCACGAGCGGGCAGCCCGTCTTCGGCCCCGGCACGGTCTCCACCCCGTCGAACTGGCTGTACAGGTCCCGTCCCGACTTCGCGAAACGCTCCGCGATCGCCTGCTCACCGGCAGGCAGCACCGACACGGCCCACTCCCCGCCGGCCAGCACCGCCTCGTGCATCCGCACGCCGCGGTCCACGCACACCAGCACCAACGGCGGTTCCAGCGACACCGAGGTGAACGCGCTCGCCGTCATCGCGTGCGCGACCCCACCCTGCACCGTGCTCATGATCGTGATCCCCGACGCGAACCGGCTCAGCGCCGTACGGAAGGCCGCGGGCGCGATGCTGCCACTGGAGTCCGGGGTCACTCCAGCAGCCTAAGACCCACCAGTAACCGACGCGTCGCCCCAGTGCGTGGCCCCGGTCACTCCAGGCCGGCGAACAGGTCCGTCTCGACGCCCTTGGGGCCGGGGACGGCGGTGCCCTTGACCAGGCGGTAGGCCTCGTCGCCGAAGATCTCGCTGCCGTTGTTGTTGGACAGGGCGAAGAACGGGCCGTCGACGGTGATCTGGGTGGCGTGCGCCTTCATCGCGTTCATCTTGCGGTCGATGTACCCGTCGGCGGAGACGATGCAGTCGACCAGGCGGTCGGGGGTGATCATCGGCGGCAGCGGGCCGTCCGGGTCCATGCCCTCGAAGGTGGTGGTGTCACCGGACTCGCGCAGCTTGCGCAGGCCGTCGCGCATCGGGCCCTCGGCCATCGCGGTCCAGTAGATCTTGGCGACGTCCCAGGCCGGGCCGAGGTCCTCGCGGTACGAGCGGGCGGCGGCCAGGGCGGCGGCGTACGTCGCGACGCGGTGGGCCTTGACGTGGTCGGGGTGCCCGTAGTTGCCCCACTCGTCGTAGGTGACCAGGACCTGCGGGCGGATCTCGCGGATGATCGGGACCAGGTCGTTGGCGGCGGCGACCAGGTCGGCCTGCCAAAAGCTGTCCGGCCGGGTGTCCGGCGGTACGGCGGCGTTGCCGGACGCGTCGTAGATCATCCCGGTGTCCCGGTACCGGCCGGGACCGCCGAGGAAGCGGTGGTCGGTGACGCCGAGCTCGTCCATCGCGGCGGCCAGCTCACCGATCCGGTGCTGACCGAGCCCGTCGGTCCGGTCGGCAGCCAGGTGCTCCAGCTCCGGCACCAGCACCTCGCCCTCCTCCCCGAGCGTGCAGGTGACCAGCGTGACGTGGGCGCCTTCGGCGACGTACTTCGCCATCGTCGCGCCGTTGTTGATGGTCTCGTCGTCCGGGTGGGCGTGCACCAGCAGCAGCCGGCGATCAGGAAGCTCGCTCATGCGGCCAGCCTACGTCGCACCCCGGACAGTTCCGGACGACGCAGGCCGGCCGCCACGGGCCGCTACCACCAGGTCACGGCCCGCAGGAGCTCAGCCGAAACGGCGTACCAGCAGGCACCCCGCCTGGAACCGCGACCGCGCCCCCAGCCCGGCGATCAGCGCGCTGATCTCGGACCGCACAGTCCGCAGCGACAGGCCGAGCTGCCGCGCGATCGCGGCATCCTTCGCCCCGGTCGCCATCAGCCGGCCGATCATCACCTGACGGACTGTCAGGTCCTTCGCCGCGGCCGGTGTGGGCCGCCGCGAACCGAGCTCGTACACCTCGCAGACGACCTCCGGCGCGAAGTCCTCCATTCGCACCACAGGGACAGCCTGGTAAACGGACATCCTCAACTCCTCCCCAGATTGGTCCAGCGCAGCCCATTCTTCTGACGGCCCGGGGAGGTCACCAGGTACAACCCATACAGTTCACCCATACAAAGTCGCGATCGTGAGGGGTGACGGACGTGGAGTCACAGTTCGCGGCCCTGTTGCGCCGGCACCGTACGGCGGCGGGCCTCACCCAGGACGAGCTGTCGGTGGTGTCCAAGATCAGCGTGCAGGCCATCAGCACGCTGGAGCGTGGGACCCGGAAGTACCCCCAGCCGGCCACCGTCCAGGCGCTGGCGGCCGCCCTGCGGCTCGACAAGGACCAGGAGGCCGCTCTGGTCGCCGCGGCCTCCCGTCGCGGCCGGACCGACCGGATGCCGCTGGTCGCGCCAGAGACCCCGGTGGTCTCGCCACGGCAGCTGCCGTTCGCCAGTGGTGACTTCACCGGACGGGTCCAGGAGCTGGCCGAGCTGAGCCAGTACCTGCTCGGCAGCCCCGGCGTGAGCGTCACGGCGATCACCGGCATGGGCGGCATCGGCAAGACCACTTTGGCCATTCACGTCGCCCACGAGGTGGCCTCCCGCTTCCCCGACGGCCAGCTGTACCTGGACCTGCGCGGGTTCGGGCTGGGCCCACCGCTGGAGCCCCTGGAGGCTCTCACCTACTTGCTGGAGGACCTGGGCGAGATCCCGGCGGCCGACCTGCCGACGGCCGCAGCCAGGTTCCGGACCGTGCTGGCCGAACGCCGGCTGGTGCTCCTGCTCGACAACGCGGCCGACCACGAGCAGGTCCGTCCACTGCTCCCCGGGGCCGGCCGCTGCGCCGTGGTCGTGACGAGTCGCCGCAGCATGGCGGGCCTGGGCGGCCGCCAGTACCAGCTGGGCGAGCCACCGCTGCACGAGTCGATCGAGATGCTCCGCCGGATCTCCGGCCGCCCGGACGCACCGGAGGACGAGTGCGCCGAGGTGGTCCGGCAGTGCGGCGGTCTGCCGCTGGCGATCCGGATGGCCGGCGCCCGGCTGGCCTCCAGACCGTCCTGGCCGGTCGCGCACCTGGCTGACCGGCTGGCTGACGGCCGGCGTCGGCTGGACGAGCTCCAGCTCGACGACTCCGGCGTACGGGCGACTCTGGTGCTGTCGATCGAGCAGCTGGCGGGCAGTGACGACCCGATCGACGTACAGGCCGTGTCGATGTTCGCCCTGCTCGGTCTGGCCGAGTGTCCCGACCTGACGTCCGCTCTGGCCGCGTCGTTCTCGGACAGTCCGGAGCAGGAGGCGGAGATCGTGCTGGAGCGGCTGGTGGACGTCCATCTGCTGACCACGCCGGCACCTGGGGTGTACCGCTTGCACGACCTCGTACGAGTCGCCGCCCGGGAGTTCGCCGAGCAGACGCTGTCCCGCGAGGACCGGCTGGCGGTGACCACGCGGTGGATCCAGCGGATCTCGGCTGTCGTCTGGCGAGCCAGCGAGTACTCCGGCCACGGGGTGACCCGGGAGCGATGGCTGGACCCGGAGTGGCTGAAGGGGGCCGACGACCTGCCGACGCAGGAGGACGTGCTCGGCTGGCTGGACGCCCA
The DNA here is from genome assembly GCF_049844575.1 of Kribbella sp. DT2. Classification (NCBI taxonomy): domain Bacteria; kingdom Bacillati; phylum Actinomycetota; class Actinomycetes; order Propionibacteriales; family Kribbellaceae; genus Kribbella; species Kribbella sp. DT2. The sequence continues at coordinate 53,588 of NZ_JBNCLH010000003.1, read as the reverse complement.
GCGCTCCGGGCTGGTCACGACGCTCCAGCACGTCGCTACCGAGCAGCCTGAGCTCGCCGTACAGGTGGCGGTCGGTCTCAACGCCTACTACGCCCTACGGCGCGCGTGGCTCGACTGGCTGCAGGTCAACGAGGCTGTACTACGCCTGGTCAGCAACGGCCCGGACCGGATCGCCGAAGGCCTCGTGCTGCACGACCTGGGCGCCGCGCACGCCGAGCTCGACCAGTACCAGCAGGCCGTGACGCCGCTGCGGCGAGCGATCGAGGCAGCCGACGCGTCCGGCGACGGCAACCTGCAGGCGCTCTGCCTGAGCAGCCTCAGCCACGTCCTCGAACGCACCGGCCGGACCGCCGACGGCATCCCGTACGCCGAACGCGCCCGCGAGATCGGCCTGCGCCTGGGCATCCCGCCCCGCGCCGCCTGGGCCTGCCTGGCGCTCGGCATGCTCTACCTGAAGACAGGTGCGACCGAGGCGGCGCAGCGCCACTTCACCGAGGCCCTCGACCTGCTGGTCGAGCCCGGCCAGGAGCGCTACCGCGGCATGATCGCCCAGAACATCGGCGTCTCCTACCGCGAGGCCGGCCGGTACGAGCTCGCCGCCGAGAGCCTCCGGCAGAGCCTCGCCCTCTACCGGGAGGCCGGCGCCGCCGTACAGCAGGCCGAGGTGCTCAACGAGCTCGGCAAGCTCTGCCTGGACCAGGGCCGGCTCGACGAGGCCGTCGCCCACCAGAGCGAGGGCCTGGCCATCGCCGGCCAGTACGGCGACTGGCTGTGCGAAGCCGACATCCGCAAGTCCCTCGGCGAGGTCCGCCACCTCCAGGGCCGCCTCCCCGAGGCCCGCCGCGAGTGGCGCATCGCCCTGTCCATCCGGGACCAGCACAACGCCCACGGCACCGCCGAGCTCCGCGAACTGCTCGGCATCGCGTAGAACGTGCCGAGGGCGGTACCGGAGATCCGGTACCGCCCTCGGGTTCAGCTAGTGCGTGCTACCTGTTCGAGATCAGCCGACCTTCTTCAGGGCGATCTTGGTCAGGTCCGGCAGACCACCGATGTCGGAGTTGGCGGTCGCGCCGGTGACGTTGCCACCGAAGACGTAGATGTTGTTGTCCGCGGAGATCGGCACGAGCGGGAAGCCCTTCATCGCCTCGTCCAGGACGTCGCCCCACGCGGTGGTGGCTTCCTTCTGGTCCGCGATCTTCGGGATCTCGTTCATCTTGTCCCAGCCGATGTTCGAGCGGCCGTAGTTGTTCTGCGCGGCCTTGCCCGGCGCGGAGTTGTCCGGGCCGAGGACCGGCGGAACGATCGTCGACAGCGACGGCCAGTCCTGGCACCAGCCGGCGGTGATCAGGTCGGTCGCCGACGCGTCGTTCTGCTGCGTCGAGTAGTAGTTGTCACCCGGGATCTTCTTGATGTCGACGTTGACACCGATCTTCTTCCAGGCGGCCTGAGCGGCCTCCGCGGCCTTGATCGAGATGTCGGTCGCGTCGGACGCGCCCAGCTGGAGCTTCTCGCCCTTGTAGCCGGACTCGGCCAGCGCGGCCTTCGCCTTCTCCAGGTCACCGGTCACCGGCACCTCGAACGCGGTGTTCTTGCGGTAGCCGTCGAGGCTCTCCGGAACGATCGAGTCCACCGCGACGTTCAGCTTGTCGCCGCCACGGGCAGTGATGTACGCGGTCTTGTCGAAGGCGTAGATCAGCGCCTCGCGCATCTTCGGGTTCTTCAGCAGCGGCTTCTGCTGGTTGAACGCGATGTAACGGCGGCACTGGTCGGTCCCCTCGACCACACGGTCCTTGACGTTGGCCTGGGTCAGCTTGGCCAGGTTCTGCGGCTGAACGCCGGAGAAGCTGATCGAGTTGGCGTCGGCGCCGGTGCCCGCGATCAGGCGCTGGTCGACGATCGCCTCGTCGTCACCGAACTTGAACTCGAAACCGTCCGGCATCGCGGTGTTGATCGGGTCGGTGTTCTGGTCCCAGTTGGTGTTGCGCTCCAGCACCAGCGTCTTGTTGCGGGTGTAGGTCTTGATCTTGTACGGGCCGGACGAGAACACCCGGTTGTCGTACTGGGTCTTGGTGTCCTTGGCCTGCGGCACCGGCGCGAAGATCTTCATCGACGCGGTCATGTCGAACTCCGAGACCGCCTGGTTCAGCTTGAAGACGATCGTCTTGTCGTCCGGAACCTCGATCGCGGTGCAGCCCTTACCACCGTTGTTGCCGGCCGGCGTGTACGGGCCGGCGTAGCCCTTGCAGTCCAGGTAGTTCTTGCCGTACGGCGCACCTTCGGACAGGTCGGCGGAGAACGACCGCTCGACGTTGTACTTGATGTCCTTGGCGGTGATCGGCGAGCCGTCCTCGTACTTCAGGCCGTCCTTCAGCGTGAAGGTCCAGGTCTTGAAGTCGGCCGACTTCTCCCACTTCTCGGCGGTGTCACCGACCAGTTCGACCTTCTTCGCCGTCGGGTCCCACTTGAACGCGGTCAGCGTGCGGTAGAGGAGCTGGCCGGCCATCCCGGTGTCCGTGACGAACGCACGGGCCGGGTCCAGGTGCTCGAAGTCCGAAGCGTGGTAAACGGTAACGATTCCACCCTTCGCCCCCTGATCCGAGCTCTGGGTGCCTGCGTCGTCGCTGTTGTTGTTGTCCCCGCCGCATGCCGCCAGCGTAAGGGTCAGGGCCAGACCCGTGGCGACCACGGTTCCGGCGCGCTTGGCGTGTGTCATGCCATCCTTCTTTCTGTTTCCTCCATCGGGACGCCGGGTCACGGCTGCCCTGGTGACTGGAATGCCGGTCATCTACTCACGACCGTGATTTCCCTTCAACGGTTCTCCGCCTCCGTCACCGGATCGTGACGACTTCAGTGCGGGACGGAGACCGTTTGTTACCGTCTGTGTCCGTCAGACGACGTCGCGTTCCTCCGGGAAGTGGCAGGCGGCCGCGTGGCCGGGGGCTCCGATCTGGATCAGTGGCGGCTCCTGCTCGGCGCAGACGTCCTGCGCCTTCCAGCAGCGAGTACGGAACCGGCACCCGGACGGCGGGTTCAGGGGGCTGGGGACGTCGCCGGTGAGCCGGATCCGTTCGCGGCGCTTGACCGCGTCCGGGTCGGGCTCGGGCACCGCCGACAGCAGCGCGTGGGTGTACGGGTGGCGCGAGTGGTTGTACAACTCGTCCCGGGTCGCGACCTCGACGATCTTGCCCAGGTACATCACCGCCACCCGGTCGGAGATGTGCCGCACCACCGACAGGTCGTGGGCGACGAACAGGTAGGTCAGGTCGAACTCGTCCTGCAGGTCGTCCAGCAGGTTCACCACCTGGGCCTGGATCGACACGTCGAGCGCCGAGACCGGCTCGTCGCAGACGATCAGCTTCGGCCGCAGCGCGAGCGCGCGGGCGATCCCGATCCGCTGCCGCTGACCGCCGGAGAACTCGTGCGGGTAGCGGTTGTAGTGCTCGGGGTTCAGGCCGACCCGGGCCATCAGGTCCTGGACGGCCTTCTTGGTGCCGCCCTCGGACTTGATGCCCTGGATGTCGAACGGCGCGGCGATGATCGTGCCGACCGTCTGGCGCGGGTTCAGCGACGAGAACGGGTCCTGGAAGATGATCTGCACGTCACGCCGGAACGGCCGCATCTGGCGCCGGTTCATGTGCGTGATGTCGGCGCCCTGGAAGGTGATCTTGCCGCCGGTCGGCTCGTCCAGCCGGGTGACGAGCCGCCCGGTGGTGGACTTGCCGCAGCCGGACTCACCGACCAGGCCGAGCGTCTCGCCGGCGATCAGCTGGAAGTCGATCCCGTCGACCGCCTTGACCGCGCCGGTCTGGCGCTGGAACAGGATGCCCTGGGTGACCGGGAAGTGCCGTCGCAGGCCCTCGACCTCGAGCAGCACCTCACCGCGGACCGGGTTGGACCGCTGCGAGAACGCCGTCTGCCGGCCGGTCGACCTCGGCGCCTTCGGGGTGGAGGTGGTGGTCACGTCGTCTCCTCGAGTGGCCGCGCTCACAGCGCCGGCTTGATCTGCTCGGTGAACAACCGCTGCCGTTCCGGGCTGGCGATGTGGCAGCGCGACGCGTGCGGACCGCCGCCGATCTGCAGCAGCTCCGGTACGTCGGTGACGCACAGGTCGCCGGGCACCTTGTCGCGGAAGTCGCAGCGCGGGTGGAACGGGCAGCCGGTCGGCAGGTTGATCAGTGAGGGCGGTGAGCCCTTGATCGACTTCAGCCGGTCGCCGCCGCCGGTGATCCGCGGGATCGAGCCGAGCAGGCCCCAGGTGTAGGGGTGCTCGGGCCGGTAGAAGATGTCCCGGACGTCGCCGGCCTCGACCACGCGGCCGCCGTACATCACGACCAGCTTCTCGGCCATCTGGGCCACCACCCCGAGGTCGTGGGTGATGATGATGATCGCGGAGTTGAACTCCTTCTGCAGGTCGTTCATCAGGTCCAGGATCTGGGCCTGCACGGTGACGTCGAGCGCGGTGGTCGGCTCGTCGGCGATCAGCAGCCGCGGGTCGCACATCAGCGCCATCGCGATCATCGCGCGCTGCCGCATCCCGCCGGAGAACTGGTGCGGGTAGTCGTGGAACCGGCTGGCCGGCGACGGGATGCCGACCCGGTCGAGCATGTCGACCGCGCGCTTCTTCGCGACCGCCTTGGACACGTCGTTGTGCACCAGGTACGCCTCGACCAGCTGGTCGCCGATCCGGTAGAACGGGTGCATCGCCGACAGCGGGTCCTGGAAGATCATCGAGACCTTGCTGCCGCGCAGCCGGCGGATCTCCTCGACGCGCATCGAGACCAGCTCGTCGCCGTCCAGCCAGATCTCGCCCTCGACCTGGGCCCGGCTGCCCTTGTGCAGCCCCATGATCGCCAGGCTGGTCACGCTCTTGCCGGAACCGGACTCGCCGACGATGCCGAGCGTCTCACCGGGCTTGAGCGAGAAGCTCAGCCCGTTCACGGCCCGGACCAGCCCGTCGTCGGTGGGAAAGCGCACCTGCAGGTCGCGGACCTCGAGAAACGCCTCGGGGTCGCGAGTGCCGGACGGCTTGGCCGGCTGGGTGGATACGGTCTTGCTCACGATGTCGGCTCCATCCGGGTGTGAGTGACGCCGGTCGCGCGGCCGGTCATGGGGTCTCCCCGTCTGAATCAGGAGTTCCCCCAAGGTTTTGGGGCCGCCCGTTCTGGACTGAGGAGGGAGGGAGCGCAGCGACCGACCGACGAGGGAAGAACGGGCGACAAAGCCCCAAAACCCGCGGCGACGAAGTCGACGCCAAAAGTGACGAAGTCGACGCCAAAAGTACTGTCATGACAGCCGGACCCGCGGGTCGATGAAGGCGTAGAGCACGTCGACCACGATGTTGGCGAAGACGACGAAGAACGCGGCGACCAGGACGACGCCCATCACGACCGGCAGGTCGTTGCCGAGCACCGAGTCGATCGACAGCTTGCCCAGGCCCTGGATGCTGAAGATCCGTTCGGTGATCACGGCACCGCCGAGCAGCGCGCCCAGGTCGAGGCCGAAGATCGTCACGATCGGGGTCAGCGCGGCGCGCAGGCCGTGCTTGAAGACCACCTTGCGCTCGCCCAGGCCCTTGGCCCGCGCCGTACGGATGAAGTCCTCGTTCATCGTGTCGATCATGTTGGCCCGGGTGAGCCGCGTGTAGAGAGCGGCGTTGACGAGCGCCAGCGTCACCCACGGCAGGATGAAGAACTGGAAGAACGGTCCTATCCCCGCCGATGGACTGGAGTTCGCCTGATCTGGATAGGGCAGGATCCCGCCCTTGACGATGAAGACGAACACCAGCAGGTAGCCGAGGACGAGCGTTGGGAACGAAACACCGAACAACGCCAGTCCGACGCTGAGTTTGTCGACCCACTTGCCCTTGCGCAGCGCCGCTATCAGCCCCAGCAGCACGCCGGAGACCAGCCAGAGGACGGCGGCCCCGGTGGCCAGCCAGAACGTCGGGCCGATCGCGTCGGCGATCGAGTCGGTGACCTGCAGGCCGTTCTGCAGCGAACGGTCCAGGCACGGCCACGCGCAGTGCTCCTGGGAGCCCTCGGTGCCGAGCTCGCGGCCGCCGGGGTTGATCAGGCCGCTCATGTACCGGCCGTACTGGACGACCAGCGGGTCGTCGAACCCGTACGACGCGTTGACCTCGGCGATCCGCTCGGTGTTGCAGTCCTTGCCGCAGATCAGCAGGGCCGGGTTGGCCGGCGTCGCCCAGAACAGGAAGAACGTGATCGCGCTGATCGCGAACAGGATCAGCACCATCTGCAGCAGGCGGCGGACGATGTAGTTGAACACGGGTCGGTCAGCTCCGTCCGGCTCGCGGGTCGAGCGCGTCGCGCACCGAGTCACCCAGCAGGTTGAAGGCGAGCACTGTGATGAACAGCATCGCGCCAGGGAAGAAGAGGTAGAGCGGGTTGCCCTCGTACCAGTTCGAGGCGTCGGAGATCATCCGGCCCCAGGAGGCGGTCGGCTCCTTGACGCCGACACCGAGGAAGGACAGCGCGGCCTCGGCGGTGATGTAGGTGGGGATGATCAGCGTCGAGTAGACCAGCAGCGTCGGGATCAGGTTCGGCAGAATCTGCTTGAAGATCACGTAGCCGGGACCGGCGCCGAGCGAGCGGGCGGCGTCGATGAACTCGCGCTCCCGGATCGACAGCGTCTGACCGCGCACGATCCGGGCCAGGTAGGCCCAGCCGAAGAAGCCGAGCACGAAGATCAGTACGCCCATCCGCAGCGTGTTGTTGTCAGGGATGCCGAAGGTGTCCTGCGCCCGGTCCGCGATCACCGGCGTCAGCGCCAGGATGAACAGCAGCGTCGGGAAGCTCAGCAGGATGTCCATCAAACGGCTGATCAGGGCGTCGACCCAGCCGCGGAAGTAGCCGGCGACCATGCCGATGACCGTGCCGAGCACGACGGCCACGACGGTGCCGCCGAGGGCGACCAGCAGCGACGAGCGGGCGCCGTACACGAGCCGCGCGAACACGTCGCGGCCGTTCTGCGGCTCGACGCCGAGCCAGTGCTCGGAGCTCATCCCGCTGCCGAACAGACCACCGGCCGGGATACCACCCAGCTGGGTGTCCAGCAGGTCGTTGCCGTTGCTGTCCTTGAAGTTCGGCTGGTCCGGCGGGAAGCCGCTGATCTTCACGATCAGCGGGGCGCAGATGGCGATCAGGATGATGAGCACGATGAGGACCGCGCTGATCAGCGCCACCTTGTCCTTGCGCAACCGCGCCCAGGCGATCTGGCCGAGCGAACGACCTTCGATCTGCTTCGCCTCGGCCGTCTCGGCGATGTGTTCAGCGGGAAGTCCGCCATCGGGCGGGGAAGCCTCGGTCGCTCCCAGAGTCATTAGTGTTTCCCCCAGCCTTCCCGGTCGAGCGAAATGTCTTTCGCGGCCTGGCGGGAACCCTACAAATCTCGCAGTGTGGACGCCACGGGACGGAGCACCTCGACGCTGAATCGTGACTGATCACCCATCTGCGATGAGATGGTGACTCAGCGTGGCAAGAAACGGCTGGTCGGCCGGCAGCCAGCCGAGAGTTCCCAGGTCAGCGGGCTGCACCCAACGGATCTCGGTGTGCTCCCGCAGCACCGGTAACCACTCGTGACCGGCCGGTTCGGCCAGGTAAACGCGCAAAACGTATTTGTCCCCGATGAGTTCTTCCCCAGGCAAAGCCGCCCCGACGGTGATCCGGAGCCCCAGCTCCTCCTCGATCTCCCGTACGGCGGCCGCCTGGTCGCTCTCCCCCGGCTCGACCTTGCCGCCCGGAAACTCCCACCCACCGTCCGGCCCCGGCCGCAGCGCCGCCAGTACCCGACCCTCGTCGACGATCGCCACGCCGACGACCACCCGTCTGTCCATGGGGAGACTCTGTCACCCGCCCGGAAACTGTCGGTCCAGCCACGCAGGATGGGGACATGCCGCTGCAGAACAGAGTCCTGCCGAGTCAGGAGATCGTCGCCTCCGCCGGCCGCGGACTGCTGATGGGCAACCGCGGCTCGCTGCACGACACCGACCGCCGCCTCGGTACGACGCGATGGCGGTCGAAGGCGTGGCTGTGCTGCCTGCTCGACTACAAGGGCGTCAGCCGGGACCCGATGCCGCCCGGCCGGTGGACGGCGCTGTTCTTCTTCGACGAGGCCGTCGCACTGGCGGCCGGGCATCGCCCGTGCGCGTACTGCCGTCGTACCGACTTCGTCCGGTACGGCGAAGCATGGGCCCGCGGCCACGACCTGACCGAGCGCCCGAAGGCCGCGGCGATGGACGCGGTGCTGCACCGCCAACGAGTCGAACCACACAGTCGCCGGCAGCGCACGACCCGCGCGATCCTGGGAGAACTGCCTGACGGCGCGATGATCGCGGCCGCGGACGGACCGGCGCTGGTGCTGAACGCAAAGGCGAGGCCGTGGTCGTGGGACGGCTACTCCGGCGAGGCCGGGCGGCCGTCGTACGAGGAAGTGACCGTGCTGACCCCGCCCGCGAATCTCGTTGTACTGAAGGCCGGATACGTCCCTTTACTCCACTCGAGCGCGGTCGGCAACAAAGGGGAACCTAACTAGAAACACGCCGTACCGAAGGGTCTTCCGTTGTGCGCCGAGCGGAGGCAAAGTGTGCCCATACTTACAGCGACAAAACCATTACTGGAGTCGGTATGGGCGATGGCAGCAGCAGTGTGGCAGCTGTGCAACGCGCACTCGAGGCGCTGCACGGAAGCGTCGGGAAACTCAGCCAGGAGTACGGCGACACCCTCGGCGTACGCCGGCTGGTCTCGGACGTGGCGAGGTTGAGCGACGACCTGGCCGAGCTGGGCCCGCCTGACCCACGGCACAGACCCGGACCTGTTCCGGAGGAACTCGAGGAGATTTCCGACGTGGAGTATGACGCGTCCATGTGGACAGAGGCTGAGCACGAAGGCTTCGGGGCACCGGACCGGCGCGCCCCCTGATGGCGATCGGTGTGAACAGCCCCGGTCGTGCGCAGATCGGGCAGAAGACACTGCGAACCGACCGCTGGTGGCTGGCGCCGCTGCGGATCGGCGTGATCCTGGGCTTTTTCATCGTCTACGCGACGATCCGGATCTTCATGAACAAGTGGTACTGGGTCGACGAGCACCATTACCTCACTCCCCTGTACTCGCCGTGCGTCACCGAGTCCTGCGTCCCCGGGTCCAGTCACCTCGGCACGTGGTTCGGCGAGTTCCCCCGGGTGATCCCGTTCAGCATCATCACCTTCGCGGTGCTGGCCGGCTTCCGGGGCACCTGCTACTACTACCGCAAGGCCGGCTACCGCTCGCTGTTCTTCGCGCCGGCCGCCTGCGCCGTCCCGGAGCCGCACAAGAGCTACACCGGTGAGCGCAAGTTCCCGCTGGTCGCGCTGAACCTGCACCGGTACTTCTTCTACGGCGCGCTGGTCTTCGGAATCCTCAACGTGTACGACGGTGTGCTCGCCTTCCACGGCACCGACGGCGGCTTCGGCATCGGCCTGGGCACGCTGATCATCTGGGTCAACCTCGTTGCCCTGTGGCTGTACACGCTGTCCTGCCACGCCTGCCGGCACATCGTCGGCGGCCGGCTGAAGAACTTCTCCAAGCACCCGTTGCGCTACCGGTACTGGACCTTCGTGTCCAAGCTGAACCCGAAGCACGGCACCTTCGCGATGGTGTCGCTGTTCACCGTGATCCTGACCGACGCGTACATCATGTCGCTGTCGGCCGGCTGGTTCTCCGACTTGCGCTTCTTCAACTGATACGGACGTTAGCTACTTATGACTGAACTGGAACGACACCAGTACGACGTCGTCGTGATCGGGGCCGGCGGCGCCGGTCTGCGCGCGGCGATCGAGGCCCGCGAGCAGGGCAAGCGCACCGCGATCGTGTGCAAGTCCCTGTTCGGCAAGGCGCACACCGTGATGGCCGAGGGCGGCGCCGCCGCTGCCATGGGCAACGTCAACTCCAAGGACAACTGGCAGGTGCACTTCGGTGACACCATGCGCGGCGGAAAGTTCCTGAACAACTGGCGGATGGCCGAGCTGCACGCCCAGGAGGCCCCCGACCGGGTCTGGGAGCTGGAGACCTACGGCGCCCTGTTCGACCGGACACCGGACGGCAAGATCAGCCAGCGCAACTTCGGCGGTCACTCCTACCCGCGGCTCGCGCACGTCGGCGACCGGACCGGCCTGGAGCTGATCCGCACCCTGCAGCAGAAGATCGTTTCCCTGCAGCAGGAGGACTTCCAGGCCACCGGCGACTACGAGGCGAACCTCAAGGTGTACGCCGAGTGCACCGTGACCGAGCTGCTGAAGGACGGCGACGCGATCTCCGGTGCCTTCGGGTACTGGCGTGAGTCGGGCCGGTTCATCCTGTTCGACGCACCGGCGGTCATCCTGGCCACCGGCGGTGTCGGCAAGTCGTTCAAGGTCACCTCGAACTCCTGGGAGTACACCGGTGACGGTCACGCCCTCGCGATGCGGGCCGGCGCGACGCTGATCAACATGGAGTTCATCCAGTTCCACCCGACCGGCATGGTCTGGCCGCCGTCGGTGAAGGGCATCTTGGTCACCGAGTCGGTCCGTGGTGACGGTGGAGTGCTGCGGAACTCCGAGGGCAAGCGGTTCATGTTCGAGTACGTGCCGGACGTGTTCCGCGCGCAGTACGCGGACACCGAGGAAGAGGCCGACCGCTGGTACAAGGACGCCGACAACAACCGGCGCCCACCGGAGCTGCTGCCGCGTGACGAGGTCGCCCGCGCGATCAACTCCGAGATCAAGGCCGGCCGCGGTACGCCGCACGGCGGCGTCTTCCTGGACGTCTCGACCCGGCTGCCGGCCGAGGAGATCACCCGGCGGCTGCCGTCGATGCACCACCAGTTCAAGGAGCTCGCGGACGTCGACATCACCGCCGAGCCGATGGAGGTCGGGCCGACCTGCCACTACGTGATGGGTGGCGTCGAGGTCGACCCGGACACCGCGTCGTCCGTCGTACCGGGTCTGTTCGCGGCCGGTGAAGTTGCCGGGGGCATGCACGGGTCGAACCGACTGGGCGGCAACTCGCTGTCCGACCTGCTGGTGTTCGGGCGGCGAGCCGGGATGGGTGCCGCGATCTACCTCGACTCGCTCGGGGACAACCGGCCGAAGATCTCCGAGGCCGACATCGACGCGGCGGCGGCCGAGGCGCTGGCGCCGTTCGAGCTGGAGGGCGGTGAGAACCCGTACACCATCCACCAGGAGCTGCAGCAGTCGATGAACGACCTGGTCGGCATCATCCGCAAGGCCGACCAGATGGAGCAGGCGCTGGCGCGGCTGACCGAGTTCCGCGGCCGGATCGCGAAGATGACCGTCGAAGGGCACCGGCAGTTCAACCCCGGCTGGCACCTGGCGCTCGACCTGCGCAACATGCTGACCGTGTCGGAGTGCGTGGCGAAGGCGGCCCTGGACCGTGAGGAGTCCCGCGGCGGTCACACCCGCGACGACTTCCCGGGCATGAACGCCGAGTGGCGCAAGCTGCTGCTGGTCTGCCGGCTGAACGCCGACGGCAGCGTCGACGTGGCGAAGAAGGACCAGATCCCGATGCGGGACGACCTGCTCGAGCTGTTCGAGCTGGACGAGCTGTCGAAGTACCTGACCCCGGAGGAGCTGCCGGCATGACCTACAAGGGCAAGTTCCGGGTCTGGCGGGGTGACGCCGAGGGCGGCGACCTGCAGGACTACGAGGTCGATGTCAACGAGGGTGAGGTCGTGCTCGACGTCATCCACCGTCTGCAGGCCACGCAGACGCCGGATCTCGCGGTCCGGTGGAACTGCAAGGCAGGCAAGTGCGGGTCGTGCTCGGCGGAGATCAACGGCAAGCCGAAGCTGATGTGCATGTGCCGGATGAACACGTTCGAGGAGGGCGAGACCGTCACGGTCACGCCGATGCGCACCTTCCCGGTGATCCGCGACCTGGTCACCGACGTGTCGTTCAACTACACCAAGGCGCGGGAGATCCCGTCCTTCACGCCGCCGGCCGACCTGAAGCCGGGCGAGTACCGGATGCAGCAGGTCGACGTCGAGCGGTCGCAGGAGTTCCGCAAGTGCATCGAGTGCTTCCTGTGCCAGGACACCTGCCACGTGATCCGGGACCACGAGGAGAACAAGGAGTCCTTCTCGGGCCCGCGCTTCCTGATGCGGATCGCCGAGCTGGACATGCACCCGCTGGACGCGGCCGACCGCCAGCACGAGGCCCAGGACCAGCACGGCCTGGGTTTCTGCAACATCACCAAGTGCTGCACCGAGGTGTGCCCCGAGCACATCAAGATCACCGACAACGCGCTGATCCCGATGAAGGAACGCGTCGCCGACCGCAAGTACGACCCGATCGTCTGGCTCGGCAACAAGATCCGCCGCCGCCCCTGAGGTACTTCCCGGGTCCGTGAACACCCTCGCGGGACCGTGAACAGGTTATTTCCTGTTCACGGTCCCGCTTTCCTGTTCACGGTCCCGCTTTCCTGTTCACGGTCCCGCTTTCCTGTTCACGGTCCCGGCTTCCTGTCACGGTCCCCGGTTCCGCACCAGGGTGCTTTCACTCCTGCGAGGGACCGGGCTCACCTGTGCGGGTGAGACATTCGCCACGTTCTGTCTTCTAGGGTGCTCGGCATGGACGTTCTGCTGATCGGGCTGGTCAATCTCGTCGTCTTCATGGTGATCTTCGTGCCGGTGTCGCAGCGGCTGCTCGGGGTGCGGTTCGGGCTGGGGCGGATGGCGATCGGTGCCTTCCTCACCCTCGTCGTCTTCAGCCCGTTGATGAACGCCCTCGTCGGCCCGATGCCCTGGACCGGCTCGACCGGCGCCGCCGTGGCGTACCTGGCGCTCACCGCCCTCTGCTCGATGCTCGCCGGCCTGATCTTCCTCGTCCTGTCCGAGGCGCTCGTCCCGACCGGCTCACTGCCCCGCGTCCGCGACCTGCGGCGCGACCTCGGCGGCCGGATCGCCCGCACCCGCCGGTACCTCCAGATCCTGCGCATCGCCGTACGCCGTGGTCTCGGCCCCTACCTCCGCGGCCGCCGTCGCCCCGGCCGCGAGGACGCCGCCGGTCAGGCCGACCTGGCGCGCTCGCTGCGCCTCGCGCTCGACGAAGCCGGCGTCACCTTCGTCAAGCTCGGCCAGGTCCTGTCCACTCGCAGCGACATCATCCCCGCCTCGGTCGCTCACGAGCTCAGCCGCCTCCAGGACCAGGTCTCCCCCGCGCCCTGGCCCGCGATCGAGCAGGCCCTCACCGAAGAGCTCGGCGCCCATCCCCAGCAGGTCTTCCAGGACTTCAGCACCGAGCCGCTCGCCGCCGCCTCGGTCGCGCAGGTCTACACAGCCCGCCTCGCAGACACCGGTACGCCGGTCGTCGTGAAGGTCCAGCGCCCCGGCATCACCGCCCTGGTCCAGCGTGATCTCGACATCGTCCGCCGCCTGGCCCGCACGCTGGAACGCAACACCGACTGGGGTCGCTCGATGGGCGTCCGCGCGCTCGCCGAGGGGTTCGCCGACGCGATGCTGGAGGAGCTCGACTTCACGGTCGAGGCCGGCAACATGACCAGCGTCGCGGCCGGACAGGCGGTCGCCGGGAACGCCGATGTCGTCGTACCGGAGCTCTATCCCGGCCTGTCCACCCACCGCGTCCTCACCATGCAGCGCCTCGACGGCGTCGGCCTGAGCAGCGCGGCCGCCGTACTGGCCGAGCGTGGGCAGGACGGCACTCAGCTGGCTCGCGTCCTGTTCGACTGCCTGCTGAGCCAGGTCGCGATCGACGGCGTGTTCCACGCGGACCCGCACCCGGGCAACTTCCTGCTGCTCACCGACGGCCGCCTCGGCATGCTCGACCTTGGCTCGGTCGGCCGCCTCGACCCGTCCACCCGCGAGGCCCTGCAGCGCTTCCTGCTCGGCGTCGACCACGGCGACCCGGTGGCGGCGACGGACGCACTGCTCGAGATCGTCCACCGTCCCGACGTCGTCGACGAGCAGGCCCTGGAGCGCGCGGTCGGCCAGTTCATGGCCCGCCACCTCGGCGCCGGCGCGGCGCTCGGCCCGGCGATGTTCAACGACCTGTTCCGGATCATCACCGCGCACGGTCTCGGCGTCCCGCCGGAGGTCGCCGCGGTCTTCCGCGCGCTCGCGACCATCGAGGGCACCATCGCGCGGCTGTCCCCCGGCTTCGACCTGATCGCCGCGTCGCGCCGGTTCGCCGCCGCCCACGTCACCGACCGGCTCGCGCCCGACGCCCTACGCCGTACGGCGACCGAGGAGCTCGCCACGCTCCTGCCGATGCTGCGCAGGCTCCCCCGCCGGATCGACCGCATCGCCGCGGCCGCCGAGTCCGGGCGGCTCGGGCTCAACGTCCGGCTGTTCGCCGACGAGCGCGACCGCCGGCACTTCACCACGATGCTGCACCAGGCGCTGCTGGTGATCCTCGGCGCGACGGCCGGTGTGATGGCCGTCCTCCTGCTCGGGACGCCGGGCGGCCCGCGGGTCACCGATTCGATGACGCTGTTCCAGCTCTTCGGGTACAACCTGCTGGTGATCTGCGCCGTGCTCGTACTGCGGGTCCTGGTGCTGATCTTCCGCCTGCCCGACGCCCGCCGCGGCAGTTGACTTCAAGCGAGCTTGAGCCTTGAGGATGAGGCGCATGTCCCAGGATCAAGCAGTGCACGCCCCGCCCCGCCTGTTCGGTCGCGAGCACCTCGCGCTCGTGCTCGGTGTCGTCGGCCTGGTCACGCTCAGCGCGTTCGAGAACCGCGCGGTCGGTACGGCGCTGCCGACGATGGTCCGGGAGTTCGACGCGCTCGGCAGCTTCGGCCTGGCCAACGCCGCCCCCAACGCGTCGTACCTGGTGTCGCTCGCGATCGCCGGCCTGTGGGCGGACCGGCGCGGACCGGTCGCCGCGTTGCGGTCGGGTGCGATCACCTTCGCGGTCGCCCAACTGCTGGTCGGTACGGCGCAGTCGATGCCGATGGTGATCGCGGGACGGTTGCTGAGCGGGTTCGCCGAGGGGCTGCTCGACGTCGCGCTGATGGTGCTGGTCGCGCGGGCGCTGCCCGCCGTACTGCGGCCGCGGATGTTCTCGCTGTTCGCCGCGATGTGGATCCTGCCGTCGGTGGTCGGTCCGGTGCTGACCGGGCTGGTCACCGAGCAGGCCGGCTGGCGCTGGGTGTTCCTCGGTGCGTTGCTGCTGCTGGTCCCGAGCTGGCTCTGCCTGCGCCCGGCGCTGCGCATGCTGGCGAAGGAGAAGACGGGCGCGGATCCGACGACCGGCGCCGAGCCCGAGTCGACGGATCCGGGCGGGCCCGAGCGCAACGCCGAGGCCCTGGCCGCCGCCCGTGCTTTGTTGCCTTGGGCACTCGCTGCCTCGGTCGCACTCTTCGCACTGACCTGGGCCGGCGATCAACTGGACTCCCACCCGACGACAGCCTGGATCGTGATCCCGATCAGCCTGCTCGTGCTCGGCGTCGCCGCCGTCAGAGTGATGCCCGCCGGCACCTTCACAGCCCGCCGCGGCTTCCCGGCCGTCGTCGCCGTACGAGGTCTAGGCGGGGCCGCGTTCGCCGGAGCCGGCGCCTACCTCCCGCTGCTCCTCACGGTCCTGCACGACTTCAGCCCGTCCCGCGCGGGCGTCACCCTGTCGATCACTGGCGTCAGCTGGGCGCTCGGTTCCTGGCTGCAGGGCCGCGACCACGGCCTCCAACGCCTCACCGTCCTGCGCGTCGGCCTGGGCCTGATGACCGCGGGCATCGCCGGTACGACGCTGCTCGCGTGGACCAACGACACCTGGATCGGCCTGATCAGCTGGTCGATCGCCGGGGTCGGCATGGGTCTCAACTCCTCCAGCGTCTCGGTCCTCACCCTCGACCTGTCCGACGCCACCAACTCCGGCCGCAACACCAGCAGCGCCCAGATGGCGGGAACGATGAGCATCGCCGCCGTGTTCGCGCTCTTCGGCACGCTGCTCGCCGTCAACGCCGACCACCCCACCGGCTGGGTCTTCGGCGCGATCATCACCACCAGCGCCGGACTCGCGCTGATCGGCCTGCTCACCTCGGCACGCATCGCACCCCGGACCACGGATTTGCTTGAGTAAGCTAATCTTTGCTCATGCGAGCAAAAGACGAGGGCCGCACCGAAGGCCGGGCCGAGGGCGAGGGGCGGGACCGGGGCGAGGCGCAGGGCCCGGGCGAGAGGCGGGACCGGGGCAAGGGGCCGAGCCCGGGCGAGAGGCGGGACCGGGGCAAGGGGCAGAGCCCGGGCGAGGGGCAGGGCCGAGGCGAGAGCGAGGCCCAGGGCCGCACCCAAGGGCGCAGCCTCACCGAGCAGGCGCGCCGGGCGCAGATCGTCGCGGCGGCGATCGAGGTGATCGCTCGCGACGGCGCGAGCCACGCGTCGTTCAAGGTGATCGCCCAGGAGGCCGGCCTGAGCAGCACCGGGCTGATCTCGTACCACTTCGCCAGCAAGCAGGAGCTGGTCGAGGAGGTCGGCCAGGAGATCCTCACCGTCTTCGGTGAGTTCGTGCTCGCGCGCACCGAGGGCATCGAGGAACCGGCCGCCGTCCTGCGCGGCTTCGTCGAGGCCAACGTCGAGTTCCTCCGCACCCATCGCCGGCACGCCTCGACCCTGGTCCGGATCAAGCAGGAGCTCGCCCCGGCCGCGCTCGCCCGGTCCGACCAGGCGCAGCTCGCCGAGGTGCTGCGGCAGGGGCAGCAGTCCGGTGTGATGCGTGACTTCGATCCGCACCTGGTCGCCGTCTACGTCCTGTCGATCCGCGACGGCCTGATCCGCCAGCTCGATCTCGAGCCGGACCTCGACCTGACCGCCGCGGCCGAAGAGTTCCGCACCCTCGTCGACCTCGCCACCCGAAAGGCCTGACCGATGATCCGACGACTCACCGCCGCCCTGCTGCTCCCGGCACTGGTTGCCGGATGCAACGAACAGACCAAGCCCACGACCGCCCCACCGCCGGGCCCCGTGGTCCGCACCGACACCGGCGAGGTCAGCGGCACCGTCCTGAAGGACCGCCGCGTCTTCCAGGGCATCCCGTACGCCGCACCGCCGGTCGGCGCGCTGCGCTGGAAGTCACCGGAGCCCGCCAAGCCGTGGACCGGCGTCCGGACCGCGGCCAAGCCCGGCAACCGTTGCCCCCAGGTCAAGAACGCGATCGCCGACCTCGGCAGCACGACCGAGGACTGCCTGTTCCTCAACGTCACCACGCCGGCCACCGCCGGTCCCGAGCACCGCAAGCCGGTGATGGTCTGGATTCACGGCGACGGCGCGATCGGCTCGGGCGACCAGTTCGACCCCGAGCGTCTGGTAGTCGACGGCGACGTGGTCGTGGTGACCTTCAACTTCCGGCTCGGGGTGTTCGGCGGGTTCGGCCTGCCCGGCATGCCCGCCTCCGGGACGATCGGGCTGCAGGACCAGCGCGCCGTACTGCAATGGGTGCAGCGCAACGCGGCGGCGTTCGGCGGCGACCCTGGCAACGTGACGCTGTTCGGCGTCTCGTACGGCGCGACGTCGACCGGCGCGCACCTGCTCGCGGAGCAGTCCCGCGGACTGTTCCACCGCGCGATCCTGCAGAGCGCCTTCACCGTGATGGACATGCCCGCCGGCGCGACGTACCCCGGCATCCCGGCCCTGCCCTGGTACGGCTGGACGACGACCAAGGACGCCCAGACCCAGGGGCAGGTCGTCGCCACCGGCCTCGGCTGCAAGGACCCGGCGACCGCGCTGGACTGCCTGCGCAAGGTGCCGGTGGCCAGGCTGCTCGCCGTACCGCAGGTGATGAACATCTTCCAGCCGTACGCCCTGGGCAACGACGAACTGCCGGCGGACCCGGTCCAGGCGCTGGAGGCCGAGCAGTTCGCCGACGTACCGGTGATCGCCGGGACCACGCGGGACGAGCACACCACCTTCGTCGCGTTCTTCCGTGAGCTCGCGGGCAGCCCGGTGACGAAGGCCAACTACCCCGAGCTGCTGCGGACGGCGTTCGGCGCGGCCGCTCCGAAGATCGCGGCGGAGTACCCGCTGACGGCGTACAAGACACCCGCGCTGGCCTGGGCCTCGGTGCTCACCGACCGTCTCTGGGCCAAGGCGCAGCTCCGGCAGAACCAGTTGCTCTCGGCAAAGAACCCGCTGTGGTTCTACGAGTTCGCCGACCGCGACGCTCCGCTGGACATCCCGTTCCCACCCGGTTTCGACCCGGGCGCCTGGCACGCCGGCGACGTCGGCTACGTCTTCCGCACCGCCGGTGAGAACAAGACCATGACCCCGCCGCAGATCGCGTTGTCCGACAAGATCATCGGCTACTGGTCGACCTTCGCCCACCACGGCGACCCGAACCGCGAGGGCCTCCCGGAGTGGCCCGAGTTCACCGGCCCGACCACCGTCCAGTCCCTGGCCCCGGACGCGATCAAGCCGGTCGACTACGAGCAGGAGCACAAGCTGAAGTTCTGGACGTCGATCGGCTGACCCCAACCCTCCAGGGCACGTCCGGCGGCCGCAGGGGTGCTGCCGGACATGCCCTAGAGTGTCGCCATGGCTGAGCTGCTGACCGACGACCAGATCGACGCGGCGATCCGCGACCACCTGCCCGCGTGGAAGGTGCAGGACAACGCCCTGGTCCGCGGCGTGCAGAAGGAGACCTTCCTGGACGGGATCCGGCTGGTCGCGACGGTCGCGCAGCTGGCCGAGTCGATGAACCATCACCCGGACATCGACATCCGGTACACGACGATCACCTTCCGCGTCTCCAGCCACGACGCCGGCGGCATCACCGACGACGACCTGGTGCTGGCCCGGCACATCGACACCGCCGCGGGCTGACCCACCCGAAAGCGTCATGCGGAAGTTGCTTACCGGTTAACTAGATCGCGCGAAAGTTTCCACCCGGTCGCGTTGGGTCGCGGTATGACTTCTTCCGTACGACGACCGCGCGTCGCCCTGGCCGGTGCTGTGCTGCTGGCCGCGATCGCCGGTCTCAGCCTCGTCCCGGCCGGCGCCAGCGCCGCAGGCGGCCTCACGCTGCCCTTGGGCGACCAGGACCTCACCGAGACCCGCTCCGCCCGGACGCTGACCGACGGCGTCACCCTGACCAGCATCGTGCGCGGCACCGAGCCGGCGCCGGCTGACCAGATCAACACCACCACGCGCGGCCCGTACGCGATCAAGGTGCTCACGATCGACCCGAAGAAGGCCAAGGGGTACGTCAAGGCGACGTACGGGCCGGATCTGGCGAAGACCGAGAAGACCACCGCCCTGGTCGCGGGCGAAGGCGCGCTGGCCGGTGTGAACGCGTCGTTCTTCACCTTCACCGCCAGCCAGCTGTCCCCGGGCGAGCAGGTCGGCCTCGGCCTGTTCGGTGGCAAGCTGCTGAGCGAGCCGCTGGCCGACCCGGCCGAGACGAATTTCCTGATCGACGCCAGGACCAGCAAGGCGCTGATCGGTCACCTGAGCTGGACCGGCACGGTGACGAACAAGAAGACCAAGGCGTCGCTGCCGCTGGAGTTCGTCAACCACCCGCCGGTCGTTCCCGCCGCCTGCGCGACGCTGACCGCCCAGACCGACTGCACCGTGCCCGGTGACGTCTCGCTGTTCACGCCCGAGTTCGCCGCCGCGACACCGGCCGGTGCGGGCGTCGAGATCGTGCTCGACCAGAAGGGCTGCGTCGTCCGCACCGCCACCACCCGCGGTACGGCGCTCGGTGCCGGGCAGACCTCGATCCAGGCCACCGGCCAGGACACGCTCGCGCTCTTCCAGACCCTCGCCGGCGGTTGCGTCAGCACCGCGCTCGCGGTGAAGGACGAGAAGGGCAAGAAGGTCGCGCTCGAGGACAGCCTGTACGGCGTGACCGGCCGCGGCCTGCTGGTCCGCGACGGCAAGGTCGTCGAGCAGCCCACCGGCGGCAGCTTCAACGACCGCAACCCGCGCACGCTGGCCGGCACCACCAAGGACGGCAAGATCGTCTTCGTCACCATCGACGGCCGCCAGACCACCAGCGTCGGCACCACGATGACCGAGTCCGCCGCCCTCGCCAAGGCCCTCGGCCTGCGCGACGCGATGAACCTCGACGGCGGCGGCTCGACGTCGATGGCCGTCAACGGCGCCCTCGTCAACCACCCCGGCGGCGCCGAACGCGCCGTCGGCGACGCCCTGGTCTACATCGACTCCAAGTACCAGGGCTGACGGCTTTACGCCATGTCCGGGGTCGGCCAGCGTCATCGCTGGCCGACCCCGTCGGTGTGCGCCTAGAAGTAGACGCATGCTCATCCACGGACTCGCCGCCCTGCTCATGATTCCCGTTGGTTCCCCCGGATGGTTCTGGAACGCACCGCAGTGCGACACCGTGTACGGCGACGGTGGCGTCACCTTCTCCGTCGACGACGGGGCGCAGCTCGCGCCGACCAAGGGGAAGCTGCAGAAGGTCACCTACGCCAAGGTCGCGACGCTGGCCGAGCCGAACGTGCTGATCGCGATCGGGCGGCAGTCGATCCAGCGGTCCGCGGATGCTGGTTGCAGCTGGCAACAGATCGACAAGTCGCCGGACGACCTCGCGACGTACGACGTGACGGCGGGACCTGGCAGTACGGCGTACGTGCACAGCGTGAACGACCAGCCGATCCACCGGGTCGACGGGACGCGGGTGAGCACGGTGCAGGGTCCGACACCCGGCAGCGGGATCGCCGCGCTGCACGCGGGGCAAGGGGCTCTCAGGGTCGTCGCCGGTGACGGGCAGCTCTTCGACTCGCGGGACGACGGCGTCACCTGGAAGCCCAGCGGCAAGCCCCCGGCGCGCGACCTGTTCGTGTACGACGCGGTGATCGATCCCACGAACCCCGACCACATCGTCGCCGGCGTGATGTCCGACGGCGTCTACACGACCGTGGACGGCGGCCGGACCTGGACCCACGCGGGTTCGGTCGAGCGGGTCAACGCCTTCAGCGTCGCGATCTCCCCCGCCAACCCCCGCCGCGTCTGGATGGAGGGCTACGACCGGGACCAGAGCACCCGCTTCCTGTGGCAGTCCGACGACGGCGGCCTCAAGTTCCGCCCGGTGCTCGACGAGTCGCGGGCCACGCTCTACAACGGCAACCGGATGTGGCCGAGCCCGGTCGACCCGGATCTCCTGTACTTCGCCTACGGCACGTCGTTCGCGAACTACGGCGCCGACCTCTACCGCTTCCGCCCCTCGACCGGCGAGCTGACCAAGCAGCACAACACCTTCGACGGCATTCCCGGCCTCGCCTTCAACCCTGCCGACCCGAACGTGCTCTACCTCGGCCTGGCGGAGGAACGCTGACCGATGCCGACCTTGAGTCTGATCACCGCCGTCCATCCCTCCGGCGGCCAGTACGTCGAGGCCACCGTCGACAGCGTCCTGCGGCAGGAGCTTCCGCCCGGCTGGGAGCTGGAGTGGCTGGTCCAGGAGGACGGCGCGGAGCCACGACAGGCCGAACTGTTCGCCGGTGTCGCCGACTACCAGGCGACCGGCGGCCAGCACGGCCCGGGCGTCACCCGGAACGTGGCACTCACCCGCGCGTCCGGCGAACTGGTCCGCAATCTCGATCACGACGACCTCCTGCTGCCGGGCGCGCTGGCCGGGTTGATCACCAGGTTCGACGACCCGGAGATCGGGTGGGCCGCGACACAGGCCGACGATCTGCTCCCCGACGGCACCCGCCGGCCGTACGCGTCCGCCTTGCCCTTCGGCGTCCTCACGCCCGGTGTCGTCAACGACTGGGCGCTGAAGCACCACGCCTGCTGGCCGATCCACTGCGCCGGGCTGACGGTCCGCACCCAGCTGCTCCGGTCGGTCGGCGGGTGGGGTGCGGCACCGAGTGATGACGACCTGGTCATGTTCGCCGCCGTCTCGGAGCTCTCGGCGGGCTACAACGACCCGGCCGTCACCTGGCTGTACCGGCATCACGACACCCAGCTGAGTCGCCAGGAGAACTGGTGGCGCAACGACTCCGCCAGCAAGGCAGCGGTGATGCAGCGGATCCACGCGCTGCGCAACGGCGTACAGAGCAAGCCGCTGGCCACGACGGAGTTCGAAGCCTTCCCGAACCGCCGCGGCCAGAAGCTCGCGTCGGGCTGGTGGGCGGACGGAACTCAGCACCGGTCGTAGCAGGACTGTCGTGAGGATCTGACATCCTTGACGGGTGACCACCGCTGAGGAGTACCGCCTGCTGGGTTTCAGTGCCGAGGACCAGACCGACGCCGAGAAGCTCTCCGTCGATCCGGTGCTGGTGGCCGACTTCGCCGCGCAGCTGCGCAAGGCGATCGGCCACATGCCGGCCGAGGGAGAGCTGAAGGCGCCCGAGGACCCGCTGGTCTCGCTGGCGGCGTACCTGGAGACCCTGCCGGACATCCGCCGGTACCACCAGGAGCTCGGTGTCAGCGACGAGATCAGCTGGGCGACCTTGGCCGATCTCGGTCAGCAGCTGAAGGTGAACCGGCGGACCCACGGCACGTTCGGCCTGGCGACGCACTGGTGGGTCACGACGTACTGGACCGGCGCGCTCTACGCGCTCGGCCGGCTGCAGTTCATGATCCACCGCGTCCCGGACAAGCACCCGGTGCCCGGCGTCGCGCCCGGCGAGTGGGTGCTCGGCGTGCACATCGCGGAGACCGGCCCGCTGACGCCCGAGGCCGTCGACAACAGCATCCACCAGGCGCGCGCGTTCTTCGCCGAGTACTTCCCGGACCAGCCGGTGAAGACCGTCACGCTCGGCTCCTGGCTGATCGACCCGTACCTGCTCGACCACCTGCCGCAGGACTCGAACATGGTCCGCTTCGGCCGCCGTTTCACGCCGTACGGCGAACCGTACGACTCCCAGGACAGCGCGATCTTCTTCACCTTCCGCAGCCACGGCCTGGGCCAGCTCGACGAGTTCCCGCAGGACACCGCGCTGCAGCGGCTGATCGTCGAGCGGATCAAGGCCGGCGGTACGTGGCAGACCGCTTTCGGCTACCTGGAGCTGTGAGGCGGCTCAGCCCTTGGGCACGCCGTTCTTGGTCAGCCAGGCGATCAGCTCGATGTTGCTGACGCACTTCACGTCCGGCTGCCGGCAGGTCTCCTTGACGAACGTGGTCAGCGAGTCGGAGTAGACGCTGTTGTTCCACCGGTTGAAGTGGTTGCCGAGGAACAGCGGCGGGTTGTTCCCGGCCCGCGACCGCGCGAGCGCCTGCCGGTACGTCGCCAGCACCTGGGCCTTCAGCTTCGGCGCGTGCGCGGCCGGCGCCTTCTTGGCCTTGGTCTGCGCGTACCAGAGGTTGTAGTCCATCGTCAGCGTGCTCTTGTGGGTCCCGGCCAGGTCGACCGACTGCAGCGGGAAGTCCCAGACGCCGTCCTCCTTCTTCGGCCAGGCGATGTAGCCGGGCTCGGAGGCGTCGTACAGCATCCCGCGCTGGCGCATGACCTGCCGGTACGCCGGCCGGTTGCCCTCCAGGCACGGCGTCCGCATGCCCTTCACCGTCGACGGGTCGAACGGCGCCGCCAGGGTCTTCTTGGCGGCCAGCGTCGGCCCGGTCTCGACCATCTTGTCGAACGCGTCGAGCTCGCTCGTCCACTGCGTCGCGGTCCAGCGCTCGATCCCGTTCTTGCCGCAGAAGTGCCCGTTCGCGTGGGTACCGATCTCGTGGCCCTCGGCGATCGCCTGCCGCAGCACGGTCGCCCGCGCGACCGCCTTGGGCGCGTCGGCCCAGCCGATGTCGGAGGCCCCGGGCTTCTTGTACGGCGGCTTGTAGTCGGTCTTGCGCGCCTCGGGGTACAGGTACGGGCCGGACAGGAAGAACGTCATGCGCGCGTCGACCTGCTTGGCGACCGCGCGCCAGTGCGACCAGAGCGCCAGGTCGCCGGCGCCGTCGAACGAGACGACCACGAACAGTGGTGGTTTGCCGTTCGGCAGCTTGGCCGGGAAGGACCTGGTCACCGGCGCCGCGGCGGGCGGTTTCACGCCTGGCGTCAGCGTCGTCGACGGATCCGGTTCGCTCGGCTTCGGCGTACTGGATGGTGGTTTCGCCGGTGGGCTCGACGAGCCCTGCGGCGCGGTGTCCGCGCATCCTGCGGCCAACGCCGCCACTACCGCCGTCGCCGCGATCAGTCGTTGCCGCCTCAGCATGCCTCGACCACGACCTGGACAGATCCCCAGAGCTGTGCCCCCGTCATACAACTACTGACGCACGACAGGCCGATCCAGTTGGCCCGGAACACGCGACCGGTGCGAAAGCGGCCGGACAGCCGTTACTCGGCCGCAACCTTCGCCGCCTTGCGGCGCCCGACGATCCGGCGGGTCGTCTCCAGCACCAGCCCGATCGTGAAGGCCAGCCCCAGGCTGAAGGCGAGCGCCTTCAGCGAGTCGTGCGCGAACGCGTCGCCGCCGAGGTAGCCGAGCAGTGCGACGTACGTGTAGGCCACCGTGACACCGGCGGCCGTGAACAGCACGAACTTCCGGAACGAGTACGCCGTCGCACCCGCGGTCAGCGTCGCGACCATCCGGGCGCCGGGGATGTAGCGCACGGTCATCAGGATCAGCCCGCCGCGGGTGTGCAGCGCCTTGCTGACCTTGTCGTACATCGCCTGCCGTGCCTCCCGGCGGCGCATCCAGCGGCGCAGCGCCGGCCCGGACCCGCGGCCCATGAAGTAGCAGACGCACTCCCCGATCACCGAGCCGGTCATCGCCAGCACGATCACGAGCAGCAGGTTCTGGTGGCCGGCCGCGGCCGCCATCCCGGCGGTGACGACGAGCCCCTCGCTCGGGATCACCGGGAAGACCGCGTCGATCGCGGCGGCGAGGAAGAGGATGAGCAGCAGCCAGTGGGACGCCATCGCGATGCTGAGCAGCTCCCGGGCGGCGTCCATCAACTCTGTCACGCCCCCGAGCATGCCATCCGGAGTCAAGGTCCACCCAATCCCACCGCTGTGGTTCTCCGCGCCCAGGACGGAATTCACCGGGCGTTCACCGGTGAATCCCGTCCCTCGGCAGCTCTCAGCCGGTGATGGTGAAGGTCGACGGCGACTCGTTCTGGGTCGCGACCTGGCCGGGCGCCAGGTTCTGGATCGTGTTCCCGGAGAACCTGCCGGTCCCGGTGACGCCGGAGTTGACGCGGATCCCCTGCTGGGCCGGCCGGTCGATGGTGTTGTTCGTCAGCGTCACGTTGACGCGGGTCCGGTCGACCAGGACCCCGGCCCGCAGCGCACCCCGCAGCAGGTTGTTGCTCAACGTCACCGTGGTGAAGGCGTTCGGGAACAGCGACGTGCTCGAGGGCGACGTGATCTTCACCCCCTGCGGGGTGCCGTTCCAGCCACCGCCGCCCAGCAGGATGTTGTCGCTGATCGTCGCGGACTCGGTCGGGTGCCCGGTGTCGCCGAAGGAGCCGATCTCCAGGGCACTGTTCGACGAACTGCCGTTGACCAGGTTGTTGCGGACCTGGATGTTCCTGCCACCGGCGACCCGGATGCCGTTGGCCCACCAGGGTGCGACGGCGGTGTTGTTCAGGATCCTGGTTCCGCTCATGACGGCGCTGTCGCCGTTGGTCCCGGCGTCGGAGTAGGTGGCGAACGAGTCGTCACCGGTCCCGCGGGCGAAGTTGTTCTGGACGAGCAGGTTGAGCCCGAGCAGGTCCGGGTCCTTGTGGTTGCTGTTGTTGGTGTTGAAGCCGTCCCCGTAGCTGTCGGCGGTCCGGCTGTTGCGGGCCACGCCGTTCGAGCCGGACAGCCAGTTGGCGTCGGTGTGGCGGGTCCAGATCCGCTCGACGAGCCAGCCGCCCGCACCGCTGGCGTTGACGCCGTAGTCGGAGCCACCCGGGCCCTTGACCCCGCGGTAGATCGCGTTGGCGTCGATCTGTACGTCGGTCAGGGTGGTTCCGGAGCCCACCTTGATCTGCGACCGCCAGTTCGCGGGCGTCGGCAACGGCACCCTGCGGTAGAGCGTGGTGTACCACATCCCGGCGCCCTCGACCTTGACGCCGGTGAGGTCCAGGTTCGTGGACACGGTGCTGTTGATCAGGTACTTGCCCTTCGGCAGCCAGACCGATCTGCCCTGCGACCGGGCCGCGTTCACGGCGTTCTGGATGGCGGTGGTCGAGTCCTTGCCGAACGCCGGGTCGGCGCCGTACGTGACGACGGACAGCGAGTTCGCCGGTTGCGTACGCTCCGCGCCGACGTTCTCCAGGTCGATCGAGTCGAGGTCGTAGACGGCGGCCTTGTTCGCGGCGCCCTTCTGGAACTTGAGGTGCTGCCCGGCGGCGATCGGTGCTCCGGTGATCCGGACCGGGAACTCGTTGTAGAACCGGTACGGCATCCCGCCGGCGTTCGGGTCGTCGGGATTGGTGGTGGCACCGCGGTAGTTCCAGGCCTGCTTGGAGCTGAGCGGGATCGCCTGCCGGAAGACGCCGTTGACGTACAGGTCGATGGTCGCGTCGATGCCACCGCCGTTCGCGGCGTCCGGGATCGAGGCCCGCACGACCAGGGAGTTCGCGACCTTGCCGGTCGTGTTGGTGATCGAGAGCGAGTCGTTGGTGTTCTTCAGCTCGACCAGTCCGTAGCCGGAGGCCTCGGACTCCAGCGAGGCAACGGTCCCGACACCGGCCAGCGCGCGTTTGCGAGCGCCGGCACCGCTGATCGACCCGCTCTCGGCCTCGATGGTCACGAACGGCGTCGTGGCGCCGGCCACGGCCGGCACCCGAGGCCCGGGCTGAACTGTCGCATCGGGTTCGTAGGACCGGGCCGCGGCCGGTGCGGCCGCGGCCAGGGCGCTTGCTGGTATCAGTGCCGCGGCCAGCAGAAGGGACCGCAGCGGGTGGGGAGTTCGTGGCACGCCATCGCCTCGCAGATCGTCACACGCCGCGGTGTCAGGTCGCCGAGCGACCTCGATGTCCGGGGCGGGACATCGCGACGGTAGGTCCGATTAGAAGGGGCCGGGCCGGGGTTGGCAAGCGCTTGTCCAGAATTCAACACATTCTGTTCAGAACTCTGGTCCCGGGTCTTGACGACCTTCGGTCACGGGGTGCTACCTTCTGCTCACCCTCGAGCATTCTGCCCGCTCGAAACGCCCACATCCCTTTCCTGCAAGGAGATCGTCGTGCGACGGACTCTCCGGCGGCTTCGTGCTGCCCTGTTCGGTGTGCTTCTCGTCGGTGGACTCTGCACCGGACCGCCGGCCCACGCGGCACCTGCCGAATCCAACGGCGGAGTCCGGATCATGCCGCTCGGCGACTCGATCACGGACGGCCTGACGGTGAAGGGCGGGTACCGGATCAAGCTGTGGCAGCAACTCGTGGCGACCAACCACCCGACCGACTTCGTCGGGTCACGGGTGAACGGGCCGGCCGAGCTGGGCGACCACGACAACGAAGGCCACCCCGGGTGGCGCATCGACCAGATCGACACCGAGATCGTCGGCTGGCTGCGGACCTACGCCCCGCGGACGATCCTGCTACACATCGGCACCAACGACCTGAACCAGAACTACGACGTGGCCAACGCCCCGGCGCGGCTGTCGAAGCTCATCGACAAGATCCGCACGACCCAGCCGAACGTTGAACTGTTCGTCGCGCAGATCTCACCGGTGAGCAGGACCGTCGAGGAAGGCCGGATCAAGGCGTTCAACGCCGCGATTCCCGGCATCGTGGCGCAGAAGGGGCCGAAGACCCACGTGGTCGACATCCACTCGGCACTGACCCTCGCGGATCTCTCCGAGGACGGCGTCCACCTCAACGCCGGCGGCTACACCAAGATGGGCGACCGCTGGTACAGCGCGCTGGCCGCCGTACCGGGCAGCCTCCAGCCCGCCGCGCCGCCGGTGGGCAAGGCCGCAACGCTGGTGAACCCCAACGCGCAGCGCTGCCTCGACGTGGCGGGAGCAAGCACGACCCCAGGCGCCCAGGTCGTCATCAACGACTGCCACGGCCGGCCGAACCAGGTCTGGACCCGCACCGCGGCCGGTGAGTTCCGGGTCTTCGGCGATCGCTGCCTCGATGTCAACGGCAACGGTACGGCGAACGGCACCAAGGTGCAGATCTGGACCTGTTCGGGCTCGCCCGCCCAACGGTTCACGGTCTCGGCCAACGGAGGCATCGTGGGGGCCGGATCCGGCAAGTGTCTGGACGTCACCGCAGCGGGCACCGCGAACGCGACGCCCGTCCAGATCTACCAGTGCAACTACAGCACGGCCCAGGTCTGGGATCCCCGAGGCTAGGGCTCAGAGCTGGACCGGCAGCTCCGAGATGCCGTTCATCAGCAGGCCCGGGGTGCGGTGCGGGTCGCCGTCGGGCTCGGTCAGCCGGAGGTCCGGGAAGCGGTCGAACAGCATGCCGAGCGCGATCCGTCCCTCGAGCCTGGCCAGCGGTGCGCCCAGGCAGTGGTGGATGCCGTGCCCGAACCCGAGGTGCTGGTTGTCGGCCCGCGCGATGTCGAGCTCGCCGCCGGCGCCGAACTTCGCGTCGTCACGGTTGGCCGCGACCAGCGCGAACACGATCACCGCGCCCGGCAGGATCGTCCGCCCGGCGATCTCGATCGGCGCCTTCGCGACGTACGGGATCGCGGCCTGCAGCGGGCCGTCGTACCGGATGAGCTCCTCGACGGCCGCCGGGAGGCGTTCGGGCTCGGCCTTGAGCAGCGCGAGCTGGTCGGGGTGGGTGAGCAGCGCGTGCACACCGTTGCTGATCAGGCTGACCGTGGTCTCGTGCCCGGCGGCGAGCAGCAGGTAGACCATCGAGGTCAGTTCGTCGGTGGTCAGCCGGTCGCCGCCGTCGCGGGCGGCGATCAGGGCGGACAGCAGGTCGTCGGACGGCGCGACCACGCGGCGGTCCTCGATCATCTCGCGGATGAACTCGACCATCGCGAGCGCGGCCTCGATGTACTGCTCGGGCGTGTGCACGGCGGCGTTGACGACGATCGACGACCAGCGGCGGAAGTCGTCGCGGCGGATCGCGGGGATGCCGAGCAGCTCGGAGATCACCGTGATCGGCAGCGGGTAGCTGTAGGCGCTGACCAGGTCGACCGGTCCGTCGGCCGCGGCCAGCTCGTCGAGCAGCTCGGCGGCGATCTCGCGGATCCGCGGCTCCAGCAGCTCGATCCGCCGCCGGGTGAACGCGGCCGACACCAGCTTGCGCATCCGCGTGTGGTCGGGAGGGTTGGCGTTCAGCATGTGCCGTTCCATCGAGTTCACCAGGTTGTCCCACACGTGGTCCCGGTGCGGCCCGTCCAGCGACGACCGTACGACGTCCGGATGCGCGAGCAGCTGCCGTGCCTCGGCGTACCCGGTCACCAGCCACACCGGTACGCCGGTGAACAGCGTCACGTACTGCAGCGGGCCCTCGGCCGCCGCCTCCGCGAATCCCCGCCAACGTGCCTGGCCGCTGGTCTCCGTGAAAGGCGAAGTCACCTCACCACCGTACGTGCGGCGGGGTTGACTCAACAGTTCACCAGATGGTGAAGTGTTCAGGTGCTGACGACAACCTTCGCCGCGCTCGCCGACCCGACCCGGCTGGCGATCGTGACCCGGCTGAGCCGCGGCGAGGCGACCATGGGCGAGCTAGCGACACCGCACGCGATCAGTCCACCGGCGATCACCAAGCACGTGCACGTCCTGGTCGACGCCGGGCTGGTGACCCGGCGCAAGGTCGGGCGGACGATCGTCTGCGCGATCCGGCCGGAGGCGCTGTCCGAGGTGGAGGTCTGGCTCGGCGACCTCACGACGTACTGGAACCGCACGGTCGACCGGCTGGCGGACCTTCTGGAGGGGAACGGCGATGGTGAGTGACATCCGGATCGAGCGCGTGCTGAAGGCCGACCTCGAGGACGTGTACGACGCCTGGACGCGGGCCGAGCTGCTCGCCCAGTGGTACTGCCCGAACCCGGCGCTGGAGCTGAAGGTGGACGCGGACGTCCGGGTCGGTGGCACGTACGTCGTCGAGATGGGGCCGTACGTCGTGCGCGGGAGCTACCTGGAGGTGGACCCGCCGCACCTGCTCGCGTTCACCTGGAAGTGGGACGAGGACGACGACGAGCCGTCGACCGTCCGCGTGGAGCTGAGCCGTGCGGAGGAGGGCACGCGGATGTTGCTTCTGCACACGGGCTTCACGGGCGCGGAGGACGCGGCCAACCACCTGCAGGGCTGGGAACCGGAGCTCGACCGGCTGGACCAACTGCTCAGCTCTCGCTGAGTACGTCGGCCAGCTCGGTGCGGCTGTGGATGCCGAGCTTCGTGTAGACCTTCCGCAGGTGGTACTCGATCGTCTTCGGACTGAGGAACAACTTGGCCGCGGCCTCGCGGGTGCTGTGCCCGGCGGCCAGCAACTGCGCGACCTGGCGCTCCTGCGGTGTCAGGTCGTCGGCGCTGCTGTGCTCCCGCCGCCGAGCCGTCTCCCCCGTCGCCTTCAACTCGGCGGCCGCCTGATCGGCCCAAGCACCAGCCCCCAACTGATCGAAGACCCCAACCGCCGCGCGCAGCTGAACCCGTGCATCCACGCGGCGTCGTACCCGCCGAAGCCAAGACCCGTAGACGAGCTGGGTCCGAGCGGTCTCGAACAGATCAGGCGTCCGCTCGTGCAGCCGCAGAGCGTTCTCAAAGGCCGCCTCGTCATCGTCCACCAGCCCCTGTGCCCGCGCGGCCCGAGCCAGCGACCACGGCAATCCTTTGCGCGCGGCCCGCTCGGCAAACGCCCGAGCCGTCACTGCGGCCTCCTCCCCCCGACCGAGCCGCAGATAGACCTCCACCAACTCGGGCGCCGGCGACAGATCCGGGTCGAGCATCCCGCCGGCCGTGAGGGTTCCAACCAACTGGTTATATGCCAGGAGCGCGGCAGCCGGGTCCCCACGGCCCAGTTCGAGATCCCCCAGCGCGTACGACGACCAGGCGAGCCCGAGCCGGATCTCCCGCTCGGCGCAGATCCCGATCGCCTCGGCGGCCTGGGCCTGGCAGTCCTCCACCCGCCCGCGGCGCGCGGACAGCCACGCCTGCCCCGCGAGGTTGATCGCCAGCTCGGTGGTCTGCCCGGTCTCCCGCGACAATCGGATCCCTTCGTCGTACGACGCCGCCGCATCGGCCCAGCGATCGGTGGTCGCCTGATCGCGAGCCAGGTGGAACAGAACTCCCGGCAGCATGCCGAGCGCGACACCGTCCCGGCTGTCGCGCAGCACCTGCTGGATGACCTCGCGGCCGCCTTCGCGCTCGCGCAGGAAGAGCGGCGCGAGCACGACCCACACCTGGTGCCGCCGATCGAGCGTGACACTGCCGGAGAGCGTGACCGCCGCACGAATCTGCTCGCTGCCTCCGCGACCTGCGAGGACGCGAGCGACTCCACTGGCGACGAGTCCGAGCAGGCGACTCTCGGGCTGGTTGATGCTCGGCAGGATCGCGTCGAGCTTCTCCGCGACGCGCAGAGCGGTGACGGTGTCGCCGAGGTAGAAGCAGGCGTTGACCGCATCGCTCAGGAGCCTGATCCGGGTCGGCAGGTCGTCGGCCTCCTCGGCCGCGGCCAGCAAAATGTCCCGGGCCTGACCGGGCGAACCACACCGTACGGCGATGTCGCCGCGCAACTCCTGAGCGCGGATGCCGACCGCGTGGGACGGCGCGCGGAACGCGCCCGCCGTCGACGACGCACCGGACGTTCCTCCTCCGGACGGCGGGCCGACAGCGCCCGGCTGACCGGGCCGTGCAGCTGGGCTTCGGCCGAGTGTTTCGACCAGCAACTCCTCGGCCCGCTCCGGTAGTCCGGCGAACCACGCGGCCTCGCCCGCGGCGACCAGTCTTCGCGCTTGTTCCGTCGCGTCGTCCGTCAGCCGCGCGGCCCGTTCCAGCGCGGTTGCCGCGACCGCGTGCGCGCCTCGCTCGACGGCATGCCCGGCGACGACTTCCAGCCTCCGCGCGACCTCGTCGTCCGACCCCAGAACGGCCTCGGACAAATGCCACACCTGCCGGTCCGAATCGGCGAGCACACCAGCGGTCCCCTGGTGAACGGATCGACGCGTGCCCGACGCCGCACCGGCGTACACAGCCGAGCGCACCAACGGATGCCGGAACTCCACCCGCCCGTCAACGATCCGAACCAGCCCGGCATCCTCGGCCTCGGCCAGTACGGCGACGTCGACGCCAAGCTCCGCGCAGACAGCAGCGACCACCTGCAGATCACCGTCGTCGGAAGCCGCCACCAGCAAGGCGATCCGGGCCTCGGCGCTCAACCGGTCGGCCTGCGCCGAGAACGCCTCCGCCAGCAACCGCGGCACGGGCACCGGCGCACCTGGCCGGATCCTGTGCAGGCTCCGGGGATTCAGCTCGAGCAACGCGAGCGGGTTCCCGCCGACCATCCGATGCACCTGCGCGACGTCCGCCGTACGGCGTCCGACCAACTCCTCGGCGTCCCCCAGCCCCAGCCCGTCGAGCCGCAGCACCGGCA
Source organism: Kribbella sp. DT2 (assembly GCF_049844575.1). Lineage (NCBI taxonomy): Bacteria > Bacillati > Actinomycetota > Actinomycetes > Propionibacteriales > Kribbellaceae > Kribbella > Kribbella sp. DT2. The sequence continues at coordinate 21,194 of NZ_JBNCLH010000003.1, read as the reverse complement.
GATCCGCCTCCGCCAACGGATGCGACTCCCCCGATCGCGCCGCCACCAGCAGCACGATCGGATCGGCCACCAACCGCCGCGCCGCGAACACCAACGCCTCCGCGGACGGCCGATCGATCCACTGCGCGTCGTCGACCAGCACAGCCAACGGCGCCTCCTCGGCGTACCGGCACAACAAACTGAGCGTCGCCGCCCCCACAGCGAACCTCCCAGCAAGGCTGTCCGCCCTCCGCCCGAACTCCACTGACCTCCCTGGGGACGCAGGCGAGCTCTTCCCCGGGGAGGTCAGTGCAAGCGCGGCCGCGAGCGCCTCGCGCTGGGGTGCTGGAATCCTGTCCAGCTCTCCCAGTGCCGGACGCAGCAGCTGCAGCAGTCCTCCGAAGGGGATCTCGTGCTCGGTCTCCGTCCCCCGCGCGCGGAGCAGGCGAAGCCCGGCGGACTGTGCGGCCGCCTGGTCGAGAAGGGTGGTCTTGCCGATCCCCGGTTCCCCGATGATCAGCAGCACCCCCCTGGATCCCACCCTCGCCCCCGCGACCAACCGCTCGATCGCCCGCCGTTCGGCCTCCCGCCCGAGCAACATCTTCGGAGTCTAGGTGTACTCAGGACAAGGTGATACGGACCAGCGCACCGGCCGCACATCGCCGGATCGGGTACCGACCGACAGGACATGTCCACCTCACCAGATCGCCATCCGACGGCCCCACGGCTTGATCAGCGCCGACCCGAGCGGCCGCAACAGGAGACCTCCTGTCGATCGGTCCCGCACCCCGACGACCCCACCGTCCAGCCGGGTACGGCGAGGACTAGGTGACCCACCTGATGCGACTCGGCAGCCCGCGCTCCTAGCGTCGCCCGGGTAAGCGATCCCAGGGAGGGGACCCATGACCACCACCGAACACCCCGTCACCGTCGACGGCGACAAGCTGATGCAGTTCGTGTTCCAGGCCGTCGGTGAGGTCGGCGCCACGCTCAACGCGGCCCTCGTCGTGATGGGCGACAAGCTCGGCTTCTACCAAACCATGGCCGGCGCAGGCGGCCTCACGCCGGCCGACCTGGCCGACCGCACCGGCACCCACGAGCGCTACGTCCGCGAGTGGCTCAACGCCCAGGCAGCAGGCGGTTTCGTCACCTACGACCCGTCCACCGGCAAGTACACGCTGCCGCCCGAGCAGACCGTCGCGCTCACCGACGAGAACAGCCCGGCGTTCCTGCCCGGCTTCTTCCAGATCGCGCTCGGCACCGTCCAGGACACCGACCGGATGATCGACGCGGCCCGCAGCGGCGCCGGGATCGGCTGGCACGAGCACGCCACGGATGTCCACGACGGCTGCGAACGCTTCTTCCGGCCGAGCTACCACGCCAACCTGGTCGACGGCTGGCTGCCCGCGCTCGACGGCGTCGTCGGCAAGCTGACCAACGGCGCGAAGGTCGCCGACATCGGCTGCGGCCACGGCGCCTCGACGATCCTGATGGCGCAGGCCTTCCCGCGTTCGACCTTCACCGGTTCCGACTACCACCAGGAGTCGATCGCGACCGCGCAGCAGCGCGCGGCGGACGCCGGCGTCGACGTCACCTTCGAGGTCGCCGGCTCCACGTCGTACGGCGGGCAGAACTACGACCTGGTGACGACCTTCGACGCCCTGCACGACATGGGCGACCCGGTCGGTGCCGCGCACAGGGTCCGTGAGTCGCTCGCGCCGGACGGCACCTGGATGGTCGTCGAACCGATGGCCGGCGACCACGTCGAGGACAACCTGAACCCGGTCGGCCGCGCGTACTACGGCTTCTCGACGTTGCTGTGCACCCCGGCGTCGCTGTCCCAGGAGGTCGGGCTCGGGCTCGGCACGCAGGCCGGTCCGGCGCGAATCCGTGACGTGACGACAGCGGCCGGTTTCACCCGGTTCCGGGTCGCGGCGCAGACGCCGTTCAACCTGGTCTACGAAGTCCGCCCCTGACACAGTGAGCGGCATGGCACAACGGCCCGCGCGGGCGGCCGACCACGAAGGCACGGTCGCCCGCGACGGCGTGAACCTTCACTACCGGGTGTACGGCGAGAGCGACGGCCCGGCGCTCGTCCTGCTGCCGACCTGGTCGCTCGTGCCCTCGCGGGTCTGGAAGGCGCAGGTTCCTTACCTGGCTCGCCACCTCCGCGTGGTCACCTTCGACGGTCGCGGCTCGGGTTCGTCGGACCGGCCGGCCGGCGCTTCGGCGTACGAGGACGTGGAGTTCGTCGCGGACACGATCGCGGTGCTGGACGCCGTCGGTGCGTCGTACTGCGTGCTCGTGGGGTTCTCCCGCGGCTGTCCGTGGGCCCTGGAGGTCGCGCTGCAGCAGCCGTCGCGGGTGCTCGGGGTGGTCTGCATCGGCTCGGCGACCAGGCTGACGCCGATGCTGGAGGAGCGCACGCGCTGGACGTGGGACGAGCGGCACGACAGCACGGACGGCTGGGCGAAGTACAACCGGCACTACTGGCTGGAGGGCGGGTACGACGACTTCCTGGAGTACTTCTTCGGCCAGATGTTCCCGGAACCGCACTCCAGCAAGCAGATCGAGGATGCGATCGGGTGGGGGCACGAGATCACGCCGTCGCTGCTCGTCGACACCGAGGCCGGGCGGTCCGCACACCTGGATCCTGAGCGTTTCGCCGAGCTGAGCTGTCCGGTGCTGGTCGTGCACGGCTCGGAGGACGCGATCCGGCCGCCGGCCGAGGGCACCCGGCTGGCTGAGTTGACCGGGGGTTCGTTGGTGACGGTCGTCGGGGGTGGGCATGCGCCGCACGCGCGCGACCCGGTGGTCGTGAACCATCTCCTGAAGGAGTTCGCCTCCCGGCTGATGCCACAGCCTGTACGGCGTACGTGGGAACGCGCGGCCCGACGACCGCGGCGGGTCCTCTACCTGTCGTCGCCGATCGGGCTCGGCCACGCACGCCGGGATCTCGCGATCGCGCGCTCGTTGCGCTCGCTGGCCGGAGAGGTCGAGATCGAGTGGCTCGCACAGGATCCCGTGACGCGGGTGCTCATGGACGCCGGCGAGGTCGTGCACCCGGCGTCGTCCTGGCTGCTCAGCGAGTCGGACCACGTGGACCTCGAAGCCGGCGAACACGATCTGCACGCGTTCCAGGCGCTGCGGCGGATGGACGAGATCCTGGTCGCCAACTTCCTCACCTTCAACGACGTCGTCGAGGACCGGCACTACGACCTGGTGATCGGCGACGAGGCCTGGGAGGTCGACTACTTCCTGCACGAGAACCCGGAGCTCAAACGCTTCGCCTACGCCTGGCTCACGGACTTCGTCGGCTGGCTCCCGATGGACTCGTCGGAAACGTCCCTCACCACCGGCTACAACCTCGAGATGCTCACCCAACGCGCCCGCTACCGCCGCCTGCGCGACCACTCGCTGTTCGTCGGCGACCCCGAGGACATCGTCCCTGACTCGTTCGGCCCCGACCTCCCGCGGATCCGCGAGTGGACCGAGCAGAACTACACCTTCACCGGCTACATCACCGGCTTTCAGCCTCCACCCCGGCAGCTGTCCGGACCTCCACGCTGCCTGGTCACTGTCGGCGGCTCCGGCGTCGGCTCCTCCTTGCTGCAAAGAGTTCTCGACGCCGTACCAGCAATTCAGCGTCTCGTCCCTGGCATCACTTTCGACGTCGTCACCGGCCCCAGGATCAAGCCTTCCTCTTTACCGGTAGTCCCCGGCGTCCGCCTGCACGGCTACCTCCCGGACCTCCACCTGTACCTCGGAAAGGCAGACGTGGTGATCACCCAAGGCGGCCTCACCACCTGCATGGAGCTCACCGCCCAGCGAGTCCCCTTCGTCTACATCCCGCTCCAGCATCACTTCGAGCAGAACTTCCACGTCACCGCCCGCCTCGACCGCTACCGCGCCGGCCACCGTCTCGAGTACGCCGATGCCGCCGACCCCGACCGCCTCGCCGAGGCCGTCGCCAAAGCTCTGACCGACCTGATCGACTACCTCCCCGTCAGCACCGACGGCGCCGACCGAGCAGCCCGACTCCTCAACGAGCTCCTCTAGGCGGCCCGCCCGCGCAACCGATCCAGCCCCACCACCAGTACGACGGTCACCGCCAGCAGCACCAGCGACTCCGCGGCGGCGGTGAACGTCTGCCCGCGGTCCGTCAACGCGAACACCCCGACCGGCAACGTCCGCCACGACGCGGGGTAGACCATGATCGTCGCCCCGACCTCACCCATCGACAGCGCGACCGACAGCCCGGCGGACGACACGATCGCCGGCCGCAGCATCGGCAGCCGCACCTTCCACAGCACCCGGGCCGAGGACGCCCCCAGCGACGCGGCCACATCGGCGTACACGTCGTCGGTCCGCTGCAGCGCCGCCGTCACGGTCCCGTACGTGAAGGCGACCATCAGTACGAGATGCGCGATGACCACGATCCACTTGGTCCCGTTGAGCAGCAGCGGCGGCCGGGAGAACGCGACCAGCAGCCCCAGCCCGACGACCACCGACGGTACGGCGATCGGCAGGTGGTGCAGCGCGTCGGTCAGCCGCGCGAGCCCCGGCGTCGCCGCCCGGCTTGCGAGCGCGGCCCACGTACCGAACACGACAGCCAGCAACCCGCCGAGGAACGCCGTCTGCAGACTCACCGCGATCGAGGCCAGTTCGTCCCCGGACAACGCCTCGCGCAGATGTGTGGCCGTCGGATCGGACGGCAGCACCCCGTTCCAGCTCCCGGCGAAGGCCGCGGCCGCGACCACGACGAACGGCGCCAGCACGAGGACGGCGAAGACGAGCAGGAAGATGCCTTGGACAACGAGCCGGGGCCCTCTAGACCAGACGAGCACGACGACCTCCCAGGGTTCCGCGCAGTACGGCGTACAGGCCGATCGACAGCGCGATCTGCACGACCGCGATCACGCAGGCGGCCGGGTAGTCGAACATCACGATGCCCTTGGTGTGCACGAGCAACGGCAGCGTCGTCGTGTCGCGCGCCCCGAGGAACAGCACGATCCCGAACTCGTTCAGCGTCAGCAGCAGCGTCAGTCCACCACCGGCCGCGAGCGCCGGCCGGACCTCGGGCAGGATCACCTGCCGCAGGACCCGCCACGGTCCACCGCCGAGACTCGCCGCGACGTCCAGCTGGACCCGCGGGACCTGGCTCATTGCCCCGAGCAACGGCCGCAGGATGAACGGCGTGTAGAAGGTGATCTCCGCCAGCACGACGGCCCAGGGCGTGGTCAGGAACCCGGTCGCGCCGGTCAGCGATCCGAGGACGCCCGCCGAGCCGTAGAGGAACGTGAACGACAGCGCGACCAGGAACGACGGCAACGCGAGCATCGCGTCGACCAGCCCGGACACGATCCGCGCGCCGGGAAACGGCACGAAGCTGATCACCACCGCCAGGAACGTTCCGACCACCAGGCACCCGGCCGTCGAGCAGACGGCGATCTGCAAGGTCCGCAGCAACGCCTGCCGGAACTCGGCCGACCCGATCACCTCGCCCCACGACCCGCGCGACTCGGCGGCCACCAGGATCAACGGGTAGACGACCAGGACGGCGATCAGCAGCAGCGGCGGGATCAGCCAGAGCGACCTCGGACGTCGTACGGGCGACGGCTTGTTGCTGATGGCAACTGCTGCGGCCGTCATCGCGACTTCACCAGGCTGCACGCCTCGCTCGGCAACCGCATCGACACCGCGGACCCGACCGCGGGGAGCTCCCGGTCGGCCGGTACGTCGATGTGGACCGGGACCTCTTCCAGCCCTTCGATCACACAGGTCAGCCGGTAGGAAGCGCCACGCCACTGCGCACCGACCAGCCGCGCCGGCACACCACCGTCCTCGAGCCGAATCGCGTGCGGCCGTACGCACAGCAGGTCCCCGCTCGCCGGCACCACACCAGGCACCCGATGACCTGCCACCGTCACCTCGTCGTCCTTCACCTCGACCGGCAGCAGGTTGGCCCCGCCCAGGAACGACGCTGTGAACGCCGAGGGCGGTGCCTGGTAGAGCTCGGCGGCCGGCGCGATGTCGACAAGTCGAGCATCGCGCATCACCGCGATCCGGTCCGCGAGCGCGAGCGCCTCGGCCTGGTCGTGGGTGACGTAGACGATCGCGACGTCCGGCACCTCACGCCGTAGCTTCTGCAGCTCGTCGAGCATGTCGGCGCGCAGCTGCGCGTCGAGCGCGGCCAGCGGTTCGTCGAGCAGCAGCACCGGCGGCCGGATCGCCAGCGCCCGCGCGATCGCGACCCGCTGCTGCTGCCCGCCGGACAGCTCGCGCGGGAATCTTCTCGCGTACGACTCCATGCCGACCATCGCGAGCATCTCGGCGACCCGCTGCTGGACCTCCCGCTTCGGCCTGCGCGCGGCCCGCAGCCCGAAGGCCACGTTGTCGGCAACTCTGAGGTGCGGGAACAGCGCGTACTGCTGGACGACGACGCCGATCCCCCGTTTGGCCGGCGGTACGTCGGTGACGTCGACGCCACCGATCCGGATCCGCCCACGGCTCGGCCGGACGAACCCGGCGACCGCCTTCAGCGCCGTCGACTTGCCCGACCCCGACGGGCCGAGCAGAGCAACGGTCTCACCGGCGGCGACGGTCAGGTTCAGCCCTTCCAGCGCACACGTCCGGCCGAAGTGCACCGTGACGTCGTCCAGCTGGACGGTCATCCCCGCACGGCCTTCGTGTACGCCGCCACGTCCGCGTCGAGGTCGGCCAGCACCTTGGTCCAGTCCGGCTGCCAGATCTCGACGCCGGCGACGGCCTTCTCGACGGCCTGGTAGTTCGCGTCGGTCGGCTTCACGTCGGCGCGGGCCGGGAGGCCGAACGCGTCACCGGAAACGGTCTGCTGGGCTTCGGTGGAGAGCAGGTAGTCCATCAACTGCTTGCCGCCGTCGGCGTTCGGGGCCTTGGCACCCAGGCCCATCACGTACGGCAGGGAGACCGTGGTGCGCTTTCCCTGGGGGCCGGCGGGGAAGAACAGCCTGAACGCCGACTTGTCGTTGGCGATCGAGGCCAGGTTCATCTGCACGTCGCCGTTCGCGACCCAGATCTCGCCCTTGCTCACCTTCGGCTGCAGCTTGCCGGTCGACGCCGACGGGCCGACGTTGTTGGCCTCCAGCTTGCCGAAGTAGTCGAGCGCGCCCTGCTTGCCGAGCAGGTGCTGCAGCAGCAGGAGCACCGCCGTACCGTCTCCGGCCTGGCCCGGCGTCGAGTACTGCACCTTGCCCTTGAACCGCGGGTCCAGCAGGTCGTCGAAGGTCTTCGGGCCGCCGGCCTTCTGGTGGACGACGAAGTTCAGGTAGTTGTCGACGACCGTCACGTAGTTGTCGGCCTTCACGCCCTTCACCTGGTCCGCACCCGGTACGGCGTACGGCTGCAGGAGACCGTCGGCCGACGCCTTCTGGATGAACGGCGGCAGCGTGACCACCACGTCGGCCTGCGGGTTGGACTTCTCCTTCTGCAGCCGGGAGACGACCTCACCCGACCCGGCCTCGACGACCTGGACCTTGGTCCCGGTCTTCTCGGTGAACGCGGCGAACCGGGTCTGGTACCAGTCCGCCAGCCCGTCGGCGGTGTAGACGGTCACGGTCTTGGCGTCGCCGGTGGACGCGGCCCCGGTCCCGCCACAGGCGGCGAGCGTGGTCAGCAGGGTCGCGGCGAGCAGGAACTCGAGTGCCTTCACTTCTCCAGCTTTCGGTCGCTGAGCAGCCCGGGCAGGTCCCGGACCGACTCGATCACGTGAGTGGCTCCCCCGGCCGCGAGCTGCGACCGGTCGTGGGCGCCGGTGAGGACCCCGGCCACGACGCCGGCACCGGCGCGCGTTCCCGAGGTCATGTCGTACGCCGTGTCGCCGGCCACCGCGACGTTCGCGGTGGCGTCGGCGCGCAGTTCGAGCAGGGCTTTGAGGACCATGTCGGGGTAGGGCCGGCCGCGACCGGCCTGCGCCGGGCAGAGGGTGAGGTCGGCGAGCGTGCGCCAGCCGAGTGCGGCGAGGATGCGTTGCTGCGTCGTCTCGGCGAAGCCGGTGGTCAGGCAGATCTTGACGCCGTTGTCCTTGATCGTGCGGATGGCGTTCTCGGCGCCGTCGATCGGACGGCAGCGACCGTCGTCGACGAGCTGCCCGTACGCCGTTTCGAACGCCTTGTTCGCCTGCTGGGCCTTGGCTTCGTCGTTGTGCAGGAGGTGCCGGAAGACGGTGATCTTGGACTCGCCCATCGTGGCGCGGACGTGGGCGAGCATGGCGTCGTACCGGTCGTCGCCGGGTTCGATGCCTTGGGCACCGATCGCGGTGGTGAAGGCCCGCTCGACCAGACCGTCGTCGGCGACCGTCGTACCGGCCATGTCGAGGACCACGAGCTGAATACGTGCCTGCTGTCCCGTCATCGGCCGACCGCCTGGAAGCTCGCCTCGGCGATGGCCGGGGCCATCGTCATGCCGCGGCCGCCGGGGCCGGTGACGAGGTGCACGCCGTCGGCGACTGTTCGCCGTACGACGACCTCGCCGGGGCTGGTCGCCTGGGAGTAGACGCCGGCCCAGCGCCTGGTGATCTTCGGGATTCTTTGGCCCAGGACCTGCTCGGCGGCGGTCTTGAGGTAGTCGTAGGGGTCTTCCTGGACGTCGAAACCGAACGGCTCGGCGTACTCGTGGGTGTCGCCGATGGTCAGGCCGCCGTGGGTCCGCTGCACCATCAGCAGCTGCATCTTGTGGTCGTCGGCAACTGTTGCCTGCGGCACCTGGTTGAGCGCGTCGAGCGCCGGGCCCTGGTACGCCGGGTAGTAGCGGAAGCTGTCCGCGTCGGCGACGGCGGTGGTCAGCTGCTCGTCGAGGGGCGCGGTCTGCATCATCTGCAGGCGGACGCGCCGTACGGGAAGGTCGTCGGTGAGCTCGCGAATCAGCCCGCCGTGCCAGGCGCCGGTGCAGAGCCAGACCTCGTCGGCCGCGTGGATCGTGCCGTCATCGGTCCGCACCTGGCGGTCCCGGACGTCCCTGACCTCCCGGCCCGGCCGGAACGAGTACCGGCCAGAAGTCTCCAGCTGCTTGCGCAGAGCAGCCAGCACCTCACGAGGCTCGACGATGCCGTCCTTCGGGCACCAGAGCGCTCCGAGCAGGTCGCCCTTGAGCGCTGGATTCTGCTTCCTGGTCCGCTCGGCGTCCAGCAGCTCGAACCCACGCCCTCCATCCCGTCGGGCGGCGGCTTCCTTGGCGACGGCAAACTCCTCCTCGGTCCGGCAGACCGTCAGCGACCCCGCCGGGCGGAAGCCCAGTCCAGCGACCTCCTTGCTCGTCTGTTCCCACAGTTCGCGCGCCCTGATCGCGGTCTCCAGCTCAGCCCCGTCAGCGCGACCACTCACCCAGACGAGCCCGAAGTTCCGCACAGTCGCCCCGCGCGGCCCCGCCTCCCGCTCGAGGTGCACGACCTCATCACCCCGGCGTACCGCCTCCCAGGCATGGAACGTGCCCAGGACTCCGCCACCCACCACAACCACCCGCACAACTGCCTCCTCGTGTTCCGTCGCGACCAAGATTGGTCCGGACCAATTAAAGAGGCAGAGCGATCAGCTGTCAGGAGGGTGAAACGGAAGCGAACAGTTGGAACTCAGGGCCGCAGCGTCGCGCGGAAGGCGACACGATCCCCTCGATACAGAGACCGGACGACCTCGATCGGGCGGCCATTGACGTCCCGGCTCGTGCGGTGCAGCAGGAACATCGGCATCGACTGCGTCGCCTGCAGCAACTCCGCCTCCCGCGGCGACGCGATCACGGTCTCGACGACCTCCTCGCCCTCGCCGAAGCGCACACCGAGCTCATCGGTCAGGCATCGGTAGAGCGAGCCCTGCGGCCGCAGTACGGTCCTCAGAGTCGGGAACCGCTCGACCGCCAGGTACGTGATCTCCAGCCCGATCGGCTGCCCGTCGGCCAGCAGTACACGCTCCAGCCGGTGCACCGGCTCGCCGATCGCGATCTTGAGCCCGTCCGCCAGCTCCTCGTCGGCGGCAACCTCTTCGAACGCGACCACGTCCCGCGCCGGCTCGTGTCCCTGCGCCCGCAGCGCCTCGGTGTAACTCACCAGCGCCAGCGGCTGAATCAGCTTCGGCGTAGCGACGAACGTCCCCTGCCCCTGCCGGGCCCGCAGCCGCCCGTCGGCGACCAGCTCACGGATCGCCTGCCGCATCGTCCACCGCGACACCCCGAACTCGGCCGCCAGCGTGCGCTCCGGCGGCAGCGCCGCGCCCTCCCCGAGCCGCTTCAGCAGCTCGACCAGCCGGGTCTTCACGGCAAAATGCAACGGCACGTTCACGCGGCCGACTCTAGACGGCCGACCCCGCACCGCCTGCGCACCGACCGCACCGCCTGCCCACCGCCCGCTCCGGGCAAAACTAGAGCCCCGGGCGGCAACCCGGGGCTCGGTACGGATGGATGGGCGGCGGAATCAGCTACCGGACTTGCGCCTGAACTGGCGCTTCTGCTTGTCGTTGTGCGCCTCGCCCACGCCCTCGTGCCGCGGCCCGCTGCCCGGGTGCGACTCGTGCTGCGCGTTCTTCTTCGCGAGCGCCTCGCGGAACTTCTCCTGCAGATCGTCCTTCGCCGGCTTGCTGGACTTGTCGCTCATACCGTCTCCTTAACAAACCGTCAGGGCATACACCCTCTAGCTAACCAAGTGTGACCACCCCCGCGCCAGCCAATATCAGCGGGGCACACCTTCCGCGCCATGAACACGAACTCCCGCCCCGGCCGATCCGGCGCCTCCCGTACGTCGGCCACCGCGAACCCCGCCCCCACCAGCTACTCCTCGACCTCACCCCGCGACCAGAACCGCAGCGTCGAGTCCGACGTCACGGACCCCCGTCCTCGAACTCGAACGTGGCCCGAATCGAAACCAACGGCACCTCCACCGCCGTCAACTCGGTCCAGGTCTCCACCCGCCCCGCTTCCAACGGCGGCAAGCTCGTCGCATCCCCGTGCACCCACCGCACCCGCCCCGCAAACTCCTTGCCCCGAGCAACCACCAATGAAGCCTCGGCAGGATCGACCCCCACCACCTCAACCCCACGCTCCACCAGCAACCCCGCAAACACCCCGGTACCACACCCCACATCCAGCACCGACGCCGCGGGGAACTCCTCCACCATCCCGCAGTAGGCCCCTAGATCCGCCCGTCCCGCCTCCAGCGAGTCGTAGATCCCAGCCAACCGCGCCTCACCACAGATCCGATCAACCATCCCCCGACCCTAGAACGCCCCACCCATCCCATCGCCCCTTGACTACCCTCACCCCCACCCCGGCTCCGCGTGCGACCTGGGCCGAGCCCCCTCAGGTCGTCCTCGAGGAAACGCGGAGGAAACCGGCGGCCGGGTTGGATCTGGCCATGGAGATCAATCGACGGACATTTCTGGGGCGGGCCGGTCTGCTGGCCGGCGCCGCCGCGCTTCCCTCGACCATGACCGGCCGGGCGTCCGCCGTACCGGCGGACCCGGACACGCTCTTCCGGGCCGGCGAGTTCACCCGGGCCGACAGGGGCTACGAGCAACTTCTTCGCAGGGATCCGGGGAACGCGTGGGCAGTGGGTCAGCGCGGCTACATCGCCTTGCTGTCCAATCGATTCGGGGACGCGACGAAGTACCTCACCAAGGCCGTCCGGCTGGCGCCGGACGACGTCGTCTCGAAGCAGCGCCTTGCGGAGAGTTACGTCCGACAGGACCAGCACGCGTACGCCGTACCGCTGCTTCAGTCGACCGGCAGGCCGCGCGACGAGGCGTACGCGAAGCTGTACGACGCGCTCCGCGGCAAACCGTGGCAGGTTCGTGGCGCACAGCACACCCGCGTACCGATGCTCGAAGTCGATCCGGTGCCGCACGTCGAGGCCTCGGTGAACGGCGGGAAGCCGCAGCGCTTCCTCCTCGACACCTACGCGACCCTGGACCTGGCGGCGGATGTCGCCGCGCGGGCGGGGCTTCGAGCGGTCGCCAGTACGTCGGGAGTCGTCAGCGGCAAGCCGATCACGATCTACCTCGGCATCATGGCGTCGTTCCGGATCGGCGACCTCGAGCTCCGCAACCTCCCGGTGCAGTGGATCGACACCCAACGACCACCGCTACCGGACGGATCCCAGCCGGCCGGAGTGATCGGTACGACGGTCTTCTACCACCTGCTCACCACGATGAACTACCGCGACCGCTCCCTCGTACTGCGACGCAAGGGCACCGCCGATCCACGCCGACACCACGACCACCTGCCGCTGTGGCTAGCCGGCGACCACTATCCCTGCACACTCGGCAGCCTGGGATCGGTCGGTCCGCGCCTGGTCACCGTCGACACCGGCGGCATCGGCCACGGTCTCGACACCACGGTCGAGATCGCCGAGCGCGCAGGAATCGCGGTGGACTACGCCCACCCGATCGACTTCGGCGGCAGCACCCTCTACCCGATCACCCCCGACCGAATCAGTCTGGGCCGAGCCGTCGGCCACCACATCAACGGCCTCGCCGCGAAAACCGTCCCCTCGGCTTCCCAGGCCCCGGCCAGTCGGCCCAGTTCGGCTTCGACCTGACCGCGAACTTCACCCACGACTTCTTCAAACCGTTCGCAGTCACCTTCGACTACACGAAGATGCAACTCCGGGTCGGCCGGCCGGCGGTCGGACGTTGACGCGGAGCTCGACCTCAGCCGAGGGCGGTGGCGGTGCTCGGCTTGAGATGTGCGGTCAGAAAGCTGAGCTGATCAGCGACGACCTGCTCGACGACCGGCGGGTGGTAGACCGTGAAGTGGTCGGCGTCGTACTGCTTGAGTACGGCGTGAGGCGCGGCGTCGGCTACCTTCGCCGCGATCGCCGGGTCGATGAGGTTCTCACGGTCGACCGCGCAGACCAGCAGTGGGCACCGCACTCGGGCCGCGTGGGAGGCGGCGTTGTAGAACAGCATTCCCAATCCGGAACTGGCCGTGATTCGGTTGTCGAACCGATAGCCGTCAGGGGCCACCGAGTTCCAGCCCTCCAGAGCGCCGGGCTGGTTGACGAAGGCCAGCTCGCCCGGCTTGCCGACGAGTGCCACGTAGCGCCGGGGAAGGCGCAGCGCGGCGCGGGCCAGGTCGGAGATGATCGGCACGGTGAACCGGGCGAGGTGCCGGACACCTGCCCGCGCGACCACCGCGCGACCGCTCAGCACCGGGCACTGCACCACGGCCGCGGCCAACTCTGGATGCCGGGCGGCCGCGGCGACCACGTGGCTTGCGCCGAACGACGTTCCCCACAGTGCGACGCGGCTGGAATCCAGTTCGGGGCGCGAGGAGGCGAACCGTAGGGCCGCGTCGACGTCTGCGGCGTACCGGCGCTGACTGACGAGTTGGCGCGGCCGGCCATCCGACTCGCCGAGGTGGCGAAAGTCGAAGGCCAGGACGGCGAGGCCCGCCTGCGAGAACCACTCCTCGTACTGGCCGAGCATCATCGCGTGGGTCGCGCCGCCACCGTGCACCAGTACGACGACCGGATGCGGCCCGGGGCCGGGCGGCAGGGTCAGCCAGGCCGCGCACTGGTCATTGCCGGAGCGGAACGTCGTGCGTAGTGCCATCACGGGCCTCCATTAAGTACGTTGTACGTGATCAGGTTTCCAGTTGAACACGTACTCTGTACTTAATCAAGGAGGATGGTGTCAGCCCCGAGGAAGTTCGCCCGAGAGCAGTTGCAGGTCGCCGCACTGGCCCTGGTCGACGAGGAGGGTCTGCCCGGCTTGACGATGCGAAGCCTGGCGACAGCTTTGGGCACTGGTCCGATGACGATCTACAACTACGTCGACGGACGGCAGGGGCTCGAGCAACTTGTCACCGAGGCGGTGATGGCCCAAGCGCGTTGGACCTCCGAACCACGCGATGACTGGCGGGACCAGGTTGTCGCCGTCGCGGAGGGAATGTGGCAGGCGGTGCGGGCCCACCCGCACGCTGTTCCGCTGATCCTCACCCGGCGCAGCCTGGACCTCGCGACGCTCTTACCGGCCGAGGCGCTGCTGCAGGCGATCGCCCTCGGCGGCAAGTCCGGGGCCGAACTACTCGTGGCGTTCCGCACGCTGTCCGGGTTCATCACCGGATTCGCCCAAGCAGAACTCGCGGGCCCGCTCGCCCTGGCACGCGACGAAGACGCCACGGCAGCCACCGACCGAGTCGCCGCACTGCCGTCCGAGCAGTTCCCCAGACTCACCGAGATCGTGCACGCCGCCGTCACCAGCAACCCGGAGACCGAATTCCGCGCCGGCCTGCACATCATCCTCAAAGGCCTCGACGCTTAGCCCCCGAGCAGACCTCGGACGTCGAAGCGAACTCCACCACGGCGTTATCCATCCTCCCGGCCCGGAAGTGGCGCTCCGCCCAGGAACGCTTCGTATGCCTCACGAGCATCTTCGTCGACGTGCGGCGGCCCAGGCCCGTACCGGAGGTCCGTGCGGTCGCGCTTCGGTCCTGACAACCAGAACCACTCACCCGTCACGACGTCGTAGAAGTTGGCGTCGAACGCCTGGAACCGCCTCAACTCCCGACCGTGGACCCGCGCCGTCTTCCACGTCTTGTTGAAGTCCACCCAGGCTATCCAGGACGGACCACGATCGATCTGATGGCCCGACTTCAGCTGCACGAACATCAGCCGCCGGGCCATGGCTCCTTCTTGGGGGCAGGCGTCGGGCTGAAGCGGAACTCGACTGAATACCGTGCAACCGGTGTAGCCACTAACGATCCCGCAGTTCGTCGATCTGGTCCATGAGGTCGACGAACTGCTCCCGCTCCAGCCCTGTCAGCGCATGGAGGTCCTCACTGAACGCAGGATCGAGATGGTATTTCGTGATGAACAGGCCCTGCCGCAGAGTGAACATCTCCTCCGGCGTCACGATGAACTCACCGTCCTCGATGTGCACGACCTGCTCCCCCTCGGCAGAGACGTTTGACAGCTACTTCTTTGTCGATCCGGACCTCAGACGTTGAAGCGGAACTCGACGACGTCGCCGTCGGACATGATGTAGTCCTTGCCTTCCATGCGGACCTTGCCGGCGGACTTGGCGGCGGCCATGGAGCCGGCTTCGACGAGGTCGGCGTAGGAGACGATCTCGGCCTTGATGAAGCCGCGCTGGAAGTCGGTGTGGATGACGCCGGCGGCCTCGGGCGCCGTGGCGCCCTTCTTGATGGTCCAGGCGCGGGACTCCTTGGGGCCTGCCGTGAGGTAGGTCTGGAGGCCGAGGGTCTCGAAGCCGACTCGGGCGAGGACGTCGAGACCGGGCTCTTCCACGCCCATCTCGGACAGCATCTCGCGGGCCTCGTCCTCGTCGCCGAGCTCGACCAGTTCGGCCTCGAACTTGGCGTCGAGGAAGATCGCCTCGGCCGGCGCGACGAGTTCGCGCATGCGGGACTTGAGGTCCTCGTCGGCGAGCTCGTCGGCGTCGCAGTTGAAGACGAACAGGTACGGCTTCGCGGTCATCAGCATCAGTTCGCGGATCGCGTCGCGGTCGACGTTCGTCGCGATGATCGGCGTACCGGCCTCGAGGTGCTTCTGCGCCTCACGCACGGCTTCGAGTACGGCGACGCTCTCCTTCTTCAGCCGGGACTCCTTCTCCAGCCGCGGGATCGCCTTCTCGACGGTCTGCAGGTCGGCCAGGATCAGCTCGGTCTGGATCGTGGAGATGTCGTCGGCCGGCGAGACCTTGCCGTCGACGTGGGTGACGTCCTCGTCGACGAACACCCGCGTGACCTGGCAGATCGCGTCGGACTCGCGGATGTGGCTGAGGAACTTGTTCCCGAGCCCCTCACCCTCCGACGCGCCGCGCACGATCCCGGCGATGTCGACGAACTGGACCGTGGCCGGCAACTGCTTGGCCGAGGAGAAAATCTCGGCCAGCTTGCCCAGCCGCGGGTCCGGCACCCCCACCACGCCGACGTTGGGCTCGATCGTCGCGAACGGGTAGTTCGCCGCGAGCACGTTGTTCTTGGTCAGCGCGTTGAAGAGCGTGGACTTGCCCGCGTTGGGGAGCCCGACGATTCCGATGGAGAGTGCCACGGGCGCCAAGACTACGCGTCCGTCACGCCTGACCCCAATCCACAGCCGGTACGCCGGACAGCAGCGCCCGTACGCCGTACCGCCCGGCCGCACACTCCGCCCCGGCCGACGCCCCACGCCGTACCGACCCGACGCCGTACCGCCCGCCTCAGATCACGAAGGACTCCAGCTCCGCGTCATACCAGCGCTTGGTCAGCCCGAGCCGCCGCATCCCCAGCCGCCGGCAGACCGCGAGCGACGCCTGGTTGTCGGGCCGCACCACCGCGTAGATCTCCGGCAACCCGGCCTTGAACCCGTGCCCGATCGCCCCACTCGCCGCCTCCGTCGCCAGCCCGCGCCCCCACGCGTCGGGATGAAAATGCCACCCCACCTCGACCTCACCGCGCCCCGGCTCAGGACCGGCCGGCAACGGCACCAGCAACACAGTCCCCGCGACCACGCCCGTTGCCTTCTCCTCCACCGCCCACACCCCGTGCACCGGATCGGCGTTCCGCGCGTTCCACCGCTCGATCACCCGCGTCGCGGCGTCCCGGTCCGGCATCGCCCGCGGTGTCGCGCCGAGCCAGCGCGACACCTCCCACCGCCGGTAGATGTCGAACACCCGGTCACCGTCGGCGTCGGCCCAGTCGCGGACCACCAACCGCTCGGTCTCGAAGACCACCTTGGCGTCCATCGCGCCTCCCCTCGCCTTGTCCCGTTGATCTACCGGGCCCGGCAGCGCACCAGCAAGCGATCAGGACAAGCGTGATCACACCGTTGTTGCCTGACGCGGAAGCGACCGAGATCTCCTTGCAACACGACCATGCCAACCAGCGCACAGATCGCCGCGTCTCCTTCTGTGAAAGCTCCTGAGGGGGAGCGACTGGGGACCATCCGCCTGATCTGCAAGGGAGCATCATGTCCCGAAAGCTTGCTGCCGTCATCGGCACCGCCGCTGCCGCCGCACTCGTTCTCGGCGGGCTGTTCGCCGTCGCGCTGGGACATTCCGCTCAGCCCAAGCCCACCGCCGCGGCCGGCAGTACGGCGGGTTCGGTACCGCCGCCGTCGACGCCCACCACGACACCGACGAGCACTCCGCCGAAGACGCCGGACCACACGCCCGGCACGCCGATCGCCGATCCGACCGCGGCCCTTGTCGCCGGCAACAAGAAGGTCATCTTCTTCAGCTTCGACGACGGTCCGGACCCGGTGTGGACGCCGAGAATCCTGCAGGTGCTGAAGAAGTACGGCGCGCACGCGACCTTCTTCCAGCTCGGCAAGAACCAGGCCCTGCACCCCGGCCTGCGCGAGCAGATCCTTGCCGACGGCAACACCATCGGCAGCCACTCGATCAACCACCCGCAGCTGACCGCGATCCCGGCGGCCGAGCGGCACCACGAGATCTTCGACGGTCCGCAGTCCAAATGCTTCCGGCCGCCGTACGGCGCCTCGAACCCGAAGGTGCGCGCCGACATCAAGGCCGCCGGCATGGCGCAGGTCCTCTGGGACGTCGATCCGCGGGACTGGGCCAGGCCCGGTACGAACGTGATCGCGCACAACATCATGACGCACGCCCACCGGCGCAACATCGTGCTGATGCACGACGGTGGCGGCGACCGCGCGCAGACCGTCGCGGCCCTCGACAAGGTCCTCCCGCAGCTGAAGGCCCAGGGCTACACCTTCCCCGCGATGGACTGCTGACGGAAATTGTCGGAGGCCTGTGTCACTGTCTGTGGCATGACCGGTACGACGCTGTTGTTGGTGCTGCTCTTTCTCGTCATCGGGTTGTTGCTCGGGGCAGGCTTCGGCGTGCTCTGGTCGCGCGGGCGTGACGGCGCCGAGCTGGCGCGGATCACCGCCGAGCGCGACGCCGCCGAGGACCGGGTGGTCGAGCTGACGCAGGAGCGGCACTCGGTCGGGCAGCAGATGTCCGGCCAGGCCGTCGTCAAGGAGGCGCTGGACCGGCTGCACGCCGAGCTCAGCCAGCTGGAGAAGGGCCGCGCGGCCTGGCAGTCCCAGCTCCACCAGCAGGTCAACGAGGTCCGCATGAGCGGCGAGGCACTCCGCCGGGAGACCGCGTCGCTGTCGACCGCGCTGCGCAAGCCGCAGGTGCGCGGTCGGTGGGGCGAGCTGCACCTGCGCCGTACGGTCGAACTGGCCGGCATGGTCGCGCACTGCGACTTCACCGAGCAGACCTCGACCGTCACCGACGACGGCCTGCTCCGGCCGGACCTCGTGGTGAGACTTGCCGAGGGCAAGAATCTCGTCGTCGACTCGAAGGTCCCGCTGGCCGCCTTCCTGGAGGCGGCCGAGAGCGACGACGCCGACTTTCGTGAAGAGCGCCTCCGGGCCCATGCGCGGCACCTGCGGACGCACGTCGACCAGCTGTCCGCGAAGGCGTACTGGTCGCGCCTGCCGAACACCCCGGAGTTCGTCATCCTGTTCGTGCCCGGCGAGTCGTTCCTGTCTGCTGCGCTGGATGTCGAGCCCAGCCTGCTCGAGTACGCCGCTGAGCGACGCGTGATCCTGGCGACACCGACCACGCTGATCGCGACCCTGCGCGCCGCGGCGTACGCGTGGAACCAGTCGGCGCTGACCGAGTCGGCCCAGCAGGTGTTCGAGCTCGGGCGTGAGCTGTACGAACGGCTCAGCACGATGGGCGATCACCTCGGCCGGGTCGGCCGGTCGCTCACGTCGGCGGTCGACGCCTACAACCGGACCGTGGGTTCGTTCGAGAGCCGCGTCTTCACGACGGCGCGCAAGCTTCGCGACCTGCACGTCACCGAGGCCGAGCTCGAAGCGATGGAGACCATCGAGGCGTCCGTCCGCCCGTTGGCCGCGCCCGAGCTGCTGGCTCTCGACGAGCCGGACGACCCGACCCGCCGCTGGCTGCCGACCCCACCGGTCGATCGCACGGAGCGCGACACCCCACCCCCGCTGCCCGGCCTCGACTCCCAGACGGGCTAATCCACTGGCGCTCGGGCGGAGCGGCCGAGGAGACTGATCAGGTGACCCGGAAGACGCCGCAGGAGAAGAAGGCGCTGTCGTACGCCAAGGACCGCCGCAACTCGTACGGCGAGAACGACAAGGCCTCCCGCAAGGCGATCCCGCTGCGCAAGCGGCTGGTCAACCGGGCCAACCGCCACCAGCTCCAGCAGTCGCTGGCCTCTGCCACGGACGCACCCGACCCCGAAGCGGTCGAGGTGCGCGCGCTGGGGAAGCGGCCGAAGCGCTGGAAGAAGTGGCCGGACGAATCGCTGGCCGAGGCCGTCGCCTATCAGCTCAAGCGCCGAGCAGAGCGTCAGAACAAGAGCTGACTTCCGCACTGACAGTGACGGGCAACCAGCACTCAGTGGCGAATTAACGAAAGCTGTCTGCGGTTCGGCATTGACATCGTTGGAACGCTGTCCAACGATGAGAGCGCTCTCACCCCATCCGGTGGCCTACCGTCCCTCATCGGATGGGCCGGGAGCACCGGTGTTTTCACCGTGGTCCGGCGCGGCTGCGCCCTGGTGTCGCAGCTGCCGTACGACCTGCCGGTGCTCCACCTTCTCTCGCACTGGGACAGACCTGAGGAGGAGTTGTGCGCATCAAACCGAAACTGCTCGCAGTGCTCGCCGCTGCGGCCACCGTGGCGGCCGGACTCACGGCCGTCGTCTCGGCTCCCGCCCAAGCGGTGCCGGCGACCGTGCCACTGCAGATCACGAACAACTCGGGCCGCGGCGACGCGGTGTACATCTACAACCTGGGCACGAACCTCGCGACCGGCCAGCAGGGCTGGGCGGACGCGAACGGCACCTTCCACGCCTGGCCGGCCGGCGGCAACCCGCCGACCCCGGCCCCGGACGCTTCCATCCCCGGGCCCGCGAACGGCCAGTCGATCACGATCCAGATGCCGAAGTTCTCCGGCCGGGTCTACTTCTCGTACGGCCAGAAGCTGGTCTTCCGGCTGACCACCGGCGGCCTGGTCCAGCCCGCGGTGCAGAACCCTGACGACCCGAACGCGAACATCCTGTTCAACTGGACCGAGTACACGCTGAACGACTCCGGCGTGTGGATCAACAGCACCCAGGTCGACATGTTCTCCGCGCCGTACGCCGTCGGCGTGCAGTCGTCGGCGGGCACGAAGACCACCGGGCACCTGAAGTCCGGCGGGTACAACGCGTTCTTCGACGCGCTGCGCGGTCAGTCCGGCGGCTGGTCGAACCTGATCAAGACGGCACCTGACGGTTCGGTCCTGCGGGCACTCGCGCCGTCGTACGGCGTGGAGACCGGTGCGCTGCCGGGCTCGGTGATGGACGACTACGTGAACCGGGTCTGGTCGAAGTACACCAACGAGACGCTGACCGTGACGCCGTTCACCGACCAGCCGAACACCAAGTACTTCGGCCGGGTGTCGGGCAACACGATGAACTTCACCAACGGCTCCGGCCAGGTGGTCACGTCGTTCCAGAAGCCGAACTCGACCAGCATCTTCGGCTGCGCCGGCCTGCTCGACGCACCGAACGACCTGGTCCGCGGGCCGATCTCACGCACGCTGTGCGCCGGCTTCAACCGGTCGACGCTGCTGATCAACCCGAACCAGCCCGACGCCAACAACGCGAACTTCTACCAGGACGGCGTCACCAACCACTACTCCCGCCTGGTCCACGCCCAGATGGCCGACGGCAAGGCCTACGGCTTCGCCTTCGACGACGTCGGCGCCCACGAGTCCCTCGTGCACGACGGCAACCCCACCCGGACGAGCATCACGCTCGACCCGTTCAACTAACCACCGGAGCGCCGCCCCGGCGCTCGCCTCGTCCCCCGGGTCCCCCGCAGCTGCCGCGGTGGGACCCGGGGTTCTTTCGGCCGTCTGTGAACTGGTCCCCGGAAGTTGGACTGGTTGGATAAGAGCCTAGGCCGCGAGGGTCTGGGTCCGGTATTGCACCGGGCTCAGGCCCTTGAGTCTTGTTGAGATGCGGTCGTTGTTGTACCAGTCGATGTAGTCGTGCAGTGCTGTGGTCAGTGCCTCGAGGTTCAGGTAGCGGACGTGGTGGAACGCTTCTTCCTTCAGATGCCCGAAGAAGTTCTCGATCACGGCGTTGTCGTAGCAGTTGGCTTTGCGAGACATCGACTGAGTTGCCCCGGCCTCGGCCAGCAGGTTCCGCCAGGAGACGTGCTGGTATTGGAATCCCTGGTCGGAGTGGACCAGCGGGCCCGG